>JAVBKZ010000030.1:0-42080 GCA_031553755.1 Bacteroidales bacterium | reverse complement strand
TTCGTTGTTGCTGTTGTTGTTAATTGTTGCGTTCATGTTGTTTAATTTTTTAATTGTTGTGTGTTTAATTTTTTGTTCTTAATGTGTGTGTATCTTTATTTTGTCTGTGTGTGTCGTTTAATTACAATGCAAATGTACGGCGGAATTCCAAACCTGAAGAATAAATGTTTTTACAAATACAAATAATTACCATTCGTTAACAAATAATTCATTTTAACACTTATATTTTAATTAATTTTTTACAAAATTCAGGAAAATAATAGAAAATACTAAAGAGTTAGAGGGAGTTAAGCGGAGTTACAGGAAGTTATTTTCATTGCTGTCAGTTTAAACGGCAATTGAAATAAACTGTATCTTTGTAGCTTATAAGAACCGAATATGATTAAATCTTGTTTTTATAATAATCTGATTCATAAAATAAAATAATTGATATGGCTCTAATCAAACCATTGAGGGGATTTATTCCTCAAATAGGAAAAAATGTATTTTTAGCCGAAAATGCTACGATTATAGGAGATGTCGTTATAGGAGATGATTGTAGCATTTGGTATAACGCGGTATTAAGGGGTGATGTAAATTCGATCAGAATAGGCAACCGGGTAAATATCCAGGATGGAACTGTGATTCATACGCTTTACGAAAAATCGGTAACGGAAATTGGAGATGATGTTTCTATCGGTCATAATGTTACTATTCATGGGGCGAAAATCGAAAACGGAGCATTAATTGGGATCAACGCAGTTGTGTTAGATCACGCTGTTATCGGAGAAGGAGCCATTATCGCGGCAGGTTCGGTCGTGTTGACCGGAACACAAGTTGAAGCCGGAAGTATTTATGCCGGAATTCCCGCCAAATTCGTAAAGAAAGTAGATCCGGAACAATCAAAAGAAATCAATCAACGGATAGCACGCAATTATTTGATGTATTCGAGTTGGTATAAGGAAGAAGATTAATTCAGGGAGCGAATTACAACTTCCGCCGCCTGATCGGAAGCGCCCGGTTTGCCGAGAATTTTTATAATTTCGTCATATTCTTTTATCATATTTTCCCTGTAGCTTGTATTGTGAAGCAATTGAGACAATTCTTGTCCTATTGTTTTCTTTGAAAAATGTTTAGCGAATAATTCTTTTACAACAGTTTTATTCGCTATTAAATTGATTAAGGATATATATTTTATCTTAAAAAAATAATCGAAAACAAAAGAAACAAAATATTTCGCCGGAGTTTTATAGCATACAACTTGAGGAATTCTCAACAATCCGGTTTCTAAAGTGGCTGTTCCGGAAGTAACCAAAGCGGCTTTTGATTGCGCCAATAAACGATAAGTTTGCCCGAATACAATTTTTACATCCCATTCCTGAATGTAAATTTTATAGTAATCAGGAAGTATTCCCGGAGCTCCCGCTATAACAATTTGATGATCGCGGAATTGAGCGACTACTTCCAACATCGTAGGTAAATTGTCTTTGATTTCTTGTTTACGGCTGCCGGCTAGAAGAGCAATTATGGGCTTTCCCGACAAATCGTTGGCTTTTATAAATTCCTCAAAAGTTTCTTCGGCAAATTCACGGTTGGAAATAGCGTCGACCGTCGGATTTCCCACATAATCTATCGCATAATTATGTTTTTTATAAAATGGGACTTCAAAAGGCAGGATAGATAACATTTTGTCGACATACTTGCGGATATCTTTGATCCTGTATTCTTTCCAAGCCCATATTTTAGGCGATATATAGTAATAGACCGGAATGTTGAGTTTTGTTTTTACATATTTGGCTATTTTCAGATTGAACCCCGGATAGTCTATTAAAATCACTACATCGGGTTGATAGCGGGCAATGTCTTTTTCGCACAAATCCATATTTTTAAATATTGTACGAAGATTCATCAATACGGGAATAAATCCCATATAAGCCATTTCGCGGTAATGTTTGACTAAAAATCCACCGACATTTCGCATCAAATCTCCTCCAAAGAAACGGAAATCGGCTTCTTTGTCGATTTTTTTCAAAGATTTCATCAAATTAGACGCGTGCAAATCGCCCGATGCTTCTCCCGCTATTAAATAGTATTTCATCAATAATCAAGTCAATAAAAAATAATAAACAAAGATACTTTAGTTTGTGGATTTTACCATTCAAGATAACAAATTCCGTACTCTTGCAATGTAAATTGTTTTGTGGATGACACGGTAAAACAACCGTAACCTCCATTGATATTAGAGAATGTACTTACCGGCTCTGTAAAAAACCCTAATTCTTCGCTTTGTGAAATAAATGTCTTGTAAAATTCATACGAATCCGGACAAATATGTTTTACAACAACCACTAAACGATAATCTATATGTTTAATATATTCAGGATTATATCCCATTTTTTCCAAACGCTCGCAACTATTATCTTGTTTTACTAATCCCGGAGACATCAATAGTTTCATATTTTGTTTTTTTCCTTGAAAACTTAAATCACTTAAAACCAATTGTCCGAATACAAAGGTGTTTTTTTCAGGATCACTCAGCGACTCACTGGCTGTTATTATCGGATTTTCACGTATCAACATTCTATCTGTAGTAGCAATTGCCAACCGTTGAACATTCGATGTGTTGGCGTAAAAATCGGCAATCGTTTTATTTGAAGATTGGACTTCAAACGCTTCTATCAAATAATAATCTTTTTGAGACGGATTATCATTCAAATTGATATCTAATTGAAAAAATTCATCACTTTGCATGTAATTTGGTTGTAAATTTTCGGCATAAGCAATTCTGTTTCGATTAGGCCGGATGACAGAAGATGTTGTTAAAGTAATATCTTCAATATCAATCGTTTCCGGAGCGGTAACCGTAGAGGTTACAGTAGAATAGCCGTTTAAAGAAACTTCTATACGATAATTTTTCCCAGAAGTAATTTTTACATCTTTTCTCACAGCATAGGGATACAAATTGAAACGATAAGGAGCATCGTATTTTATATCATAGCCCGCTCCAACCGGATCGTAAAAAAAATCATCGGGTTCTGTGATTTCAAATAACAATTTATCTTCTTCAAAAAGTTTTACTTTAGCGTCTTTGACCGAACTTTTGAGTGAAGTTTTTTTCGTTGATATCGGATTACTCAGGTTGAGATATACATAAAACAAATCATCTTCCAATCCGGCAAAAACTACCAATTTCGAAGTGTTATCCGCCATTTCTATTTCAATGTCTTTCTTGATAAAATCACTACAAGAAAAAAAGAATGAAAGAATAAAAACGATAACTGAAAAATTTACTATTTGTTTCATAAATTGTTAAAACTTAAAGTGATAACTTACGGATGGAATAATTGGGAAAAGGCTATATTGTACGAAATTGTTTTTCTCGATTGTTTCTCCTGTTTTCGGGTCAAATATTTCTCTGGTTTCTACATCGATATAGAATGGATTTTGGCGGTTATACGTATTATAAAGGCCTATAATCCAACGTCTTTCTCCCCAACGGGTTTTCTTAATAAAGCTAATTCCGAAATCCAAACGATGATAAGGAGCCATCCGGTAACTGTTTCGTTCGGCATAAGATTTGGCATCGACGTCGACATCCAAAGGCATAAAGGGAGTCCTGCCTGAAAATTCGGCGGTTGGAATGGTTATCGCGTTTCCCGAACCAAACACCCAGGTTCCTGATAATTCGATTCGTTTACTGGGTTGATAGATAGCGACTACACTCAAATCGTGCCTTCTGTCGTATTTGTAGGGAAATGTTTTTCCTCCGTTCAGTAAATCAAAAGTCCGGTTTGTCCACGATAAAGTATACCCTATCCATCCGGTAAGTTTTCCTTTTTTTTTCTCTCCGAATATTTCCATTCCGTAACTTTCACCTTTTCCTTGCAAGATTTTATTTTCCCATTTAGTATCTAAATTAAAAAACGAGGCGCCTTCACGGTATTCTATCACGTTATCCATGGTTTTGTAATAACCTTCAATGCTTGCTTCATAAGTTTTATTGAAATTATTTGTCAATCCAAGTGTAACCTGATCCGACAATTGAGGTTTTAGCGCATCGGTTGAAGGAATCCAAAGATCGGTCGGAAGACTAACTCCCGAATTAGTAAGTAAATGCACATATTGCGCCATCCGCGCGTAAGACGCTTTGACGGCTAATTTATTTGAGAGTAAGTAGCGGGCGGTAACGCGAGGTTGTAAATAATTAAAAAATTCATTTTTGACCGAAAACCCCGACCAATGAACTCCCGCGTTAATTCTCAATTTATCTGTCACGTTAAAATCATCTTCAGCATACAAATCAAATTCATTCGTAAAAAGTCTTGAAGCTCCCATAGTTGTGTCAATCGCCATCGTTGATTCGGCAAACGTGGTAATTCCCGGTTGAAATAAATGGTTAATAACAGATGCTCCCGAACGTATATAATGATCGGGTGAAGGGATATAATCGAATGAAATTTTTCCACTCCAATCTTCTATGCTTGAATTATAGTCTATCTGGTAAGACTCAATATTATTTTTTTTTGAATAATCGTCATACCAGTATTTTTTCCAGTCAAAACCGGTATTAAACAGGAAACGACTATAAGTTACCGTTGTATTTCCGAATAATTGGTTGGTGAAAATACGGTTCCATCGCAGGGAGGAAGTGATGTTTCCCCATTTGATACGCGACTTGTTGTATGACTTTTCATTGTAACTTTCAAAATCATCATCCAAATAAAACTTATCTCGACCCATGTAAGCGCTTAAATAAAGACGGTCTTTATCAGAAAAACGATGATTGATTTTGGCTGTGAGGTCGTAAAAATAATATCCGGTGGAAATATTTTCTTCTGAATTGCCTTCATTCATTTGATTGATAAAAGGTTGCGCCAACAGGTCGACGTAAGTTCTTCTTCCCGAAACAATAAAAGAAGTATGATCTTTCCAAATCGGGCCTTCTAATGTTAATTTGGCAGATATCAAACCAATAGCGCCTTCTCCGTGAAATTCTTTGGCATTTCCTTCTTTCATATTAATGTCTACAACAGAAGAAGTCCTTCCTCCATAACGAGCCGGAAATCCACCTTTTATTAATTCAACATTATTAATGGCATCCGCGTTAAAAACGGAAAAAAAACCAAATAAATGCGAAACGTTATAAACAGGAACTCCATCGAGTAGGATCAGGTTTTGGTCGGGACCGCCTCCTCTCACATAAAGTCCGGTTGTACCTTCTCCTCCCGATTGCACTCCGGGCATCAATTGGAGGACTTTTATCAGGTCGACTTCTCCTAAAAAAGCCGGTAAAGCTTTCACTTGCGCAATCGGAACGCTAATATTACTCATTTGAGTTTTATCTTGCGACTCTTCCGCTCTTCTGCCTGTAATTACGGTTTCTTGCAGCAAATTCGTACCCGACAAATTCACATTGATAATTGTATCTTTAGTCAATCTAAAAGATATTTGTTTTGTACTATAACCCACATAAGAATAGATTATATCCACATCACCTCCGGATAAAGTCAGGCTATAAAAACCATAAATATTGGTTGAGGTTCCCCGTTGATTGTTTTTATTGTAAACTGAAGCGCCAATCAAATTTTCAGTATTCAAACTATCCCTTACAAATCCACTGATTGTAAATTTATTTTGGGAAGAAATTGTTTGAAGAAAGCAAATTAACAGGCAAAAAAATCCCGTTAATTTTCTCATAATCAACTTTCCCAATGTTTCAATTGGTTTACTACGTGATACGCTGTTAAGTCGATTTTACTTGGAACAATGGATACATAACCATTCGATAAAGCCCATTCATCCGAATCTTCGTCGTCAGGATTATGATTGTCGAATTTTCCCGTAAGCCAATAAATATCTTTTCCCAAAGCGTCTTGTGATTTCATGAATTCGGCAATCCATCTTCCCGACGTTTGTGTACATACTTTCATTCCTTTAATATCTTTGATATTAGGAATATTTACATTCAGGCATACTCCTTGCGGCAAACCTTCTTTCAGTATTTTTTCGGCTACAATTTTCGCGTATTTAACAGCTTCGGTAAAATCGGCATCCGATGAATGGTCTGTTAAGGAAATACCAAAAGAGGGAACGCCCCAAATACATCCTTCTAAAGCGGCTCCCATTGTTCCGGAATAAACCACACAAATAGAAGAATTCGAACCATGATTGATTCCCGAAATAACCAAATCGGGAGTCCGGTCTAAAATCTCATTAATCGCTAATTTCACACAATCGACAGGAGTACCGTTGCTCGCGTAAACCGTCAGGTCTTCTTCTTGTCGCGATTGAAATACGCGTAAGGGCAAATGAGAAGTGATGGCGCTCGACATTCCTGAACGTGTTCCATCGGGAGCTAAAACAATCAATTCACCTAAAGGTCTGATTGCTTCTATCAGGCTTTGAATGCCTTTCGCCTGAATTCCATCATCATTTGTAATCAATATCAACGGTTTTTTATTTTGTTCCATAAATATTTTGTAAGAAAATTAAATTTCTTACAAAAGTAATCTAAAAACCCTGAAATTTATTTAAGTTCAAAAATTATCACGTACATTTGTAATTGAATTAGAATGTTTTTCATTATGCTTTTCAAGAAAGAAATAGAACAATCGCTTGAACAAATTCAAACGCTTGAAGAACAATTTCGTCAGGCAAGAAAGTCAGAACTCCTTCCGCTTTCCTTTTTTAGTCTTTCTTACGATATTATCCGGGATTTGGCCAATACGCTTCATTACATGGAGCAAGGGCAATTGAAAATTATGGAAGAACATTTTATCGCGAATAAAGTGTCTTTTCTGGAAACTACCGGATTGGCTGAAAAATCGAATGTTTCAAATTCGATTATTCCCGAAGAAGAAATTAAGGTAAAACCCGAAAATGAAATCGCGGAGTTTGAACCTGCCATCGAACCCGAAAAAATAAGTACTGAAACGAAAGAATTATTGGATGAGTTAACTCCATCGTCGGAAGAAGAATTATTAAAAAATAGCTTATTCAACGAAATAAAAAAAGAAGATTTGATACTTGCTGATTTACAGAAGTATATGAGTTTAAACGATAAATTCAGGTTTCAACGCGAATTATTCAACGGCTCGGCAGAAGAAATGGAAAATGTGATGAAAATTCTGAACGAATTTGAAACATTTCAAGACACTTTGTTGTTTTTGGAAAATCAACAATGGAATCCTGAAGATGAAATAGTTGTAGAATTTAAAACTTTTATTGAAAAAAGATTTTCCTGAAAAATGGGCAAACTATATCTTGTTCCCACACCCGTTGGTAATCTGGAAGATATGACGTTCAGGGCTGTTCGCGTATTGAAAGAAGTCGACTTGATTTTAGCCGAAGATACCCGTACTTCCGGATTTTTGTTGAAACATTTCGAAATACAAAATAAGATGCGATCGCATCATAAATTCAACGAACATCAGACAACGGCGCATATTGTTTCATGTATTCAAAGCGGAGAAAATGTGGCGTTGATATCGGATGCCGGAACGCCCGGAATTTCCGACCCCGGTTTCTTGCTTGTGAGGGCTTGTGTCGCGGCAGGTGTGGAAATAGAATGTCTTCCCGGAGCCACAGCTTTGATTCCGGCTTTAGTCAATTCCGGTTTTCCGACCGACCGTTTTTGTTTCGAAGGATTTCTTCCCCAAAAAAAAGGCAGGCAAACGCGTTTGAAAGAATTATCTTCCGAAAAAAGAACGATTGTTTTATATGAATCTCCTTTCAGGGTGTTGAAAACACTGACACAATTAGCAGAATATATGGGAGAAGAAAGGCTTGTTTCTGTTTCGAGGGAAATATCAAAGTTGCATGAACAAACTGTGCGGGGAACATTGACAGAAGTAATTTCTCACTTTCAAGTGAACGAACCGAAAGGGGAATTTGTTATAGTAATTAGTGGTTATTCAGATTGAATATTTTTTATTTAATATTTTATTTATTGTATGAAAAAGTTAGTATTAGGAACAATGGTATGCGCTTTGCTTCTTGCCTCTTGCGGAAAAAATTCTTCGGAATACAAAGCGCTGAAAGCGGAAAACGATTCTTTGAAAATCGCTCATGAACAAACCGGAGCCGAATTAGATGAAATGCTTTCCGTTTTGAATATGGTAGAAGATAATTTCCAAAGTATCAAGGGAGCAGAAAACTATTTGACCGTTCAATCGGCTAAAGGCGGAGAATTAACTCCAACGACAAGGGAACGCATCGCCGGAGATATGCAATTGATTACAGAAACGCTTCAGAAAAACAAAGAGGAAATTGACAAGTTGGAAAAACAAATGAAAAGTTCGAATTTGCAATCTACCCAGTTGAAGAAAACAATCGAACGGATGCGTATCGAATTGACTGAAAAAACAGAAACATTGGCAACTCTTCATGCCGAATTGGCGAAGAAAGACGCTCAAATCGCCGAACTCGGAGAAAGTGTAGCCCGCCTTTCTTCAAGTGTTGATGATTTGAAAGCGAATGCCGAAAGTCAATCACAAATTATCAAAGAACAAAGTTTGGCAATAAACACCGTTTATTATTGCTTTGGAACGGACGATGAATTGAAAGCTCAAAAAATCTTGGTCAAAGGTCAATTAGGAACAGATTTCAATAAAGATTATTTTATCAAGGTAAAAGATTATCAAACATTGACAACAATTCCGTTGGAAGCTAAAAAAGCCAAATTGATTTCAAAACATCCGGCGGAAACATATTCTATGGCAAAAGATGAAAAAGGAAAAGTTGTTTTTGTTATTTCAGATCCGAAAAAATTCTGGACGTTGACTAAATATTTAGTCATTGAGGTAACTCCTTAAAAAAACCAATAACAATTAATAAAATAGGGTATGTCTGGAAAATCAGGCATGCCCTATTTTGTTGATATAGAAACTATCTCAAAAGTCCTAAACTTTAAGCACACAAATTACACGGATAACACAGATATTCACGGATTATATATCATATATCATCCCCGGCTCATAGCGTCTTTCGCTTCGAGTTGGAAGCAAAGCCCAGTTCAGCGTAGGTTGGTAAATTAAGTGGCTCGGCAAAGGCTCTGCCTTTGTCGGGTTAGAAGCAAGGCTCTGCCTTGCAAAAGCAAAGACTTAGTATTATCATGAGAAAATAAAGTGAGTACTCCGCATTTTTGGTGGCGTTTATATTGCCTTCGTATCAAGTAGTCGTTTGTAACGATATATTTCGTAAACTGATTTCAATAAAAACATACGCAAAATCGATTATAATTCATTAAATTTGCCGCGGGAGATAAAATTCCAACAAGGGGAAACGAGTTATCTTTACGATGCTTCAGGCGTGAAGTTGAGGGTGAAACACAAAACGGCCAACAGCAGTGTCAATATCCCGTTGACCAACACAAGGAATTTTGAAGAACCGGAGTTTTTGAGTACACTAACTACCGATTTAGACTTCTCTTCTCCTGAATTCGGCACAAACAACCGCGGTCGCGATTGCGACATTGAGCGACTCTGACGTCTTGTTTTCGGCAGGATAATTAGGAATGAATAGTTTTCGCGTAATAAATTTTTCTATTTCGGGACAAATGCCGTTTCCTTCGTTCCCCATTACCAATAATCCTTCCCGGCTTAAATGCTCTTTATAAATATTTTTGCCATCCAAAAAAGTTCCATATATGGGAAGGGCTTTATTATTTTCCATAAAATCCGAAAGTTCGGTATAATGCACCTTTACTCTCGCCAACGCGCCCATCGTGGCTTGAATCGTTTTCGGATTATAAATATCAGCCGTATCCGGAGAGCAAATAATATTTTCGATTCCAAACCAATCGGCAATACGAATAATCGTTCCCAAATTTCCGGGATCTTGTATGCAATCTAATACCAAACTTAATTTCCCTTTCAATTCACTATTTATCAACGGGTGATATTTTTTCTTAAAAACAGCCAATACTTGTTGAGGATTTTTCATCAAGCTTACTTTGCTTACATCTCCCGTTTCCGCTATTACAAGTTGCCCTGTTTTAATGTCTCCTTGAGTAGCCAACCAAGAAGCTTCGCAGAAGAGTAAATCACATTCGAAATACAGAAGTAAATCGGCTACTAATTTATTTCCTTCCGCAAGGAAACAATTGCTCTCATCCCTATATTTTTTCTGTGATAACGATTTGACGTATTTTATTTGATTTTTACTTAACATATTGAAAGAAATTTCATTTATAGGCTCCCTGCAAATTTCAAAATTTTCACTTACATTTGCAAATATATTCAATTATAGTTGTCTCGATTGTTAATTTTCCGGTCATACATATTACTTTTTATTTTAATTATTGCATGGATATTCTCTTCCTGCAATACAGTAAAGTATGTTCCTGAAAATGAATATTTACTAAACGATGTAAAGATTGAAACCGATGTTCCCGAGTATGGCTATCCGGAATTAAACCCTTATTTGAAACAATCTCCCAATTTCAGGATGTTCGGATTAGTCAAAACTCAACTTTGGATTTACAATTTATCAAAGAAAAACAGCAATGGTTGGGTGAGTAGGCAACTGCGAAAAGCGGGAGAGGCTCCCGTTATTTTTGATTCGACTTTGGTTGATAATTCAGCGATGGAATTCAAAAAGTTTTTTGTAAATAAAGGATATATCAACGCGGAAGTGAACGAAAGTTCTGAAAAAAAAGGAAAAAAAGTCAATATAAAATATCAGATCAAGACAAATGAACCTTACCGGATCCGTGATTATGGAGTGGAAATTCCGGACTCCGCTATATTGAATGATTTGTATAAAAACAATGGAAAACCGGAAAAAGTACCTGGAGAACAGACTTCCTTAAGAACTCCTTTGGTTGAATCGGGAATGCTTTTTGATAGAAATTTACTCGATAAAGAGCGTGATAGGATCAATAGTTTGCTCAGAAACAGAGGATATTATGCTTTTGAAAAAGATTACATCACTTATGATGCCGATAGTGCTTTGAACGCAAACGCGGTTGATTTAAGAATGAGATTACATCTTTATCCGGAAATTCTTCCCAGTGGTATTTTTGCCGAAATTCCCCACAAAAAATATTATATTAATCAAGTCTATATTTATACGGATTACGATCCTTTGAGGGTTGCTATAGAAGGTGAAGATTACATGGTAAAAGACAGTGTCGTGAATGGAAAATATACGATTTATTTTCCTAAAAATTTGCCATCTATCCGGCCAAGTGTTTTAATGGCTCATAATTACCTCACTCCGGGAAGGCTTTATTCACAAGTAAGAGAAGAAACTACTTATTCCGCTTTTTCCGGATTGCCGGCATTAACAAATATTCAACTTCGTCATGAAGAAATAATGAGAAATGATACCGCTTTCCTTAATTGCCATATCTTGACAATGCCTGCGAAAAAACAATCAGTATCGTTTTCTATCGAAGGAACAAATTCAGCCGGCGATTTAGGTTTCGCTTCTTCAGTAGGATATTCGCACAGAAATCTTTTCAGGGGTTCTGAAATTTTTAATATTAGATTGCGTAGTGCTTACGAAGCTATTTCGGAAGATTTTTCCCAAAATTATTTGGACTTAGGAGTCGAAACTTCTCTTCGTTTTCCAAAATTCATGTTTCCTTTTTTAAGTTATTCTTTCAGAAGAAGTATGAGAACATCAACCGAATTTAATTTCGGATATAATTATCAAACTCGTCCTGAATACGACAGAATATTGGTATCGGGAGGATTAAAATATTTATGGCAAGGGCGATCTTCCGAAATGGCAAAACATCAAGTTAGCCTGTTGGATGTAAATTATATCTTTTTGCCGAGAATTTCCCAGTCTTTTATAGACAATCTTCCAAATAAAGACGCTATTTTATTTGGTTATACCAGTCAGTTCATTGTAGGAATGGGATATACTTATTCTCATTCTACATTCAGTCCATTCAGGAAACAACGCGATGTCCATTCTTTAAGAGGGACAGTCGAATCTGCCGGAAATTTACTTACAGGATTGTGTGAGTTACTGGATGTTCAGAAAAATAAAACAGGATCGTATGAACTTTTTGGAATTCCTTACGCTCAATATATAAAAGGAGATCTCGATTATTCTAAAACACGTTTTTTAGATAAACATAATTCCATTGCCTGGCGTGTGGGAACCGGAATCGCGTATCCTTATGGAAATGATTTAAGAATTCCTTTTGAAAAAAGATATTATTCGGGTGGTGCTAATAGTGTCAGGGCTTGGCAAGTACGAACTTTAGGTCCGGGAAAATATGTGTCAAAATCGGGAGAATCGGCTCTTTATGCCCATTCGGGAGATATCAGGTTTGATTTAAATTTAGAATACCGTACCAAATTCTTTTGGAAATTAGAATTAGCCGCTTATGTTGATGCCGGAAATATTTGGACTATAAGAAATTACGAAAATCAAGAAGGCGGACAATTCAAATTTGATTCATTTTATAAAGAAATCGCTTTAGGTTATGGATTAGGAATTCGCTTGGATTTCGACTTCTTCCTTGTCAGGTTCGATACCGGATTGAAAGCATATAATCCCGAAAAAGAAGGAAAAGATCGTTGGGCAGTCCTACATCCTAATTTCGGAGAAAATTTCGCATGGCATTTCGCGGTAGGATATCCTTTCTAAATACATATCAGCCAAGATATTCCCTATAAAAATCCAACGTTTCAAAAATTTCTTCTTTACTGGCTGTTTGATTGATTTTTACAATACCAACATCATTTAGCAAAGTAAAATTAATGGTATTGGCATCTGCGTTTTTTTTATCGTGTTGCATCAGTCTATAAAGGCGATCATAAATTTTGCAATCAAAGGCTAGCGAGCCGTAGTTTTCCTTGATAAAATGGGTTATTTTGACGAGTTTTTGTTTGTCGAAATCAAGTTTCATAAAGGAGAGATAGAGTTCGCATACGATTCCCCAAGCGACAGCATAACCGTGTAATGCAGGTTTTCCGGTTTCAATGCAATAACTTTCAAACGCGTGTCCGAAAGTGTGTCCCAGATTCAATGCTTTACGGATTCCTTTTTCTTTGGGGTCTTCTTCAACTATTTTTTCCTTGATTCGTACGGATGTAACGAGTAGTTCCAACAGATCATTATAGTCGATTTCATTGAGATTAAATGCTAATAAATCCTGTAGATTTTTATCTGAACTGATCAACGCGTGCTTAACCATTTCCGCATATCCTGATAAAATATTTTCATGACTCAGGGATTTGAGGAATTCCGTGTCCAGCAAAACAAAGTCGGCAGGAGCAAAAGCCCCTATTTCATTCTTGAGTCCCCGGAAATTGATTCCCGTTTTACCTCCGACCGCCGCGTCAACCATTGATAACAATGTTGTGGGGATATTGATGAACTGTATTCCTCTTTTGAAAGTGGCTGCCGCGAAACCTCCAAGGTCGGTTAAGAGGCCTCCTCCCAAATTGATTAACAACGATTGGCGGGTAGCTTCATGCAAGGACAAGTATTCCCAAACTTTCGCCAGGATTTCGATATTTTTATTTTTTTCTCCGGATGGTATTACGATTATCCGGGCTGTGTCAACAAGTTTTGTCGCGAGCAGCAGTTCCAGACACTCACGCTGTGTGTTTTCATCAACCAGAATAAACAACCGATCATAGCTAATGGCCCGGAGGCAATATTCCAGATCCGCTTTTAATCCACTTTTTAAAATTGTATTCGTACTCATTTCTTTGATAATTGTTGGATTTTTTCTTCATCGAATGCTATATTGTATATCGAAATATCATCGATACCACCTTTGAAAGCATTTTTCTTATCCCCGATACATTTCAATGGAAAAAATAATGTTTGCATTTTTTTGTTGGGTTTTTCGACTCCCTCCCAAAAAATCAGTCCGTCGTATAATTTTTTGTACAATTTACCATTTACATAGAGGGAAGTCCCTTTGTTTGTGCCGGTTATCGTGATATGGGTCCATTCTTTTTCCGGAAGGGTATAATCAAAATCGTTGTCGTATTGTTCCTGGGAAAAACCGAGTTTTCCGTTGTCCATAATTTTTACAATCGCATTGGGTGAACTGAATAGTATACTTCCGGGAATATTTTCATCCGGGTTAATCCGAAAAGAAACCGTATAGTCGAATCCGGCTTCAACAAAGGGTAATTGATAGTAACTGGAACCCCCTTTTAACCAAATGGCATTTCCTGTATATCCCTTGAGGAGACTTACGTTTATTGCGGAATTTTCAATTTTTTCGAAATCGCATGTAAAAACAAGATTCTGATTGTTAGCAGGCAACTTTCCACGAATGTTTATCCCCGGACCTTCGCCGGTTTTAGCTGTTAATTCATGAAATTTCTCATAATCCGGTTTTTCGTCTTTGCCCATCCACATTTTTTGCGCAAGTACTTGAATGGCAGGAAATACACGATCATTGACATCTTTCATTGTAATGCCATTCCCTACGATATCGTTCCAAACGGCAAACATTCCTCCTCGAATAGTTGTATCACCGGGTGCAAATCTGACTTTTCCTACGTTGATGGGCTCCCAGTTGTCGAATAACATTTTAATGTTCAGATAATCATAATAATAACCGGCCGCTGGAACGATGTACAAATATCCATCGGGTGTACTGACCAGTTTGTACCCCTGTTTTTTCATTTCTTTGGGATCCGCGTACCCATTATACCAGGCATTCATGGTTACATTTTCGGAAGTGACCGGCGTTTTTCCCTGTGCGTGGGTAAGAGCGCCCCAAATCCTGACATCTTTACCAAATTTTTGTACGTATCTAATAAAATGGTCGGTAAAAGCGCGGAAAGCCTCAGATTCTTTTTTGTTGTATTCGTCCGTACCAATATGCACTTCTTTATTGATGA
The DNA here is from genome assembly GCA_031553755.1 of Bacteroidales bacterium. Lineage (GTDB taxonomy): Bacteria > Bacteroidota > Bacteroidia > Bacteroidales > Azobacteroidaceae > JAIRVZ01. The sequence continues at coordinate 27,273 of JAVBKZ010000030.1, read as the reverse complement.
AAACCGGATCAGTACCTTGAAGATATTCCTTGAATACATTCTCTACAACTTCGTATGTAAGAGGATTATGCAAATCTAAATGATCCATTCCATAACCTTTGCTCCCGATTTCAGGAATCGCGTGGGCAAACGAAAGACTATGCGCGGGAACATCGATTTCAGGAATGACAGTAACCGCGTAATCATTCGCAAGTTTCTGTAGTTCAATGAATTCCCGCTTGCTATATGAACCATCCTTGGCAGTCAAATTAGGGTAGGTGGTATTTTCCAACCGAAATGCGGCATAAGTTTTATTCCAATCTTTCTGAAAATATTTATCAAAACCATTATCATTCAGGTGGATCTGGAAATTATTCATCTTGTAATACGACATTAATTTCACGTAATCCCGGAGGAAATCAATCGTAAAAAACTTTCTTCCTACATCAATCATAAATCCCCGGACTTCATATTTCGGATAATCGCGTGTAATTCCTTTGGGTAGGGATTTATGGTTGGGATCTTGTTCCAGAATCTGGAGGATCGTACGCGTCCCCCAAAACAGGCCTTTGTATTGTAACGCACTGATGGATATAAATTTATCTACATTCAAATAATAACCTTCATCACCAATACTTTTGTCTTTTTCCTGTAGGGTAAGGAAAATATCTCCGGGTTGAGGCTTTCCGGTTTTGATCGTGGGTTTTATTCCGGTAGATAGAAGCAGATCATTTTGAAATATTTTTGCTATTTTTTGAAGGGTATCTTTATCTTTTGGATCAATAACAATAGATATGTTTTTTTGTAACTCGAACATTCCTTCGTATCCGTACCATTCCCTCAATGCCGGAATTACGGCCGGTTTTTTGTTTTTACCCTCATCCTTATATTTTCCGGGAATCAATACGGATTTATCCGTAATATCCAATACAGTATCTATACTAGCCCCCGACAACTGAAAATAAAGATTGACCCAAGTCGAAACAAGAGGAGTGTGGATATTTCCATCATTATCTATAACCTGTTGATTATCACTGCCGGAAAATTGCAGTTTGAATCCGGCAGGTGCTATGGGAACTGTAATTTTTTTTGTATTCACCTTTATTTCAGGAATTTCTCCTACCTGACTGATTAGGGAGGAAAAATAAGTACTATCTTGTAAAATTTGCGCGGAGCCGATATAGAACGACAGTAAAAAAAACAATGAGGTAAAACAAACTTTCATATCAAAAACATGTTGAGATGGCAGAATTGTAAATTATAAGGTTCAAAAGTACGAAATAAATTATATGATTTATTAAAAACACGGGCATAATTTTGGAGATACGAAAAATAGTAGTAACTTTGCACCCGTCTTTATGAGACGCCTGCCCAGATGGCGGAATCGGTAGACGCGCTGGTCTCAAACACCAGTGGATTCACTTCCATCCCGGTTCGACCCCGGGTCTGGGTACAGGTAAAAAGAGTTGTAAATTAAAACTTACAACTCTTTTTTTATCTAATTTTGTTCTTCAAGTTTCAATCAGATTAATTTTTATGTTTTTACAAGTCAGTAATTTGTCAAAAAAATATGGAAATCAGCAAGTGTTGAATAATATTTCTTTTGATGTTTCGAAAGGTGAAATTATCGGATTACTTGGGCCTAATGGCGCTGGAAAATCAACTACGATGAAAATCATCGCGGGTTGTCTTGTTCCTGACGCAGGATGTGTTTTGATTGAAGGATTTAACATGTCGGAAGATGATTTGGAAGCCAAGTCTAAAATTGGATATTTACCTGAAAACAATCCGCTTTATGAAGAAATGTATGTCGCTGAATATTTGGAGTATGTCGCTAAAATATACATAAAAAAAAGAACCGTAAAGGAAAGGATAAAAGAAGTTATAGAATTGACCGGATTACAAAAAGAGGCGCGCAAAACGATAAATCAATTGTCAAAAGGGTATAGACAAAGGGTCGGATTGGCCCAGGCAATCATACATAATCCGGATTTACTTATTTTAGACGAACCTACATCCGGATTAGATCCCAATCAAACCGAAGAAATAAAGGGTCTTCTCTTGGAATTAGGTAAGAAAAAGGTAATACTTTTTTCATCTCATACTTTATCTGAAGTCGAGTCAATTTGCTCTCGCGTAATTATTATTCATAAAGGAAATATTGTCGCAGATATGCCTACGCATGAAACAGACAATTTAGATACTTTATTCAAAACATTGACGAAAGAATGAAAATTGTTGCCGATGATAGTATTCCTTTCCTAAAAGGAATCCCTGAAAAATTCGCGGAAGTAAGATATCTTTCCGTACCGGATTTTTTTCGCGAACAAATAAAAGACGCGGATATTTTGATGGTACGTACCCCGAATAAATGTACAAAGGAATTATTGCAAGGAACCAACGTTAAGTTTATCGCAAGCACTACGATAGGATTTGATCACATTGACATTGATTATTGTAAGGAATCCGGAATTAAATGGATGAATTGTCCGGGATGCAATGCTGTTTCGGTCGCGCAATACATGTTAGCTTCTCTCATTGAGTTGTCTCGTAGAAAGTCGATTAATTTAAAAGAATTACTTTTCGGAATAGTAGGAGTAGGAAATGTAGGAAAAGCGGTAGAAAATATTTATCGCGCTTACGGATTAAATTATTTGAAATGCGATCCTCTACGCGCTGAAAAAGAAGCAAATAACGACTTTACGAATTTGAAAACAATCGCCGGGAAATGTGATGTTATCTCGTTTCATGTACCGCTTGAAAAAAATGGAAAATATCCGACATTCCATTTAGCTAATGAATCATTTTTTAGGTCTCTGAAAAAAAAGCCTTATATTATCAATGTCGCGCGAGGCGCGGTAATCAATACTCAAGATTTGTTACGCGCGAAAAAAGAAGGTATGATAGAAGGTATGATAATTGATTGTTGGGAAAACGAACCGGATATTTCCCTTGAATTATTGAATGAAACTATTATCGCGACTCCTCATCTTGCCGGATTTTCGGCGGATGGCAAGGCTAATGGAACGCGCATGTGTTTAGAGGCGATTTCGAAAGAATTTAACGTCAATATTGAAAACTTAAACTCACAGACACAGCCAAAACAGCCTTTTAATCCGGTTATCGATTTGAATATTTTTCCCGGAAACAAAATAGATAATGCGATTTTAACTACTTTTTCTCCTTTGTATGAAGACGAAAGGTTGAGAAATTCTCCCGGTATGTTTGAATATTTGAGGACACATTACGACAATCCGCGGGAATTTCACGCTTATACAGTTATAAACGCGGACGAAAATGAACGGATTATCCTTGAAAATTTAGGATTTCGTGTTATTTAGGGTTCTCCAACGTAATATCCTAAATTATTTTCTTCTCCCTCAACCATGGTTTTTTCATTTCCATGTTTTTCTTTGTATTCCTTATGTAATTCTTCGTAATCTTTGGTATATAACGCGTCAGGAACAACATGGACATCGAATGTTACTTCAACTTTTTCCATGCGCTCAAGATTAGCGTAAATGGTTATGTAATGTTTAACTACTCCAATATTTTTATTACTGTCGTATTTCATCATAATAAATCCTTCACCTCCGGCAGGTAACGCTTTAAATGATGATTTTTCAACTACAATACAACCACAAGACGTCAGGATATCGGAAATAAATAAAGGGTGAGCTCCCGTGTTTTTTATTTTATATTGAATATCCAATATTTGTCCTTGTATGATAGGATAATAATGTCTTTCGGGGTCTACAATTTCCAATGTAGTTTTTTTATCCTCAAAGCGACAAGCCGATAGAATTAAAATGAATGCAATTACCGCCGAAAAATTATAAACAATGCTTCTCATTATTGATCATTATTTAGTATATCTGAATTTCATCGCACGCGATTGAATTTCTATTCCTATATGCCCTTATTTTAATTGACTCTGCATTTGAAAAATCCACATCTGTTTCATAAACAGCAATTTCCGAATCTTCTTCTTTGTATTTTAAGTCTTTATAAATAGAACCGTTCTTATAAATTTCTATTTTACTTGGTATATTGATGCGATGCCTTTCATTTATCAAAAAAGTCATCACAATTTTTTTTGCCTGTTTCAGATTCTGAGCGCTGAATTGCACTTCCAAATCATCGTCACTGGAAAGGATCCAACCTTGGTGATATTCTTTGAAGAAACCTAAAACGCCATTATCAAGCACATCTATTTGCCGATATCCTTCATCTGGTTTTGACAGTAATTTGATAGGTTCGTCCAATAATAAATTTTTGAAAGGTAATTTACCTAAAATTCTATTCCAGTTATTCAAATATATACCTATTTCTCCTCCAGCCTCTTTGTAGCCTTTCAATCCGAAATCTTTATATTGAGAAAGTTTTTCTAAAACAGGTTTTATTTCCGGATTCAATGTCAATTCTTTGTCATTGATTTTGACGTACCCATAATCTCCGTTTCTTAAATAATAAGCAACTTGTAATCGAGTATAACATAACGCGGCATACATTTTCTCCAATTTTTCCTTTTCATCTTCTCCGGCAGTTGGTATAATTGATTTTATTGAATTGAAAAAAGAAACGAAATCGGCAGGATCCAAATAATTTTTCATCGCTTCTTTAAATCCTCCGTACATATTATACGGACGGTTGGTTTTTTCTAATTTTTTCTCTAAAGAAAGATAATAAGAAGACAACACATCTCCCGCTTTAGGATAGAAACGTTTGAAATATTTTGTACATAAATCATCGACAGAGAGAGTACAATCCATCATCAATGCGGCGGCAACATAAGTTTTCATGTCTTCAAAAGGAGTATAATCATATCCGCTGGCATTCAGAAACACACCTTTTACTCCATGTTCTTTGTAAAATGCCAATTGTTTTTTCAATCCGTATAAAACAGGAATCGGAGTAAGGTAATCATCAAAATTAGAGGCGTAATCCCAAATATAAATATTTTGAGTAGCTTTTCTCCAATTTGCAAGTGTTGTTAAAAATGGGTCAATTTCTTTCTGATTTTCCAATGCTACGCCCTTAGGTAAATCGATGGTACTTATCATAATACCAGTATTATCCGGCCATCTGTCTTTTGGCGGATATTTGGTTGTTAAGTATGCGGAAGTAAAGAATATTTGGTTTGGAAAACGTTGAGCTAAGCGTTTAATCAGGAAAGATACAGCCGGAGTCGCGTTTCCAGGCGTATTACCACGATCTTTACACAACTCACAATCACAAGCGATGGTATTATCGTTAGGCATTATCATGAACCGATGGGTAGTATTCCCTTTTTCTTCAAAATTATCATGAATATGTTCTTCTAATTGACGATATAATTCTTCACTTGAAAAGCAGAATTGGTTAATATCGACATTTCCGTTTTGCCTTGCGTAAATGTAATTACCGCTACCTTTTTGCAAAACGCTTCCTAAATTGTGTCCCCAAATTCCCCAATCTTTTTCTATTTCATTCGTTCCGATAATCGGAGCATATTCAATATCTAAATTCGGATGGAAATGAGGTTCCCTGTAAACAAAATCAAAATTCGCGCAAACAGGTTTAAATTCGATAATAGCGGGAGGTAAATCATTGGCGACAATGCGATCGTCTGTTGCAGATAAATCACTAATCAATTGATAAATGAGCCACAGCATCGTAGATTCGCTTTTGGCCTTTAATATAAGTTGTTCATCGCTTTGTTCGATGCAATAATCATATCCGAGTTTTTTATTGACTTCTACTTTTATTTTTCTGTATTGAGGTTTTTCTTCGGCAAGAAGAACAATTCGTTCTCCTTTTTTCGATCTCTTAGATAAGTGTTTAAATAGATATTCTCCCCATTTTTCGCTTACAGAACCATCTCCATAAAAAATACTATATCCCCATGGAGAAGTGGTATCACAGGAAGAATTCATAGATAATGCCAAGAAAAAAAATAAAAATATTTTAAGAAACCGTTTAGAAACTGACATGTACTTGAAGATATAAATTATATAAATTTCGATAATATTTTGAATAATAAGCGTCTCCTTCTTCTGTATATTTAATCGCATACCACGGATAAGTGTGCCATGTGCCGAAAATTCCGGCAGTAACCCTTTTACTCAATAAACGGGAATAGCCTAATCCAACCATTGAATTTGTTACTGAATACGCATTATACAAATCGTTTTCGATAATGTCTATATCCGGAGCAGAACCACAACTCGCGGTAGCGGAAATATAATTTTTCGGGTCATACAGATAATATCTGGCTTGCGTAGCTACGCTATAATACCATTTACCATCTAATATCAATGAATTAAATTTCGCGTTCAACCACCATGGGTCAATTTCTTTTGAAACTCCCAGCGTTAAATTTAACAAATTTTGATCGTTATATGTTCTTCTGTAACTAAGTCCGACTTCTCCTTCCCATTCGTGTTTAAACATTTTAGAAACAGCGCCGCCGAGTGTGAAATAAGGGAAAAACCGGGTTCCATATCCACCTCCCAACCTAGTTTTGATATTATCAAGTTTATGCCATGTATGTCCCCATTCAAATTCAGCTTGTAAACCCGTACCTTCAGGACGTCCGGCATAATTCATCCGGCCCGTATAAGTATTGTACAGTTCAGAACGGATATATTCTACCGAAGATACGGTTGTTATAGCATCTGATTCGGCATATCGGCTTCTTAAATGTAAAAATCCAACTTGATTTTTATATGTTTTATTTTTCAGGAAGATCATGTGATCTGAAAATTCTTCCATTTCCATTGGAGACGGCTGATAAAACATTTGATAATAATACGCCGAATCAAAATTATGAATTTTCTCGTAATAAAGTCCTTTGAAATATTTAAGCGATTTATTATTCGGGTCATAATGAAGAGCTGTATCCAATACGGTTATGGTTTTGTCATATTCGGTTTTTTGCATTAGTTCTTTCGCGTAATCTTCACTGGTTTGTGAAAATGTATTTATCAAGTCTTTGTGATATGGATTTTTTATCACCTGAGGATGTAACATATCGTATGCCATTTCATATTCTTTCGAATGATTATAGGCCTGAGCTAATTTAATATCTAAAAACAGGCTCCTTTCTTCTTTGTTTTCGGAATTCCAATTGGCATATTTCATTACACGTTCGTGATCGTTCATTTGAGACGAAATATTTATAGCGTAAGAAAGTGCCAATTCACTCTCGGGATTTACTTCTAACCAATGTTCGGTTAATTGTAAAGCGTCTTTCAGGTTATAATCCTGAATCAATATTTTTGTATATTCGGTAGCCAATTCATCATAACCATCCAAAACTCTGTTGTATTCGGTTGGAGGGACAAGCCTCAAAGCCATTTCATATTGTCCAAGAGCGTCAATATATCTTTTTTGTTTTCCCATGATAACGGCTTTTTTAGCAAGCCACTCCCACTCTGTCGGATATTCCTGACTTAATTTATCTAAAGCAACGATTGCTTCATGAGTTTTTCCCAACGAATTATAACAATTGAAAGAAGACATGAGGGCTGTTTTTTTCATTTCTTCGTCTTCCATCGAATTTTCCGCGACATATTCCCAATGAGCAATGGCCCTATCGTAACGTTCTTCTTCCATGCAGGTTTTAGCCTGTCTGAATCGGTAATACAAATATTCTTCTTTAATATCAGTATCTTCGGGATAAAGTTGATACAAACGATTGGTTATTTGGTCTGCTTTAGCCAAATCACCCATACTTTTGTAGACAAATTGTTCTTTTACCAATAGCGCTTTGGTTTCTCCTCTTGCCGATTTGGCTTGTTTTATAGCGATCAAAGCGTCATCATATAATCCTCTGGATATCGCGGTACTAACGATATAATTAAGGGCCTCATCGTTTTTAGGGTCTTTTTCATAAATTTGAAGGTATAAAGCATAAGGATCGGATTTTTTCCGGTGACGCGCCGCTTCTTCCAAAAAATAGCTGTATCGTTGTTGTAAGTGACCGGTATTTCCTCCGTCTTTCATTTTTAGTTGTATGAAATCGAGGGCTTCATCATATCTGTTGAGATAACTGAGAATGTCGGTTTTTTTATCAATTAACTTTGTGCTGTTTGGCAAGTTGTATAACGCTTTTTCGGTATATACCAAAGCTCTTTCGTAGTCTCCTGATTTAAGGCAAGCGTTTATCAAATCGAGATGTAAATCTTCATTACGGGGATTTTCTTCTGCTAATCCGGCTGCCATTTCGATAGCTTCTCCCAATTTTCCTTCGCTTTTCCTGGAACTGATTTCTAGTTCGGTATAATATATGTAGTCTGATTTCAATTGACTATCTTCGGGATAAATCTGGCTGATTCGTTTCAACAACCGGTTTGCTTCCACATTGTTTCCTTGCAAACGGTAAATTTCTATTTTTTTTCGCCATAATCCTTTCCAATAGGGATTGACTTCCAACAATTCATTTACATAACATATCGCGCTTGAATATCTTCCGGATTCAACTTCTACGTTTACTAATATTTGCTTAGCGTTTACATTGTGTTTGTTGTATTCCAAAGATTTTATCAACTCATAACGAGCTTTATCGTAATTCTTTTTTTGATGGTAATACTTCCCGAGAAGCATTCTAAGATCGGAATCTTTCGGATATTTTTCCAATCCTTTATCAACGGTTTTTTTACCTTCTTCCCATTCTCCCCTATCATAACTGTCGGATGCCGATTTAGCGTAATTATCTCTGTCATCCAATCTGATTTCCCATTGTGCAAACGTGTGGTTTACATTGAATAACAGCAATGTAATAATTGTCAGGAGTGGTAATATTTTTGTTATATTCTTATTTTTTAATAGAGACATAATGTTTTTGAATTGATTGGTGATTTTACACTAAAATATGTCATATTTTATTCTACAACTTCCTCTTTTCTTCGTTCGATACCTTGTCTTTTCATCGCTCCCCACTCAAAATTCTGTCTTGACAAGAAGTCAATATAACCTTTCCAACTGAAAAATACAATAAATGGGTGATAACAAACAGCTTCTATTAATGAAAAGAGAACTAATTTGAAATATTCTCTTGTCGTTTTATATAATTTTCTCACTTTCAAGTCGAATAAAATAGCTAACGAAGATACCGCTATTCCTAATAAGTACAAGAAAAAGAATAAAACATAAGCGGTTTTAAAATTCACTTGTTTGGTAAAAAGTGAAAAAATCAGGAATATGACTCCCGTACCTTCAATGATAGGGGCCATAAACTCAAAGAAAAATATGAAGGGCATCAGAATCAAGCCATGTCTTCCATATCTTTTATTGAAAAGAAACTTACGGTGAACGATAAAGATCTGCATCAATCCGCGCGCCCAACGGGTTCTTTGGCTATTTAATACCGAAAAGGTGGGAGGTCCTTCGGTCCAACAAACAGTTTCGGGAATTTGTACGATTCTATATTTTTTATCATATTCCCTCATGTACGCGATCATACGCAAAGTCATGTCCATATCTTCAGCATGCGAAATCGGGTCATAACCTCCGGCTTCAACTACTACCGATTTATCAAACATTCCCAATCCTCCCGAAACATTAGGCACGGCATTAATAGCCGACCATCCCATTTTACTAATCAAATAAGACCGTAAATATTCTGTTTCCTGAAAGCAAGGGACAAATCCTTTGGGAGGACGTATACGTGTAATTTCTCCTTGGTCATTAAGCTCCAAGCTGTTTGCCATTCTCATTACAGCTCCTACGGCAATTACTTGCTCTTTAGTGGAACTATCCATAAATGGCTGTATCATTTTTAATAAAATGTCTTTCGACAAAATACAATCCACATCAGTACACACGAAGTATGGATATTTAGAGGCATTGATTCCCGCGTTACTGGCATCCGCTTTCGTTCCCCCGTTTTCTTTATCAACAATAGTTAATTTGTCGTATTTCGGGTTTCTGGATTTAAAAATCCGTTTAAATGGTTTGGTTTTTATTCGCTCAATATAAGCAAACGGAGTTTCCTCCAAATCGAATTCTTCAATCATTAACTCCAACGTCTTGTCTTTACTACCATCATTAATAATAACGATTTCAAACAATGGATAGTCGATTGTTAACATCGAATTAATATTGGCAATAATCGTTAACTCTTCATTGTAAGCCGGAGCAACTAACGAAATTCCGGGAGCAAAAGGAGAATTTTTCAATTCTTGTTCCTCTTTTTTTGTATATTTCCATTTATATTTTTTAAGGCCTATATATCCTAATGTGGTCAACATTATAGAACCCAAAACAATAAGCGTTGAATAAAAAAATACTTGATATTGAAAAAAATGAATTAGATTTTCTGCCATAATAAACGAGATTAAGTTATTTAATCAACGGATTGCTTACGTGTTCGAAAATTAGTCTGGAAAAGCCGGTAGCATCTTCTTTCAACGAGTAAAAAAGATGTTTTCCTTCATTTCCGTAATTGTAAATTGCTCTAAGGATAATTATTTCCGTTTCGCTATCGTGAGCACTTTGGTAAGCGTTTTTTAAGAACGGCAACGCTTTATGTGTATCAAGTTCTTTGATTGTATCTACAATTTCCCTTTGTATAGTTCTTGATTGCAACGGATATTCTTCGATGAGAGTGTCTTCTACTTCTTGATATTTCAAATCTCCCAACGCGTCAATGGTATGTTTTTTCAGTTGATTATCATTTTTTTTCAATACTCCCATCAAATAAGGAGCACTTTGTTTTTGGTCAAATAATTTAATTTCATCAATCAAAAAACATTGGAATTTAACGTTTTCGGAGTTCTCAATCCATTGCCCGAAAGCAGGAAGACCTTCTCTTGTCCTACGTTCCAATACAGAATGTATTTTTATTCTGTCCGCATCATTAAATGTTTTGTCGAAATTATTATCCAAGAATTTATATGGGTCATTCTTACTGAAATACATATACGTACAACGGGCTCTTTTTCTTACATATTGGTTTCTGTTATATGTCAAGGCATTGACAATTGATCCGGGAGCTTCCATATCAAGATCATCTAACTTGCGAAGTGCTCTCATTCTTTCCGCTACTCTCGATGATTTTATCTGTTTTTCCCAGTAATTACGAATTTCAAAATAGTCTATAACGTTTAAGTAATTACTGCGATTTACAGGATTTTCTTTGTTTTGTACCTGAAGAATTATATTTGTAATAATTGATTTTTCTATGTCTTTGAGATCTTTAACATTGCATTTTAGTTCTTCATCAATATCAGAAAAAGAATACAAAGTCTTGGAAGTAAGGATTTCTTTTATTTTATCTCCATATTTTTCATTCAAGTTTTTCTTTAATTTTTCTTTCTTTTTATATTTCCTTCCTGTTGATACTAAACTGAACAAAGCGATTATAAAAAATAAAATAAAAATTGCAATGGAAAATACAGCAATCCTTATAATAAAAGGAAATCCTAAAAATGTATAATATAAATAATATAAGTAATATTCAAAAAACATGCATTGTTATGTTTAATTTCCTAAAATTTAGTGTTAATGTTATTTTCGTTCTCCTTTTCGGATTACATCCCCAAAGTTGCAAACAAAATTTCACTGGAAGTAAAAAAGAAAATTAGTTTTTTTCTTTCTCATTTAAGTGTGCATAAATAAGAAAGGAATGACTCAATCTTTCTCTACATGCGAATCAACCCATCTTCAATTCTCAAAATAACAAAAGACAAGTCACACATAGAAACATTTACAATATGTTCAAATTTTTACCAGTTAGTGTATACTATAAGGTAAAGCAATGAAAGAAACTAATAACAAATACGCATTATCTTATTGTTAATGTGTGATTAATTTTGTTGGCAAACAATTTATTTAGCTTGTAATATTACATCTAAAATTAAAGCAAGCGCCTCAAAATTATTCTTTTTTCTTTCGCCCGCAAAGGTACAACAATTAATTTGTATTTATTTACAGAAGATAACACTTTTTTGCATTAAATTAAGTTTTTAATAAAAAATTATGGTTATTTTAAATTAAAAACAAATTAATTGTTGTAATCTACAGCGTTTTTTCTGGCATTTGACACAAAAAGTCAATCGTTTACTATTATTTTTAAAATTTTATCTCCTTGTTTGATTGAATCAATTACGTCTAATCCGTCTATCACTTTACCAAAAACTGTGTGGCGGCGATCTAAATGTTTGGTATTTTCGCGGTTATGGCAAATAAAAAATTGTGATCCTCCGGTATTTCTTCCGGCATGGGCCATTGAAAGGACTCCTCGATCGTGGTATTGATTATTTCCATTTGTTTCACAATCAATTTGATAGCCTGGGCCTCCTGTTCCATCGCCTTTAGGGCATCCTCCTTGTATTACAAATTCAGGAATAACCCTGTGGAATGCCAATCCGTCGTAAAAGCCGTCTTTTGCTAAACTGATGAAATTTTCAACTGTTCCCGGAGCGTCGGCCTCGAAAAATTCTACTTTCATTATCCCTTTTTCTGTTTGAATTTCTGCTGTTTTCATAAAATATTTTTGAAATTTAGTAATTGTTTAAATTTACAATCGAGAACAATATGAATTTTTTAAACCACATAAGGCAGATAGAACACATAAGATTTTAGACAAAAGAACAAAAATTAAAAGACGAGTCTAAAAGTCTTTTTAATCTAAATCTATCTTCTTTGTTCTATAAATCTTTATTCTCATAATAATTCCCTATGTTCTTCGTACCTCCATGTCTTAAATTTTCTATGTGACCCTATGTGCCTGTAAGACTATATCATGATTTAGAATGAAGGATGTGTTATTCTCTCAATAAAATGAAAAATAGCCCTTGGATCTATCAACATCGGATAAATAAATCCGAAAACAGAACCATAGAAATGGGCTCCATGATTAATGTTACCTCCTCCTTTTTTCGCGGCATAACTTGAATAAATCAAATATAACACACCAAAAATAATTCCCGGACAAGGAAGAAAAAATATATAAATAAGATTCCATGGATCAAAAAATATAGCTGCGAAAACAACTGCCGAAACGCCTCCTGAAGCTCCCAAACTTAAATAGTAAGGATTATTTTTTTGTTTTATTAAATCCGGGATTGATGAGCAAAAAATCGCGCCAAAATACATCAGGTAAAAATTCAGAATCCACAAGTCAGTCATTTGTGAAAAATAATTTTCCACCGCGATCCCAAACGACCACAATGCTAACATATTGAAAATTAGATGCATCCAATCGGCATGAATGAAAGCGTGGGTGAATATTCGATACCATTGTTTTCCTTGAACAACGGCATAAGGCGATAATATGAATTTATTCAAAATATTTCTGTTTCCAAACGCCCAAATGCTGATGCCAATTGTTACAAGTGCTATAAGTGTTGAGGGATTCATTGTTTATTTTTTATTCCTGAAGATAAAAATTTTAATTGTTCCTCCAACATTTCTGTTTTTTTCATGTGACAACCATGTTTCAGGGCTTCCTGAAGAGGATGTGTATAAAGATATTCGATTTCCATCTGACGATTAAAATCATAGTCTAATTTCATACTTGGAGCATAAGGTTCCATATTGCGTGTAAGTTCCATCATTTCGTCAGATAAATGCTCTGACAAAGGAGGATAAACGCCACAAGCATTCGCCGCGTGTATAACCTCAAGCATTAAATCATAACATAGTTTTTCAGAAGAAGAATTATTGACTAAGTTATTGGTTGTAGTGTTAAGGACGACACTCATCCCATTGAAAGGAATATTCCATATCAATTTTCGCCAACGTATCTCTAATAAATTCTGAGAAATTGTGGCATCTACATCAGATTCCACAAAATCTTGAACTACTTGTTCTAAAACTTCTGTTTGACAGTTGACATAGGGAGCGATTGTCACGCTTCCCAAATCAGTGTGAGAAATATGTCCGGGGCCAATTTTAGAAGAACAGGTATAAGCCAATGCTCCCGCGACCGGAATTTGAGGAAAGTCGGAAGAAACTTTTTCTTCGTTCCCTAAGCCATTTTGCATCAATAAAATTAGTGTTCTTTCATGGAGTAAAGGAGGTAGCATTTCTTTCAACAAATAATTATTGGTTGTTTTCAGGCAAATCAAAACAACGTCGACTTTCCCTATGTCAGAAATATTTTTGTAAGCGTTTACTTTAGGAAGATAAAAATTTCCTTTTACGGAATCGACTTTCAATCCTTTTTCTTTCACGATTTCATAATCGGAATGAAACAAAAAATGAACATCTTTCGCATTTTTGGCTAATCGTCCTCCGTAATATCCGCCTAAACCTCCGACTCCTATAACCGCATATTTTAGATTCATGTAAGTTTTATATTTCGTTTTTCTTTATGGCTTTGAATCGCGGCTTCAATTACACGAATCGCATCCCGGGATTCTTCGGGGCGAACTGCCAATGGTTCTTTTCCTTGCAAGGTATCAAGGAGATTGAGGAAAAAATCGCCATAAGAACCTGTTTCACTTTCAATTACAGAAGTAACCGTTTGTCCGTTTTCATCTACAACCAATGTTCCCCACTGATTTTCAGGTTCTCTTCCCCAATCTTCAGCGTCGGGTGTTTTTCCTTTGTCGGAATCGCCTTCCTGAACATCTAATCCATATTTTATAAATGAACCTTTTGTTCCGTGAATCAAAAAATTCGGACCTGGAATTTTGACAATCATTCCGGAATGTAAATTGACTATTAAATCGGGATACAGCATCGTTAAATTAAAATAGTCATCTATTTTTGTATTTTCCCGTTGATAACGAAGATTGCAGAAAATTTCTTCCGGCATTCCGAATAATTGTAAGACCTGATCAATTAAATGAGCACCTAAATCATACAATACTCCTGACGCTGGAAGGGAATCTTCTTTCCATTTTTTAGGACGAATAAAAGGAACATAACGATCGTAACAAGCCGTATATTCCACAATTCGTCCTAATTTTTCTTCTGATATGATTTTTTTGACAGTCTTAAAATCGGCAGTCCAACGCCTGTTTTGGTATACAGTCAGTAATTTCCCCTGTTTTTTTGAAAGTTCAATTAGTTCATCGGCTTCGCGGGTTGTGACGGTAAAAGGTTTATCAACCACCACGTTTTTTCCGGCCAACAATGAGGCCTTTACCAATTCGTAATGAGTTTGGTTAGGCGTAAGGACGAATACCAATTCAATCTCCTTGTCTTCCAAAATATGTTTTACATCCGGCACAACTTTAGTTTCGGGATAACGTTCTTTTATCAACTTGACTGCTTCGGGATTAGAGGTTGAAATCATAGATAATTCAAATCCCGGAATAAGATGAATAAATGGCGCATGAAATATACGTCCGGCCATACCGTAACCGATTAAAGCTGTTTTGATTGGATTCATATCAGTTCAATGAATTAAATTTTTCCCTGTCATGTCTTTAGGTTGTTCCAATCCTAATATTTTCAATATGGAAGGAGCAACATCCGCAAGGATTCCGTTTTGTAAATTTGCCGGTTTATTTTCAGAAACAAATACAAAAGGAACCGGATTTAATGAATGCGCTGTGTTTGGAGAACCATCATCATTCAAAGCATAGTCGGCATTTCCGTGGTCGGCAATAATAATTGATTCGTAGCCATTTGCCATTGCTGTTTCGATGGTTTCCTTTAAACAAGAATCGACAGCTTTAACCGCTTTTTCAATTGCTTCGTAAACGCCGGTATGTCCAACCATATCTCCGTTGGCATAATTCACAACAATGAAATCAAATTGTTGGGTTTTGATGGCTTCTACTAATTTATCTTTTACTTCGTAGGCGCTCATTTCGGGTTTTAAATCATAAGTAGCCACCTTAGGAGACGCTACAAGAATACGTTCTTCTCCTTTGTAAGGTTCTTCACGTCCTCCGTTGAAAAAGAAAGTAACATGGGCGTATTTTTCGGTTTCCGCCATGTGAAGTTGAGTCAATCCAAGTCCCGACAAATATTCTCCTAAGGTATTTTCGACATTGTCTTTATCATATAAAATATGCATTCCTTTATATGTCGGGTCATAAGGAGTCATCGTACAATAATGCAGGTTAGGAATTGTTTTCATTCCTGTTTCAGGCATATCTTGCTGAGTAAGAACGATAGTCAATTCTTTCGCGCGATCATTTCTGTAATTGAAGAAAATTACTACATCTCCTTCTTCGATAACTGCTACAGGTTTACCATTTTCCACGCAAACAATCGGTTTGATAAATTCATCGGTAACTCCGGCATCATAAGAATCCTGAACCGCGGCTACCGGATTTTCAGTTGTTTTTCCAATACCATTTACTATCAAATCATAAGCTTCTTTCACACGTTCCCAACGTTTATCGCGATCCATCGCGTAATACCGCCCGACAATTGAAGCGATTTTTCCTGTCGATTGCTTCAGGTGATTTTCTAAAGCTTCGATAAAATTTTTTCCACTTTTCGGATCGGTATCACGTCCGTCCATAAAACAATGAACATACGTTTCATCAATTCCATAAACTTTAGAAATATCGGTCAATTTGAATAAATGTTCCAATGAACTATGTACACCTCCGTCTGAAACCAAGCCCATCAAATGGATTTTTTTGTTATTTTTTTTAGCATAAGTATATGCCGCTTTGATTTCGGGATTTTCCAGAATCGTATTTTCACGGCACGCGATATTGATTTTTACCAAATCCTGATAAACAACCCTGCCCGCTCCTATATTCAAGTGCCCAACTTCTGAGTTCCCCATTTGTCCATCAGGCAAACCTACGTTTTCACCCGAAGCTTGTAATTGTGAGTGAGGAAAATTATTCCAAAGATAATCCCAATAAGGAGTTTCGGTGTTGTAAATCACATCTCTCTTTTGATGATCTCCTATTCCCCAACCATCGAGGATTACCAATAACGCTTTCTTTTTAGTCATTTTTATAAAGTTATAAGTTTATATTAATTTGTTAGTATATGCCCACGGAATACGTAGATTTTAGATATAAAATTCCGTGTCAAGCACGGAATGACAACGTATTTAGGAAATAACCGGATAATCAATAAATAATTTTATTTAGCGGGTACAAAGGTAGTGAATTAATTTGGATGTTATAAATTAAAAAAAGGCTTATTAGTCTGTCACAGAGAATTAAGCCTTGATTGATAAAGTTTAAACTTTTTCTAAAAATAAAATCTAATAAAACAGTGTGTAAGTTTTTGATTAAAAATGATTTTGATTAAAGATAAAACATAAACCTATTTTATGCAAAACGGAATCTTTTATTTAATAAATCATTGCAAAGTTAACTTCAGAGGTAATGAAAATTAACACCCGTTAAAACAAATAAATGTATATATAATACTTTTAAAATACTAATTATCAGTATGTTAAATTTTAAAAGTGAATAATATCGTATATTTATTTATTTTTAAAGTATTTACAATAACTTTATTGTAGAGGAGAAAGAATCGCATTTGATAAGTAAGGAAATCAGAGCGAATGTACACTAACTAATCTGTCATAGCGCCCACCCGGAGGACGATGATAGACCATGATAGTGTATTTGTTTTCTGCCTGATAATAATTACCTTCTATTAAAGACGTTGTGGCCGAAGAAGCGTTATTTTTCTTGCTTACATACATGTAGTTGTATAAACCTTGTTTCAATAAAACAGATTTTTCATACGCTTTACTTTCATTGTTATAAGTCATTTTACTCCGTTCGTCCAAAATATTATGAAACGCTTCGCTTAAAATATAAATATTTTCGAGGAAAGGCCGTTCGCAGGGAACGGAGAAATGGACAAAAACATAGTCTGATTCTATATCAAAGTCGTTGGCTCCATTCGCCCGGATATAAAATTTTCCATCCTGATCTTCGTCATAAAGATACGACTTACTGCTCCTAAAATCATCGGGAAATAAAGTTTCGTGGTAATATGGATTGTAATACCTGATAGTTTGGATATTCAATCCGTTGTATTGAGTAGAAACCGACTCGAAACGGCGGTATTCGTTTCCGGCTTCGAATATCAGGTTCCTGTTATGTTCAAAAGTTATTTTACCGGGTTGAAAACCACTTGGAGCCGTAAGTAAAACCCGCGTATCACGGCGATCGTTCTGCATGGCATATATTTTTAATTCCTGCAAAGCGGAAAACATATTGGTTTGGTAATTAACTTCAATGCTCAATTGTTGATGGTCTTTGTTAAAATCGATATCCGTATTAGACGTTATTTTCATTTGTGTTTTGATTTGTTCCGGTTCGGAAACAGAAAAACAGGCAGCCAACACAGGTTTATCTTCATGCCCTTCTTTCGATATATGTACGACATAATTTCCCGAAACAAGAAAATCGACATCATCATTCGGCAAAAAAAGTTTATAATGCGTATAATCTACTGTTGTATTAAACGAAGTGGTATAATTGTCTAATAATTGATTCTGAAAACCGGTCATGTATTCGCCCGGAGAAAGCGAAGATTTTGTCCAGTCGGCATTACAATGTGTTATCGAATAAGTGTAACGACTTTGGTCGACCGACATTTCATCGAAGCTAATGGCTACAAATTCTTGTCCTTTTATTTGAATGACGGGATCTTTAAGCCAATCGTTACCGGCATTTACCTGTAGAGTTTTAATCGAAGGCGAAAAAATATCTGTTCGATATGATTGGGCGTTGGAGTAAAAAATGAGGAATGAGGAATGAAGAATGAAAAATAAGAAGTAAAAAATAGGTTTCATTATCTTGATAATTTCAATTTCAAATTAATACCAAAACTTGATTTCGAATTAGGATAAGCAGTCGCCGAAACTAAAGGTTCACTCATTGTCCTGTCGAAGAAAGCTTGAACAGTAAGCATGCGACTAAGATTATAATCCGCCGTTATTTTAATCGAAGTTTGAGCGTTTCCACTTGTTCCCTGAGTAAACATTTCTTGTATTTTCCTTATTAAAGCCTGCATCCGTTGATAAGAAAAATCGGCCGAAACCGTAAGGTCGTTACTGAATCCGGGCTTGGATTTCATTTTCAACACTTTATTAAATTCTGTCAATTTATATCCTAATCCTATAATAAAATTATCAGATGTTGACTCCACTATTTGATAAGATGAAATATTCAAATTAACGATGCGCGTATTTTTCATCTCCATTTTTAGCGACATGTTGTTTTTGAATGTGGCATTCATACCAATCAACGGATTGAAAGATTCATTAATGCTTGCGGCGGAAATATCGTAAGGGGAAGACGGGGTAGGATTTCCGTTCAATACATTTTCGATGAATCCCAAGCCATCGACATCCGATTGCACCCAACTTTGATACGAGGCAAAAGTTCCCACCATATAACGGCACTGATAGTCGTGCGACAAGATAAAATTCTTAAAATGCTGATTTATAAATCCTAATTGCATCAATCCTTCGTATGTAATTTTCCAGTTAGGCAAAATACTTTTCAAAGAAGGAAACGCCGTTAAAGCTACTTTGTTCGGAT
Organism: Bacteroidales bacterium; assembly: GCA_031553755.1. Classification (GTDB taxonomy): domain Bacteria; phylum Bacteroidota; class Bacteroidia; order Bacteroidales; family Azobacteroidaceae; genus JAIRVZ01. The sequence goes on along the minus strand of JAVBKZ010000030.1, from coordinate 7,876 downwards.
CTTTACCTGTATAGGCGGCAATAAACGCGGGCACTAACACATCTGATGAATTTATACTTACATCTCCGTTCGCAGCGTCGAAAGGTTTGTTCGCAAATTGAGATTTATCAGCAATAAATCCGGCATCAGGATAATGTGTATTTTGATACGAACTATAAAGCCTATCCCTGATAACCTGCCTGTTAGACAAGAATGTTTCGAACGCTTTTGAATAATATCCGTTTTCCGCCTTGCTATTTTCGAACGATGTTCCGATAGCGATTGTCGTTATTTCAAACATTCCGCTCAAGTTCCTTGTCATATCTCCATTTGTACTATAGATATAAAATTCATGCCTGTCGGTATTCAAACGTTTGGCGTTCAAATCTATTTTACAACCGACAAACGGTTCGAGACTCGCTTTGAAAGTAAACGTTTCGGTTTCGTTAAACATTGCAGGAAGGATGTTATTCTCATTTCCAACAATCAGCCAATCCCGTTCTAAAGCTGTGCCGATATAATCTTCGTCGGTAAAACCGAAAGCGAAATCAAGTCCGGGAGCAGTACCGAAATCCGTTCTTCCTTGTCCGAAAGCATCACCAACGTTGGGACGGAAATTAGGCAAATTAAGCCCATCCTTTAAGCTGTAAGTAAATCCGGCCGAACGTATCATCATCGCTCCGCGAGCGGCGATTTGACCGACTTTATACCATGTTGTTTCTTCTAAAGGAGGTAATTGGGAAATTGTCAGTTTCAGCGCGACCGTATCTTTATTCGATATTTTAATCGAATTATTGTCTATGGCTTTGTATTTTAATTCGTATAATTTTCCATCTTCACTACGGGCCGTAATACGAAGGCGTCTATTATTCAATTGATGCGCTACGATTGTCGCCGAATCGACATTCAAGTTTACAGTTCCTTCATATTTTTTCCGTTCTTTCTTAACCGGAGCTTTACTTTCAGGTTTATTATTAGGATCTGTTGTTTTTTTAGTCGGAGCGTTTGCCGTTGTAGAAGGACGTTTCATGACAAATTTTTGGTTCACTTTTTTCAGGTATTCCGACTTATTATATAAATTCAATAAGTTGAAATTTACATTATTGATAGAAAATGTCCGTTCGTTAGTTACGACGTTGCCGAATTCCAAATCGCTTTCCTCCATTTCAGCTCCTTTGTCCCAGTTATATATCGCGTTATACGTTAGGCTTGCCGAAAGGAAATCCAGCGCGGGAATCGAGCGGAAAGGCAGGTTGTATGTAGCGTTAAACGTTTGGGCATACGACAAAGGCGTTCCAAAATCTGTTATACTTTTCCAAACAGCGTCTTTCCATATTTCATATTCTCCGTAATTCATTTCCTTATTTACCTGTACGTGAGGAGCATCGATACGAGCTTGAGTCCCGGTTTGAAGACTAAAATTCAAGTTTTTAGTCAAACTCCATTGCAATCCGGCATTCCTGTTCCAGTAAAAATCTTCTCGGAAAGAAGCAGGTATTACACTCGCGGCTCCGAGATTATTTAAATCCCTCAATTGTAATTCGTAATAATTTCTTGATATTTCGGAATTAAATGTAAGGCTATTGGGTAAATAAGTCAAACTAAATTCCCTGAGTAATTTGGTCGAACCTTTTTTGCTTTTCATATCCTTAAACGGAGTATATGGTTTGGCATAAGGAGAATAACCATATCCGAAAGTATAGCGGGTATCTGTATTCCTTTCGTATTGAGTGGATGGATCTTGCTTTTTATTTTCTGCGAAAGAATATCCCAAACTGAAATTATCAGGATCCCAAGGCATCGGATTTTTGCTTTTAATCGCGACTTTTACGTTGCTCAGACTTATACTTTTCGTTGTTATCTTGTCTTGAGAAAAACTATTGATAGAATCTCTTTCGGATTTACTTCCGGCGGCGTCTAAAGCTTCCTTCAATAAAACATCCTGATCTAACGGATTGTATTTTGGACTTGTAACTTGTTCGGAATAAGTATAATACATCGGCATTGAAATTTTTGTCTTTTCAGGGAAAATTTTTCCTAATTCGACATTGGCCGAAACATTATATTGATAAAAATCATCCATGCTTCGTTCCATAATACCTTGTTCTATACTTCCGAATCCTGCAGTTTCTTTTCTTCCGGCTAAATTAACCGAACCTAAATCAGAAAGCGTGATATTCAAATTGGCATTGCCCGCCCATCCTCCTTCTTCATTAAACTCGGTAACACGTAATTCATTTACCCAAACTTCGCCCGATTTAGATACTTTTCCGTTATTCCGAACGCCAATCATTATGATTTTGACTTCAGAAAGTGTTGGATTACCAACTATAGTAACCTGGTTATTTGGTTTTTGCGGATCGGTTTCCGTGTATGGAGTGCCATAACTAACGGTTGAACCGGCTTTCCTCTTTTCCTTATTACGATTCAACTTGAGATTCGTTAGTACTTCTAACGGAAAATCAAACATATTTTCTTCAGGCCAAACAGCAAGTTGATCCGAATAATTATTCATGTTGTATGTTCCCGGAGAAGTTAAAACCAATGGAATTTCATACTCGTAATAATTATTTTTATAATCCGAACCTAAGCGTAAAAATATTGATAATTCCCCATTTTGGAGATCAGTGTTATCGTCTAATAATTTTTCGGCATGGACATACATCTGTAAGCGTTTATATTGCCGGGTGTCTAATCCGGATGTTTGATAAACCGCGCGCGCGTCTCCACGTTCGAGATTTTTGACTTTGAGCGACATCGATTGTTCGTTTTCCTGACGTAACTGTGGTTGTCCCGGATCGAAAATACGGTTAACTCCGGGAGGAAGTACATAATTAACAGGCTTGCGGTCGCCATTTTCTTCGATATTAACCGAAGCCACATCAATTGTTCCGGTTTTGGCAGGTTGAGTTCCCTGCTGTGCCAAATCCTGAGTATAAGTTCTCCATCCGCCACGTACCATTTCTAATGTTCCGAAACGAAGAATAACCGAGTCTTCGAAATTTGTAAGGTACATACGCATAAACCGGATGGTTTTGAAATCGCGGATGTCTCCTACTTTTCCGGTATTTGCTTTGACCGGAATTTTGAATTGATACCAGTTAACGGTTTCATCTTTATCGTTTCTCAATCTGACAGTCGCGGTCCGTTTATCGGTAATATATTTTCCCTTTCCAATCTCTAATTCCGAAGGAGAAATGTCTATCTTATATTCAAAATATTTTTCATATTCATTCAACGTATTATCCTGATTAATATCTTCCACATCGGGAGTTACTTTAGCCGAAGTATTGTACTTTTCATTCGAATCTTCAGATGAGGCCGAGTTACCTTCGGTTCCGTTGTATCTTTTGTAACGATAAAGAATGGAACGTTCTTCGCTATCGTAATCCGAACCCCTGAAATGGTGATAGTTATCTCCCGCCGGATCATTGAAAGGAGAAAAACGGTCAAGTTTCATATTTTGTACAATATCCGGACTTAAAATATTTTCTAATCCGGCTAAATAATCCCTGTATGCCGGAAAACTGTATTCATCCTGGGTACTCAATCCGTTTAACCCTACATCTTGTTTTTTCCGGTTATTCGGATCCGCGTCGAAAGCATATACGGTCGATTGTCTGTTGGGAACTCTTCCCCAAACCGTAGAATCGACAGCCGACATGTCTCCGTTTACAGGTAATCCGTTTTCAAAAAACTTCTTTTCATCTTTCAAAATATCTTCCGAAATTTCCCCGAGGTTAATGTATAACTCTCCTCCTTTCGATTCTGGATTGTAAATAAAAGGATCTAACAACCAAAATTCGATATATTCTATGTTGGAAGCCTCAAAATCGGTTTGACTTTTTTCCATTTTCCGCATGATTCCTCCCCATCTTTTTTGCGGATTTAATAAATCTCCGGTAAGCGGATTTATATTTTCAGAATCTAAGTTATACGGACCTCTTTCTTTAGGATAAAACGCAAGGTTCAATACCGGAAGCATTGCCGATTCATTGTACGCAAGATCTTTATTAGGAAATAATTCTAATTCGGAAACTTCCCTCACGTAATGATTCGACAGTTGATTGACATCGTTCTTAATGTGTGTGGGAGTTAACGAATTTCTCGGACGTGTGAAAAGCGGGTCTATGGTATACCACGCTAATAACGACCTGTTTTTTCCATATTCAATATCGTTTGATTTGCCGGCTTCCGGAAATTTTGCCCCGGGCCTGTCGTCATACGGAGCACTTGACAAAAACCAGGAATAAGCGGAACGCAAATCGTAAGTGATTTTCGCTCTTTCGAAATCGTCTATATACGAATAATTTCCACCATATTCGCTCTCATAATGTCCGGGAATAAGTTTTGCAAATTCGGCGCTGAAATTAATTTGCGAAGGAGCCGTTAAATCAAGTAATGGCAATTTATCTAATAAGTTGGTAAGCCATTGCGATTCGGTTTTGAAATTGGTATTGAATCCATAAATTGTGTTATTAATAGATTCATCTCCCATATTCACTTTCATTGTGATGGGCATTTCCCGCAAATTCATGATTGTTCCTCCGATGTTGAAATTCGGTGTAAACGCGTATTCGAGATTCAACCCAGTCATTGTTTTCCGTTTCATTCCATACATCGATTGGTTTTCGAGCGATACGCTGACCGGCGCTCCCGAATCGGCTATATGTTGGCTCAAACTCACTTTTCCTCCTACATAATCGACAGTATAATCAACTCCTTCGGTTAAGGTTTGTCCGTTTGATGTAACTCTTACCGAACCTCTCGCTACGTTGTACGCTCCCAAATCGATATCTCCACTCGAAGCTCCCGATCCCCGGTATTCTCCCCTAAGGATAAATTTATTTTTTTCCGCGGTTTGCCGCGCGACGGTCAATGTTGAATCATATAATTCCTGAAACACATATTTTTTAGCAATAATTGAGTCTTTGATTTGGGTAGCCAGATACGAACCGAAAGGTTCTACTACCGGAAACATTATTCGCCCTGTTTGGGAAGAAACCGTGTATCCATCAACATAATCGAAAAATCCATCGTGATAAGGATTGTTTTTGGAGTCTAAACGGTCTAAGTTAAGCACACGGATCAACATTTCATTCGCTATCGCTCCTTCGGATATATAATTCAGATAAACTCCTGTCGTATCGTTCTGATACAATATGTCTAATTTGAATTTATCTTGTTGTAAGGAGTATGTATTAAGCGAATAAATATTTTTCATCATCAAATTCCAAAAAGGGGCATTCGGAGACATGGCTGTTCCTTTCAGTAATTTCAGGTATAAATTTTGGGTGGGATTATCTGAGTTATCTTTAGCAAATTCTCCGACCTGATAAACCGTTCCCTGGTAAGTATACCTGAACGCGACTGCCAATACTTCATCGGCTTGCAACCTGTTTCTTAAAGAAATATAACCCAATTGTTTGTTACATGTATATTCGGATTCACTTAATTTCCGGGCATTTTCTACTTTTTCATAATCAATTCCACCCTTCAACGGTGTAACGGAAAGCACTTGGTTTACTCTACTTATATCTCTTGCTTCGGGATAATTTTCATTGATATTGTCATACAGGTTATTCGCCCTATTATAAGGGATATTCAAATTTCCGTCCTTTTTCACATAAGGATTATATATTATGTCGTATTCTCCCAAATCAGAAAAAACAACTAAATTCCGGGCTTCATCATAATTCGACCGTGTATTGGTTACCCATACTTCGATGTAATCTATCGTAATCGGAGATTTGATATATGGCAATGTCGACATCGCTTTGTCGTAATTTTCACGGAAATATTGTGACAAAAAGAAGTGTTGGTTTTCCTCGTAAGCATCCGCTGTAATCTCGAAAGGAGTTGTTTGTACTCCTTTTTTAGAAGATACTGTTTTTGATTCTGATTCTTGTTGGGAAAAAATAGCTCCGACTTTCAATTTTCCGAATTGCATTTCGGCTTTGATTCCAAAAAGCGCGGCTCCTCCGTTAATCAAAGAATTGGAAGTAGTCATACTCACATTTCCGGCTTCCAACAACTTCAAGACTTCATCTTCTTTTCCCTGATATGCTAATTTTATTTTTTTTGAATCGAAATCAAAAGTAGTTTCGGTATTGTAGTTCATATCGAAATTTACCTTGTCTCCTACTTTCGCTTTAATATTGGCCTGAATTTGTTCATCAAAATCGAAAGCAGTCCTACTTCTGGTAATTTCAGAAGCAGTCGGATTTCCTGTGTAAGTATGAGTAATTGCCATTTTCAGGTCGACAGAGCCATTAGCTTGCAACTGAACTCCTCCGGGTCCAAATATTTTATCGGCCGGACCAAGGCTAAATTTCATATCGAAAGGAGAAAAAGTTTGAGGTTTATCCTGATTTTGGTATTCTTCTTCGTTCTTTTTCCTGAAGTATTGTTGAAGGCTTTGATCCATCGTATATTGTAAATATTGCTCACGAGTCATTGAAAAAGGGGTAACGACTTCCGTTTCTCCTATTTTAGTACGCATCAGGTAAGAATCGGTTACCGGATCATATTCAAATTCCGACTTTAAGTTTTCGGGTGTTTTCAGGTCAACCGGATGTTTTTGAATAACATCTTCATAGTTTTCAACTACAGTTTTCGATACCGGATATTTTGGTTCTGATTTTGGCTTTACCGTATCGGGTGGAGCTGCCGGATTTTGCATTTCCGCATTATTTTCAACAACAGAATATGCTGCCGGCATTTCCATAAAAAACGCTGTTCGAACAGCGTTCAGAGAGGAAATTCCGATTATGAATCCAAAAAGGACAAGGATAATTATTGATATGGATTTTATCCTGATTTTCATTAAAGCATTTTTAATGCCAATTTAATAATTTCTTCTACGGTCGACTGTGGCTTATCTTTGGATATTTTAGATACAACTTTTTGTGAAGCAGCCTGATTGAATCCAAGCATTAATAAAGCGGCGACAGCTTCATTGGCGGCTTGATTAGAAGGCAACACTATTTTTTCATCCGATACGTCTCCTGAAATCTTGATTTTGTCTTTCAGGTCGATAATGATTCTTTCCGCGGTTTTCGCGCCAATTCCCTTTACCGTTTTCAATATATTCGCGTTGCCCGACGCTATCGTATTTTCCAGTTCGGAAGCCGACAAAGAAGACAATATCACACGGGCAGTATTTGCTCCAACTCCCGAAACGCTTATCAATAATAAAAAGAGATTTCGTTCGCGTTTATCGATGAATCCAAACAACAAATGCGCATCCTCACGAATAGCTTCATATACATAAAGTTTTACTTCTTTTTTATCCGCGAGAGCGCTGTAAGTATTTAATGAAATATGCGCTATATAACCCAAGCCCCCTATTTCTAAAACGACAGAAGCCGGATTCAATTCAACTATTTCTCCTTTGATAAAATCTAACATAAACTGATATTATGGTATTTATAACGAAAAAAAAGGTAAAAGCGTATAACAAGCGGTAAATATAAATATTTTATCGCACAGACTTATTTTATGAAGTTCATTTATCATAAATAAATCATAAAAAAATCCCCGAAGCAACAACTCTTCGGGGAAACACACTATTTTATTAAACTATGAACTTTGTAAATGGAGAATTGAGAGTGGAGAATTGAGAATTTTAATATCCTCTAAATATCTTAAAAACAATGAATATCGTAATATCAACCAATACCTATTAATATTTATTATCAACCAATATCTATTAATATCTTCTTACTGTAGGATCGTAACCAAATTACCCATGAAGTGAGAAACTACCGCGTAACCGATAAGTAAAGACATAAAAGCGAAAACTTTGATTTGTCCGTTGATTCTTTTTTGATTTTCGTTGTTGCTGTTGTTGTTAATTGTTGCGTTCATGTTGTTTAATTTTTTAATTGTTGTGTGT
>JAVBKZ010000118.1:0-19395 GCA_031553755.1 Bacteroidales bacterium | reverse complement strand
CCATGATTAATAGAATTGCACTCAATCTGGTTAAAAATGAACAATCTAAGAAAAGAAGCGTCAAAGGCAAAAGACTTGATGCCGGATGGAATAATGAATATTTATTGAAAATCCTAACAAATTAAGATGCGTTTGCCCTGCATATTTTTGAACATGAAAGTGTTTAACTTCATTTCTCTCTAACGGAAATCTGGTAAATTTTAATAGACCGAGAAATAAGTGAATCGCTCTCACGCTCCTTATCATATAAGGGCGTGGGGCTGTTGCTTGTTTTAGGTCAGAGGTCTTACCAGAGCCCCGTTGGATAAAGTAAGTTGACAGTCCTCACGCTTTCTTTATTTTAATAATTCTTCTTGAGGGGACGGAAGGAGCATTCAAATCCATGAAACAATCTCAAATTGAAAAGAATTTTCTCGGCATAGCAGGAGAATATGTCGTATGTGCAGAACTTTTGAAACGAAAAGTTCCGGCAACTATTACTTATGGTAATCAAAAAGCTATAGATATTATTGTTATCTGTAAAGACAAAAAAAATTTGAATATTGAAGTAAAAACTTCTATGTCGAAGAGAATTGTTACCGGATTCTTCCAGAAATATACTTCTCCGGAGGCACTTCATCCAGATTTTTGGGTAATTGTTTATATTGATGAAAAAACATTGTAATCAGAATTTTACATCCTAACACATACAGAAATGGCAATATCCCAAATGAAAAGGAATAAAATGACAGAATGGACTAAAGTGATCGGTGGAATGGATAATGTTGAACTACCAACTTTGGAAGAATTTAAAGGGTGTTGGGATAAAATCTTGAATGAATTATAACAATATTTTAAAAATTACAGTTATGAAAAAAATGTACTTTCTTTTTTTATTGGCAATGTTATATTTCCCAATATCAACAAATGCTAAAACGATTAATATTTTAAAAACAAATGGAACAAAAATTAATGTTCCGCAATACGAAGCAAACGATCTATTACGAATAGATGGTTTTTTGGAAGTTGATGATTGGATGGTTTTAAGGGATCTAAATAAAGAGTTTCAATTGTATCTCTATCAGGATCATGACATTCCTGATGAAGCTTTAAAGTATTCTAAAGTAACCTCAATTACAATCGTGGTTTGGAAGAAAATAGGTAATTCAGCTTTTCAAGGCTGTTTTTACCTTAACTCTGTTTCTATCACAGGTAAACAAAACATTATCATAGGAAATTCTGCTTTTTCCGGTTGCTCGTTATTAACAAATGTAGCTCTTCCTGAACAACTGGTCAGTATTGGGGAATCTGCATTTTCTTATTGTGAAAGTTTAGTTTCCATTAATATCCCAAACAATGTGACCAATATAGGAAAGTCCATTTTTTCACATTGTAAAAACTTAACATCGATAATTGTCCCTTTTGTAGGATTAACACCTGATAAAGGAAGCATGGCTGATTGGTATAGTTTGTTTCAAGATTCAAAGCCAACAAAAAAATTGAAGATAACAATTTCTTCCCCATCTTGTAAAGAAATAAGAGGATATGCTTTTGAAGGATTTAGCACAATTTCAGAAGTAAACTTACCCAATAGTATTATTAGTATTGGAAGGCAAGCATTCAAAGGTTGCTCTGGCCTTGTAACTATCAATATTCCCAATAATGTAGCGAATATTGGATATGAAGCATTCAAGGATTGTTCAAGTCTCTCATCTATTATTAATATCCCGGATAAAGTTACTATCATAGAAAGTTCTGTTTTTGAAAATTGTTCAAGTCTAACTTCTGTTGTAATCCCTCAAAGCGTGGATTCAATGGGATATTGGGCTTTTAAAGATTGCCAAAACCTTAATTTTATTACATTCAAAAATTCAAATAATTTTAGGTTTATTGGATCCGATGCTTTTAAAAACACTGCTTGGTTTAATAATCAACCAAATGGACCCATATATATAGGAAAAATATTGCATAAATACAAAGGAACAATGCCACCCAACACAACTATTCAGGTTAAAGATGGAACAATTAAAATATCTCAGCATGCATTTGAAAATTGCGAAAATCTTTATTCTGTAATAATACCAAGTAGTGTTGTGGTGTCTACTTCAGATATTTTTGTGGATTGTAGCAATTTAGCCGAACTTACAATTCCCCATTCAAGAGTATGGTCTTACTTTTATCCTGCTAACCCTCCGAATTCTTTAAAAAAGGTTACAATCACCGCTCCATGCCAAATCATAGAAAATTCAGCTTTCGGTAATAATAAAATAGAGGAGATTATTCTACCTAATACACTAACTGATATTAAAGATTACGCATTCAATAATTGTTTTTCTTTAAGAGTCATAAATCTTCCTGATAAGTTAACGAAAATTGGAGGTTATGCATTCAATAATTGTACATTATTGAATGATATATATGCAGAAAGTAATTCTCCTGCAACAATTTCAGACAATAACACTTTCAATGGAGTGGATAAAAATATATGTAAAATACATGTGCCATGTGCAGGCAAACGAGATTATGAAAAAACATTTGGTTGGTGCGATTTCAAAAATATTATTGGGATTTTAAAACCGGAAGAACCTGTTGTTAATGTTGGAGCTGCCGGACTTATCAGCGGTGCAAGTGTGGTGCATCAAAAAGATGAGAATATAACATACTCTGTTTCTGCAATTGAAAATGCAACATCATATATTTGGGAATTACCTACCGGAGCAACGGGAACAAGTATGACCAATAGTATTACTGTGAGTTTTGGAGACAATGCGACAAATAGTAATATATCCGTAAAAGGAATAAATGCCTGTTTTGAAGGAGAGTCTTCTTCTCTTTCTATAACTGTACATCCACCTTTAATAAAAGATAATATCTTTATTTCTTCTTCCTATAATAATACTTACAATGGTCGAGAACAAATGCCATCAGTCTATACAGGGTCAGGACGCACTCCTATAATGGAATATAAAAAGGAAAATGCAGATGATAATACATATACAACAGCAACTCCTTTTAATGCGGGAAATTACATTGTACGGGCTTCACTTCCTCAAAGTGAAACTTATTCATCTGCGAATGGCATGGGAAATTTCACAATAAGACCTCTATCAATTTCTGTATGGGCAAATGGTGGAAGTTCTACTTATGGTGATAGTCCTATAAATTCTGGATTAAAAGCTTCCGGTTTGGTAAACGGAGAAACAGAAGAAGTGCTTACCGGATTGAGTAATGATTTTGAAATTAACTCTAAAACCCCTGTTGGTATCTATGAGATAAACGTAATAGGTGTCCTCTCTAACGCAAATTATACGATTAATTCCCGATACCCAGGTTCTTGGTTTGTGACCAGAAAAAAAATTGAAATAACGGCTAATGGTGGCAGCTCAACTTATGGAGATAATCCTGCAAATCCCGGATTCAAAGCTACAGGTTTGGTAAATGGTGATACTGAAGAGGTACTTACAGGAGTGAGTTGTTCCTTTTATGTAGATGAAAAAAGTTATCCGGGTACTTATAGGGTCGATGTAATAGCTCTTTTACCTAATGGCTCCAACTATGAGATCAGCTATTCTAAAATACATTACTCTATCTGGACAGTTTATCCTAAGGAAATAACCGTAACTGCAGATAATTTAACTAAAAAAATTGGAGATCCTGATCCTGTTTTTACATACACTATCGAACCTGCTTTAATTAATGGAGACCAAATGTGGGGATGGCTTACCCGTGATTACGGAGAAGATGTAGGTTCCTATGTTATTGGACAGGGAACATTAGAAAGGACTAATTATTCCATCACTTATATTCCGGGTACACTTACCATAGTTAATCCATCTTCTATAAATGAAATATCGAAGGAAGATTCCGCTTCTTTGAGTTTATATCCGAATCCTGTCAAAGCAGGGACATTGCTAACTATCAATGTTAACTGTTTTGGAGAACAAGATGTGAACGTTTTATTGTATAATATGGCAGGAAACCTTATTGATAAGCAAATATTATCTATTATTGATGAGAAAATTCAAATTGTAGCTCCGTTGCAATCAGGAGTGTATTTTGTAAAAATAGTTTCCAAAGAATTCAATAAACAAGGAAAATTTATTGTGGAATAAGGCAGTTTGGAGAAATACAAATCAGCAACTTATTGGAAAGATTTTAAAAATATAGAGGAAATAGACGATAAAACTTCCATCTTATCTCTCAAACCGGAATTCGATTTTTCTATTGAAAATGGGGCATTAAGGCTCAACGATATTTTGAAAAATGAAATGATAAGCATATACAACATGGCAGGACAATTAGTAAAACGAACAACAGCAAACTCAAGTATTGACATTTCCGATTTACAGAGAAATGCAATTTATGTAGTCAAAGTTGGAGGACAAACATTCAAATTTATAAACAAATAAAAATCAATCAACATGAAACAGTCTCAAGGAGATAAACATTTCCTCAATCTGGCAGGAGAATATGCAGTTTGTTCGGAATTAGCTAAACGGAAAATCACGGCAAACATCACTTATGGTAACTATAAAGCTGTTGATATTATTATTGTTGATAAAAATCAAAAAGCATATACCATCGAAATAAAAACAACAATGAGCAACAGAGTCGTGACAGGATTTTTTCAAAAATATCACACTCAGAATACTCCACATCCCGATTTTTGGGTTATTGTCAGGATTGACGAAAATAGTTTGACATCAAAATTCTATATTTTAACCCACGAAGAAATGGCAAAAGTTCAAATGTCAAGAAACAAAATGGATTCTTGGCATAGTGTAACAGGGGTAGATAATGTTTTAATTCAGCATATTGAGAAATATGAGAATTGTTGGGAATGTTTTAAGTTACAATTTGAGAATGAATAGTTAATTATACAAAAACTACCAAATCAAGCAAAAAGCTGATAATTTTTGCTTTTTTTCCGCATCTTTTCTCACAAAATCCATTCCTTTTCAAAACAAAAAAACTATATTTGCCACATATTTCGTTCCCGAAATGTGATATTTTACACATTTCAAGAACATAAAATGTGGTATTATGATTATTGAACGCGATATATTACCTCGTTTGGAAGAATGGAAGAACCGGATTGACCGCAAACCATTGATTCTCAAAGGAGCCAGACAAATTGGAAAAACTTGGGTAATGAAAGAGTTTGGGAAACGTTGTTTCGACTCGGTGGCTTATTTCAATTTTGAAGAAATTCAAGAATTAAAAGATGTCTTTGTCAAGACAAAGAATCCGGAACGCCTACTCAATCAGTTGGCTTTGTTTACCAATGTACCTATTCAACCTCAATCAACATTGATTATTTTTGATGAAATTCAGGAATGTAATGAAGCTCTCAACAGTTTGAAGTATTTCTACGAAAATACGCCTGATTATGTTATCATTGCTGCCGGTTCTCTATTGGGAGTTTCATTATCTAAAGGAGATTCATTTCCTGTCGGAAAGGTTGATTTCTTACAAATGCACCCTGTAACTTTTAAAGAGTTTCTGAAAACAGAAATTCCAGAAATCTTCAATTTTGTGGAAAATATCAATGTTATTGAAGAACTTCCAACCATCATTTTTAACAGATTGACAGAATCGTATCAAAGGTATCAAGTATCCGGAGGAATGCCTAAAGTTGTTATAAATCTGTTGGAAAATAAAGGGATAGAAGTCGTTGATGATACTTTGCAAGCTATTCTTAATGCCTATTCATTGGATTTTTCCAAACATGCGGCAACAAAAGATATTCCACGAATAGCAAGTATTTGGAATTCGATTCCATCTCAATTAGCAAAAGAAAACAGGAAATTTGTTTATCAATTGGTAAAACCGGGAGCGCGTGCACGTGAATATGAAGATGCTTTATTGTGGCTGCAACATGCCGGACTTATTCATCGTGTTTTTGCCAACAAAAAACCATTTCTTCCCCTTTCGGCATACGATGATATAGCTGCGTTTAAAATTTATCTTTCCGATATTGGCTTATTGAGAAGTTTGGCAAGACTTTCAGCCGATACTATTCTTTTGGGAAGTAATATATATACGGAATTCAAGGGAGCAATGGCTGAAAATTTTGTATTACAATCGTTAATTACACAGTTTGAAGTAACTCCACGATATTGGGTTTCGGAAGGAAAAGCAGAAGTTGATTTTATTATTCAAACAGGGAATGACATCATTCCAATTGAAGTCAAATCTTCTCAAAATACAAATGGGAAAAGCCTTTTTGTTTATAATGAGCAATATCATCCTAAATTAAGAGTCAGATATTCAATGAATAATCTGAAATTGGACAATAATATATTGAATATCCCTATTTTCCTTGCAGACTGGAGCAAGAAATTAATCGGTTTATTATTATCCAATTAGCATATTAATCAATCTGCTAATTAACCAATTTGCTAATTGACAAATTAATCATCTTTATAATCGAGAATATCGCCGGGTTTACAATTTAATTCTTTGCAAATGGCATTAAGTGTTTCAAATCGGATTCCTTTCACTTTTCCTGTTTTAATCAGAGAAAGGTTAGTCATACTTAATCCGATTCTTTCAGAAAGTTCTGTCAATGACATTTTGTTTTTTGCCATTTCGACATCTAAGTTAATGATAATTGACATTATAAAAAAGAATTATTTTCAGATTGTATTTCGTAGCCGTATTCAAATATTTTGGCAAAGAGGAAAATGATTCCGCCAATCAAAATATATTGTATGTCTTGAGGAAAATTATATCGAAAAGTTTGTACATAGTTCTGTATTTGCTCTGTTTCTTTCAATATAATCCAATCGGAAATCCAGACTAAAATATTAACAAAGACAAAATAAAGCGAAATTATTTTTAATATTTTTATATTTTGCTGATTAAAAGGAGAATCACTGACCATATTTTTGAGAAATTTCCTTATCTGGAAAAGCCCGCTGAAGTATAATAAAACAGCTATTGAGCAGAATATGATTACTGTAACAATTTGAGATGTTTTAAAGTTGTAGAACATAATTTTTCCGTATGTCGGAACAAATTCAACAGTATCTCCGTTTGTAGTTTCAAAAGTTTCTTTCAACGAACCGGAATAAGGTACTAAAATAGAACCTACATTTGGGGTTAGTTTTCCAGATAAGGTTTGAATCGTAAATAATATCATAAATAAAATGCCGACAGCTATTGAAAGATACCAAATGCCATCCATTACGTATTTGGTGGCAATAAAGAATTTTTTCGATTGTGATTTCATGATATTTTAATTTTATATATTTAAATTTGTCGTAAAAATAAACAAAACATTGAATATTTTAAATAAAACATAAAATAATTAATAATTATTCGTTATACTGTCTAATCGCTCTGTCATCCCGCACTTGATGCGGGATCTTTTATCGATCATTGCTGATTATCAATAGATTGCGGGTCAAGCCCGCAATGACAAATTAGGCTTTCAATTCATTTAGGTAAAATAACGGATACTCATAAAATAATTTTTCTTTAACATGAAATTCGTCTTGGCTTTTTACAAAAAATATAAAATGATAGATTTTAAACACAGAGTTGCACGGAGTAAGTATTCACAGAGTAAATTCTGATATATAAAGAGACAAGATACTCCGTGTTTAATAAAAGGCGAGATGAGTTTATAAAATAAAAGACGAATAATTAAAAAATTAGTAAATTAGTTGATAATTGACTGTTGACAATTGAAAATAAAATGCTATTTTTAACTTGTCAACTCGTTAATTTGTCAACTTGTCAACTGAATATTTATGAACAAAAAACTAACTATCGCTCTTGTAGCGCACGATCAACGCAAAGCGGATATGGTCGAATGGGCTGTGTTTAATGCTGAAACACTTTCGAAGCATACATTGATTTGTACCGGAACCACCGGAGGATTGATTCAGAAAGCATTTGAAGAAAAAGGTATTGACGCGGAAATTATCAAGATGAATTCCGGACCGTTAGGCGGAGATGCCGAAATTGCCGCGTTGGTGGTAAGGAAACAAGTCAATCTGGCAATATTCCTGATTGATGATTTGAATGCTCAACCACACGAAGCCGACATTCAAATGTTGCTTCGTCAGTGCCGGATACATAATGTTCCTATTGCTTGTAATCGTTATAGTGCTGATTTGATGATTACCAGCACTCTTTGGGATAATGACGATTATGAGCCTTCAGCACCGAGATATATAAAATTTAAGAGGAAGTAAACCCCCAACCCCTAAAGGGGAGTTGGTTGGATTAAATCAAAATAATTACAAATAATTTAACCTTTTAAGTCCCCTTCAGGGGATTTAGGGGTATATGGATTTATGAAACTAAACATTGCAGTATTGCCCGGTGACGGTATCGGGCCGGAGATTGTTGAGCAAGCGTTGAAAGTAACGCAAGCAGTTTGCGAGAAATT
Organism: Bacteroidales bacterium; assembly: GCA_031553755.1. GTDB lineage: Bacteria > Bacteroidota > Bacteroidia > Bacteroidales > Azobacteroidaceae > JAIRVZ01. Next base: position 11,015 of record JAVBKZ010000118.1, on the reverse strand, counting down.
CGGACACGAATTAAGTTATAAACACGGAATTGTCGGAGCATGCGCTATCGATGAAGTTGGAAATCCATATCCCGATGAAACACATGAGTTGTGTTTGAATTCAGATGCAGTACTTTTCGGAGCCATCGGTTCTCCAAAATACGACAACGACCCATCTGCTAAAATTCGTCCGGAACAAGGATTGTTGGCGATGCGGAAAAAATTAGGATTATACGCAAACATTCGTCCGGTTACAACATTTCCATCTTTGATACACAAATCTCCATTGAGAGCGGATTTAGTCGAAGGAGCCGATTTTATGTGTATCCGTGAATTAACCGGAGGATTGTATTTCGGTCGTCCGCAAGGTAGAGCGGAAGATGGAAATACAGCTTACGACACCTGTATTTATACCAGAGAAGAAGTAGAACGCATTTTACACTTATCCTACAAATTTGCTCGCCAAAGAAATAAAAAAGTGACAATTGTTGATAAAGCGAATGTATTAGCGACTTCTCGTTTGTGGAGACAAATCGGACAAGAAATCGCACCTCAATATACGGACGTTGAAACGGAATTTATGTTTGTGGATAATGCCGCGATGCGTATCATTCAATGGCCCAAGAGTTTCGATGTATTGGTAACCGAAAACTTATTCGGAGATATTCTGACTGATGAGGCTTCTGTTATTACCGGTTCTTTAGGAATGCTGCCTTCGGCTTCTATCGGCATTCATACTTCGGTATTTGAGCCTATTCACGGTTCTTATCCGCAAGCAGCCGGAAAAGATATAGCAAATCCGTTGGCAACCATTCTTTCAGCGGCTTTGATGTTTGAATATGCTTTTGGTTTGATGGAAGAAGGCGCATTAATTCGCAAAGCCGTAGATGCTTCAATGGAACAAGGAATTGTTACAGAAGATATAGCGTCCGGAGGTAAAATTTACAAGACTTCGGAAGTTGGGGAGTGGATTGCTGAGTATTTGAAAAGCGTAAAAAAATGAGTATGAATTAAGTACGATTTTTTAGTAAATAAACATAGCTGTTGTGCCATATCTTTAAAATTATTCATTTATATTTGCATTCCGAAGAATTAAAATATGGCACACGGTATAAATTTAAATAGCATAACTCCATTAAGATCCGAAACCAGCGACCGAAGCGAAATGGTTAGTCAACTTCTTTTTGGAGAAACGTTTACTTATGAGAAAGCTGAAAATGGTTTTTGTCGAATATTCAACAAATTCGATAATTATGAAGGATTTGTCGATTCTAAAATGATTATTGAAATAACTGAAACCGAATATGACGAGTTGTCTAACCAACCAACGCATTACGTCGCTATTCCTTTGGCAGAGGCTTTCGATTTAACTTCAAAATGTATTATCCGTATACCTGCGGGAAGTAAATTGCCCAATTGTGGCAACACTGGAAGGTTCGGATATCATGATAAAATGTTTCAAATTCATAGGGATTTTATTCTTCCCGAATCTGAAATAGCCAAAGAAGGTCTACACCGCACTGCAATCTCTTTTCTAAATGCTCCTTATTTGTGGGGTGGAAAAACAGTGATGGGAATGGATTGCTCGGGATTTACTCAAGTCGTTTTCAGATTGCATGGTTATCGTTTACCTCGAGATTCCAAGGATCAGGCATTAGAAGGAACTGAAATTCCTTTAGGACAAGCTAAAGCCGGAGACTTGGTTTTTTTCGAAAACCAAGCCCAAAAAGTTGTTCATGTGGGTATTTTATTGGAAAATAATAAAATAATTCATTCTTCAGGAAGAGTGAGGATTGACCGACTTGACGAAAAGGGAATCTATTCGGATGAATTAGAAAAATATACACATCAATTTCACTCAGTAAGAAGAATTTAATCTGTTACTTTTTCTTTTAGCAAAGCGATATTAAGTACATCCTTAATATCTTTGACATAATGGAATTTCAACCCTTTTAAATAAAGGTCATTGATTTCTTCTATGTTCTTTTTGTTGTCTTCGCAAAGAATAATCTCTTTAATGCCTGCTCGTTTTGCAGCCAGAATTTTTTCTTTGATACCTCCAACGGGAAGAACTTTTCCTCTTAAGGTAATTTCTCCGGTCATGGCAAGATTTGATTTTACTTTGTGTTGGGTGAAAGCCGAAACCAAGGCGGTTGTCATCGTTATTCCGGCGGAAGGACCATCTTTAGGAATCGCGCCTTCCGGAACGTGAATATGTACGTTCCAGTTTTCAAACATTTCATCATCAACTCCTAACTTCGAAGCATGTGATTTGATATATTCCAACGCTAAAATAGCGGATTCTTTCATCACTTCTCCCAAGTTTCCTGTTAAAGTGAGTTTAGAGCCTTTTCCTTTACTTAAGCTTGCTTCGACAAACAAAATTTCTCCGCCAACGGCAGTCCAGGCTAAGCCTGTAACAACTCCCGCGTAATCATTTCCCTGATATTTGTCTTTAGAATATTCAGCGACTCCCAGGTATTCACGTAAATTTTCGGGCGATAAAGATACCGGATAATCAGTTTCTTCCGCGATTTTCCGCGCGATTTTCCGCATAATCTTCGCCAATTTTTTATCTAATTCACGAACTCCCGATTCACGCGTATATGATTCGATGATAATTTCTAATGTCTTTTTGGGAATATCAAAAGCATCTTTCGCAATTCCGTGATTTTCGAGTTGTTTCGGAACCAAGTGACGTTTGGCTATTTCTACTTTTTCTTCCAAAATATATCCGCTCACATCAATGATTTCCATCCTGTCTAATAATGGCTGCGAAACCGTGTTGAGCGCGTTAGCTGTAGCGATGAAGAGTACTTTTGAAAGATCGTAATCGATATCCAGGTAATTATCGTGGAATGCGAAATTTTGTTCAGGATCAAGTACTTCCAATAAAGCGGCCGATGGATCTCCTTTATAATCAACGCCGATTTTGTCGATTTCGTCCAAAACAATAACCGGATTTGAAGAACCCGCTTTTTGCATACTACTGATAATGCGTCCCGGCATCGCGCCGATGTATGTCCTTCTGTGTCCGCGTATTTCCGATTCATCGTGTAAACCACCTAACGACAAACGTACATATTTTCTGCTTAAAGCTTCCGCTACCGATTTCCCTAATGAAGTTTTTCCTACTCCCGGAGGGCCATAAAGGCAAATAATAGGAGATTTCATATCTCCTTTCAATTTTAAAACGGCTAAATGCTCTATAATACGTTCTTTTACTTTTTCTAATCCGAAATGGTCTTTATCTAATACTTTTTTTGCTCGTTTCAGATTAAAATTATCTTTGGTATATTCATTCCACGGAATATTCAGTATATTCTGAATATATGTCATTTGTGTCGAATAATCAGGTGATTGCGGATGCAAACGTTCTAATTTTTTCAACTCTTTATCAAAAGTGATTCTAACTTCGGGTAAAAAATTTATTTTATCGGCTTTATTTTTTATCTCCTGAATTTCTATGTCATGAATATTTCCGCCTAAAGCTTCCTGGATATTTTTCATCTCCTGTTGCAGGAAATATTCGCGTTGTTGTTGGTCGATTTCTACTTTCGTTTTCTTTCGGATAGATTCTTTTATTTCCAATAATTGTACCTCATGATTAAGCAACGTAAGTAGTTTATTCATACGTTCTTTTACATCATTGCACAACATTATTTCGTGTTTTTCTTCGATTTTTGCGTCTAATCCTGAAAAAGCGAGGTTGATGATATAGTCGAAATCTTTTGATTTTTTCAGCGCTTCCAGTACAAAATCGGGAGGAGTTGCTTTGCTCGAAAGCATGAATAATGTTAAATCTTTAATGGAATTTAACTGAGCTTTGTATTCCTTGTCGTTTTTAGGAGGAAAATTATCTTCCAAAACAGTGAATTTTCCTTTTAAATAAGGTTCGGTTTGAGTAATTTCATTCAATTTAACGCGTTGCCTCCCCATTAGCAATACGGTTGTATTGTGTTCGTTTTCGTCTAAAATATTCAATATTTCGGCGACAATACCGACAGGGAAAAGGTCATCTTGTCGTGGATCGTCTAAAGTTGCGTCTTTTTGGCAGAAGACACCGAGTAATCCTTTCTTTTTTTGTACTTCTTGTATGGATTTTAAAGATTTTGAACGACCGACATTTACCGGTGTTGGTATTCCCGGGAGAAAAACCATGTTTTTTAATGGTAAAATAGGAATTTCTTCTTCCATTTTATCTATGTTGATATTTTTATTGCCGATAATTACTTCGAATTGAGATGAAAAATTGTCAGTCATTGCGTAGTATTATTTGTCAGTTTTAATGTAAATTAAATGAATTTATTCACAAAAGTATATTTTTTATGAAATACAAAAGTACTCAATATTCATGCCGTTTAAAAAAAAGAAGCGCCGAATTATCACAACTCAACGCCCCGACACACTATAATACACTAACACACTAATTTAAGTAATCTTTATTTGAAGATTTTTTTTTTGCTTCAAAAATATCTTTATTGTTTATTGGCCTGATTCTTTCCTTAACCGATTCGTTTTTTGGAAATATCTTCGCGTTAATAAGTACGATATATGCGATTGGGAATAATAATAAAATCCATGAAATATTTGAAAATGAAGATTCCTGAATAAAAACTGATTTATCTTCTTTTAAGACGGATAATAATTCAAAATTAGCGAAAGATTCTTTTTGTTCGTTGTTATGAATGTTTGGAGCGCTGTTTAAATTCAAAGAATATTTTTCTTTCATATCTACCCGGTGTTTGTATTCGGTGTAAATAAAAGAGACTAAAATCAGGATACTTAGAAATATTAAAAAAAATAAAACTGAGTCAATCTGTTTGATGTCAGACCATTTTGATGGATAGGAATTCAAAACTTTCATAAATGAGTTATTTGCGTGTGTTTAACTTTCCTTTTTAGCTTTATGTTGAGTACATAAAACCATGCTTGTGTGTTCAACGGTTGCAAAGATATGCTTGATAATTGTTTTGTTGAATGTTGGCTGTTGTTTTGTTGTTGTTTTTTAACAAATTGCGTTGTTTTAATAGTATATATTATTAAATATTATATAAAATATGTTATTATTTTAAAAATCAATTAAGAAATGTCAACTATAATTAGACTAAAATAACTAAAAATAAAATTGATGTTTCCTATTTTGATAATGAAAATATTCAATATAAAATCCTTTAAGATGAAATTTTATCCCGATTTTTTATAAAATTTAAAACTATTGTTATCTTTACAATGTTTTTAATTTATTAATCTAAAGTAAGGAGGTTATTATGAACGATTTAGTTGAAGTTGCAGTATTCATGTACCCGAATGAAGCGGATGTTTTAGAAACTCTCCTGCAAAAAGAAAATGTGGAATATTTTTTAGACGGAAATAGTAATCTCATTCCGGGAGTTGAAACCAGATTGATGATAAAACCGGAAGATATATCAAGGACGGTTGAAATCATAAAACAAGGGGGATTTGAAAAATATTTAACGACAGAAATTTAATAAAACACTAATTTTAACAGTATATATTTATGAAAAAGTACTTTTTATTGACGTTTATTGTTGCTTTGTTTGTTGCTTTACCTACACAAGCTCAACTGAAATTCGGATTGAAAGCGGGGGTTAACTTGTCGGATGTTGATTTTGGGGATGTTCCTTCGTCTGTTGATCCAAGTAATTATACAGGTTTTCAGGTTGGTCCAATACTTGAATTTACGGTTCCTATTATTGGTATCGGTATGGATGCGGCTTTATTGTATTCTCAAACGGGGTTTAAAATGAATGATAATGCTTACAAGAATGGTTCGATTTTAATTCCTGTTAACTTAAAGTACAAATTAAGTTTAATGAACCTTGTAGGTGCTTATGCCGCCGCTGGTCCGTATATTGATTTCAATGTTTATGACAATTTAGATGATTATTCCCAATCTTTCAAGACGGAATCTTTTGGTGCCGGATTGAATTTTGGAATAGGAGCAGAACTTCTTGGTAAATTACAAATTGGAGTAAACTATCAATTGGGATTAACTGATAATTTTAAAAATTTTGATACTTCTGTATGGGGGCTGGGAGGAACTGCTATTGATATTAATTCTAAACCTCGCGTTTGGTCAATTACAGCGGCGCTTTTCTTCTGATTTTTACAACATAGGCACATAAGGCACATAGTTTTATTTTAATATCTATGTGTCTTATGTGTTTTTTATGATATATAATTTACCCGAAATGATGTTTGTAGAAGTTATTCTTCCGGTTCCTTTATCCGATACATATACCTACTCTGTACCTGAAGAAATGCAAAACCAAATTGCTTCAGGAAGTTTGGTGTTGGTCGAATTTGGAAAAAAACATTATTCCGGTATTGTTTCTTATATCAGGCAGATACCTCCGGTTACCTTGCAATTTGAAATTAAGCCGGTATTGGCATTGGAAAGTGTTCATCCTGTGTTAAGGAGACCTCAACTTCGTTTTTGGGAGTGGTTGTCGCAATATTATATATGTAAATTGGGAGAGGTGTACAAAACGGTTTTACCATCCGGATTCAGGAGCGAAAGTTCGGTGAACTATACTCATAAAAAAGAAACCTTTGTAAAATTGAATAATTCTTATACGAAAGAAGACGATTTAGGAAAAGCTTTTGATTTAGTGAAACGGGCGGTCAAGCAAGAAAAATTATTATTGGCATACCTCGAATATTCCCAAATTTTTACTTATCGCGAACAGAAAGAAATTTCGAAAAAAGAATTGTTGGATAGAAGCGTTTCTGTCTCGGCCACTTTGACTTCTCTTATAGAAAAAGGCATTTTAGAACTTTATGAAAAAGAAATAAGCCGTCTTGATTCATATTTTCATGAATTAAAACCGTTAAATCAATTAAATACTTTCCAACAACAGGCTTATGGCGAAATTATGCGCGGTTTCAGGGAAAAAGACGTTTGCCTTTTACATGGAATAACTTCTTCCGGAAAAACTGAAATTTATACGCATTTGATTAATGAAACCTTGAAACTGAACCGTCAGGTTTTATTTTTATTGCCTGAAATTGCCCTCACTTCCCAAATTACTCATCGACTGAAACAGTTTTTCGGAGATAAATTGGGTATTTATCATTCGAAGGTGAACGACAATGAAAGGGTTGAAATCTGGAATAATTTGTTGAATGATGAAGGTTATCAGATTATTCTTGGTGTCAGGTCTTCGGTTTTTTTGCCTTTTCGCGACTTGGGACTTGTTATTGTCGATGAAGAACATGAATCGACATACAAGCAGCAGGATCCGGCTCCTCGTTATCACGCCCGTAACGCGGCTATTGTCTTGGCGAATATGCATGGAGCTAAAGTAGTGTTGGGCAGCGCTACGCCTTCTGTCGAATCGTATTACAATGCTCAAACAGGAAAATATGCTTATGTTTATTTGAATAAAAGATTTGAAGAAACCGAACTTCCCGAAATAACTCCGGTCGACATCAAAGAGTTGAAACGGAAAAAACGGATGAAGGGGCTTTTTTCTCCGCTTTTGAAAGAGAAAATACAATCGGCATTAGAAAATAAGGAACAAATCATATTATTTCAGAATAGGCGGGGATTTGCTCCGATGATATATTGTAAAGTCTGTGACTGGATTCCTAAATGTAAATATTGTGACGTTGGGCTTACATATCATAAGAAAATCAATAAATTAATTTGTAAATATTGCGGAGTAGAACAAGATTTAATTGTGGTATGTCCGGAGTGTGGAAATCCCGAACTCAAAGAAGTTGGTTTTGGAACGGAAAAAGTAGAAGAAGAAATCAGGGCATTATTTCCGGATGTAGAAGTCGCGCGTATGGATACCGACACAACCCGGAAAAAATCGGCTTTTGAAGATATAATCAGGGATTTTGAAAAAGAAAAAACACAAATACTTGTCGGTACTCAAATGGTTTCGAAAGGGTTGGATTTTGGAAATGTGAGTCTGGTTGGGATATTAAACGCCGATTCGATGATGAATTTTCCTGATTTCAGGTCACATGAGCGGGCCTTTCAACTGATGGCTCAAGTGTCGGGTAGGGCAGGGCGGAGACAAAAAAGAGGAGAAGTGGTTTTGCAGACTTCTCATCCGGAACATCCTATCGTTCAGGCAGTTTTGAATAATGATTATAAATCGATGTATGAGACACAGATAGAAGAACGCCAATTATTCAAATATCCTCCGTTTTTCAGGCTTATATCCATAACTATCAAACATAGAGAAGAAAAATTGGTTGATGAAGCCGCAAAAAAATTTGCCGTTTTACTGAAACAATCTCTTGGGGATCGGTTGCTTGGTCCGGATAAACCGGTCATTGGTAGAATCCAAGCTCTTTATTTGAGGAAAATAATTTTAAAAATAGAAATTTCGGCTTCCATTCCCGCGTTGAGGAAAATATTAGAGGAAGCCAAAATTAATTTGATTCAAAACCCTAAATATAAGTACATAACCTTACATTTTGATGTAGATCCGGTATAATAAAAATCTTTTTATTTAATACTAATCGCATAACCACCACCCGGAGCGCAATATTGAGAAAGTTTCGATTTGTTTGTAACAGTTATTTTACGGATTTCATAAGCCTGTGGATTTGTTTTATAATCCGCGTTTTTCGCGTCGCTATAAATGGTAGCCGTATATTTTTTCCCGGGCTCTAAAAAGTCAAAAGAGATTTTAGAAAGGTGACTGTTTTCTCCCGAAACACTTCCAATAAACCAATTGCCTGATCCTTTGGCTTTTCGCGCTACAGTGATGTATTCGCCCGGTTCGGCTTCCAGGTATTTACTTTCGTCCCAATCGACAGCTACATCTTTAATAAATTGGAAAGCATCCGGGAAACGGTTGTAATTTTCAATCAAATCGGCGGCCATTTGCAGCGGACTGTACATCGTAACATACAATGCCAACTGATTAGCTATTGTCGCGTTTACATGAGAATGGTTGTTCGGATTGATTTTTTTGATATCCATCTCAAAAATTCCCGGAGTATAATCCATCGGACCTCCAATCAAACGCGTGAACGGAAGGATTGTTACATGATAAGGCTTATTTCCTCCAAAAGCCTGATATTCGGTTCCACGCGCGGATTCATTTCCAATCAGGTTTGGCCAGGTGCGGCAAATGCCTGTAGGGCGAACCGCTTCGTGGGCATTTACCATGATTTTATAATCGGCCGCTTTTTCTATCGCATATTGATAATGATTGACGAGCCATTGTCCGTAGTGATATTCTCCCCGGGGAATAATATCTCCCACGTAGCCACTTTTAACCGCTTCATATCCATTGTCTTTCATAAATTGGTAAGCCTTGTCGATATGCCGTTCGTAGTTACGGACAGAGCCTGAAGTTTCGTGATGCATGATGATTTTCACACCTTTACTCTTGGCATAATCCTGAACTTCCTTGACATTAAAATCAGGATAAGGAGTTACAAAATCAAAAACATAATCTTTAGAATGTCCAAACCAATCTTCCCATCCAATATTCCAACCTTCCACCAAAACACCATCAAATCCATGTAACGCGGCAAAATCAATATATTCCTTTACGTGAGCGGTTGTTGCTCCGTGACGGCCGCTTGGTTTCGCTTGAGCATAATCCGTAATGCCTAATTGAATACTTAAAAAATCGTTAGTATACGCCCAATCGCTTTTTCCGGTAATCATTTCCCACCAAACTCCTACATATTTCACGGGCTTGATCCATGAGGTATCCTTAATCTTACAGGGTTCATTCAAATTTAATGTCATTTTTGAAGCAAGGATATTACGCGCGTCGTCACTCACGATAACTGTACGCCATGGTGTAACACAAGGTGTTTGCATGTAGCCTTTATTGCCTTGCGCGTCGGGAGTGAGCCACGATTCGAATACGAAATTTTTATCATCCAAATTTAGATGCATACATGGATAATTAATCAAAGCCGCTTCGTGGATGTTGATATACAATCCATCGTTAGATTTCAACATCAGCGAAGTTTGAACGCCGGTTTCGGAGAATGGCGTTTGAGATGCGTTCGGAGTGATGGCTACTTTCATCAACTTTCTTATTTCCGATAAGTTGGAAATAGTATAATCATATTCTTGTGTATCGTAATCACCCGGAATCCAATAAGCTTTAATATCTCCGGGCATGGCAAATTGTGTTTTTTCTTCTTTAATTACAAAATAAATCAGATTTTTTTGTTCCGGAAATTCATATCGAAATCCCAATCCGTCATCAAATAACCTGAAACGGATAAGCATTTGCCTGTCGGTTTTTGTTTGATTTAATAATACCGCCAATTCGTTATAATTGTTACGGATGTTTTTTACTTCGCCCCAAACCGGTTGCCATGTTTCATCAAACACGGAAATTTGGGTATTTACAACCTGGAAACCATTAAGTAAATCATTGGCATGTTGAACTGAATTACTTTGTTTTTCAGGAGAAAAATCATCAAAACTACGTTCAACATCATTGTCTTTCAGTTCAAATCCCAGTTTACTTGATTTAATCACTTCTTTTTCTTTATAAAGAAGATTGTAAGATGGAATTCCTCCTTCTTTCAACGAAAAATTCATAATCAAATTTCCATCCGGAGATTTTAAATTCTGCGCTAAACTTAAAGTCGCGATCGCTAAAAAACAACTTGCGATGTACAATATTTTTTTAGTCATTTTTTTTTTATTTTTTATGTTGATTGTAAATTACTTAGTAAACGCAAATATAGTTTACGCCATCTGAAATAATTGTTATTTTGATGTGTTTTTATTTGAAAATTATCGCAAACGATTGCGGTAAATACTTTAGGAATATCCTATTAACAAAGAAAATGTAAGATTTGTTTCGAGTGTTTCCGAAAGGAAAATTTTTAGTTGAAAATAGCCATTATATTGACGATTTCTACGTGAATTTTAAAGTACTCCCCATCCTTCGGACAGTTTACAACCACTTCGTTAAGTGTATAATGAGGAATTAATCCATGCAAGTTTACAACTAATTTTGATAAATACAAATTCTTTTCTTGTTTTTCTTTTGTGAATGGAGTGCAGGCGT
>JAVBKZ010000010.1:0-90466 GCA_031553755.1 Bacteroidales bacterium | reverse complement strand
TAAAGTACTCCCCATCCTTCGGACAGTTTACAACCACTTCGTTAAGTGTATAATGAGGAATTAATCCATGCAAGTTTACAACTAATTTTGATAAATACAAATTCTTTTCTTGTTTTTCTTTTGTGAATGGAGTGCAGGCGTAGCCGGAACGGAATTCACTAAAGAAAGCACTCCTTTAAGCAGAGCATGTTACTCTGAGTTGATAATATTCCTCAGGAGTTCGATAATCAAGGCTTTGATGTGGCCTTTCCTGATTATAAAATCCAAAATACTGATTCAAACCTCTCCACAATTCAAGGCCATCGTTACAGACATGTAGATAAATATGTTCATATTTGACACTGCGCCAGAGGCGTTCGATGAAAATATTATCAATTGCCCGTCCTTTACCATCCATGCTGATGCGTATCTCATGCTTTTTTAGGCAATCAAGATAAACAGACGAGGTAAATTGACTACCCTGGTCGGAATTGATGATTTCAGGCTTCCCATGGATTGATATTGCCTCTTCGATAGTTTCAACGCACCATTCGGCAGTCATTGTGTTGCTCAGGCTCCATCCAAGCACATAGCGGGAATAAACATCAATTATGGCAAACAAATACATAAATCCTTTTTCCATAGGGATATAGGTAATATCTATAGCCCAAACCTGATTCGGATGTTCAATCTTCAAGTCCTTCAGTAAATAGGGATATTTATAGGCTTTTTTGTCTATGATTGTGGTACGAACTTCAGGATAGAGAGTTTGCCAGCCTACAAGTTTCATTAAACGCCGTAAGCGCTTACGGTTAACCTGATAACCCAACAATGACAACACAACCAATAATCGTTCCACTCCATAAAATGGGGTCTTTAGGTATTGCTCGTCCAAAATACGCATGATAGACAAATTCTCCGTCTGCTCTACCGATGGGGTATAATACAAGCCACTGCGTGATACAGAAAGCAACTTGCACTGACGAACAATGCTCAATTCCTCATTCCCTCGATCTACCATCTCACGGCGTTCTTCCAAGGCGATCATCGAAGCTTTTTTTTTAACCAGTCATTATCTACCTTTAACTCCCCAATTTGGCGGTAAAGTTCTGATATCAAACGGTCTTTCTCTTCTAATTCCTTTGAGTGACTTTCTGTCTCAAATACTTTACTCCCTTCTTCCCGGAACTGTTTCTTCCATGCACTGATTTGATTGGGATGCAAATCATACTTCTTACACAAGGTTTCTACACTTTCTCGCTCTTGCATTGATTCAAAGGCTACTTTGGCCTTAAATTCGGAACTGAATTTTCTGCGACTTTTTCTATTCATGTTTTTTTTATTTGGCACAAATATAATTCTCTTTTTTTCTGTCCAAATTTTTGGGAGTATTATACTGTACCATTTTACTTGTTTTTCAATACAGACAAACCCATAACCAATAGTTCTTGGCGTAAAATATCGGGATCATAATCTAAAATTGAATCCAACCGTTCATCTATCCAAATATTTATGTCTTTTTTGTCAATTTCAAATCTACATTTAGGAAAGTACAACATTGTTTGCCACAGACGGCTTATATTTATTTTTTCTTCAAATTTGTTTGTTTGGGTATTCAATAGTTGTAGTAATGTATCTAAAATATCTTTTTTCAATAATCCGGAAACATCCAATGATGAAATCAATTGTCCTGAAATATAAAAATCGCAATCAATATTTTGAATTTCAGCTAAAGATTCGTTCAACAAGATTAGTCCATTTTCTATCAAAGAATTTATTTTATTACCTGAATAACCTACTTTTTTCAAAGAAATCAAGAAATAAATCACAGAATTAATATATAAGGTAGACTGATCATTTAATTGAATTTTTCTTTCGAAAGTATTTTTACATATTTCAATGCTTTTTGTTACTAATACTTCTAATTCGGGTTGAACATCTTGATTCTTTATTCTTTCCAACAGATACAATCCATAAGAAAACAAGGGAGTTTCTTTCGTTAAATCACTGTTACTTAACCGCATGAATTCCGGAAAAATCTTATCATCAAAATCAATGAATAAATCATTGGGGTCAGCATCTATAAATTCGTGCTCTATCAAATGGTTTATTCCAAAAGCAATTCCTGATAAACCGTTAGCAAACGACAAGTCCATATTTGAGCATAAGCCTTCCAATATTTCGTCTATTAATTGATCTGCAATATCATGATATGCTTTATCTCCGGTTATTTTGGATGAATGATAGAGGAATATTGCCATACCCATTTTTCCATTCAACAACCCGTTAGTTGAAAAAGAGTTTCCAATCATTATCAACAAATTCGCGATTTTAACAATATTTTTTTTCATCTTTTTTATTTTTCTTTTCAATAACTTTTTTGAAAAAATCAATCAAACGATCCACATGATAATCGAACGTGAATAAATCTCGTGATTGAAGAGCATTTTGAGTCAATTTTTTCATCTTTTGTTGATCTTTCAGTTGATTTGTCAAATCTTGCATGTCATTGAAAAATATCCCTATTTCCAATTGCTTGGTCATAGATTGAATCGCAACTGTATGCTTTTCATTGTTTTTTAATATAACCGGTAACCCTGCAGCAGCATAAGTATTGATACGGGCAGGGATATTTAAATCATCCCATGAAGCAAGTAATAAATTTTCTTGGTTATGGCTCCGCAAACAATGAAGCCAACCGGCATCATATTTTGAAAATTCTTCAACCCAACTTGAATGGTTACAGTGAGAATGTACATGAAAGTGATCAGGTGCAATTTTTTTCATTGTTTGATTAAACCCATTTTTTTGGCTATGATAATTTTCGGAGTAAGAATGGATATGAATATTTTGATTGGTCAAAAACTTCATTTCGTCATATCCTATACCGATTGCTCTTCCTGCTATTATTGTATGTATAGCGCCATCACTACCTGAAATTTTTTTAGAAAAATTATTATGAAAATAATCTTTTTTAGGAATATCTCCATCAAGAATAAAATTTGAACCTGTTTGAGGGATAAACTGTTCAAACCAACTTTGCATAGTTTCATTCAAATAGATTTTTCCATCAGCATAAGTATATAGATAAATCAATTTATCCCAATAACCCGATTTCAGACACATAGAAGGACCTTCTTTGAAATGCCAGACAAAAGGGATATCTGGTTTTTCTTTCAATACTTCATAAGCCAAATTTACAGCATAATGATTGAGAAGAGCATAAATAATATCCGGTTTTATCTTTTCAATACTTTCCCTCCAATCATCATAAGGTATGTCTTCAATATTTCCAAAAGGCAAAGGACCTATGGTACTGAAAGTAAAGCCAGGCTTGGTTATCCATAATCCATACAATTTATGTCCGGCTTGTTCCAATGCATAAATACGTTCAGGATTATATGCCAATTCTCCAACTAATAATATTTTTAAAGAACCTGATTTTATTTTTACTTTTTCTCTAAATGAGGCATAAAGTTCTTCTTCATTAATGAATTTATATTTTGAGGTCTTCATTTTTATAGGCTCTTTCACTTTATAAAAAGCTCTATACTGATTAAGTCCTCCACCATAGCGCTCTCCCATTATTTTATGCCTTTGATGAGGATGGTTAGTCCAAAAACAAGAGACCTTTTTCGTAGAAATAAAGCTTCCCTTATCAATTAACTTATTCCAGAATAAGTCAAATAAATTTTCAGAAACCCACTCTTCTCGTTCAACCCAACGATCTTGAGTCTTTCTATGACAAACCTGCACCAATTGTAAAGAATAATTAGGCTTTAGTCCTTTAAATTCGCTACTATTAGCATTAACCATTGTATCTCCAATATCACATTTGAATCCACTAAATACAAGAACCAACTTTGAATATCCTTCAAACTTATCTTTGAAAAGTTCCAAATGATTCTCGTAATAAAAATCATCTGAAGGCAAATATGCGATATAATTGTATTTGGCAATGTCCAGACCTTGATTAATTGCATAACCCAAACCTTCATTCCTTTGATTTTTTATATAAGTGATTTTAGAATCAGATAAAAAATCACTTATAAAAGATTCCGTTTCATCTGTACAACCGTCATTGATAATGATCAACTCCCAATTTGAATAAGTCTGAGAAAATAAACTTGAAATTGCTCGCCTTATAAAAGAACATTGATTATAGGTGGGCATTATGACTGAAAATCCATCCATTATATTCATAAGGTTATAGTGTTATTTTTTGAACGACAATTATGAGAAGATTGCCTGTTCAGTATGTTTATGTGTTATAAGTTTACAAATGTACATTTAAATTTTAAGTGTAAAATAATTTACATAAATATATTTTTGCAAAAAAAGCAACAGGAAAACTGTCAATACTGTAGTTTTGACTTATGTTCAATTCTTTTATTGCATGACCCAAATAAAAGAACAGTTCAGCAAAAAGTTCTCTTATATTGTGCATCCTGCGGTTAAAACGGCTTTTGTCCAACATGCCAGACATCAATCCTGTACTGTGAACAAAAAACATGGACTTCTCAATATTTCCTCTAAAATATTGAGCTGTCAGTAGGATGACGGTAGCAATCTCTACATCACTCGTTTTGCGATTTATTGGCTCTTTATGTGCCATCGATTTGAGAATATCATCAAAAAAAACGTATATTGCAACGGTTTTTGTAACCATGATCGATCTGTTTGTTTGTGAGGTTAAATACATTATGAACAGATCTACCTTTATTTTAATATTTAATTTATAAATAGCAACTTGAATTAATTATGCTGATGGAGTAAAATATGCAGGTGGAGGAGTTGCTACTGTTAATGGAAAACGTCTACCTGCGTCAGGGCAAGTTATCCATTATTCCAGTTCTTCCCAGTTTGCAGGAACTCAAATTCAGAGCAATGGAGAAATGATTACTGAGTTTTTTTTTGAGAAAATTGTTGGTACTGCTGTTGAGCTAAAATCAGGAAATATCCCGGGTGTAGTTATTGATTTAGCTTCTGAAATAGTTAAAAGATTTGCTAATATGACAACCAATACAGCCTTCAAGATTATTTACGAAAATAAAGGTGGTGGTCCATTTACTGTAAGGGAATACAGGGATGTTGCAGGTTTACTTTGGTATAACGTGTATTCAGATTCAGGGGATCTGATACGTACCATTAAAAATGATTAAAAAATAAATGATTTAATTTTAATTCAATTAAAAATGTGTCAAAAATTAACGTGTTGAATTGTTCTAAAAGATAGATATTCAGCTAAAATCAGAAATTTTTGACACATTTACAAACTAAAAATCCGAATTTTATGAAGTTTTTTTCTTCCCCAATAAAAAAGTTTTTTCTTCTTTTCTTCCTTTTTTCTTTCATTCTTTTTTTTCTTCATTTGTTATTACGTCCCCATAGCGTTTTGGCACAAAATGACCTTTATAATCTAAATTTCCAACTGCGAAAAGACGGATTTAGGTGGGGATGTTATGGCGACTTTGACGTAAAAAATGATACAAACTCATTTTTCACTTTACAACAGGAGCGCGTAGTATACACAAAATTAAGTAAAGAAAAAGATACCATATATGTGCCATTGTTTTTTCGGCTATATCAATCAGTTTATTTACCAGAAATCATTCAAGGACAACAAGATTGCCGGATCGAGTTTCATTATAAATCGCACAAACTCAATTCGGCAATGCTTGATATCAGCGCGTTGGATGAAAACGAAAATGAAATTTATTGGGAAAAACTACCGATTCACAATTCCGAAGAATTCACTAAAATCGGAACCTCTTTTTCCGACCGGCGGATCAGGTATCTTAACCTAAAAATTACAGCTGAACGGGGAGAACTCGATATCAGTAACGAAGGTAAAAATATAGGCCAACATATTTGTATTAAACAATTTAAAATTATCGTTGATGGATATGATATGGCAAACTACGAGTCGTCTTCCCTTCCACCTATAAACCTTGATACAAGTCAGATAATTCCCGTATCCTTAGTTGATAGTTCTTATTTGAAAACGATAGATGCATTGAAACAAAAACGCGTTGTCGCTGTCGGAGAATCAGCTCATGGTATAGACGAATTTGGAAATATCAATTTACAAATTATCAAGCATCAGGTGCTCCATAATAATTGTAAACTGGTAATATTAGAATCACAAATGCTTCAATTGATAAAATGGAACCTGTTTATACAAGATGAAACATCGTTTGGAATTGAAGAACTTGAAGAGGACTTTTATCATCCCTCTATTGACATAAAATCTCTTACCGAACTGATTCTTTGGTTGAAAGAATATAATAAACAAACGAAGAATAAAGTTTGGCTGATGGGTATGGATTATTCGGCCGGGGATTTCACTAATGTTATATCAGATTCTTTTTATGAATTGTCAAAAAAGAAATCTATCTTCCGTCCGCTAATAGGTATGTTTTGGGGAAAATCAGAAGAAAGGATGTTGAATTATTTAGGTCAAACTCCTGCTATACGCTCTTATTTAGGCGAAGGAAAATACCAGTTACTGCTTCAATCCATTCGTTTCAAGAATGATAATTTTTCAAGAGATGAGTTATATTTCCAAAGGGACAGTATTATGGCCTTTAATGTTAAATGCGCGATTGAAGGAATCCTAAAAAAGAATGAAACAGCGGTTATTTATGCTCATCTTCTTCATACCGGAAAAAAACAAATGATAGTGACCAATATTTTGGGAAAGTATTTATCCGATTTTTATGGAGACGATTATTTTTCGATTGGACTGTTGTATGGTAAAGGGGAAGCCAAAGTCGCAAAAATAATTAACGTTTCGGAATCTGTTACTCTTGAAATTCCACCTTCCTATTTAATAGAAAATTATTGTTTGAATACCGGATTTGATTATTTTTATCTTCCAATGGAAGCAGTTGCATCTCCTTTAGCTCCATTTCGAGTGCGTAATATTGTCAATGGAGAAGTGCCGTTTTTTACTAATTTAAGGAATAAAATAGACGGTTTTATCTTTGTAAGAGATATTCATCCTACCGTAAAAAGAAAAGAAATGACTTTTATGGAGAGGTATACCCTTTTGAATAAACGAAAAGATAGAACTATTAAGCGGTGCCAAGAATTAGGAATAAAATATTAAAACACCTTGCAGCTATCCGTTTGTATCTATTTGAAAAACAAGCTCGTTGTTTTTTTCAAGATCCGTTTGGGGCACTACAGATCTTTTTCTGAAATTTTCCATAAAAGTGAACCTGTTTTTCCTTTTTCTGCTTTGACAGATAAAAGTGTTGATGAAAAGAGTATCAACAGAGCGAAAAATAAATTTTTATTTCTCATAATTTTACTGGTAATTTAGAGTGATAATATTTCAGCGTGTTAGTTTTTTGTCTTTCGAACTTTCAGCTACAGTAGAATCAGTTACAGTTTCTAATTATTGTGGGATGAAGAAAAAAATTCCACTTTTCCACACTTTGGACAAAGATATAAATCAAAAGATTCTCTGTTTATAAACAGTTCTCCGATTGCTCCAAAAAAGCCAGTAGGCATACCTTCGTGAAACTTATAATTTCCAGAATATAACATAGCTGTTTTGCAACGTAAGCAATTTATTTTTTTACCTTTTCCATCTGTTTCAATATTATCAATTTCTATGATTTTTTTTTCTGTAAAACTATAACCGCAGTTCCAACATAGTTCAAAACCATCTTCTCTTTCCGCATTGCAATTAGGACAATTTTTCATACTTTTTACTTTTAGCTATTTTATTCTTTTTTTTATGTTATCAAACATGTTTATTCCACTTTTTCCCACGTTTCCCTGATTTTCGCTTTTTCATCGAATAAAACTCCGGAAATATACATTTTATTCTTTTTAAAAGAAATAGAATACATTGATCTTGATTTTGGGAGGTTAGAATCCAAATCTTTTTTTGTAATTTTCATATTGTCATACTCTATATTTTCAACATAAATATTACCTTGTAAAGAATAAGTTCCACCTAAAACAGTTTCCACATTAAGGTCTTTCTTTTGGTAAGAAACTACATTAAAATGCGTCTTGGTAAATATTTTCAATCCGGCAATAGTATAGTCTTCTACTTTGACTTCAGGTTGATTTTCTCCATATTGGTAAGATACTAATTTCCAAAGTCCAACTATTTTGGGATTACGTCCATTTATATTACCGCATAGCAACAAAAAGAAAAAAGATATAATGAATATTTTTGTTTTCATGACAATTAGTTTATTGATTGTTTTGTTAATGATTATAATCCTTATTATTTTAATTTGATTACAACTTTTCCGGCTTCTTCTATATTTAATGACTTAATTTTAGAAGAATCTAATTTTTTAAATTCTTCGGACGAAATTTGTTTTCCATCAAGTTCAATAATAACATTAGGAGGTAATTCTGTATTCGATTTCTTTACATCATCACCAGATAATTTGAATCTAATAGGTAATGTGTAATATACATCTACCGGTTCTCCTTTTTGCTCTCCCGGAATCCATTGAGGCATATTAGAAATTACCCTTATAGCTTCTTGGTCGCAAGTTGGATCTAAACTCCTCGTAACAGCAACATCTTCCACTTTTCCTGTTTTAGAAACAACAAACCGGCATACCACTATACCTTGTATACCTTGTTCCTGAGCCAGTACCGGATATTTAATATTTTGAGCCAAGTATGTCATCATGGCTTTTTCTCCTCCCTGATATTGTGGCATTTTTTCCACATGCATAAATATTGCTTTATTTTCCTCTTTTTTTTGAGGTTCTTCTTTCGGGGGATTTTCCTTTTGAATTTCCGTCTCCTGATGTTCTTCCTTTTTTAATTCCTGAGTTTTAATTTTTTCCGGGCCAATATCTGTTTTCTGTTCAATAATTGAATTAGTAACATTTTCGACCACATAATTCAGAGTACTTTCCGTGCTTTGAATCGTTATGTCATTAATGAATAATAACACGGCTACCAGTGGAATTATCAACGTATACTTGAAAATTCCATTTTTTGAAGTTTTTTTCTTGTTCATCATGTGAATTCGTGTTTTTAGGTTAGAAATATTAAAATTATTTGATAAATTATTGACGATTTTGTGTCTTGAAATACGTAATAAATTCAATTGATAGTCTTGTGTTTTGTAACCCGAAGATACGACAGCATTATCGGCTAAAAATTCGAGGTTTATCCCGATTTCCTTTTTTAGTAGCCACATAAACGGATTGAACCAACAAACCGCGCACATCAATTGGCTAAAAATTATATCTAAAGAATGCCATTGCCTAGCATGTGTTTCTTCATGCAAAATAATTTCTTTCAATTCGTTTTCCGTGTGCATATCCGGATCTATTATTATTTGATTAAAGAAAGAAAAAGGAGACTTTAAATTCTTTAAAATCCTTATTTTCAACCCATTCCGATTTTCAAAAAACCGACTTTGGCAAATAATTTTTGAAACACTCAATAATTGCGATAATAAATAGGAGAATAAGAAGGCAAAACCACTCCAATATATCCAATAAAATAGTTGAGGAGAATTATTTTGATGAATAACTGCAGATTGGTCTCCGATAACGATTTCCGGTAAATTTACTATTTTTTGACCTATTTCCTTTGTTTCTTCACTAACAGAATTGAATAATATGTCGGGCATCGAACAAAATGGATAAATTACAGCCGAAATATACATTATCAGGAACAAAAAACGTTTGACATGAAAAAACGTATCTCGTTTCATCAAAATGTAATAAATGCAATAAAAAAGTATCATTGCAATATTTATTTTCAACAGGTATAGTAAAAGGTTCATTGTGTTTATTTTTTATTTTTTATCATGTATAATATTTCTTCTAGGTCTTTTTCAGAAAGTTTTTCTTCCGAAGCGAAAAAAGTTACCATTTCTTTGTATGAATTACGGAAAAAATTATTGACAACTCCAGAAACAAACGTTTTTTTATAATCTTCTTCCTTGATTTTCGGGGTATATTCATACGTATTTCCATACATTTTAGAAGTTACAAACCCTTTGTTTTCAAGTTTTTTTATAATTGTGGCGACTGTTGTATAAGGAGGTTTCGGATTAGGATATTTTCCCCTGTAATCCTTTACAAATCCAGCTCCCGTTTGCCAAACAATAAGCATCAATTGCTCTTCCTGAGGTGTTAATTGTTTCATAATTTTATCTACGTATTTTTCGCAAAGATACGTAAATTACGTAAATTTGCAAATTTTTTATAAAAAATAATTTTCGGAATGATATATTAATAAATTAAAAACAATTATTTTTGAAGAACGAATTATGAAGAAGTTTATATTTATACTCTTAATTCTCATTTTTTGCCTGACAAACTCTGCTTCTGAGAAATATATTTTTTCCAATCTCTCTTTAAAAAATGGTTTGTCACAACTCACTGTTTTGAGTATTCATCAAGACAAGCAGGGTTTTATGTGGTTTGGAACCCGTAACGGATTGAATAAATATGATGGATATAATTTTGAAATATTCCTCAATAAACCGGGAGATTCCACGTCTATCTCAAATAACCATATTCTTTGTATCGCGGAAGACAAATCGGGCTATCTCTGGATTGGAACAAACGAGGGTCTAAACCGATTGGATGTTACGACTAACACGTTCAAGTGTTATTTACACAATCCGATGGATGAAAATTCTTTGACTCACAACATGATTGCTTCGTTGTTTGTTGATGCC
Organism: Bacteroidales bacterium; assembly: GCA_031553755.1. GTDB lineage: Bacteria > Bacteroidota > Bacteroidia > Bacteroidales > Azobacteroidaceae > JAIRVZ01. The sequence goes on along the minus strand of JAVBKZ010000010.1, from coordinate 79,803 downwards.
GATGATAATTTGTGGATAGGGACTGATAATGGTTTGAATTTATACAGAAAAAAAACGGATGATTTCGAAAGAATTAATCTCGACGATTTTTTCTCATATAACACCATTAATTCTATTGCAGCTACTCGAGATAACCGTTTGATTATCGGAACAATGTATCAAGGGGTTTTAGTCTGGGACAGGAACGCCAAAAATCAAACTTATACTATATATAAAAATGAACCGAACAATCCATTTTCCTTAAGTTCTAATCAGATTCGTTCCGTTTTTGTTGATAGAAAAGATAATACCTGGATAGGAACTATTTCTAAAGGATTAAATTTATTGAAAAAATCTGAAGATAAAAGACCTAAACCGTCTTTTATCAAATATACTCAATCTTCGGGTTTGACAAATAACTACATCAGAGGAATTTGTGAATCTCCGGACGGAAATATAATTGTTGGGACTTTCAACGGATTGAATGTTATTCAAACATCAGGTAAAATCGAAAAATACAATACTTATGGTTCCGAACGTGGAAATTTAAGTCACTATTCAATTTTTCCGATTTACTTCGACCGTAATCAAACACTTTGGGTTGGTACTTATGCGGGAGGAGTGGATTATTCCAACCCTTACGGTAGGGCTTTCAGATATTTCAATATTGATTCGGAATTAAAAAATATCGTTGGAGTTGTAGGGCCAATGATAGAAACAAACAAATATCTGTATATTGCCAGTGAAGGAGGAGGATTGCTTCGTTTCGATAAACAGAACGAAATTTTTAAACAATACAAATTAAGCGATAATACAGAACTTTCATATTCTGAAAATATTTTCAAAAGTTTATGTTTCGATGGAAACAAAATTCTTTGCGGAACAACGGTCGGCACTATTTATTCGTTCGATATCCAAACTGAAAAATTTACATTATTACACGAATTTGAGGAAAAAAGTTCAATATATGTACTCCAACGTGATTTTTCCGGAAATTTAATCGTTGGCGGAGTCAATCGTATCGGATTAGTTTCAATTGCTCCTTCCGGAATTAAACAAAGAGTATTTTCTTTTGGGAATAATAAGTCGATAGTATTCAATGATGTAAGGTGCTTTTTAGAAACAAGTCCGGGAATTTATCTGGTAGGAACAAGAAGCGAAGGTTTGTTTGTGTATGATCGGAATAAACAAATCCAAAAACAATACAGAAAATATGATACAAAATCATCGAAAGCATTGCCTGAAAATTTTATAGATTGTATTGTAAAAGACTCTAAAGGAAGAATTTGGATTGGTACTTTTGGAGGAGGGCTGTGTTTATTTGATGAAAAACAAGAAAAATTTACGACTTATGATGTTCATTCGGGACTACTCAATAATAATATTTGTTCAATAGTTGAAAGCGAAGACGGACATTTATGGATTAGTTCGCTTGTCGGAGTTTCGGATTTCAATCCGGAAAATACGACATTTAAAAATTACACATACAGTAATGTGATTTATATCAACGAATTTTCTCCGAGATCGGGAATAAAAACGGAAGATGGAACTATTTTCTTTGGTGGAAACAACGGAATCATATCATTTAATCCTAAACGACTAAATATCAATCCTTATTCTCCTTTTGTCGTATTAAAAGACCTCTACATCAATAATGAAAAAATTGTACCGGGAAATTCTTCTTCTGTTTTGAAAAGAAATCTGAATTTTGAAAAGGAAATAAATCTGAAATATAACCAGTCGAATATTTCCATCGCTTATAGTGCTTTGAATTATATATTTCCCGAAAGAAATATGTATGCCTACAAACTGGAAGGTTTTGATAAGGATTGGAATGTGGTTGATAACAGAAGGATTGCTTATTATACAAATATACCTCCCGGAAATTATACTTTTAAAATCAAGGCTTCTAATAATGATGGTGTTTGGAATGAAACTGGAAGAAGTATCAAAATCACAGTACAGCCTCCTTTCTGGGGAACGTGGTGGGCATATTCACTATACACTTTGTTTATTGTTTCTGTCTTCTATTTGATATTTCGTTATTTCAAAGAAAAAGAACGAATGAAAAACGACATTCAATTGAAACAAATGGAAGCGAAAACAAGGGAAGAATTTCATCAAGCGCGCAATCGATTGTTCACTAATTTTTCACACGAATTGCGAACGCCTTTGACGCTGATTATGAGTCCATTGGAAGATATGGTAGAACATGAGGTGCTTAAATTCGGAATCAAAGACAAGCTGATAACTATGCGCAACAATTCATACCGCTTATTGAGATTGGTTAATAATCTGATGGATTTTCAGAAAAATGAGAGCGGGATGTTGGACCTGAAAGTTTCTCAAAGCGATATTGTTAAGTTTGCCCGCGAAATGACTTTGTCTTTTTCAGAATTGGCTCTTTCGCGAAATATCAACTTATTGTTTTATCCTTCAATCGAAAGTTTTTACTGTTTGTTTGACAAAAATCTGATGGAAAAAGTTTTCTTCAATTTGTTGTCAAATGCCATAAAAAATACGCCCAACAATGGTTGGGTTGAGGTGAGATTAAATACTAATCCGGACAGGTCTTTGTTAAAAATCGAAGTCGAAGATTCCGGTTTAGGAATTCCTGCAAATGATTTGGAAAAGATTTTCGCTCCTTTCTATCAGGTTTCTCAAAGTGAGCATGCTCATTCGGGAACCGGATTGGGTTTGAGTTTAAGCAAATCTATAGTAGAAATGCATCATGGGAATATCTGGGCAGAAAGTAAAGGCGAAAATATGGGATCGACATTCATATTTACTTTACCGGTAGGCGATAACTTATTTAAACCTGAAGAAATAATAACTGATCCGGAAAAAAACGAGTTGTTTCATACAATTGATATATCTACTGATAAAAAAGAGGACGAACAGCTGGAACCTCACACCAATTATAGTTTGTTGATTGTTGAAGATAATCCGGATGTCCGGCGTTATATTGTTTCAAAATTGGAAGGAATATACAAAGTTCAGGAAGCGACAAACGGAGAAGAAGGATTGGTAAAAGCTGTCAATCATCTTCCTGATTTAATTATCACGGACTTAATGATGCCTAAAATGAATGGCGTTGAAATGTGCTTCAAACTGAAAAACGATATTCGTACCAGCCACATTCCCATTATTATGATTACGGCGAGAACTATGCCTGCCGATATTCAAGAGGGTTATGAATCGGGAGCGGACGATTATATTGTGAAACCATTCAATTCTTCGATACTTAAAACCCGTATCAAAAACATCCTGTTATCCAGAGAGAAATTGAAAGAGATTTATGGAAAACAATTTTCGTTGGAAAAGTTGGGTGTTAAAGCTGCTTCTTTGGATGAAAAATTCATGCAGAAATTGTATCAAATTGCCGAAAAAAACATTTCCAATCCGGAACTTGATTTGAATGATTTTTATAAAGAACTTGGGATGAGCCGGGCTAATTTCTATCGTAAAATAAAAGCGATTACTAATTTATCTTTAAGCGAATTTATCCGGAATCTCAGATTGGAAATGGCCGCAAAACTTTTGCGTGAATCTGATGTGTCGGTTTCAGAAGTATATGTTGCTGTAGGATTTAACAGCCACGCTTATTTCTCTAATTGTTTCAAGGCGATGTATGGCGTTTCGCCAACGGAATATAAGGGAGGAGGACCACTCTTATCTTAATATGAGTCTTTTTCATTTACATGGAATAAGTTAGAAAAAGAGTATCCATATCTTTGATGTTTCAAAAATTAGCCATATTTTTACAGACCAAATTTATAAAAAATTAAAACTTTGGTCTACTAATTAAGGGATATGAAGCAGATTAAACGAGCAGATTATTTAAATACGCTTATAGGGCTGAGAGATAAAGACCTGATAAAAGTTCTTACTGGTGTAAGGCGTTGCGGGAAATCTACAGTAATGCAGATGTTCCGCGACTATTTGATTGCTGACGGTATCAGTGAAACTCAAATTGTTTTTCTGAATTTTGAAGATTTTGAAAACCGCAAATGGCTAACCGATTTTGAAGGTTTGTATTATCATATTGTAAATCAATTGGATTTATCAAAGCTTTGTTATGTTTTTCTCGACGAAGTACAACAAGTAAAAGAATTTGAACGACTTGTAGACGGACTTTATGTAAAACCCAATATTGATGTCTATATAACAGGTTCAAATGCTTATCTGCTTTCGAGCGAATTGGGAACATTGCTAACCGGCCGTTACATTTCCATTCATATTCTACCATTTTCATTCAAAGAATTTCTTTTAACACAAACGGATGTTTCCCGCACCGATTTGTTATTTGCAAAATATATCGATACAGGTGGAATGCCCGGTATTTATGATTTACCCGAAAATACTGTTACAAATTATCTTCAGGATGTTATTCAAAATATCATCCAAAAAGATGTATTGGTACGGAACAAATGGCGAAATGAAGAGCATTTTTATAAGACAACAGCATTCCTTTTTGATACTATCGGTTCTATTATTTCTCCAAAGAAGATAACGAACACACTAAAAACAAATAATAAACTTTCACTTTCTCATAATACAGTCGAAAACTATATCAGCGCTTTGGTCGAGTCGTTTTTGTTTTACAAAGTAAAGCGTTTCGATTTACGTGGTAAAGGCCTTTTGATGACACAGGAAAAATATTATACCGTTGATTTGGGATTGAAAAAATATTTTTTAGGCGATAAAATCAACCTTGATTTGGGACATCATTTAGAAAATGTTGTTTATTTGGAGTTGTTAAGACGCGGAAATCAAATTAATATTGGCAAGGCTGGCAATACAGAGATTGATTTTGTTGTGAAAAGAGCCAATGGTGAACAGGAATATATACAAGTTGCCTGGACAGCAAAAGAAAAAAATACTTTTGAGCGGGAAATGCTTCCTTTTGAATTGATTAAAGATTTTAATAGGAGAATATTACTTACGACAGATGTAGAGCCTGTAACAACTTATAAAGGCATACAAAAAATAAATGTCATTGATTGGTTACTGGAAAACTAAGGGAAAGAGAAAACATTTATCTGCAAGCGTGTAAACCAATATTCAAAGCAGTTTGCACGCTTTCTTATTTTAAATTATCTTAATTTACCATAGAGTCATTGAGCACATGGAGTCTTATGTTTATTCCTCTGTAAATTCTTACGAAAGCACAACTTTTTTTGAAAAACAATTTCCGGATTCGGTTTGAACTTTTAAGATATAAATACCTTTAGATAACTCAGAAATAGTTACCTGACAAGAATAGTCCTTGCAATCTTGTTTTTTCAATAATCTTCCTTCCAGATTATAAAGTGTTATGGAATCAATCAAACTATCCGGAGAAATAACCCGGATAGTTTGGTTTTCAATTATCACGTCAACAGATGATTGGTTGATATCTTTTATTCCTGTTGTCGCGTTTTCCCAAAAATCGGTTTTTGAACTTATGTTACTCATATCTGATTGTTGTGCTGCATACCAGGAAGTTCCGCAATTATTCATTCCTACTGCGGAAAAGGGTTTAACGGATGCTCCATTAATAGTATAAATGCCTTTCCCATCTCCGGATGCAATCTTTTTATAGTTCATTGATTGATAAGTAAACCCGGTTTTAGCAATGGTCGATTTAAACATGTAACTGTTATTGGTATAAATTATTCCCGAAACATGTCCGCTTACTTCATTCAATATTGTTTTTTCAGCAGTATTGTAGAACGTATTTCCGGTAATTGAGCATTGCGGATTCAGACTTCCTGTAACTTTTTGGTTGGGATAATATTTATTCGAACTGTCATAAGTATAACTGACATCGGTTCCTAAATCAATATTCTTACAATTAATAAATGTATTATTGTTAACAACAGCTTCCGTTACATGATGATATGAATTAAGCGGTTCTTTTTCCGTGTCGGTTGAAGATGTAGGAACTTCAAAAATTCCCATCATTATGGATAAAGCCGAACGGCTTCCGGTTCCGGCAATTTCCTGAAAAAAGTTGTTTCGTATTTGCTGGCCTTTATTAATAACCCTCACTCCACCGCAATTTTTTTTATCATTTCCAATAAAAACATTTCCATCAACTGTATTTCTGTTTCCATGACGGCAAACCACAGAACCGGCACTTTCGTAAAAAATATTTTGTGTAATCAAGTTGTCACAACTTTTGATGGAAACAACTTCTGCTTCTCCGTCACAGGTATAGAAAAAATTATTCCTGACAATTGTTTTGGATGATGATTGAGATGTCTTGGAATCGCCCAAACGGATTGTTTCCGCATTATTTCCGGGTTCAAATTTCTGCCTGTAACCAAAAAAATTGCATTCAATGATATGATTATTTTCGGTACTGTTTGTATTGTCCAGATTAACCATCATCAAAACTCCTCCGGCTGTTTTATTGGCAAAATAACAATGGTCTACTTTGTTGTTTTTACCATAAATCATTACCCAACGTTCAGAATTATCTGTTCCGGTATAATATTTTTCATCGGTACTGTTGCAATTATCCATCACACAGTTAGTCATCCGGCAATTATTGGCGAAGACAAATGAACTTGTACGAAACTCGACAATATCGCTGCTAGCCGCTAATCCGTCTTTGAAAACCAATCCATCGACAACCAAATATTTACCACTCATTTTCAGACTTAATTTTCCTGTCAGAATCACTTTGCCGGGATTTTTTGCTTTAAGTATAATCGATTGTGATTCTGTTCCGGTTCCCGTAAAACTTACCTGAAAATTGCTGTAAGTTCCATCTTCCAAAACGACCATATCTCCGGCTTTCAACTTTCCGTCTAATTGCGTTTTTATGGTAGATAATTGAGATGATGAATAAGTATAGGTAGTGGCGAAAGCTGATGCAATGCCACAGAAAATCAATAATATGATTGATAAATATTTCATTTCACTAATTTGTAGGTCGACACTTGATTCTCTGTTGTTATTTTAGCAATAAATGTGCCTGATTCGTTCAATAAGATTTCTTTTTCTCCGGAAATAGTCAATAAGCGGCCACATACATCATAAATCGAAGTATTGGCATTACCATCACATTTAACGCTTAACAAATTTCCTGATAAGTCAATATTAATATTATTTACATTTGCTTCCGGCTTAACACTATTTGGGATATTACTTAATATTTCTGTCAAAAAAGCAACGACTTCATTATTGATTTGTGTATTATATTCTGAAAGAAAACCGCCATGACCTCCTCCCGGAATTGTAGTAAATTCATGCTTAACGCCTGCTGCGGATAATGCCTGTACCAATAACTGCGATTGTTCGTATTCTACTGTAGGGTCAGCATCTCCGTGTACAACATAAGTAGGAGGTGTGTTTGCATTTACCAGATGATAAGGTGAAATCGATTTGATAAAATTATCATCATCTTTATAGGCTCCTAACCAATTAACCAAAGAACCGTAGTGCATAAATTCAGGCAAATGGGCTGGTCCATATTTATCAATCACAGCAATTACCTTAAAATCATTGTATTCATTACATCCGTTATCAAACCGGGTATCATATCCTAAATAAGCTCCGGTTAGAGCCAGATGCGCTCCGGCAGAGCCTCCTTGAAAAATAATTCTTTTGGGGTCGATATTCAACTGAACCGCATTTTTTATCAGATATTTCATGGCGCAGCGCACATCTTCTATGGCAGCAGGAGCTAAAGCTTGTGGAGTCATACGATATTCCAAATTGGCAACGGCCATTCCCATATTAAAGAAAATACTAAATCCACTTTGGGCTTCTTTTTCTCCATGATTCCAACCTCCACCATGAATATTGATGACTACAGGAACCGGAGATGTGGGATTCGTCGGGTAGTAAATATCCATTCTGTTCATTTCGGGGTCGAAAGTAGAATACGCGGCATCTATAATCGAAGCATATCCATTGGGAAAACTAACCGTTTTGAAAGTTGAAAAATTTTCCATTCTAGGTTTGCTCAAATTCGCAGTATTTCCTTTTTCAACAAAAGCTCCTTCTCCAATCACAAAAGCATAACTTTTTCCGGAAGTCGTTCCTTCGAGCGTAACCGGAACAGAAACTGTTTTTCCATTGATAGAACAAGAATTAACAGGAATACTTACTCCGTTTAATGTAACTTGTCCGCTTCCGGCTTCCACTTCTTTGTTAAAGTTAACGATGATAGCTTTTGTCAGATTATAATAACAATATTCGTATTTGGTTGTCACAACAGAGACTACATTAAGTTCTGATGCTTCTTTCACGCTACGTGTAACGATTTCATTGACATACAACCCACTACCGGTATTGTTGGCAATGCGTAATTTTGTTTCGGAAGTTCTGTTTAATGAAATTAAATAAATACTGTCGGTTTTCATGGTATTGTAAGTTCCGATAACACTCCACGAACCGGAAACATATTCTTCCAACCGGAAACTCATATTGTCAGAACCTGTATTGGCATGAATTTCAACCTCTCCAACATCTTTTAACGCAGGAAATACCAATACACTGTTGTATTTATTTTTGGCAAATAAAATTCTATTGGTATGTTTATCTCCTCCGGGACAATTGATTGAGCCACTTCTTAATACAGCTTTCACTAAATTAAATCCATTTATTGTACTTGAAGGATAGTCTGCTTCAGCAGGATTTGCATCTACCGGAGTTCCCCAAGTTCCATCTCCAAAATCAGCATTGATTTTTTCAATGGCTCCACCGGGTTCCGGCTCAGGATTTTCTCCTGAGTATTTGGTTAACTCAATATCGTCGATAGCGACTGTTGCATCGGAAGATTCGGCAAGATCTGTCCAAAAATTAATTTTAACAGACGTTATTGCAGGAATATTTATATTTACCTCAAACTTCGTCCATGCTTTTGTTATTTGTGTACAGGGTATCAATTTCACCTCCGCACTAACACCATTGACAATTGTACAAACGTGAAGACTTAATTTATTGGTGGCTGAATTCGTATATAACCAAAAAGATAATTTCCCGGCACCATTAACTGTTGGAGACACCAAATTTTTATCTTCTCCATTGTTTGTTTTATCAAATTTTGGCGCATTAGCTCCTGCAAATGATTCTCCTGTATGAACCATGGAGGAAGTGGTTCCACAGTTACGTGTCCAACCAGAAGGAGTTTGGGAAGCAAATCCTTCCCGAAAATGATATTCAATGATATCTTCAGCTTTTGAAACAAAAGCAACGCAAGTAATTGCGATTAAAATGCAAATTATTTTCTTCATTTTATTTAATTAATAACGATATGAATGTTTTTTGAACCACATAGGCACAATAGGCACATAGGTTTTTATTTTATTTACCATAGAGGCATGGAGGACATAAAGAATTAAATTATAATTTTATGTAAAAAGAGGGTGTCAAAAAAGCCAAATAGCACACGAATTCTTTTCGGGCCAGACTTTTCAAAAAATAAAACTCCATGTTCTCTATGCCTCTATGGTAAATAAAAATTCTTTTTCCTCAATAATGCTTCTAAAAAATAATAGTCGGCATATACCAAAGGAGCATCAACTTCGAAATCGAGAGGTTTACATCCGGTAGAATGCAGAAGTAGAAAACCTTTGTGAGTATTGAGTTCCGCTCTATAATTCTTTGTTATATTTTCAATAATCGTATCTGCCCATTGAATGTATTGTTCTGCATTCTCCTTGTCGTATTTACTTAGTTCATACAATGCAGAAGCCGTACAGGTTGCAGCGGAAACATCTCGGGGTTCGTTTGGTATTTCCGGCGCATTATAATCCCAATAAGGTATTAAATCTTTTGGAAGATTGGGATGAGTGAAAATATAATTGGCTACATGTTTCGCTTGTTCCAGAAATTCAGGTTTCTGAGTTTCCCTGTAACATAAAGTATAACCATAAAGCGCCCAAACTTGTCCACGTGACCAAGCAGATTCGTGATTGTATCCTTGGTGCGTATTTTTCTGACGGACTTGTCCGGTTTTCGAATCATAATCAACCACATGATAGCAACTGTAATCCTTGCGAAAATGATTTTTCATTGTTGTTTCGGCATGACTTACAGCCATTTTATAGAATGTACTGTCGCCGGTTTCTTTGGTTGCCCAAAATAATAACTCGAGATTGAGCATATTGTCGATAATAACCGGGAAATCCCAATCTTTTTCATCTTGATTTTCCCAACGCATTTTACTGAAATCCCAGGAACGTATACATCCTACAATCGGATTGAATCGTGTTGCCAATGTTTTGGCAGATTCAATTAACACGTTTCTGTAGATGGTGTCTTTGGTTAATCGATAAGCATTGCCATAACTGCAATACATTTTGAATCCCATGTCGTGAGTACGTCCGTTGAATTTTTCCCTTTCCAGAATAATTGTCTGATGATGTGCCAATTTCTTCCATTTTTCATCTTTAGTATATTCGTACATATACCATAATTCTCCCGGGAAAAATCCGCTACACCAATCTTTAGACGGAACCATCAATAAGGAACCATCCGGCTCAAGTGAACGCGGATTGGTTAGTTCTCCCCAACCGTTGATTGCCCTTTCATGAATACTTGCATCGGATTCGTTTTCAACAGCCAGTTTCATTTCCTTCAGTGCATAAGTCAGTTGCTTGTCGGCAAATTCAAAGTTTTCTTTGACAATATTTGTCTTTTTCTGTGGAGGATTGCAGGAAAAAAAAGCAATTATTAAACAAATAATAAAAGAGTAGGGGAATATTTTTTTATGAAAATCCATGATTAATAAAGTAAATAATTAATATCGTCTTTAGGCGATTTACAATATTGTTCGAATAAATCCAAGTATTCATTCTTACGTTCTAAGTCATAATAAGCGGAGCGGCGGAGCAACCAACAAAAGATATTTTGTTCGTTATTCCATTCTTTGATTTGTTGATAAGGAAAAGAAGACACCGATTTTCCTAAATAAGGCAATAGAAAATCAATAGCCGCTCTCATTCCTCTTCCGTCTTCTGATTGTGCAAGGAATAAGTTTTTTCCTTTTTCTCCGGACAAATCGGCAATATCAAGTGTGTGTTCAATATTTGATAAGGAATAGTGGAGCGCGATTGTTCTTTCCAATTCAAGTGGTTGACTTCCGTCCGGTTGAATTTGAACAAATAGTCTTTTTTGGGGAAATTCCCGTACTAATTTGTCTGAAACGTCCGTGTTCCCGACAAATAGAGCGACTGCGGTTGCTTGCGCATCAAATACAATACTATGATTATTTTCGGCATTGTATTCTTCTTGTCCGATAGGACTTGTCATTAACCAATCGAGATAGTTTGAAAACCATTCTTTCAATCCTTCCAAATCTTTCTTTTTTAAAGCTTTTGATGTTGACAAAAGTTCTATTCCATCTAATAATTCAACGAATGAATACGCGTCAATAATACCTTCGGCACGTCCCATATTGTTGTTATGTCCCGGGATATATTGTCCGTAATTCAAATGAGGATTCATTTTTGTTTTCTTGTCCAAAAACCACATTCTCAGGTTTTCGACAGCTTTATCCGCGTATTTTTCATCATTGGAGAAATAATAAGCTAAAGAAAGCTTAATTACTGATTTAGACATATTCCCAAGACTGTTCCGGTCCAATTTTTCTAGTTCAGGATTGCGTTGTCCATCTTTACGGATATAAGGAATTCCATCCGGTTTTGATGGGTCAGGCCACCAATAAGGTCCCATACTCACATAATCGTGTTTGTCTCCACTCGGAGGAAGAAGTTCTTTATCAACGACTGTTTTTATCGTTTTAGAAAGTTCCTTATCGGCTTCTCTCAATATTTTTTTATATGCAGGAATATATGTATCGTTTTTCTCCTGAATTTGTTTTTTTACATCGGATATTCTTTGCGAATTCCAATAATGAGTAGAAGGCGTTTGTGAGTTACTTATTAGGTAAAACGCAGCTAAACAGATTGATAAAATTAATTTGTTCATGATACTTATAGAATTTTGTTTGAAATAGATGGGAGTTAGAGGAAGTTAAACGAAGTTACAGGAAGTTGGAAAGATATATAAATCAGGCGTTAGCATTCCTATAATTTCGTTTAACTCCTTTTACTTCATTTAACTTCCACTTATTTCAGCCCTATTTTCTTTGTATAATTATCTACACTTAATATCACGACTTCTGTTGAATTTGGTATTTCTACCACAACATCATTCGTTTTTATTTGATAAATTTTTTGTCCCTGCAAATTGAAAAGGGTAATTAATTTCGGAAAATTTGTTTCCTGAAAATGAAGGATTATTCTTCCGTTTTCAATAACCGTGTCAAAAGGTTCTTTTTTTTTACTGACTTGCTTGATTGCAGTGCTTTGCTTTCTGTCATTCAATTGAGCCAGATACAATGACGGAATTTGAGTTACCGGTTTGTTTTGCAGTTCCACATATCCGATAGGGAAATTTGTATCGCTCACTGGTTTCCCTGTTATGGATTTGGCAGTGCAGCCTATAGCATAATTTTGTGCTGTTGGAGGTTTTTGTAATCCAATGGTTCCTCCGGAAGTCACATCGCAATTCCACAACACAGAATGAACGGCAGCCCAGCCATGTCCGGTTCCCATATCTACCCGGTTATACAATCCGAGTACAAAAGCCCTGATTAAATTCACTTCGCGATGGCCGTCATAAAGCATTCCCTGCGTCCATTGGCGATGTCCTTCGTTGGCATTATTGATTGCATCAGAAATACAATTCAAGAATACATTTCCGGAAGCTGTACTTGTTCCGTTTGAAATATAATGATGACGCCCATTGTTGGCATAACAATTTTTGAACAGCACCAATTGAGAATTGATATAAGTATTGAAATTATATCGTCTTTCTCCTGTAATAATTGAAACCGGTTCGATGGCTTCACAATCTTCAATAGTGGTGCGAGTACAACAATCGGTAATAAATCCGGATTGCCCGAACCCTTTGGTTACTACGTTTTTCGCCCAACAGTTTTCCACACTTCGGAAACGAATGGCTTGCCAGGCATGGTCTTCATCTTCTCCTCCAAGGCTTTCAATATCTATACGCAAATTTTCAATCCCGATTTCTTTATAAATGGTTTTCGAAGAAACATCTATTTTATAAATATACGATTGAGATAAAGATTTTTTCAATGTATAAAATACAGGAGCATCAACAGTTATTTTATTTCCTGAAATGGCTGTTATGTATCGATGATATATAATTGGCAATTGTCCTTCTGTCCACTGTTCTCCTGATTCAGCAGGAACACCTCCATAATTTACAGCATTGAGCCATGCTTGTGTGCAAGGATGATAGATTGCTATCAAATCTCCTACCTGAAAAGGGGTTGTACTTGTAACAGAAAACGACATGGAACCAACCGGAACTACATCATCTGTTATATTTTTTGTTGTACTTGAAATCTTAGCATCCCATTTATTTTGTGAAGTATTACCGAGAATAACTATATCCCGTTGTTCGGGAATGTTACCTTTGGCATAAATAATTGTTGATGAGGAAGCCGAAGTTCCGTTGCCTTCCCCGCGAAGAATAACTCCATCATATTTCACGTTTATGGTCCCGGATACTTCGTATTTTCCTGCTTTCAATAATAATGCCCCACGAATACCTTGTGCATCTTTGCTTAATTTTCCAACCACATCAATGGCGGCCTGAATATGCGCTGTATTGTCGCCCGAAACAGAGGATATTTCTTTTACAACAGGAACATCAGGAATATCCTGATTTCCGTTGTGGTAACCTGCATAACTGAAATCGGGTATGATGAATCCATCGGCATCCGGAGTATAAACCAAATGCCCGTTATTCCCTATTTTGACTAAGTTTGTTTGAGCCAACAGGTTACAACATATTAAACTAAACAAAAGCAACAAGTTTTTCATTTGCAACATATTTTTTAAACCACCTCTCCCCCCGCCCTCTCCACAAGAGAGGGAGCCGCTTGCGCCTGATTTCGGGCGTCAGTTAAGCCTCTCCCTTGCGGGGAGAGGTTTGGAGAGGGGTGTTTTTACTTTAATCCGATATTACCACCATCAGTTGCTTTGCCTTTGAGTGCAGACTTATCTTCCAATTGATAGTTAGTATTCTTTTTGAATTTAGGATTATCAGTATAAATATTATCGGCTTTTGCACCTGCTATAACAGACGTTTTTCCGGCATCGTAAATACAACAATTTTTCATTACATTATATTTTCCCATTAATTTAATAGGAAATTTCGCTGATGAATTACAGAAAATCGTATTGGTAATGTTGATATTAATTAATCCTGTTTGTTTCATCATTGTTTGGTTTTCCTTACTGAAAACATTGTCGAATACACAATGGTCGATTTGCAAAAATCCGCCTAAAGTTGATTCATCGTTTCCGCCACGATAGAAATCTAACGCCCATTGTTCGATGTTCAGGAATACTGTATTTTTTAATATGGTATATTCTGCACTATAAATACCTTGGTCGTCTTTTTCGTCATTCAAAGCCAAACCGCGATAACTATCTCTTACTATGGAATTGGAAATTTGAATTGTGTCTGCGAAAGAAGTTTTGTATGTTTTGAAAATACAACCGCCATCTGTGTTTTTGAAATCATAGATATCACAGTTGTCTACAAAAACTTTATAAGGTTCTGTCATATCTTCTTTACCTGTCAGTATAGCATATTTAGCCGGATTTTTCGCTTTTGAATTACCATATAGAGATACTCCTTCCAAATACAATGCTGAACCTCCTTTCATTTCGAAGAAAGCAACAACAGTAGCGTCCATATTCATCTTAATTACCGGACGTGATTTGACGTCAGCTTTTGCACGGATAGTCAATGGATGATATACTACCATTTTCTTGGCATTCAAGTATTCGCCTTCTGCTAATTCTATAATATCTCCGGGTTTGGATTTTTTAACCGCATTATACAGATTGTCTTGTCCGGGAGTAATTTGATAAGTTACCGGAGTATGTTCCGCTACCGGTGCTTTTTCAAGCGGTTTATACCACGATGGACCACAATTTTTGCGGGAAGCTTGTGTAACCGTAGCTTGTCCGCCGGTCATTTCATAAGCTCCGATAGTTTGCGGAATGGCGCGTGTTCTGCCATCGATATCTGTTTTGACATAAGCGATTTCCTGAGTTGTTGTTTTTTTAGTCAATGCTAAAGGCAATCCGCCTTGTCCTTTACGCAATAAAACTTCGGCTTGTAAGAATCCATCTCCGACTTCATTGCCTTGATTGCTTACCATAATATTGTCTTTGAATCTAATTCCGTCTATTTTATCAAAAGCCTTGATTAACAAGGGTTCTTCCGGACAATAAACGATATTATTAGCAATCAGCACATTGGAAGGAATCGCTGTGCGTTCGGCATCACTTCCTACACACAATTGCCAGGGAAGTTCACAATCTACCCAAGAATTATAACTAATTTCAACATTTTCAACTTGGTTGTAACGATTCAACGGTGAATTGTAAATTCCATTCATAACAACCAACGGACCGCGGAAATCTTTTCCTTTCAAACCATAGAAATAGTTATTGAAGATTTTATGTCCGGCATTAATAACACGCACACCTCCGGTGTTTTCCTTCATATTTCCGAAGAAATAGTTTCCGGAAACTTCGTTGCGGTTTCCGTGACGAAGCACAACACTTCCTTCGCATTCAACAAAAGTATTGTTGATGATGCGGTCTTCGCACGATTTAATTGAAATGATTTCTACTTCACCATTGCAACGTTCGAAATAGTTTCCTTCAACCACAGTTCCGGAAACTTCCATCGAAAATTCGCTGGTTCCGATACGCATGGTTTCACCACCGTTTGAACCGAGGCGTGGACGGTATCCGAAATAATTCCGGCGGATTTGATGGTAATTTTGGTTGTGTCCTTCGCCATTCGGCCAAACTACAAAAGTAGCTCCCTGGTTTTTCTTTCCTCCGAAATAGCAATTTTCGACTGTATTGTGTTGCCCCCAAAGACTTACCCAACGGTCTTCATCATATCGGTTAGGTTTATTGAAATGGTCTATCACACAATTCCTCAACACTGAATTGTAAGCTGTTTTAGCGCTTCCCTTGCGGAATTCAATAACTTCTTTTCCCGGAGAATATCCGTTCACGAAAACCAATCCGTCAACAACCAAATACTTACCATAAAGGTTGAGGCTTGATTGACCTTCAAGAGTTGTTTGCCCCGGTTCTTCAACTCTCAATGTGATTGGTTGTTGCTCCGTTCCTTCTCCAAAGAATACCAACTGGGCGTCTTTCCAAACACCTTTGGAAAGAATTACTTCATCTCCGGGTTGAAGGGACTTTACTTTGTCGTTGAATTCGGTAATGTTTGCGACTTTATATGAAGCTGAATAAGCTGTGTAGCTTACAATTAACAATAAAACTAAATTAAATATCTTTTTCATAAAATGAGTTTTTAGTAGACAAGTAAACGAGTAAACAAGTAGACGAGTAAGTTTGTCAACTTGTTTACTTGTCAACTCGTCTACTATTTATTTTTGCCAATGAACATCAAAAATTATATGCGAATTATTATTCAAAGGAATCGGGTCTGAAAATTTCTTTACTCTTATTAATCCGTTTTTGCCATCCGCTTTCCGTTTGAACCAAACTACAGCATCCGCGGCTAAAGGAGTTGTACTTGATGTTCCTATTGAACCTGCCGTAGGTGCTGTAATTCCAGCAAATAGTTCATCATTGATAACAGTGTTTTCGGTAATTCCTCCATTCAATACCATTTCTATTAAAGCTGTTTGTGCCGTATTGGTAGGAGATAATACTTTAAAGA
Source organism: Bacteroidales bacterium (assembly GCA_031553755.1). Lineage (GTDB taxonomy): Bacteria > Bacteroidota > Bacteroidia > Bacteroidales > Azobacteroidaceae > JAIRVZ01. Next base: position 63,063 of record JAVBKZ010000010.1, on the reverse strand, counting down.
AAACTGTATCTTGAAAAAGAACACTTTTGCCTTTGTCATCAATTACTCCCAACTTAACATTACTAAATGTATAATCAGAAGCTTTTGTATCAGTTCCGGTCGGATCCACATATTGGAAATTTTTAAGAGTACTTGATGTATTGTGAGGTCCGTAGAAAGCTCCAGCTCCGGAACCATTTACATAAAATACAAGATTAGTAGCTTTTTGATTGCTAAGTCCTAATGGATTAACAAAAGTACCAAGAGTATTTTGTTGTACTAAATCCACACCAAAAAATAGAGAACCCGAATCACAAGAGAAAAAAGAAGCATATTTATGAATATCTCTATAAGTCAACGCCACATCTTCCCAATAAAAACTGGCATCACCCGGATTGATTTGAGATAATTCAAAATTATCACTTATAACTTCTTCTTCCGTACCATAGTATTGGTATTTCAGTTGTCCTGATATGCTTGTTAATTCTTTCATCTGACGTGGTTCGAAACTAAAGGAAGTACTGGCGCTACTTGCAGCAAACATGCGTGCGTATAAGCGGGTATTTTCATCTATTTCTATGAATACTTTTTGCACATTCTTCATATTAGCCCCTGTTAAGATAGCAGTTCGTCCAGCAGTAAGAGCTGTTATTGAAATGTCATCATCCAAAATAGGCATCTTTGCAATAATCTTAAAATTAGATGGAGAACTTATTTCTTTTTCCCCGTCCTCACCTTTATAAACCAACACAATCGGAACTTCCGTAAGATTGGTTTCAACAGGTACAACTACTCGCATATCCCGGCGACTCTGATAAACGATAGGAGCTTCTTTCCCGTTTACTCCAATTAAAACTTTACTTACATAATCGACATAATTACCTGTAAGCTCTACTTCATATCCGATTTCTCCTTCAGCAGGATAACTTTGAATTTCCGGAATTGCAAATAAATAAGTAAAGCTTTGAGAGCTCTGCGCCTCTCCATTTTTTCCTTTCACTCTTATGATTCCGGATGTACTTTCGTTCGATACGCTGACAATCATTTGTTCATTCGAAAGTTTGTATTTGATTTTAGCTAATCCACTACCAATCCAAACGCTATCTATCATTTGAAGATTTTGTCCGTTTATGGTAATTTCATCACTTACATATCCGGATTCTGGTGTAAATGAGGTAATCACAGGAGGATCGGTTTCTTTCACAAAAGAAGGAATTTCTTCATTGCAGGCAAACAAGGCACATAACAGCGTGACTGCAAAAATTTGTTTTATGATATTGAATGTTTTCATATTTTTTTTATTGACGAGTATACGAGTAAACAAGTTGACAAATTACGAGTTACAAGTATAATTCTTCATTTTTCATTCTTAATTCTTCATTTATTAGTATCCCGGATTCTGACTGATATTCGGATTCGCATCTCTTTCCTTTTGGGGAATAGGCAAAATCAAATATTTAGAATCCAAAGTCGGTACTCCACTATTTATATCTTCATAGTATAATGGAACAGCCGCGCTCGGTTCGTTTGGTTCGGTTTGATAGTGTTTATTCATCACTTCGATCGCACGATTGGTGCGTACCAAATCGAACCAACGTTGATTTTCAAACGCAAATTCACGTCTGCGCTCCAATTCTATTTCCAGACGAACCATATTTTTCGTAATGGCTTGGCCGATATATTCATATTTTGTTAATTTGTCTTCAACTGAAATAGTGTAACCGGCTCTGGTTCGCGTTTGATTTATCAAATCATAAACCTTTTGTGTTGGTCCGTCTATTTCATTCAATACTTCGGCATACATCAATATCACATCAGCCCAACGGAGTACCGGCCAATCGCGTTCGCCATCATACTTCTGAATTACCGGTGAAATGTATTTGCAACAATATTGGCGGGGCACATTTTGGCTGGAACTTGAAAGAGTAGGATTCACATAAAACTCTTTCATTGTCACGTCTTTCCGTTTATCAGTATATGGATTTTGAACTCCCGGTATATTCACAATATCACCATCTTCATTGCGATATGTTTCTGTAAATGCTTTTGCAACTTCTCTGGTTGGGTAATTATATTCGTCACCATCGCCATTAATAACCCATGTGCCGCTACTGGAAGGTGCAAATTGATTACCAAACGGATTTCCCAATCCAAAACCTCCTTGTTTGTAACGAACTGCAAACAGGATTTCGGGATTCATTTCATTATCTTCCCTAAATATTTTGTCATAAGATATATTACTGATTGAAAATGGATATGCGCTTCCTCCAACTCCATCAACCAACTCGGCCAAAATAGATTCGGCATCTTCAAATCTTTGTTGTGTCAAGTAAACTTTAGCTAACAGGCCTTTAGCTGCCCATTTAGTAATACGGCCTCTATCTCCTTCGTCCGAATATGAAGCAGGTAATGAATCTATTGCTAATTTCAAATCGTCTTCAATAAAAGCGTAAATATCATCGGTAGCCACACGAGGTAATTTTTTAGCTTGGGCAGCAGAAATAGGTCTATCTATTTTAAAAACAGGACCGAACAACCGAACCAAATTGAAATAATTATACGCACGTATAAATTGTGCCTGTCCTTTTGTTTGTTGACGAACAGTTTTATCAGTTATAATCGGAACAATACTATCAGCAGTTGCGATATTCTGATTCGCCAAAATGTCATTACAACGGCCTATGGTTGCATAAGAAGCAACCCAATAGTTATAAACCCTTTCGTGGTCAGAACCTATCATTGCCCGGTCAAACTGGAGCAATGCAATCGTGTTGGACGAAGTTGAATTGGTTGTCCTGATCCGGGAATTATCGGTACGCAATTCTGTTAATTGCCATTCATAATACATTGAACCTTGCAATCCGTTATAACAACCAACTAATGCTGATTTCAAATCGTCCGGTGTCTTAAAAAACGTTTCTTTGTCAACGGTCGAAATCGGATCGTTATCCATACAGCTTACAGTTGTAAACATTAAAGCTGTTAAAGCGCCTATATATATTAACTTTTTCATTATCATATCATTTTGGAGTTTAGAATGTTAAATCAATCCCTATAGTAAAAGTACGTTGTATAGGAAATCCTCCACGTTGGTATCCTCCAACCAGAGAAGAACCATATTCACCACTTGTCAAACGTGCCTCAGGATTAATTCCCCGATATCCATCAGCCATAAAATAAAGTAAGTTTTGAGCGGTAACATAAGCTCTGAAAGATCCGACACCTAAATGCCTCAATGTCTTTTTGGATAATTTATATCCTAAAGTAACATCACGAAGCGCAATATAAGAACCGTCTTCAATCATGTAATTGGTTAGTTCCCATGGAATTCCATTGGTAAAGTAAGGCGTTTTTCCGTCTCCGGGATTTTCCGCATTGATCCAACGATTTTTAGTATAGTTTTTATCCAATTTCTTTATTTCCTGATAATATCCGTCTCCATTAAAGACATCAATTCCTTGAACCCCCTGAAACATAAATGAAAAATCAAAATCTTTATATTTAAATGTATTGGTTATACCCCAATTGAAGTCGGGGTAAGGATTCCCTAACGGAACTCTATCTTCATCGTTGATCACGCCATCTCCATTAGTATTGGCAACTCTTAAACCTCCGGGAACATCCAGATTATGATGTGGATTGGCTGCAATTTCTTCTGCGCTATTCCAGACTCCAATTACTTTATATCCGTAATATTGAATGGCCGGGTCTCCTACCTTAGCCACATAAATTTCATTGCGTTCTCCGTAGTTTATCAGACGCTCTTCGCCACTTCCCAATTCCAACAAGCGGTTGCGATTGTGAGAAAAATTCAGGGAAGTTCCCCACTCGAAATCTTTTTTCAATATATTTATACTGCTTAATTCAATGTCAACTCCTTTATTACGAACTTTACCAACATTGTTCCAATAAGAGGAATATCCTGTTATAGAAGGAATTGGTTCTTGAAACAATAATTTATTTGTGATTGAATAATAATATTCAACACTCAGGTTCAAATGGCTTTTCAATACTGAAATATCGACTCCTGTATTATATTCGAAAGTACTTTCCCATGAGATATCCGGGTTACCTATGATTCCGCTTGTATTAGCCAAGCCTGGAACCACATTCCCATTGGCATTTCCCAAAGAATAACTAGCCAAATCCATCGTAGTCAAATAGGCATAAGGCATAATCTCTTTATTACCGGTCATCCCCCAGCTTCCTCTTAATTTAAGTTGGTCAAGCCACTCATATTGTTTCATGAATTTTTCTTCAGACATTCTCCAACCTAAAGAAACTGAAGGAAATACAGCCCATTGATGACCTTCTGCAAACAGAGAAGATTTATCGCCACGAATACTGGCCGACATCAAATATTTGTCTTCATAGCTATAAGTTGCACGAGATAAAAGAGAAATTAACGATTCTTTATCTGGGTAGCTGTAAGTTGGATCGGACAATATCAATGACATTTGTTTAAGATTTTTTACCAAGTCAGTTGGTGCATTCACTCCCACAACATTGGTATTAGTATATTTGGTTTGCTGAGCAGAAAAGCCTCCCATGATACTGAAATCATGTATCTTATTTATTTTCTTTTCATAAGTCAATGTATTTTCCGAAAGCATATCAATCGTTAACACGCTTCCAAATGTAGCTTGATTGGGTTCCCCATCTTTACGAGCCATTTTATTCCGGTACTCGTCTGCCTGAACATACTTTACATTGAATCCATCACTTGTTTTAAATTCCAGTCCTTTGGCTAATTCGAAAGACAAATAAGCAGTACCATTCATTTGATAATTGGTTTGATAGCGTTTGTCATTATCCATTATCGAGCGGGGATTGTTATTCACCGTTTGCCACATGTTAATTACTGAAGTGGATGAAAATGGTGAAGTTCCTGTTCGGGGGTCTATCAATGCTGATCCGGGAATATTATTAAAATCGCGGCCGTGAGCATAATCCCCGATAGTCTTACCGGTAAGATTTGCAGTATATTCAGTATGCTTTTCTGGTAACCAGGAATAGAATCGGTAAAAATCAATAAAATTGGTAGCCGGGCGCTGACGTTTAGAATAAGATGGAGCAAAATTGAATCCGAATTTTACTTTTTGCGACAACAAAGCATCTACTTTAGCTCTTACATTGAATTTTTGGTAGTCATTGTCGATCATAATACCTTGGTCGTCTGTATATGATGTTGAAAAGTAATATTTCAAATCTTTCTTCCCTCCGGCTACAGAAAATTGAGCATTATATATCATCGCGTTATCACGCAATCCTTCTTGCTGCCAATCCGTATTTCCATTATTTAATGCAACGATCTGTGCCGCTTTATCTCCATTACCAACAACAGGTCCGCCTAAAGCAGCTTCGCGCTCAAGCATATCCACATATTCAACGGTATTCATTACCGGGTGAAGCGAATATGGAGATTTAGTTCCTGCATAAGTTTTGAATGTATATTTGGGTTTATTGACTGTTCCGCTTTTAGTGGTTACCATGATAACTCCATTTGCAGCACGCGAACCATAAATGGCGGCAGAAGCTGCATCTTTCAATACTTCAACGGATAATACATCCGCGGAGTTGATACTCTCAAGTCCGCCACTTCCTGTCATTGGAAATCCGTCTACAACGATTAGGGGCTCGCTGCCTGCACTGATGGAACCTGTTCCGCGAATGCGGATTACAGGGGTTTCTCCTACTTCTGAGGTTGTGTTTTCGATAGAAACTCCGGCAATTTTTCCTTGTAAAGCCTGATCAACGCGAGATATCGGCAGTTCATCCAAGCCATCACCTTTTAATTTTGAGACCGAACCGGTCAAATGTGATTTCTTTTGTACACCATAACCTACGACAACCACTTCGTCTAAGGTTTGTGTATCTTCTTTCATTGTTACATCAATAACGTTTTGATTACCAACTGTAATTGTTTGAGCTACATAGCCTATGAATGAAAATTGAATCGCCGCATTGGCGTTAGATACTGAAATAGAATACTTACCGTCGATGTCGGTTATGGTTCCTGTAGTAGTACCTTTTACTGCAACACTCACTCCGATAAGAGGATAGTCTGTTTCATCGACAATGGTTCCCGTCACGGTCTTGGATTGCGCGTTGACTGAAATAGTTGCCGCCTGTAACAAAAAGAAAAATGTACTTAACAGCAGCAAATAAGTAAATTTTGTTAATTGATTCCAAGTCTTTTTCATGGAAAATTTGTTTTTAAAGGGAGTTAAACGAAGTTAGAGGGAGTTAGAGGGAGTTAGAGAGAGTTAAGAGGGAGTTAGAGAGAGTTAAAGGAATATTCTTCTAACTTCCTTTAACTCCCTATAACTTCACCTAACTTCCTATAATGGTAATTATCACTTCATGATTTTAATGGTTTCAACCGCTCCGTTTTCGTATATCGATTGTTGAATGAAAATACCGGAAGCCGGCTCCTGAACGCGAACACCGGTAAGCGTGTAATAACGGGTTGATATAACATTTCCTTTATCAGTACTTGCTTGCTTATTATATGTAGAAGTCTTTATATAATCAGTTACCCATGCTTCCCAAATGTAAATTGTAGAAGTTGTAGGATTAATAACTCGCAATGTAACCGGAGTCGCTGATTTTACCTCATATTCGTAGTTGCCGGCGACACATGAAGTTTTTCCTTCTTCAGCAGCAGTTGATGACAAAGTAAATGTTTTAAGCTCTACCCAAGTATCACCCGATTTCTTTTGAAGAGTAAGACTCTTTCCTAATGAACCACTATTCAGGTTTAATTTAATAGACCCACAACTAGATACCTCAGGAAATTCAACTGCACCAGCACCACCTGTTCCATTTGATTTTTGAAGAGTCAATCTACCTGTGGAACTTGGACTTGCAGCTGCATATTCTTTTTCGGGTTCAATGATACAATTAGCCATTACAACATTTCCGGTTGCCGTTCCCACACTAATTGATTGAGTGTAATTTCCATTGGAGGCTTGTGCCGGCCAATTTTGGAAATTTTCGTGAATGATTTCTTTAGAAACATAAGTTCCACCATCATCTTGAGATTCACCTAATGCATCGCTCCATGATTTTGCCAAGCGAATACCTCCAATTTGAGCAGCCAAAGAGCTTCTTTGACGAATAACAATACCTCTAACAGATTTCAATGCAGTTCCTGTTATACCACATGTCGCTGTCGCTGTAGTAGGTTCTGTTCCCTTTGTATCCGGATTAATATATACCCATGTGGTTCCAACTCCTGTTCCATCGATTGTTACTTTAACAACAGCCAAATATGTTTGGTTAAAATTATATGTTCCTGAGAAATCAGTTGGTACACCTCCATCTCCTAATCCTATAGCATACGTATTTTCGTTAATTCCTTTTACTCCAAATCTTGCACGTTGGGAATTTCCTGTGTAGTTTCCATCTATTGAGAAAAATTCATTTCCCGCGTCTGTACTTGCAGCACTCACATTATACATGAATGCCACATAATAAGTTCCTGCACCATATACGTTATCGCTTGCTATAGAATAAATAGACGTTCTTCCTCCTTCTGCTAATTGAAGTAAATCAACAGCAACATCCTTACCTGATTCAGAATATCCGCTATAAGTAAGAGCAGCTACAGTTTTAGGATTTGCTCCAGATGTATTATTAGCATCATCTTTACCAGACCGACTCCATTGATTAGCCATAATTGGAGTTCCAACTCCTTGAGTTGTATTGGCATAAGTGCCCTTTTCCAAATTGTTTCCGACAGTATAACCTGTCAAAAAATCCCTTGTAATTAACTGTGCATTAGCGAACAATACGCTTGTACAAGTCAACATTGTTAGTACAATTTTCTTCATGATGAGTAATTTTAACTATGATTCTTATTATTATTAGTCGGTCTGATTTTATTTTATATATGATGCAAAGTTTTGAAAAACAGCTTATTTTTATTTGCATTATTTTCTCAAAACTTTGCATCGAGGTTTCAAATCAATTATTTTTTGAAAATCTTTGTTGTTTCGATTACTCCATTGTCATAAGTAGTCTTCTTAATAAGAAAACCAGTTGCAGAAGGAGAAACTAAAACTCCTGTTATTGTATAGTATTGTTCGGAAACAGGAGTAGCTGAGTTTTGAGTTTCTTTGATGGTGGTAGCAGTATAAGAAGACCAACGTAAATTATCAATCGAAACTTGACCTCCTCCTAGATTTTTAATAATAACTCTAGTTGACGAGGATAAATTAAATTCTATATCTCCTGTATTTACAGCACCGGGAGTTCCGGCTATAGTTACTGTTTTTATCCGATTATCTTCATTACTTGCATCGTTTTTGTAAATAGCTAAAGTCACAGTTCCCGAAGTCTGTAATACGTCAAAATTGATACTTCCCAACGATGTAAAATCAGCAGATATACTTCCTTCACTTGCTAATTTTTCCAATACAATTGTTGTTCCTTCAATATTTTTTGTAGTATTAGTAGTTCGTGAAGCTGCTGTAAAGTTATATGTAACATTATTTGATACTATCGGGCCTACATTACTAAAACCGGATGTAACAAGAGATGTAAAATTGGTATTAAAATTCTCAGCGTTAGTGTATGCTTTATAAATAGGAATTTCGTAAATACTTGATTTTATAACAGAAGATGCATCAGTCGCAATTATTTGATAGTATAATGTTTGGTCTGCATCTAAAGATGGAATAGTCGCTGATTCATAAACACCACCATTCAATGTTAAAGCAATTGTTCCTCCTGATAAAGTAGCATCTGTTCCCCATTGTGCTTGTATTGTTTCAATATCCGCATCTGTAACTTTTCCTATAATTTTGATGGCATCCGATTCACTTGGATAGCGAGGAGCTGTATATACATCTTCTATCACTGGAATTTTATTTGCCTTATATGGAGTCAGAGTAATATTATCCAAGCCAATTTGAGTACTACCGCTTCCTGAAACTTCCATTTTGATTACAATAGGACCATTATAATCAATATCAATTTTTTGCAAGGCAAATGTTGTATTAGTTGGTTTTGTTATTCTACCAATTTCTGTAAATGTCCCTGTATTCCCCTTATCGGCACTAATAACCAAATCAAGTGTAGTATTGCTACTACTGCTATGTTTTGCCCAATAAACTAATGAGCCTGCACCCGGCAGTTCAACAGTTTGTAGAATATTGCTGGCTATTGATAATGAAGCGGCACCTCCTGCCTTATAAAATAAATTATTTGTATTAAACGCAGTATTCGAAGTCACATTATCCCAGTTAGAAGAACTCAAATCTTTAGTATCGAAATTTTCATTAATTAAATAATTTACATTAGCAAGGCTTCCTATTGTCGTAAAATGACGAATTATTGCTGTCGAAGACTCCGCTCCTGCAACAAAAGTCCCTGCCGGAACAGTTAATGTATAAGATTTATCTGCTGATAATGTAAGAGGAATTGAAGCAACTGCATCGCTTATCGTAACATTGGTTAAAGAAATATTTTCAACATTAGTTCCATCTGACAAAGTAATAGTTCCTGTCCCTTTCGAAATTGTTTTGTTGAATGTAATTGTTGCTGCATCTAAAGCAGAATATAATACTTCTGCATTTTCGGCAGGTACAATGGAGGTTGTTTCTAAAGAAGATGGTTCATAGGAATAAACAGCTAAATCCCATATGTTCAAAGAACTATTAGATGTTACAACTCTAATTGTAGTTGGAGTTGCGTATTCATATTCAAATTCATATAAAGCTGTAACATCTTTGCTAACTGCAATTGTTGAATTAGGAATATCATCAAAAGAACCTAAAGTATTTTTTATTTGTAATTTCATTGTTCTTTGGTCAGTTCCTATATTTGCTTTTATTTGAATTTTTCCTACAGAAGGTAAAGTTGGTAACTCTAAGTATCCGTTTGTAGATCCAATAGTAACCCTTCCTACTGAAGGATTTCCATTTCCGGCAGCAGTACCTGCACCTCCAATAGATTGACTAGGTTGAACAATTAATTTGTCAGAAGTAAATGTTTCTTGTCCTCCAGATGTAATTGTTTTTGTTATAGAATATACTCCGGAAGTAGCTTGCGCTGTCCAATTTTGAAAATTTTCCTGAATCAGTAACGTTTGTGCCGAAAGCGAAAGCGTCATCGAAGCAAACAAAAGTGTAATTAATTTTTTCATGACATAAAAATTTAATTTGTTATAAAAATATTTGTTATTAATCTCTAATCTTATACATTTGTAATTACCATTATACAAAGTTTTGAAGATATCGTTAAAATCATTTGTAAAATATTCCCAATGCTTTGCGTTGTTGTTTCAATATTTAAAAATAAAAAGGCAACTAACAGTATTTACAAAAGTCCCCTTTAGGGGTAAATCCTAACTTTCTTAGTCGCCTTATATTCGTTAGTATTTACTTCAATAATATAAATTCCATTCAATTCACTCAAAGGAATCATTAGTTGATTCAATCCTGTAGATGCCTTTGTATCAACCGACTTCGCCAACAAACCTGTAATGTCATAAATATTCACTTTTACATTAGATAAAGTTGCTGCTGCAAATTGAACTATTGCTATTTTATCAAGAATTGCTACATCAACTACAGGTTTCTCTACAACTGTTGTGGAAATATTGTTCGGACTTGATATGGTTAAAGTGAAATCTATGGCATCCGGACCAACATGTTCGGTTCCCAAAACACCAATTTTAATTTCGGTATTGCTATGCGTATCTGCTCCGATTGTTTTAACACCTTCACGAGTTTGTCCTTCAAAATCCAAGGTGACATAATCATAACTTCCTGTTGCAGCATTAATCGCCGGACTTCCGGATGTTAATTTGTATACGGCATAAGGCAAATTTTCATTGCAATTATCGCCATGAGTCTTACAATCGGATTTTATCAATTGAGGATTGATTTGTTTTGCCTGACTTTCCGTAAGTGTAATTCCTAAAGTAGCCGTTCCTGTCGGATACATGATGTTATTTGAGAAAGTTACTCCTGACAAAGATTTGCTACTGTAACTTTTTACAATCGGATTGGTATCTTCAATAAAGATGTTATTCGAGATTACGCAATTCGCCGGCGCTTTTCCGTAATTGTCGTTATTGGTAAAACCGATTTCTACATTTGATTTATTGTTTACGAATGTATTGAATGCAAATACTACGTTTTCGGGAATAAAATGCGAACTCCAACTGTTTGATGTATTGGCATTATCTCCATTGGTAATGGTGCAAGCAGCATCCCATTTTTCTCCGGTTAATCCTTCGAAATAATTGTTGTAAATTTTATGGTCTTTCGCATACACGCGAATTCCACCACAACCATTACCTTCTACAATTTTACCTTCTCCGAAGAAATAGTTTCCTTCAACCGTATTTCTGAATCCCTGACGCAAACTCAATGTTCCCAAACATTTACGGAAAGTATTGTAACGAATGATATTGTCACACGATTTAACTGAAACAATTTCGGGGTCGCCATCGCATTCTTCAAAAAGATTGTATTCAACAGTACAATATGCACTACAAGGAGTCAAATCGCTAACACCTAACCGGATAGTTTCTTTTTCGTTATCTGCACGCGGTGTATTGTTGCGGAAATAATTGTGGTCGATGCGGTCGTATTTCGAAATATCTCCGGGAGAAGTTCCATGAGCGCCATCTAATATAACCCATGCGCCGCCATCTAATTTGGTATCGAAATAATTATGGTCAATACGGTTATGATGACTGGTACAAATTGTATTGTCCCATAAATCTCCGATTGTAATCCATTTAGAAGTTTGTCCTTCGCTGTCTTTAGTCATGCGAAGAATATTTTTGCTTATGCGGATATTGTTACATCCTTCCAACTTGAAAATAGTAGCAACATAAGATGATTCTATCACCAAACCTTCAATAGTAACATATCCTACTTGTTTCAATGACCAAGCTACTTTTCCTGTCAATTTTGCCATCCCTTGATTTTTAGCGCGTATAATGATAGGACGGCTTTCACAACCACCACGAGTAATTGCAAGGGAAGAAATATTGTAAGTTCCATCGGCTAATTCAATGATATCGCCGGGACACATTGCCGCTAAAGCTGAAGTTAATTGAGCGGTAGTCGAAACTGAACGAGTTGTTCCGTTTGCCGGATTTTCATCAATTTGCGCTCCGATTGTCATGTCTTTACTCACGGTAAATGCAGCAGGATTAGTCGTTGCTGTAATATCTCCCGTAAATTTCGTAAAACGATAGTTACATAAATCCGGGATTTCTACAGATGCCGTTACTTTGGTTCCTTTTTCATATTTTCCATTAACAGGTTCGGGAGATAATGTGATGGTTGCATTGGTTGGTTGATTCACTGTTACTGCGAATGTTTCGTTAGGAGTGGCTTCCGCGAAATTAATATCTGAAATAGGATTATTTCCGATGTATAAATCATCAATGGCAACATCGCAATTAGTTGTAGATGCCGGATGAGAAAAGCGTAAAGAATGAAAATCAACCGGTTCTACCTGAACTTCTCTAAAACCTAAGGCTGTATTGTATGGGCTTCCATTTAAGGCAAACCAATATTTTTTCGTAGAATGGCTGAGTTTAAATGACAAACGATACCAAGTGTTTACTATATAATTGGCAGGTTTAACGGTTGCAGAACCCGAACTTCCATCATATACTTTAATTTTATTATCCGTGCCAAATTCTATGGCAAGGTTCCTGTTAGTAGAAGAGCCTAAATCGTATCCCATGATTGTAAAAGTGGCTCCAAGACTTTTTATTTTAATCCAAAAGTCGACATAAACATCTCCTCCAACTCCGATTACTGATTTGGAGTAAGGTTCGAAATCAACTTGAGTGGCAACTGTATTCAAAAATTGCAATCCATTATTTCCGGTATGGGCATAATCTGTACTTGCGACAATGTTCGCGTTACCTTTGGTTGTAGTCCATTTATTTTGGTTCTTAATACTTCCTAAAGTATAATCTTCGAAAGAAGTATTAATCACAGTCGTCTGTGCATGTACGACAAACGAAAGAAGTAATAATATGGATGTAAATATCTGTTTCATGGGATGTTGAGAATTGAGAATTGAGAATTGAGAGTTGAGAATTGAAAGTGAAATCAACGAAAATCATTCTCCATTCTCAACTCTCCATTCTCAATTAAGAGAAAAGAGCTCCTCCATTGATATCAATATTTGTTCCTGTTAAATAAGCTGATTCTTCAGATGCTAAATAAGATACTAAGTCAGCGATATCTTTGGTTTCTCCTTCACGACGAAGTGGGTACATTTGTTTCATACGCTCACGGTTTTCAGGCGTATTGAAACGGTCATGGAATGATGTCGCAATAGTTCCCGGAGCCAATGAATTCACACGAATACCTTTTGGTCCAAGTTCTTTTGCCATAGAGCGAGTAAATGTCATAACTGCTCCTTTTGATGTCGCATAAAGTGAAGCGCCCGGACCACCTCCATCACGTGCTGCCTGTGAAGAAAAATTGATGATTGCACCGCCTTCTGTCATGTAAGGAACTATTTCGCGGGTACAAAGCCAGCAGCTTTTCATGTTTACATCCATCAATAAATCATACCAAGCTTCGTCTTGTTCTGTGATTTGTTTACGTCCGCAAATACCACCTACAACATTTACCAAAACGTGAGCTTTATTTCCAAAAGCTTTAATCCCTTCATCGAAGAAATTTTTCACTTCAACAGCTTTCGTCATGTCACCTTGAACGATAATACATTTTCCACCCTTCGATTCAATCATTTTTTTTGTTTCTTCGGCATCTTCTTTATTGTCAAAATAGTTGATAACTACGTTGGCGCCTTCTTCTGCCATACGAATGGAAATAGCGCGTCCTAAGTCTCTCGCGCCACCTGTTACATAAGCTGTTTTACCTTTTAATTTCATGTCTTTTTATTAAAATATTAATAATTGTTATTATTGAATTTTATTTTTATTATACGCACAAAAAAAGCGTGCAAATCTTTTGATTATTGATTTGCACGCTGTAGTATTTTAATTTATTAAGCTAAAATTTTACATCTCCCATGGATTTAATATTTTCAACTTTTTTATTGATTTAAAATCTGAAACATTACGAGTCACTAAAGTTAAATTGTTTGAAATAGCTGTTGATGCAATAATAGCATCAGGCAACTTTACTTTATAATTTTTACGAATGTTAATGGTAGTTTTAACAATGTCTTCATTGAGATTAATCGATGTAGCCAATTCTATAAATAGTTCCGTTTCTTTGTTTATTGCAGGATAACCCAACACTTCCATTTCTCTAATAACTGAAATAAGAAATTCTTCATCCAAAATTTTCGCAATAAAACGTTTACCTTTTTCAGGAAGTCTATTAGACAGAAATTCTATCAAGATATTTGTATCGATTAAAAATCTCTGTCCCATTGTTTTCTTGATTGATTGATATAATTTAATAAATCCTCAGATTTTTTTTTTGATAAAGTTCCTGCAAAATCAGAAGGTTTCTTTTTTATTTTATATACAACCTTTTCTTCTCCAACCATTCCAACGGATTGACTTAATTGTTGGGTATATTCATTTTCTTTTAGTGTAACTCGCTTCACTCCTTTAAGCATATATAATACTTCCATGAGTTTAGCAACGTTAGCTCGACCATCTACATCAATTAACAATGTCGCCATAAAATTTAAGCTATTGGTTTTCGACAAAGTTAATATTCTTTGTTCAGCTGAACAAACACAACATGCAAATCAATATTTCAAAGAACGCTTTTTTAGTTGACGAGTTAACAAGTTGACGAGTTAGTTTCACTAATTGATCAACAAATATTGAATTCGTCTCGATTTTTTATTAGACACGGAGTGGAAGGAGTTTATTTCACGGAGTATCTCTTCGCTATATATTAGCATCGACTCTGTGAATTATTACTCCGTGCAACTCAGTGTTTAAAATCTATCATTTTATATCTTTTGTTAAAAATCAAGATGACTTCATTTTCGCTTTATTAACTTGTTTACTTGTCAACTAACTATTGTCTCTCAATCTTTCCTCCGAATAAAAATACGGAACCGATGGCTAATGGAACCAAAGCAGCTCCGAGTATAAAGAACGGCAACCAGTTTCCTCCTTTTGTCAAGGAAGGAATGAATACCATCGAAAGAATAACTCCTAAAGTTGCGGCAGCTCCTCCAAGTCCGGCCAATGAACCTACTGTTTTTCCTGAGAATAAATCGGATGGAAGTGTTTGAATATTTCCTATCGCGAACTGAAAACCCAAAAGAATCAACGCCATCAAGGCAATCACAATTCTTACATCGGATGCAAGTCCGGTGGCAATCAGTGAAGGAAGCATAACAATTCCTCCTATAACCATAGCCGATTTCCGGGCATAATTCACTGATTTTCCTTTTTTGATAAGATTTCCGGAAAACCATCCGCCTGCAATACTGCCAATCATTGCACCTATGTAAGGTATACCGGCATACATACCTATACTTTTGATATCAAAACCATGAACATCCAATAAATACATGGGCAACCAGGCAACAAACATCCACCAAACAGGATCGAGGAAAAAGCGTCCGGCAATAACCGCCCAACTTTTTTTGTTTTTTACCAACTCTCCCCACGACAAACCTTTTTCATTCGAAACGGAACTTTCGGGTTGTCCGCTTACAATATATTCGCGTTCCTGTTCTGTAATCCATTCATGGTATTTTGGACCTTTTTTATTGATAACCAACCAAGGAATTAACCACAACAAACCGATTGCACCAACGATAACAAAGGTCATTTTCCATCCGAAATTGGTATAAAGAAGTGCTATCAGAATTGGAGAAATAATGGCTCCGACTGATGCTCCGGCATTGAAAAGCCCTTGTGCAAACGCTCTTTCTTTGACAGGAAACCATTCTGCATTACTTTTTACCGAACCCGGCCAAGGTCCCGCTTCTCCTAATCCTAACATGGAACGGAAGAAACACAGAGAACCTAATCCGCGGGCAAACGCGGTACAAGCATCGGCAATCGCCCAAATTGTAACCGAAATCACAAAACCGATTCTTGTTCCGATTTTATCATATAATTTTCCGGAAAGCATCTGGCTAATTCCATAGGCAACCATAAAGAACATGTAGATATATGAATACATTTCTTTCGATTGTTGAGTATATTCTTCTGCCGACAGATTTTCTTTATCTATCAAACCCAAATCAGCAACAATTCCCTGCCACATAATCGACAAAGTGTTCCTGTCTAAGTAATTAATCAATGTGACTAATACAATCAGTGAGATAACCCACCAGCGTAATCCTTTTATTTTCATTATTTTAATGTGCTAAAATCTTAATGTGCCAATATGCCAATTATTTTTTGTACCGAACATTGGCATATTAAATAATCGGCATATTAGATTGTTGCTAAAAAATCTTCTCTTACCGGACTGAACACATCGATGAGTATCCCGGCTTCCAAACAAATACAGCCATGCATAATGTTGGGTTCGGTATAGAAACCATCACCAGCTTGAAGTATTTTGGTTTCATTGCCGATTGTCATTTCAAATTTACCGGAAACAACATAAGTAGTTTGAGCATGTACATGCGCGTGTGAAGTGCCTATAGCACCTTTTTCGAACATGACTTTTACCATCATTATGCTATTGTCATAACCCACAAATTGACGTGTAATCCCTTCAGCCGGAGCGTACACTGGCTCTTCCGTTCCTAAAAAGAACGGTTTACTTTTAATTTCTTCCATTATATTTTAAGTGTTTATATTTAGATAATCAGTCGGATGCTTTTTGAATGAAGTTACAGCTTTTAAGTTCAGGATTCAACTTTAGCGATGTTCCATCATTACGGATAATAGAGATTAAATGAGTTTCAATTCCGTTGATAATTTCAGAAGACATTGTTATGTCTTTTATTTCAGATTCAGACTGTATGGTGTATTCTTCCCGGGGGTTGAATTCGCCATGAGGTTCTATGACGGAAACAAACATGCTGTCTTTTGCTTTTTTCCGTAACATGAAAGAAGGTTCGTTTCTCAAATTAAAATTAGGGTCATTGGCTCCAATCCTGTTAAAAAGAAGTTCAGTGTCCTCATTTGTCAATGTCGTAATGCTGTAAAAACGATTCTTGTTGAGAAACGTCACACAAGCTATATTCTTATTACTCTTGCCTGAAGCCTCTTCCCACAAATATTGATAACCGTTTTTCGTTCCCAAAGGTTTTAAAAAAGTAGAGAAAGTTGTATATTTGAAATCAGTGTTAATAAGTTGTCCTATATAATAATAAGGTAAATCGTATTGATGTTCCTGTTTTGATTTAACAACGAAATAATCAATCACAAGTGGTTTTTCTTCTCCCATGGAAACCATAAATAACGTCCGTTGCATTCTCACTCCGGGATAAGCCGATGTGTCTGTCGCTTCGATTATCTTAAAATCTTTATTGTTGATAAAACCGGTAATTTGAGGAGAGTATTTTTCCGCGATTTCCAATTTTCCCTGATAGTCGGATGTTTCATCAACAACTAATGTATTGTGAGCAATGGTTTGTTTCGCCCATGAATCATTTTCGGGCAGATAATGTCCGCCGTTTTTAGCTTCAATATTCAAGAAACGGGCAGCACCATAATCCTGCAATATTTCATATCCGTTATCGTAATATGAAATGGAAAGTTTATCAAAATGTCCGTGTCCCATTCCTTGTGCGGTAGCTTTTAGTACAACACAAGTTTGGTCTTTACCTTCTCCCATTCTTAAAATGCCAAGTCCTCCTTGTTTTCCATCCGCTCCATCACGGATTAATGTAGTTTTTAAATCGAAAGGTTGAGATTTTCCGTCTTTTATAGCCTCTGCAACAGCCATTCCCGCATCACTTAATATGACCTGATTCTGTTCTTTGGCAATACTTAACAAACTATAGTCTTTGGTAATATTATAAACGATATCCACGCCATAAACCAATTCAATGCTGTGCCAAGTTTTATCTAATGCATCATTCAAGTGGAAAAATTGTCCATCGGTATAAGCCATTTGCAGAGAAGTATTTACTGCTTTAACCAGAATATTATCGCGATATTCAAAAATTTTACGTTCTGGTTCATTATTCTGAATAGCTTGTGCAAAAACAATAAACGGTTGAAGAGAATAACGTTGGTAGTAAGGTCCTTCAGCAAAATATCCATCCGGAGAAAACAATTCATCCATTTGTCGCATGAAACCACCTTTACCATCTTTCGATAATCCGTAAAGCGATTTTTCCACCCAATCACGATTGTTCATCACATAACCAATCATTCCCACTCCGGCCACCGCCCATGTTCCGTGATTATGTATTTTGTTGAATGTAGCTTTATTATCTTCCGCAATAAACTTAACCATTTGCGAAAAAAGATTGGTTTCAATAAACTTCTTGTCTTTTTCGGAAATATAATCATAAACACAATCATAAGCTTGTGCCGTATGTACCAACCAAACACATTCATTTAATCCTTGCCAGAAAAGTTTTCCTCTGTAATTAGATTTTTGTACTGGATGCAAAGGTAAAGTTGGATACATCTTTGCATATTCCATCAACATATTTTTGACGAAAGACGCATATTTTTCTTCTTTGTACAATTGGTAAAGAATACCAGCCTTGTATATATCATTATAATTTTTTTTGTGCTGTTCGTGCGTATAGCCACCACCACCATCTTTAGGAATAGGAACATTAATTGGTTGACCAACTACATTGTCTATTTCCGTTCTGACTTTGAGCAAAGTTTCATCAAACAGAGGTGATTTACCCAAACTTTGCTGAATTCCATCAACACCTTTTTTTGTCAACATTAGGCATGGATGGTTTCCGGCCTTTACGTAAAATATAGCAAAAAATGATAATATAAACACAAAGACACAAAGACGCAAAGAATTATTTTTTCTTCGTGCCTTTGTGCCCTTGCGTTTAAAAGAATTTTTTATCATCTTTTTAGCTGAGATTTAATTTATCAGATTGTTCTTGTTTGCGTGCAAAATCCATTACTCCTTTCAAATGTTGAGTCATCATCATTTCAGCTCCGGCCGCATCTTGTCTTTTAATATATTCGAAAAGCATTTGATGCTCCATTCCGGCAATAGATTTATTTTTGTCACACACCCAATACTTCCTGTAATTAGTCATAATATCAGGAGTAATTATCAACATCATCGACTTCAACACCTGATTTTTAGAAGCTTCCGCAATCCGTCTATGAAAATTCAAATCTTCCTCAATGGCCGCGCCTCCTTCTTTTATTTTTTTGTCACAAATCAGCAAACTTTCTTCAATTAGCTTTAAGTCTTCCTCTGTTCTTCTTTGGCTACACAATTTTA
This sequence comes from Bacteroidales bacterium, assembly GCA_031553755.1. Classification (GTDB taxonomy): domain Bacteria; phylum Bacteroidota; class Bacteroidia; order Bacteroidales; family Azobacteroidaceae; genus JAIRVZ01. The sequence continues at coordinate 43,756 of JAVBKZ010000010.1, read as the reverse complement.
TCGCGTTAGTTTCCAAAATCAAACGGGTTTCTACCAAAGAATAAAAATCGTAAGTTTCGATATGCAAAGCATCGGAAATCAAACTTTCAAGAGCCGATATATCCAAACCCGCCACAAAAGTTCCGCTTTGAGGCAACGTTTTCAAAATTCCATAAAATTCCAGTTTTTTAATAGCTTCTCGAATATGAGTTCGGCTAACTCCAAACTTTTCCGCCAATTTCCTTTCAGAAAGCAATCTGTCTCCTGGAGCCAGTTGTCCCGAACTCAACATCAACTTCAATTGTTTTATAATTGAATCAACCGGTTTTTCCGGGATATCAATCAGTTCTGAAAATTCTATTTGTTTACTGGTAATAAAATCCATCTCATCCATTTGTGCTTGATTTAATATGTTAATTTCTCCAAAGTTAAAACATTAAATCAAAACAATTTTCCAATCATTTGAAAATTTACAATTACCAAAGATTGGTTTACCACTTTGGTCTGCCAAAATTATAATATGTTTTCTGAAAAGAAAAATTTTTACCGTAAATAATCTTGAATTATTTTATGTTTTATAACATACTTTAATGCAAATATCTATTTATCAATTGATTATAAAAGAAACAAACATAAAACAAGGGGATATTAATAAGACAATACTGGACAACCAATTTTATTTCCGACATAAAATTGAATAACGCAGTCTAAGTGATAAATGATTAAACTCACAGCTATAAAATTTGTAATTTTTCCCCTCTCCTACTCAATTACGCTGAATCGCGTGAATATTAATATTTCGGCATATTCTTATAGAATAAAAATATTTGTAATGTAAAGACGCAATTTAAGCAAGCTACAAGAATCTAAAAAAATAATTTTGATATATTATTTGGGATTTATAATATAAATTTCTACCTTTGCCCCGATTTAAATAACACCTTGTTATAATAATGATTCCGTTTTTTAAGCAACATAAAGAAGACATAAAAAGTATAATTATTTTTAGAAAAAATAAATGATGCGTTGGTTTTATTTCCAACGCATTTTTTTTGCCAATAAAAACCCTAATTTTGTAGAATAAATAATAAAAGATGTTTTTAAGTATGAAAAAGGAAATTAAGAAAGTGTTAGTCTTGGGGTCAGGAGCGCTCAAGATCGGACAAGCGGGAGAATTCGATTATTCAGGCTCGCAAGCGTTGAAGGCATTAAAAGAAGAAAACATTGCCACTGTGTTGATTAACCCTAATATCGCGACCATTCAAACATCGGAAGGTGTTGCGGATAAAGTTTATTTCCTTCCTATTACTCCATACTTCGTTGAAGAAGTTATCAAAAAAGAACAACCTGATGGTATCTTTTTGGCTTTTGGCGGACAAACAGCATTGAACTGCGGAACAGAAATGTGTCTAAGCGGTACGCTGAAAAAATATGGAGTTGAAGTATTGGGAACATCTGTCGAAGCCATCATGTACACCGAAGACCGGGACTTGTTTACCAAAAAGCTCAACGAAATTCAAGCCAAAACTCCGGTCAGCCAAGCTGTAGAAAGCATGGAAGACGCGATTGTCGCCGCCGAAAAAATCGGATTTCCGGTTATGGTTCGTTCGGCTTACGCGCTTGGAGGATTAGGAAGCGGTATATGCAAAGACCTTGAGGAATTCAAAGTCCTTTGCGAAAGTTCTTTCGCTTATTCCAAACAAATACTTGTTGAAGAATCTTTGAAAGGTTGGAAAGAAATCGAATTTGAAGTAATCCGCGACAAAAACGACCATTGTTTTACAGTTGTTCCGATGGAAAACTTCGACCCGTTAGGTATACATACAGGCGAAAGTATCGTTGTCGCTCCTATCTGTTCTTTATCAAAAGAACAAATCACGATGTTGGAAGACATTGCTAAACAAGTTGTTCGCCACATCGGAATCGTAGGAGAATGTAATATCCAATACGCGTTCAATCCTTATACGAATGACTACAGAATTATAGAAATCAACGCGCGTTTGAGCCGTTCCTCGGCCTTGGCTTCCAAGGCAAGCGGATATCCCCTCGCGTTTGTCGCCGCCAAACTGGCATTAGGATATTCTCTCGACCAAATCGGAGAAATGGGAACTCCCAACTCTGCTTACGTAGCTCCTTCCGTTGATTATATTATCGTAAAAATCCCTCGTTGGGACTTGACTAAATTCACAGGAGTTTCCCGCTTAATCGGTTCAAGCATGAAATCGGTGGGAGAAATCATGTCGATTGGAAAATCATTCGAAGAAATCATACAAAAAGGATTAAGAATGATCGGACAAGGCATGCACGGTTTTGTTGGGAATAAAGACCTCGAATTCGGAGATTTGGACGAAGAATTATCTAACCCAACTGATTTGCGTATCTTTGCGATAGCTAAAGCTTTAGAAACGGGTTACACAATCGAACGCATCCACGAATTGACAAAGATAGACCATTGGTTTTTGGGTTGCTTGAAAAATATTGTCGATTATTCGAAAAAACTCGAAACTTATAATAGGATTGAAGATCTTCCGGCCGATGTGATCCAAGAAGCCAAACGACTTGGATTTTCAGATTTCCAAATCGCGCGTTTCGTAGAAGACCCGTCCGCCAATATGGAAAAAGAAAATTTGAGAGTAAGAACAATCAGGAAACAATACAATATCGTTCCGGCGGTTAAGAGAATCAATACAATCGCTTCGGAAGACCCGGAATTGACAAATTACCTGTACATGACTTACGGAACTACCGGAAGTGATATTCCTTATTATAAGAATGAAAAAAACGTTATCGTATTAGGTTCGGGAGCATACAGGATTGGTTCGTCGGTAGAATTCGACTGGTGTTCGGTAAACGCCGTCCAAACAGCCCGCAAATTGGGATATAAGGCGATAATGATCAACTATAATCCTGAAACAGTTTCGACAGACTACGACATGTGCGACCGCCTCTATTTCGATGAACTTTCGTTGGAAAGGGTACTCGACATCATTGATTTAGAACAACCTAAAGGCGTTATCGTATCGGTCGGAGGACAAATTCCGAATAACCTCGCGATGAAACTGCATCGTCAACACATCCCGATATTGGGAACTTCGCCCATAAGCATCGACCGTGCGGAAAACAGGCATAAATTTTCAAGCATGCTCGATCAGCTGGGAATTGACCAACCGAAATGGAAAGAGTTGACCAGTTTGGAAGAAATCAACGATTTTGTAGACCATGTCGGATTCCCGGTATTGATTCGTCCTTCGTATGTACTTTCGGGCGCGGCAATGAATGTTTGTTATTCGAAAGAAGACATGGAAACCTTCTTGCAAGCGGCGGCTAAAGTATCGAAAGAATATCCGGTAGTTGTTTCGGAATTCCTGCAAAACGCGAAAGAAATAGAATTCGACGCCGTCGCTAAAAACGGAGAAGTAGTTGAATACGCGATTTCAGAACACGTAGAATTCGCGGGTGTACACTCCGGAGATGCAACTTTGGTATTCCCTGCCCAAAAGATATACTTCGAAACCGCCCGCAGAATCAAGAAAGTGAGCAAGATGATCGCGAAAGAACTGAATATCAGCGGACCGTTCAATATTCAATACCTGGCGAAAAACAACGATGTGAAAGTTATCGAATGTAACCTGAGGGCTTCGCGTTCGTTCCCGTTCGTATCTAAGATAGTAAAACGAAACTTCATCGAAACGGCTACAAAAATCATGTTGGATGCTCCATATCAAAAACCCGACAGTTCGGCATTCGACATCGACCATATCGGAGTTAAAGCGTCTCAATTCTCATTTACCCGCTTACACAAAGCCGACCCGATTCTGGGAGTAGACATGTCTTCGACCGGAGAAGTTGGTTGTATCGGAGATGATTACCACGAAGCCTTACTTTCTTCAATGATCGCTGTCGGATATAACATTCCGAAAAAAGGAGTTTTAATTTCTTCCGGAGCAGCAAAATCGAAAGCCGACATGCTCGACGCTTGCCATATGTTAGCCGAAAAAGGAATGGACATATACGCGACTTCCGGAACTCAAAAATTCTTAGCTGAAAACGGAGTCAAAGCGACAACAGTCGATTGGCCGGATGAAGGAGGAGATAACAACATTATTGATATTATGTCGAATCATAAAATTGATTTGGTTGTAAATATCCCTAAAAATCATACCCGCAGGGAACTTACCAACGGATACAAAATCCGCCGCGCGGCTATCGACCACAATATTCCGCTGATTACAAACGCGCGTTTGGCAGGAGCATTCATCGAAGCTTTCTGTACTATCGTAGAAAACGATATACAAATCAAAAGTTGGCAAGAATATAAAATTTAATAATTGCTTGTATCAATAAGAAAAAGGTCACTTCATTGTGACCTTTTTTATTGAATTTAATTTTTCTGAAAAAATTCATATATTTGTACCTCAATTGCGAAAGCACGAAAGATTGTCCTGTTGTGTAATGGTAGCACCGCAGATTCTGGTTCTGCTTGTCTGGGTTCGAATCCTAGCAGGACAACAAAAAAAAACGATAAACGCCTGATATTCAATGATTAATTTTAGATATTTTTGTTATGTAGGACGAAGGTGCGACGAATAAATTCGTTGAAATAAAAATTCCGACTTTTCAGGGTCAGGATTTATCAGTTTACTTTCGCTTATTGACCTTATACTTTTATCCAATTTTATCTCATCTTCGTATTGCTCTTCTTCGATTAGCCTATTTTTGTAATCTTCGGGAGACCTCTCTGTTTCTTTCTTTATTTATCATCAATCCAAATCGCAAAATTGCGACACGCTAATGCACCCATGTTCCAAAACTACCACTACCATTGCCAACTGTCAATAAGTCAGTAGCTATAAAATTCTTTATAGCGGCCAATTTATTCAAATACTCGCTGATTGAACTTTATGATAAGGTTAACAACAAAGCCCCTGAGTGAGGTAGGGCTTTGAGGGTAAATTATCAAAGTCCGAGCATAATAGAGGGTGGGATATTAAGTGTTCGACATAACAATCCGGCATTTTTAAGATTAGGTTCGGAGCGGCCTGAAACATAATCGTTAATTCGTGAAGGGCTTACGCCGATTTCGGAAGCAAGTTGTTTTTGCGTCATTCCCTTTTCTTCTAAATACAATTCTATCAATTTAGGAATAGAAGGCTTTCCAATTGGATAATTGTCTTTTTCGTAGGATATTATTATATCAGACATAACGGAAAGTTCAACAGCATTTTTATCGTTTGCAGGGGTTTCATCGCCAACAAGTGGTAAAAGTTCTTCTACCTTTGCCAACGCAAATTCATATTGTTCTTTAGTTATCATAAATATCAATTTTATATGGTTGAACAATTAATTTTATCGTATTCTCCATGTGTTCCGACAAAACGGATAAAAACATACTTGATAGTAAACTTAACAACCACTACAAGCCTGTATTTGTTTCCTTTGATATTGAAAACATAATGTTGGTTGCCAACATAGTCCACTAAAGGAAAGTCGACCTTTATATCAGAGAGGTTACTCCATTGGGCATTTTCAACAATTTCATACCATCTTTCCAATGCCGTTTGAGAATCTTCTCTTCCGATTGTTTGGTAAAATTCTATCAGTTTTTTATGCGATACTATTCTCATATTTTAATCTATCGTAGTACAAAGATAATGAATAATTTTGGAATTCAATATTATTCGAAATAAATATTTTGAAAAACAGGATTATTTTATTATTCCCATATGTGTAAAGCTATCCATTCGTTACTATAAAAATCTTTAGCCATACTGATTCCTTTTTGCAGGCGGAATTCGGCACAGAGATTCCCTTTATATTCAGAACTCACGCCAAATATTTTCTACGGCGGATAAATATGGATTCTTGCGGCATATTTTGTAAAGAATTGATGCGTCATCAGTTTCCGGTCGTTATCTTCCTTGCTGATTTTTTATATACTTCATAAAGGCACTTTCTGCTTTATGTCCGGTAATCTCCATAATGGAAATAATTGAAATATCTGCCAAAAAGGTGTTTGTCGCGAAAGACCTGTGGGCGGTGTGGGATGAACTAATTCATGTTTTGGGACTGATGTTTTTGTAGTTAAATCTCCTTTTGTCTTTTCCACTTTTACCGGCTCTGTTATCCCGGCACGTTTTGCAACTTCTTTGATAATAGTCATTGAACTTTTGATTACTTGAATACAGGGTCTATAGATTCATTTGTATAGAGTACTTTAGTGGTAAATATTTTTTCTTTTCATTGATAATCTCATACGCTCCATCGTAAAAACGAAAATAAATCGCTGTTTTTTCTTTAGATGTTGCCCTAGAAAGGTAAAATTTCACAGATGCCATATCTTGATGTTTAATTGAACATGACAAATATGACAATAATTTTAATGTAGGACGAATGGTGGGACGAATAATTTTAATTTCATTTGATTTCTCTTTATTTCTCTTTACTTTTTATTTTTATAAAACACTTACAAACAGGGTATTTTAAATCAATACAAGTAAAGTTAGATAATAAAGTGAATTGTCCCATCAGGACAACAAGTTAAAAAAGAGAACCAAAGTAAATCCTGAAATTCAATGAGTTTTAGGGATTTTTATTTAAATTCGAAGTGTTAAAAAGAGCGTTTCAAAGCAAGTTCTCAGTGGCCCAATCATGGGACTTTGGATTCCGCTCAAAAAGGCCCACTAAAACAGTTTTAATTCGCTAATTATCAGTAATTTGCATAGCATAATCCTGAAAGGAAGTAAGTAACTTTGTTTCATTAATATTCTATGTAAAATGGTACGAAAAACATTTAAAATTCTGTTCTTTCTCAGGAAAGGCAAATTGTTGAAAAACGGGGAAGCCCCGATTTTACTATCCTGAAATTAACCCACCTTGCAGCTATCCGCTCGTATCTATTTGATTATGCCGACCACTGCTCCTGAAATACATGAGGCAAAGGTTGAGACCTTTTGCTAAACTTGCAAGAGGGAAAGTGCACTACAGGGAAAGAGTATACATCTAAAAGTCGAAAAACAGCTGTTTTATCAACCAAAACAGGAAAAATAACTCGATTTCAACTAAATTTCAACGTTTGTTGAGGTTTATGTGCGCAAAGTGAGTTAAGAGATACATTTTGGAAGCGTTTGAAGAATCTGGATTTCTATTTTGTTATAATAAATGGTATTTTTCACTTGGAGGGAATAACAAGTCTATTCCTCTGGGTTTAATCTTAAACAAGGGACCTTTTTCTACAACTTTTCCTTTAGGATTTCTTTTTATCAAATGGTCCAGTGTAATTATCCCTTGGTCCAAAAGCAAATCAAACTGAGAAACTATTGGTTTTTTAGTATGTTCAACAAGGGTGTATTGGAAATATTCCTTTCCATCAACATAAGAACAATTAGCTTCAACCCAAAAAGTTTCCCGATGTTTTTCTAACAACCTATAGTGGAGAGTATCTAAAGACCATACAACAAAGTCTCCGATTTCCGGTTTTGATGAATTCTCGATAAGTTGCTTAATATCTTGGTCTAACCGTAATTCAAGGCCTTGCGAATTCCGTGTAATTGTAGATACCGTACAGTATAGTTTGAAATCACTACCCCGTTGATATCCGAAAGTATCTAATACTTCTGCCGAACTCTTGAATTTACTTAGTGCCCAATCTGGAACTTGTGCAAATAAGTTTTTCCGGTTAGCCCTATTACTCCTATAAGATTTAAGTTCAATTCCTTTATAGTCGGGTTGTTTCGAAGAATTAATATTAATCCCCAATGCAGTTTCTAAAGTACGACCTACCGATGTGTCAGCGTCTACCATTGATACAATTGGACCTCTGGCAGCAATTTCCTTTAATAAAGACAATAATTCGTTAGAAATTTGGCTTGCCTTTCCGTTTATTTCACCTAGTAATTCCTTTAGTGGGTTATTTATAACAGAATTAAGCAATGCATCAACATTTAACTTTGTAAGGTTAAAAATATGGAGCTCATTCTCATAATATATAATCGCAACAATATCATTGGGACCTGCTGTTTTAGTCAATCCAGAAAACCAAATCCGGGGGTCTCCTTTTTTGGTTTGTGGTCGATATAGTGAAGCTGTTGAATTTACAATATTTGCTTCTTCATAAATTTTTGCCCCGAATAATACTTTATTCTCTTGCCCTTGTTTTTGGTAGGCATAATCATGAATGTTATTTTCTTTTAAATAGTTCCGGACAGGAGCTGTCGCATCCATAATTGACTTTTTTAAACCAGTTTCTGTAGGTTCAATTAGCGTCAAAGGAATCTGATTCTTTGTTAGGACTTTGATTTTTTCTTGTTCTAAATTTGTTAATGTCCTCATCTGATATGTTTTAAAAGTTCAACAGCAATGGCTCTTGCAAGAAGCGGAGGTACGGCATTCCCGACAAGGGTATATTGTGGGACCTCAGATTTCCGGTTATTACCTCCAGTAGAACGTTTCCCCTGAAAAACAAAAGAATCATCAAAAGACTGCAACCTTGCCATTTCACGTACTGTTAATGCCCTTGGGGCATTATAATGTATGTAATCATCCGGGATTGTCATTATAGTAGAACTTTGTTCCCCTGGTTTTAGTACATTGTAATTCCTCTTATTTGAACTAAGCCCACAAGATTCCAATTCTAATTGGGCCTTTTTATAACCCCCTTTGTTCAATATAACTTCGAGGCGTTTTATAACATCTTGGCTCTGGTTACTTGTCTTATGGTTATTCAGTATATCAAAGTATTTTTCACCATTTGATAAACCATTGAAATCGCGGACATAAAAAGGTTTGCTAACGGGTTTATACCTTTCAATCAACCGCCCTTCTTTAGACCAATCTGCATATGTTTTGCCCACCTTTGGGTTAATTTCTCCATTTACTGACCGTAGTTTTAATAATTCCAACATTTTTTTTGAACTTCCATTGAATTGGTTTTTAATGTCAACCAACTCATAATGATGGGCTTCTTCATTATTTCCAATAAAATCCAAATCATAGATAGCCTCAAATATTGAAACTTTTTCTTTATTTGGCACAGTAGGCGGGATAGCTAATATTGGTTTTTGGTCTTTACGGCAACCTATGAATAGTACTCTTTCCCTATTTTGGGGTACCCCATAGTCTGATGCATTTGCAACATATGGTTTCTCTATCCTGTAAAGCCGAATATTTTTGAGGATGGTATTCAATTCCTTTTTTTCTTCATTATTACACAACTTAGATAAGATATCAACGGTTTCGTCAAAAGTTGCGGTATATATCCTTAAAGCAGAAATAATATCTGCACATTCACGTTTGTATTTTACGGGTACTTTTAGTTCTTGGAATGCCCCCTCTATCTTTGAAATGATATTTTCTGTCCCCATATGGGTTAAGAACAAATTGAATTCATTCACAAAAGAATCATTGTCAATATTACAAAAGTCCTTTTCTTTTATAAGGCTACGTTTTAATTTTTCCCATTCTTTAGTGCGTGCAAGAATATTGAATCCATGCCGGATTGTATTTATCCAAGGATCTGTTTTGCTTGTTTTGTAATCTACAATCTGCGGTGTTAATTGCCTAAATTTGTTATCAACAAAACGGATAAAATTCTCTCTTCCAGATTCTTTGTCTTTTTCTTTGAGCCTTTCTATCTCAATCTTCTTCATTATACATTCTAAAAGAAAGGAACCCTCATGTTTCCTCACAGTTTTCCTGACAAAATCAATTAATAACGGAATTTCTTCCGGATCGATAATAGAATTGATTTCTTCAATTATCAAATCTTTAATTTTACCATTTTCTTTTGTCAATATACCCTTTACGTTTTCCATAATAAAATATTTGGGACGTAAGAGTTTTATGACCTCTAGATAATGAGAGAATAAATCATCCTTTTTATCGAATTTCTTTCTTTTCCCTGCTAGGCTGAAACTTTGGCAAGGAGGGCCCCCACAGACAACATCAATTTGTTTTCCTTTTATTTTACTTAAAAGATTTTCTATAAAATCAGGTTCAGTTATATCTTGTTTAAGGAACTCTGTCTCTAATCCTAATTGATGATTATACCTTACAATATGGGTTAATTCGCAATTTTCATTAATGTCGCTTGCAGCAACAAAATCAAAGAATTTATTATTGATCTCTGCCTGTAGGAATCCTTCACTAAAGCCTCCAGCTCCTGCAAATAAATCTATGAATGTAAAAGACTTACCGTATAAAGAAAGCTGTTCCTTAACTAAGTTTACCGTATTATTCCCCTTGTAATTATCAATATATTCGTTTAATATGCTTTTTATTTCTGTAGGGGAGAATGTTTTTTTATTCGAACAATGTAACAATTCATCTGCCCGGTCTTGAAGGAATGATAAATAATGGTTTATTTCGGGAGCTTCCCTGTAATAAGAATTCGCCCTTTGATTTTTCTTATTAAAATATTCAGGGGCAATTTTTTGTCCTGTAGCCAATTTTACTTGGTTGCCATTACAGTTTATCCTCAAATGGATAGGAGACAGCCCTTTTTTGTCTGGTTTATCTAAATAAAAATTTATTGTTGCCATTTTCTTGCGGACAGATTTACGTACACGGACAAATTTACGGACTTTTTTTTTGGAAATGTATAATATTTATATCAATTTTTTTGCCATAAATAAAAATTTCAAGTTGGGGAAAATAGACTGAAATAGGCTAAATATCAGTGGATGGCCCTATTATATGGCATTACATCTTCAGCTACTAATGATATGTCGCCATCCATTTCTTCATATATTTTGATTTTTACAGGAGAAGGAGTTGGGTGTGTTTCATTAAGGATTGCGACAATTTCCTCTATTATATCAGGAATTGATTTTTTTGAAATCCGGCATTCCCAAACTACAATTACTTTCCAACCCAGAAGAATGGTCCGTTTGTAATTTATTTGATCCCGTTCTTTATTTTTTTCAATTTTATTTTTCCAAAAATCAATATTACTTTTAGGGATGTGGGCTATCTTACAATTTTCATGTCCATGCCAAAAACAACCATGAATGAAAATTACAGTTTTGTATTTCGGAAAGACAATATCTGGTTTCCCCGGTATCTTCTTATCGTTTATACGGTACCTGTAACCCTTAGCAAAAAGGGCCTTGCGTAATGTCATTTCTGGTTTAGTATTTTTTGACCGGATTTTAGACATTACTTCCGAACGTTTTTTCTTGTCCCAGATATCCATTATTGCAGTAATTATACAGAACAAAATTAAAAAATAATTTGATTGATCTTATTAAGAAAATATTTCTATCTGTATCTGGCAATTTCTCAAAATTTTTGTAACTTTGCCTTAGCCTTTTCAATTATCATGCAACTCAATGTAGAATAATGCTGATTAATTGTGGGTAAAATCGTGGGATTTGATTTAAATTGATTTTTTAATATATATTGAAAAACAAGTTGATAACTGCTATTCAAGAGCATTAGCTGGACAACAATAAAAACAAAAATCCAAAACTACTTAACAATTGTATTTCTCAACCGAAATCCGTACATTTGGTAGCGATTAATGCGGCGTATGAAAAATAAACTGTTCGGAGTCATATTTTTATTTGTTATAATCGGGTTTACGATTTACGGAAGCATTCATTTATATTCACGGTTAAAATCTGATGAAAAAATGAAAGTCGCAGATATTTCCGGTTTTCTTCCCACGGATTTTCAATATTTACTTACCATATATAATCCGAAACAAATACAAACGGAATATCACAATCTTGAAAAAATTTCGAAATTACTTCCCAATCCGGATATTTTACTTGTGGCAGAGGCCATAGGAAAGGAGCAAATCTGTAGCCAACAAAATTCGAAAGACGGATTAATCATCAGTTTCTATCCCGAAGGAGAACTTCTTTTTTCCAAAATGAAAAAAGAAAATTTCAGATTGATGGAAAAGAATTTTTTTTCAGAAAATCTATCCGAATTTTCCGCTAAAAAAGAAATATATAAAGACGTTACCATTTACATCAAGGTGACTCAAAAAGAAGATTTTTTCTGTTACGCGTGGTGCGATTTCGTTTTCTTTGGCAGTTTTGATAAATCGTTAATATACAAAGCTATAGACTTTTATTGCAACAATAAAAAATCTACAAATAAATCAGAATTGAATAGCCTGTTTTTAGATAAGTACGCTTTTGCCGGATTGACTATCAATTCTTCCCAAATAGAAAAATTTGATGGTCGCGACTTCGAAAAATACAAAGGAGAAAACATTGGAGGAAATATCCGGTTTAAAGATGGAATAATGGAGTTTTCAGGCTATATCACTCTTGAGAATAGCAAAGATACGTCTGATACCAATTTCGAAAAAATCAATTTCGCACCAGAAATGATACCTGAAAGCGTTTCTTTTTTCAGATGTTCTTCTTTGAAAAAAATTGTGGAAAATCATGGAGACTCTTTCTTCTCTGCCGATTCTTCAATGATAAGTATCATAAAAGAAGCCACTTATTGTAAATTCACTAAAAATAATTCTTTATTGACAACCGGCAATATTATTTTTTTCAAATCTCCTTATTTAACATCAGATTACCAACAACTGTTACTTGAAAAAAAATTATTGAAGAAAATGCAAACCGAACAAAATTTCATATTATCACATAATAATTACTTTTTTATAGCCAGAGATGAAATTTCAGTCAAAGATTATATTACCCAAATAGAATCGAGACAAACTTTTGATAATAAAAAAAACGCGCAACCGATACTTCAAAAATTCAAGTCCAACGATATTTGCAATATGTTTTATATTCAAAAAAAATCTTCTGAAGAAACAATTTTCGACTGTTTCTATTTTTTTGATTGCAACAAAGAACAAAATTTTCATGTTTGCGTAACTGAATTAAATTCACGGTAAATGTCGTAAATTTCACTACTTACAATTAAAAGAAACTTAATTTTCAATGAGCGATATCATCCATTTATTGCCTGATTCCATAGCCAATCAAATCGCGGCCGGAGAAGTCATTCAACGTCCGGCATCTGTCATAAAAGAATTGGTAGAAAACGCTATTGACGCGGGAGCGACTCATATACAGGTTATTATCAAAGACGCGGGACGAACTTTAATTCAAGTCATCGATAATGGGAAAGGCATGTCGGAAACCGACGCGCGAATGGCTTTCGAACGTCACGCGACATCTAAAATCAGTAAAGTCGAAGATATTTACGCCTTAAGAACCATGGGATTCAGAGGAGAAGCGCTCGCTTCTATCTCCGCTGTTTCACAAATTGAACTTAAAACCCGGCAAACAGGAAGCGAAGTAGGAACATTACTCACAATTTCGGGTTCGGAATTCGAAAAACAGGAAGCAATCGCTACCGCCGAAGGAAGTTCTTTTTCTGTCAAAAATATTTTTTACAACGTACCTGTCAGGCGAAAATTCCTCAAATCAGATGAAACGGAATTCCGGAATATCATCACAGAATTCGAACGGATTGTTTTGGTTAATCCCGGCATTTCATTTTCATTAACACACAAAAACGTTGAAATATTTAATCTTCCCGAAAGCGTTTTAAGGCAACGGATCGTCAACGTACTTGGCAAAAACCTGAATCAAAGTTTACTTCCAATTAAAGTTGAAACCTCGTTAGTGAAGATTTCCGGATTCATCGGCACGCCCGATTCGGCACGTAAACGCGGCGCTTTACAATATTTCTTCGTGAATAACCGGTATATGAAACATCCTTATTTTCATAAAGCTGTAACAAATGCTTTTGAGCCGTTTATTCCAGCGGGAGAAATGCCTAATTATTTCATTTATATGGATATAGATCCGGCTTCAATTGATGTCAATATTCATCCCACCAAAACAGAAATAAAATTCGAAAACGAACAGGCAATCTGGCAAATCATTTCGGCATCGGTAAAAGAAGCCATCGGAAAAGGAAACGCCGCTCCAAGCATTGAATTCAATCAGGAAGACGCTATTCCGATTCCGGTTTATGACAGGGAAAGATCGTTTTCCGCACCCAAACCAACGCCTGTAACAAATACCAACTACAATCCGTTCAGGGAAAAAAATGATTCGAGGAAAACAAATACCGACTGGGAATATTTTTACGAAAAGAATAAATCCGAATCAAAATCAAGCTCATTCGATTTTATTGATAATCAATTAAATACAAATGAGAATATCATTGAAAATAAAGAAGAAAACATTCAATCGGAATTATTCGAATCCACATTTAATTATTTTCAATATAAAGGTAAATATTTGATTACCCCTCTTAAATCCGGTTTATTTCTGATTCATCAACGCAGGGCGCATATCCGTATTTTATTTGACGAATACATCAAACAAATGCAGGATAAAAGAGGTTTGTCGCAAGGACTTTTATTTCCCGAAATCATCACTTTGACACCTAAAGAATCCGAAATCATGCCTTTCATAATCGAAGATTTAGCATTCATTGGTTTCGACATCGCCCATTTGGGACATGCTGATTATTCGATCAATGGTGTTCCATCGGGTTTAAACAATATCAATCCCGTAGAGACATTACAATCAATGATAGACAAAGCCATTGAAACCGGATGCGAAGTAAAAGAAGATATTTGCGAAGCATTAGCGTTGTCATTAGCCAAACAAGCAGCCATTTCATTCGATAAAACACTGTCGGAGGAAGAAGCCAATCATTTAACAGCCAACCTTTTTTCTTCTTCCGCTCCCAATTATACTCCCGATGGGCAACTTATCATATCTATCATCAAGGTTGATGAAATAGAAAAACGCTTTGGTTGAGTTTTGGGAAAGTTATGGTAATTGTCGTTTTATCAATTCAACTAATTCGGTTGGTAAATGAGAAAAGTCAATAACTTGATTTTTAAATGGAAAGATTATTTGAGGACGATTATCCCCTTTTGTTCAGGCATTTTTAAGATAAACCTCTTCTATAAATCATATTGTAGTACTTCAGAAATAAGCAACCTTTCCACTGATTACATCCATATTTTTAACTTATTGAATTGTTGCAAAGGTCGGCGGTTTAGAAAGAAGAATTTGCCAAGGTTATACCAACTTGGTTGATTTTTTTTGAAGGGATTTTAGAGGGAAATGGAAGAAAAAAGCTATTTTGAGGGTCAATTTTCTGTCAAACGGGTATAAAATCGAGTAAGAAGAAAATGAAAGTTTTCTTCCTACTTTCATTTTCCGACCTCTCACACCACCGTACATGCCGTTCGGCATACGACGATTTATTAAGCATGACGGGATTTGTAGAAATCAAAGAGAGATTGAAAGCCTAATCGTTCCAATTCTGCATTGGTAAGCGTATGGCTAAGTATGCCAGAGTGTGCCACACGACAGTAACCTTTGCGGGTATTGCCATTGCGGTGAGCCTTCCATTTATCCATTCCCAATTTAATCAGTTCATCCACTCGCTTGCTGGCACATTTCCACGACTTCCATATACACATATGGATACGATTAGAGAGTATAGGACTCAGAGGACTACCTTGAGGAGAGCCTTCATTTCTTACATGAGTTATACCACATCCATTATATCGGTACGGAGGTAACGGCGAATCAGTTTCAACAAGGATTTATCGGTAATACGATTACTCAAGAGAGTCATTAACTTGTTATGGTTGACTTTGTAGAATAATTTCTCCAAATCCAACTCAATCACATGAATGTAACCTACATTCAAGTAAAGCTGCGCCTGACGAACCGCATCATGAGCACAGCGATCAGGGCGAAAACCATAACTAAACTCACTAAAACTATCATCATAATGTAAACTAAGAACTTGAACAATAGCCTGTTGAATCAAGCGGTCTATAACACAAGGAATGCCAAGCATACGAACACCGCCGTTAGGCTTAGGAATCTCCACCTTTCTTACAGCTAAAGGAATATAAGTGGCAATTTCAATCTGATGACGGAGTGAGAACCAATTAAGCTTGATATGGTCGGGAAGCATATCCACACACATTTTTTTGCTGATGCAATATAGTTTGTCTTTCGTTAATCGGGAAACGGGATAGCCTGTAAATTCACAAATAGACGAGTTTTCTTTCATGAAACTGACCGTCTTCAATTCCGGAGCAGGATAAACGGAACGTGAGACGGTGTGGCTCAAAGCCAAAGAAATATTCTCCTCATCCCAACCATGGTCTCGCAAAAAACCATCAATCCTGAGCTGTTTCAAGGCTTGCAACGACATACATTCGGAACCTACCTCCCGGACACCTTTGTTTTTCAAGGTGTTCAAATCCACTGTGTCAAAATCGGAACCGGCTGACTGGCTGGAAAGAACGCTGTCTATTTTTTCTCGGAAATCAACCTGGAATAAACCAGAGATGCGTGACATACTACCAACGCATCTGCCTCAAAGAGGGACTTTTGCCCTTTAATCCTGTCGTTTACCACCGACTGGACTTGCTTTATTTGGCTAGCGGAAAGTTCTTCCATAAATCCAACCGAGATGATCGTGCGCTGGCGGACTTCGCCCAAGGCATTGCGGTAGCTCTCCACCAAACGGTAGTACGAACGGCTTTCGCCAATCCCGGGATGCATTTTATAGGTGCTTTGAAATACACGCTGCAAAGGTCTGGACTATTTCCATGATATACAAGGTCCGGCGGTAGGCTACAACGGGATTTGGGAAATAACCATAATTGTAAATCAGCAGATTAGCTCAGATCATATAACCAAAAATGACTCTTTAACCCTGAAAACAACGAAAAATACCTGTTTTTTAACATTTGAACCATAAAGGGCCGCAAGGCGGGTTAACCATTTCCTCCAACTTCATTAACTCATCCCTGTATTGCGCGGCTTCGAGGAAATCAAGGTTTTTAGCCGCCGCGTGCATCGCTTTCTTGGTTTTTTCTATGAGTTTTTTCAATTCGGGTTGAGTCATATATTTAACGACAGGATCTGCCGCTACATTTATCGTTTCATTTTCGATGTAGGCTTTGGGTTGTTGAGTGTTTTTAGCTAACGAAGAAGTATAGGCTTTCCTGATTTGTTGGGGGATGATTCCATTTAATTCATTATATGTCAACTGTTTTTCCCTACGCCGGTTGGTCTCATCAATCGTTTTTTTCATACTATCGGTCATTTTATCAGCATAAAAAATAACCTTTCCGTTGATATTACGCGCAGCGCGTCCTGCTGTTTGTGTCAATGAGCGATGCGAACGCAAAAATCCTTCTTTATCGGCGTCTAAAATGGCGACTAAAGAAACTTCGGGCAAATCCAATCCTTCCCTCAACAAATTGACTCCAATCAAGACATCGAATATGCCTTGCCGTAAGTTTTCCATAATTTCTATCCGTTCCAGAGTTTCCACATCCGAATGAATATAAGCGCAATTGATTCCTGTTTTGGATAAATAGCCTGTCAGTTCTTCCGCCATGCGTTTGGTTAATGTAGTTACTAAAACTCGTTCTGATTTTTTTACCCTGATATCTATTTCATACATCAAATCGTCTATCTGATTCAGGCTCGAGCGAACTTCTATTTCCGGATCTAATAATCCTGTCGGACGAATGAGTTGTTCCACAATCACTCCGTCACTTCTATAGAGCTCATAATCGGCAGGCGTAGCACTCACATAAATCGTTTGTCCGCTCAGGGCCTCGAATTCTTCGAAATTCAACGGACGGTTATCGATTGCCGCCGGAAGACGGAATCCATATTCAACCAAGTTATTTTTACGCGAATTGTCTCCGCCAAACATTCCTCTGATTTGAGGAATCGTTACATGGCTTTCGTCTATTACCAATAAAAAATCTTTGGGAAAATAATCCATCAAACAATACGGACGAGTTCCCGGATTTCTTCCGTCGAAATAACGGGAATAATTTTCGATTCCGGAACAATATCCCAATTCTTTGATCATTTCCAAATCAAAAGTAACCCGCTCTTCGAGCCTTTTAGCTTCCTGAAATTTTCCGTTTTCATTGAAAAAATCAATCTGACGTCCCAAATCCAACTGGATTTCTCCAACCGCGCGGTTGATTCTTTCTTTTGTCGTAACAAACAAATTTGCAGGATAAATCTGATATTCTTCAAATACTTCCAAACGTGAACTCGTAAGAGGGTCGAACGTGTATATTTCTTCGATTTCATCTCCCCAAAAAGACACTCTCAAAGCAAAATCGGAATACGCCAAAAACACATCGACCGTATCCCCTTTTACACGGAAAACGCCCCGGTTAAATTCTTTTTCGTTCCGAGAATAGAGGCTTTCGACCAACCGGCGTAAAAACACGTTCCGTCCGATTTGTTGTCCTTTGCGGATATATATTTTATTTTCATAAAAATCATCAGGATTTCCGATACCATATAAACACGAAACGGAAGATACCACAATGATGTCTTTTCTTCCTGATAACAATGAAGAAGTCGCGGAAAGCCTTAATTTTTCAATCTCATCGTTTATCGACAAATCTTTTTCTATATATGTATTGGTAGATGGAAGATAAGCCTCCGGCTGATAATAATCGTAGTATGAAACAAAATATTCCACAGCGTTTTTCGGAAAGAAATTTTTGAATTCCCCATACAGTTGAGCAGCTAAAGTTTTATTATGGCTCAAAACCAATGTTGGCCGGTTCAGTTCTTTAATGACATTCGCCACCGTAAACGTTTTTCCCGATCCGGTAACTCCAAGCAATGTTTGAAAAGGAATATCTTGTTTGATTCCGGAAATTAAAGCGTCTATCGCTTCGGGTTGATCGCCGGTTGGTTGATAATCGGATATGAGTTCGAAGTTCATATTTATTTAATTTTAATCTACAAAAATACAGAAATTATTTACAACAAGTTACACTTATTTGGCATGTTATAAAGTGAAGTCAAAATATTAAAATCTGCATATTCCGCAGGGATAAATAATATAAGCTAAGAAACATTGCATTTAATAAAATTTTAATTTTACTTTGTAGATTCAATCAACATTAATAGCCATGAAACAAATTTTCCTGTTACTTTCCGCGTTAATTATTATTACATCATGTAATTCTGAAAAAAAACAAGTTGAAGTAATAAAAAACAAACACGCCGATTGGGTGTATGACGCCACTATTTATGAAGTAAATATCCGGCAATATACTCCGGAAGGAACGTTCACCGCATTTTCCAAACACATCCCCCGGTTAAGTGAATTAGGTGTTGATATTCTTTGGTTTATGCCTGTTCAACCTATCGGAAAAAAAGAACGGAAAGGTACATTAGGCAGTTATTATTCTATACAAAATTACATACAAACCAATCCTGATTTCGGAAACATGGACGATTTCAAACAGATTGTAGACGAAGCGCATAAAGCCGGAATGAAAGTTATTTTAGATTGGGTAGCGAATCACACGTCGCACGATGCCGAGTGGATAACACAACACAGAGACTGGTATGTAACTGATAGTTTAGGGAAGATTGTATCTCCTTATGATTGGACGGATGTTGCCAAACTCAATTATGACAATCCTGATATGCGAGAGGCCATGAAACAAGCGATGATTTTTTGGATAAAAGAAACCGGGATCGATGGTTTTCGCTGCGATGTCGCATACGAAGTTCCTACTGATTTTTGGGAAAACACTATACAAGCGATAAAAGAAGTCAAAGCTGATATTTTCATGTTGGCGGAAGCCGAGAAACCCGAACTCAATCAAACGGCTTTCGATGCTTATTACAATTGGGAAGTCCATCACCAAATGAACGACATCGCGCAAGGAAAAGCAAATGTAGATTCACTTCGTTTGGCATTGAAAAAGATGTCTGATTTTCCGGAATACGCTATTCCCATGAATTTCACATCTAATCATGATGAAAATTCATGGCAGGGAACCGAATTTGAGCGAATGGGAAACGCAGCGCGTACATTCGCGGCGCTCACATATCTCTTACCCGGAATTCCCCTGATTTACAGCGGACAAGAAACCGGATTCGACCGTAGATTGGCTTTTTTTGAAAAAGATAGCATCAATTGGAACAATCTTCAGGAATTTACCTCTTTTTATCAATCAATGAATCAATTGAGAAAAAACAATTCGGCGTTATATAGTCCGGAAAAAGGGGGAATTATAGAAGAAATAAAAACGGATTTACCTCAAAAAACCTTTGCTTTTAAACGACAAACAACAGATAATTCTGTTGTCGCCATTTTTAATTTGAGTAAAGATTCCGTACAAGTATCTTTGATTAATGAAGATTTGAATAATAAACAACCTATCGTGTTATCCGGGTGGGAATACCGGATTTACTAAAGGTTATTAAAACCGGATAAAGCAACTTCCGTTAGAATATCCGCCGCCAAAGACAGTCAAAATTACTTTATCTCCGGGTTTGAAAATTTCATAATTTTGAGCTAATACCAACGGAGAACTTGGAGATCCTGTATTTCCCAGTTCTTCGATATTGCTCAAAAATCGGTCGTCCGGAAGTTTCAATTGCCCTGCGACATTGTTAATAATGCGCATATTCGCCTGATGAGCAATAATATAAGAAACTTCTTCCAATAAAGTATTTTGTTTTGTAAGAACATGGTCGATAGCTTCACACATGTATTTACACGCGTGTATAAAAACATCGCGTCCATCCGGCATTTGTATTCCTTCGGTTTTCGGGCGAAGGGAAACTCCTCCGGGACCTTTTCCGATATGTCCCAACGCGCGCGTATAAATTTCTACGATTTCAGGTTCTTTTTCTGCTTGTTTTTCTTTCGAAACAAACATGGCGACAGCCGCGTCTCCCCATAAATGTCCTGCTTTCGGGTCAGTTTCATTGCTATAGGCCGTGTTATGTTCGGAACAAACAATCAACGCTTTTGTTGCTTTTCCCATCGCAAAATAACCCTCAACAATTTCCAAAGCATTTATAAACGAAGAACAAGCGGAAGATATATATATCGCCTTCGCGTTTCCAATATTAAATTCACGTTGTGTAACATGCGCCAAAGTAGCGACAGTGTCTAAAGGGGAATAAGACGCTCCTATAACCAAATCTACCTCTTCAATATTATAAGGCAATTTGGGAAGCGCGTTCTTTACAGCTTCAATTCCCATGGTATGTGTATTTTCCCCTTCTCCGGCCTTAGAACGAGTCAAAATACCGGTTCGTTGGTAAATCCACTCACTCGTTAGTCCGTTTAAATGAAGAAAATGATCATTATGCACTCTTTGCGTGGGAACATAAAACCCTGTGGAATTGATGAACATATCTATTATAGTATTTAATTATTATAAATCAAAGCTTGCAAAATTAGAAACTTTAGTCATAATAAAAAAATATATTTTATCATACTATGTGAATTTTAGACAGACCGAATTGCAAGTTAAAGGATAGCTGCTATTTTTTGAATTTCTGCAAGTCTTGCTGCAAATGTTTTATCTTTACGTGCAATTTGCATGTTAAATTTTGTTTGTATTCGCATAAGTGTATCTGCCTCAATTCCTAATGCAGCTTCAAAAAGAAGCGCTGTATTGGCGGTAAGCGGACGATGAGCGTTCAATATTTCATTTAGCACAGTATATGAAATGCCCATTTGAGCAGCCAGTTTTCGTTGAGATACATTTCGGTATTCTATTTCGTCTTTCAAGATTTTTCCCGGATGTGTTGGATAAAAACCATAACCTAAATTTGCCATAATGTACTTATTTATAATGGTTTGATAATTCTAAGATATTACAAACTGTTATAATTATTTCTGTTTCAATTATTTCTACAATAAATTCAATCCGATATTGATCTTTATCAAATTTTATTTCCATACCGTATTGTTTTCATAACAAAGGTAATACTATCTTTTTGGATGTTCGCAAAAAAAGTGAATATTTTTTTTATCATGTCAAAAACTCGAATCTAAAACTTTGATTATTTTGAATTCAGCTAAAAGAAAGTCTGAATTTGCAAGTCCAATAAATTTGCTACCTTTGCCGGACATTATTAACTTAATTAAATTAATTATGAAAGTAAAAAGTATTTTTTTATCGATGATGGTATTATCCATTGTAAGCCTTGGATTTACCGCGTGTGGAGATGATGAAGAAGGTCAGGATTACGCATCTGAAATTAAAGGCACCTATAATGGATCCCTGACTTTTGCAGGAACAGAAACTCCTTTTGACAATAATGCCCAAATAATTGTCGACAGGAAAGATAACAGTAATGTTATACTAAAAATGAACGAAGAAATTATGGGTTTAGCTATTGATGTCGCTTGTACTTCAAAAATTACTTATACAGACGGTACATATTCAGTTTCCGGTACAACCACCTATTCCATGAAACCGGAAGGTTCTCCGGTCGCGATTCCGGTGCCTATAACCATAACAGGTTCGTTTGACAAAAAAAACAACACAACCCTTAATATTTCGGTAGGAATACCTCAAAATAATCTGAACGTTGTTTTTGAAGGTTCTAAAAAATAAATTTCTATAAAACTTTGTAAAG
Source organism: Bacteroidales bacterium (assembly GCA_031553755.1). Taxonomy (GTDB): domain Bacteria; phylum Bacteroidota; class Bacteroidia; order Bacteroidales; family Azobacteroidaceae; genus JAIRVZ01. Next base: position 21,368 of record JAVBKZ010000010.1, on the reverse strand, counting down.
ACACAGGGAAAAAGAGCCTAAACAGTTCGGCGTTTCTCTGTGTTTTTATTTATATAATAACCGTTTTGTGATGCGAAAAAATTGGATATTTCTTATTTTTCTTCTAATAATTCTTTCTTCCTGCATACAAGATGCGCCTTTGAATCCGGAAGCAGATATCTTTACATTTTCTTTTCCTCAGGAAAGTTTAAGAAGGAATGTAGAATTGGGAAATGATTATGTCATTGTATATCCTAAAAAAAATATCGACTTAAAAAGTTTGCCTATAGAATATACCGTCAGCCAAGGAGCTACTTCTGTTCGGATTGACAAAACAAATTCAAATGATACGCTATTTTACATACAGGTAACATCTGAAAGCAAGCAATATACAAAACGATACTCCATTATTCAGGTAGAAGATTTTCCTGATTTTTTCAATTTTGAAAATTGGATTAAATTCAGCAGTTCTTATCAATTCCTGAATCCAAAAGAAAACTCCTATCAATGGTATTCAAGCAACAACGGAATCGCCATTGCTTGGAACAACAGAAACAAATCGGCGGAAGAATATCCTGTAAGGCAAACGAATACGTGTGTTTCTGGAAATTATGGCGTTGAATTACGCACAATGACCGGTCCGGGAAATATCGCGGGAGGCCTCAGATTTATTCCATGTGTCGCGGGTTCTTTATATTTGGGTACGTTCGATATTTTAACAGGACTTACAAATCCATTGAAATCGACAAAATTCGGAGTTCCTTTTAATAGTGGAAAACCCTCTAAATTTTCAGGATATTATATGTATCTGGAAGGTACAGAAGACTACATCAACAGTGACGGCTCTAAAAACGCTTCAAAAAGAGACACTTGCGCCATTTACGCGACATTATATAAAACCGATAAAAACACAGAATATTTATACGGAGATAATGTCAGCATATCCGGAAATATCATTGCCCGGGCACAAATAGAACCGGAAGATATCGTCAGAGGAGGAACGTCTTTCACTTATTTCGAAATTTCTTTTGATTACGACAATTTTAATACCCCTTTCGCAAAAGAAGAATTAATGAATAACGAATATAAATTGACAATCGTTTTTTCATCAAGTAAGAGAGGCGCGTATTATGAAGGACGTCCGGGAAGCCGGTTGATCGTTGATGACGTTAAAGTTACATGGGAGGAAGCGTTATAATGTATAGAACAAAGAAAAATATAGAAATAAGGAATGGGAGAAAAATATTTTCTCCTTTATTTTCATTCCCTTCATTTATTTCATTCCTTTCATTATTTTCATTTATTTCATTCCAATGCATCGCCCAAAACGACACAAAATGGGAATTTAAAATCAATGGAGGATACAACATCGGAGGAACATCTCCCCTACCCTTGCCTGAAGAAATCAGAGAAATAAAAAAATTTTCGCTTCCTGCATTTGCTCCGCATCTCGCATTCGAAACCACTCGCTGGTTCAATGAAAAATGGGGATTAACAACTCAACTCACTTTAGACTACAAAGGATTTTCAGTTTCCGACAGTGTTTTGAACTTACACACAGAAATGGAAATCGACAAAGGAAGCCGTAAATCCGGCAATTTTACAGGAACAAATTCCACGAAAATTAAAAATGCTTATTTTACAGTTCCGGTAATGGTTTCTTACCAAATTTCGGATAAATGGCTTGTACAAGCCGGAACATATTTCGCTTATTTATTTTCGCCAAGTTTTACGGGAAGCGCTTCCGATGGATATTTCCGGGAAGGAAGCCCTATTGGTGAAAAAACGGAAATAGATAAAACGAATTTTGATTTTTCAGACAATCTGCGTAAATTTGACTTTGGTTTACAAGCTGCCGGAGAATGGTATTTCAAGAAAAATTTAGCAATCAGGGCGCAATTAGCGTGGGGACTCACTCCTATTTTTCCTTCAGATTTCACAGCTATTTCTTTCGATATGTATAACATTTATGGAACCATTGGCATTGCATACATTTTAAAATAACAAAATAAAAATAAATATCATGAAAATCATGCGTAATAAACTAACTACTCTATTCATCGCGTCACTTTGCTTATCTAATACAATAATCGCTCAGGAAGATTCGAAAGATTCCATCGGGTTTATATTCGAAACCATCAAAGAAGTTCCTATCACTTCGGTAAAAAACCAGGCAAGTTCGGGCACTTGTTGGTGTTTTTCAGGATTAGGAATGATTGAATCCGAATTGATTCGTACCGGTAAAGGAATTCACGATTTATCCGAAATGTTTATTGTATATAATAATTACGTAGATAAAGCGAAAAAATACGTCCGCCTGCATGGAAAAGGAAGTTTCGCGGCCGGAGGTTCTTTTGCCGATGTATTTGAGGCAATCGCTCAATATGGCTTAGTTCCCGACACAATCATGCCCGGATTGAATTATGGAGCAGAAAAACATAAACACGGAGAAGTAAACTCGTTATTGACAGCATATATCAACACTCTCATAACTAATCCGAATAAAAAACTATCTACCGCGTGGGAAAACGGATTTAAAGGTATTTTAGATGCCTACTTTGGAAAATATCCCGAAATTTTTGTCTTTGAAGGAAAAAACTATACTCCGCAAAGCTATGCTCAATCTTTAGGAATCAATGCCGATAATTACATTTCCCTAACATCTTTTACGCATCATCCTTTTTACAAACCATTTATTATTGAAGTAGAAGATAATTGGCGTTGGGCTTCTTCATATAATCTACCAATAGACGAATTGATGGAAGTTATCAGCGCTTCTTTAAATAAAGGATATACTGTGGCTTGGGGAAGTGACGTCAGTGAACAAGGATTTTCACGGAAAGGAATAGCAATCGTTCCCGATATGGATGCTAAAGAAACCGCCGGTTCTGACCAGGCCCATTGGTTGGGATTGACAGAAAAAGAACGTCAAGACATGGTAACCAATTTGAAAAATCCGGTTCCGGAACTTGTTATCACGCAAGAAATGCGTCAAAAAGCTTTCGATAATTACGAAACTACCGACGACCATGGAATGTTAATTTACGGTATCGCGAAAGACCAAAACGGCACCCAATATTATTTAGTAAAAAATTCATGGGGAACAGACAATCCGTATAAGGGAACTTGGTACGCTTCAGAATCTTTTGTCAAATACAAAACGTTGAATGTAATTGTTCATAAAGATGTTTTGTCGAAAGAATTAAAAAAGAAATTAGGATTATAATATTACCACTAAATTAGGAAAAGAGGGTTATTTTATTTTCAATAAAATCACAAATGACTAAAAAAATAATCATCATAGGATTATTATTATTGATTCTATTGTTATTTTTCATAAACCTGATTTACGGATCAGTCACAATTCCGGTTTCTGAAGTGATTAATATTCTTTGCGGAAAAGAAACGACAAGGGAAGCTTGGAACAATATTATACTTCAATCCCGTTTGCCCGAAGCAATCGTAGCTTTACTTTCGGGAGCGGCCTTGGCAGTATGCGGATTAATGCTACAAACATTGTTTCAAAATCCGTTGGCCGGCCCATCCATTCTTGGCATCAGCGACGGAGCCAATCTCGGAGTCGCCATCACGATGCTTTGTTTCGGAGGAAATTTAGGAATAAACTCTTTTACAATCGGATCCGGACTTTCAATCGTTTTTTCCGCTTTGGCCGGAGCATTGTTGGTTTTAGGGATTATCATTGGGTTTTCATCTAAAATAAAAAATCCGGTCATGATTCTCATCATCGGAATGATGATAGGATATATAGCGTCATCGGGCATAGCTATTTTGAATTTTACATCCACAGCCGAAGGAGTTCGTTCGTTTGTCATGTGGGGAATGGGAAATTTTTCAAGTGTCCCGCTCATGCAACTTCCGTTTTTTTCAACAATGATTATCATCGGATTATTTTTATCAATCACTTTAATCAAACCATTAAACGCGTTATTATTAAGTGAAAGATACGCCTCTAATTTAGGAATTCATATTGTCAGGACAAGAATATTGATTTTGCTGTGTACGGGATTATTAACCGGAACCGTAACCGCTTTTTGCGGGCCAATCAGCTTTATCGGCTTAGCCGTTCCGCATATCGCCCGATTGCTGCTCGGCACATCAAACCATAAAATACTTTTACCTGTTACGTTATTGTCAGGAGCAGCTATCGCGTTGATATGCAACATCATGACAATCGTTCCGTTTACAGGAAATATTTTACCCCTCAACGCGATCACACCGTTGTTGGGCGCTCCCGTAATCATATATGTTATTGTAAACAGAAAAAACATCCAATATTTCAATTGAAAACATCCGAATTAAACATACAAAATTTAAGCATTGGTTATATCCTCAAAAATCAACGGAAAAAACTGGTAAAAGAAAATATCAGCCAACAACTATATGCGGGAGAAGTAACTTGTTTGATCGGTTCGAATGGCACCGGAAAATCAACTTTATTGCGCACGATCGCCGGATTTCAACCTGCATTGAAAGGCGAAATTTTGTATAAAAACAAACCGGTCGGGAGTTATTCCGAATCAGAACGTTCGTTGATAATCGGATTAGTTCTTACAGACAAAGTATATGCCGGAGGAATCAGTGTTTTTGATTTGGTATCTTTAGGCAGACATCCTCACACAGGTTTTTTCGGGAAATTAAAAAACGCCGACAAAGAAATCATCTACAATTCGATGGAAAAAACAGGTATCGCGCATAAATCCGATTCTTATGTATCTGAATTAAGCGACGGCGAACGGCAAAAAGCCATGATCGCGAAAACGTTGGCTCAAGAATGTCCCGTTATCCTGTTGGATGAACCTACCGCTTTCTTAGATGCAAGCAGCCGCATCGAAATCATGTATCTATTGAAAGAACTGGCAAAAAAAGAAAATAAAAGCGTATTACTTTCTACGCATGACATCGAATCCGCTATCAGGATGGGCGACCGTTTTTGGTTAATGGATAAAAATCGACCTTTTGTCTCAGGGATTCCCGAAGACCTGATTTTAGATGATATATTTTCTCATTTTTTTAATAGGGAAAACATTATTTTTAACAAACAAAACGGAATTTTACAAATCAATCATCAAACAAATTCCGACGTTTATTTATCGGGCGATGCCACGCTTTCTTTTTGGATCGGCAACGCGTTGAGAAAAAATGGAATTAATCCTGTAATAGAAAATAAATATCCACAAATCAATTGCTTAGAAAAAAATAATTACATTTTCATGGAAAATGAATTTTCGGAAAAAATAGTTTTTAAAAGTATAGAAAAACTTATTAAAATCTATAATCCGTGAGCATCCACAAAAATATTTCCTACCTTTGATAAAACATATAAACCAGAAATAAATTAATCGACACATGTCTTTCTGTTCAAGATAATTACAAAAAAATCATCGATTATTTTATTCCGACAGATAGAAGTAAATAAAATTATGCGAAATTATCAAGCTTTCATTTTTGATTTAGACGGAACTTTAGTCAACTCTTTAGAAGACATAGCCGACGCGATGAACAGGACTTTACTTCGTTTCTATTATCCTATTCACTCTTATGAAGCTTATAAATATTTCGTAGGAAAAGGATTGAAAAATTTGGTTTATCAGTGCGTTCCCGTTGAACATCAAAACGAAGAAGATGTTTTGACTTGTTTAGATGTAATGATGGAAGAATATGGCAAAACCTACGCCGAAAAAACAAAATTATATCCCGGAATTGATAAATTATTGAACTATTTAACTGAGAAAAAAATAAAAATGTCGGTCTTATCCAATAAATCCGACATATTGACAAAAAAAATCGCGGGAAAACTATTATCCCGTTGGCAGTTTGAACTGATTTTAGGAGCAACCGACATTTTTCCGAGAAAACCCGACCCCGGATCCGCTCTTTTCATCGCGCAAAAAATAAACATTTCTCCCGAAAAAATTATATATGTAGGAGATACCAACATCGACATGAAAACTGCCGTCGCTGCAGGAATGTTTCCTGTTGGAGTTACTTGGGGTTTTCGCACAAAAAATGAATTGCAAAATGCAGGCGCAGAACTAATTATCGATTATCCAGAAGATATTCTCAAAAAAATATTTATCAACAATTAAAATATTATCCCGTTTTTTGAGTTATATCTAACAGTAATGAAAAAAATTCATGGAGAGCAAAGCGAATCTCACAATTCACAATTTCTCACTCTTTAGTGATGGAAATTTATAACGAAGAAGAAATACTGTTAAAATTAAAATCCGAAAATTCCGAGACTCAAAAAAAAGCGTTCGGAAAAATCGTTGCATTTTATACGGAAAAACTTTATTGGCAAATACGCAAAATGGTTTTATCGCATGAAGATGCCAATGATTTGCTTCAAAACACATTCATCAAAGCTTGGATAAATATTGATTATTTCAGGGGAGAAGCCAAGTTATCTACATGGCTTTATAAAATCGCCGTCAATGAATGCATTACATTTTTAAATAAACAACGTTCGCTTAACAACATTTCTATCGACGACTCAGACACTTTCTTACTCGGAAGATTAGAAGGCGATGACTATTTCGATGGAGATGAAGCGCAACTCAAATTACAAAAAGCAATCTTAACCTTGCCCGAAAAACAACGCTTGGTTTTCAATATGAGATATTACGATGAAATGCCTTACGATGAAATGTCGGAAGTACTTGGAACATCTGTCGGCGCGCTCAAAGCATCATATCACCACGCCGCTAAAAAAATTGAAACATTTTTATCGGAAGAACATTAAACCTTTTTTAATTTAATTTGTCTAAGAGGTCGTAAGAAGAAAAAAATATGGGAACAATGAATAAAAATTTAGATGAATTCGGAAAAACAAACCATTTCAAAGTACCTGAAAAATATTTTGAAAATTTTTCCGATAATTTGATTTCATCTCTTCCTGAAAAAGAAAACCGGAAACCTGAAATCATTAGTTTATGGGATCGTTTCAAACCATGGGCTTATATGGCAGCCATGTTTGTAGGAATTATGTTAATGGTAAACATTTTCGTGAACAATTCTAAGGAAAATGGCATTTTAAGTGAAGATGTACATGACATTCCTGTTGCACAAATAGATGAATTTTATTCTTTCTATGAAGATCAGGTAGCAGATCATTCTTATAGGCAAGTGCTTTATCAAGAAGAAATGTAATAATAAAAGTAATAGCAATGAATCAGAAAGTTTTTTTGATGTGTGTATTTTTCTCTTTATTTACATCCGCGATGTTTGGCCAGGAAAGAAAATCGGATGAAGAAAAACGTAAATTTTGGGAAGAATTCAAAGCTAAGCGGGTAACATACATCTCGAAAGAAGTAGGATTAACAAAAGAAGAATCAGATGATTTTTGGCCGATTTGCAATGAATTACAAGAGAAAAAATTCGAATTGAACCGTGTAGTCCGCGAAGAAATGAAAAAAGTAAGAGACTTGCAAAAAGAAGGAAAAACAATATCAGACTCTGAATATGACCGTTTGATATACTCCAACTTAGATTGCAAAATAAAAGAAATTGAATTAGATAAAGAGTACGTTAAGAAATTTAGAAAAATTCTATCAGCTGAAAAAGTTCTGAAATATCAAAGAGCAGAACAGCGTTTCGCAAAAGAAATGTTTCAAAAATAAAGGCAAAAAGGGATTAATAGGTTACAACAAGCTGATGGAAAACGCAATTAAATGCGGAAATGCGGGATATTACGGGTTAAACCGTAGATACTCCCGCATTTTTTATATAGCAAAACTCTTAAGTTCTTTACGGAATTGTTTCGATTTTCCTTCGCACAGCGCATCCAGTAATGTCCAAAACTTCACGCCATGATTCATTTCTATCGTGTGACACAATTCATGCAACAAAACATAATCTATCAGATGATCCGGTAGTTTCATCAGAAAAAGCGACAAACTTATAGTCTTTTTTGAAGAACAAGAACCCCATCGAGATTTGCTTCTGGAAATCCTGACCGAATTATAGTTGAAATTATGTAAAGCGGCCAATTCTTTTAATCGCGCGGGTAGATATGAAAGAGCTTGTTTCTTCATCGCGTTCAGTTCCACTCCTGAAATTTCAGGTATAAGATCCGTTTCCTCGATTTTTGTAAGTAAAACATGCCGGTGCTGCTCTACCAATTCCATCGCTTTTTGGTAAGTTCCGGAAAAAGGAAGGGAAACCGTTATCTTTCCCGACCGGATTCGAATCGTATAATGGCGTGACTTTATATATTTTTTCAATACGATTTTTCCTAAATCCTTATCTTCTAAAATTTTTCGCATTGAAATTTTAAGTTAATCTTTTAACCATTCGAAGTCATCTTTCTAGTAGAAGAGAAGTTTTGCCAACACGCCGTCGGCCAATCATTACCGTAAAGCACTAACTCTTTTTTGATTGCGATAAGTTGCGATCAAGTATTTCTAACTCCTTTTTCCTATCATAGAATATCATAATTCAATTAATTTAATGTCCATTATCTTAATGACGATTACAAAAATAAGAATTATTTTTCTTTTCCCTATTTTATATTATTGAAATATTCATCATAAAGTCCGATAAGCAGACTGTTGCCATTCTTATCTATTTTTACACCTCCATACTTAGCCTTTTCATACAAATCGGCTTTGCCTTCCTGAAAAAAGAAAGATTCAGCCCCAATACTGATATTCCATTTATTTGATGACTTGTATTCGATGAGATATTCCCCTTCGTTTAACGGTGTTAAGTCTTTTTGAAATCTGATTTTTTTTGCGAGGTTATTACTATCAATCTTAACTACACAATACCCTCTCCGGGAAATATCTTCCTGAAGATTTATTTCCGAAATTTTATAACGCAAAGACATATAATCGCCTTGCATCAAAGAACGTGGATCAACCGGAGCAAGCTCTAATAAAATCAATTGTCCTTCTTTTAATAATTTTTCTTTCTTTATTAACGAATAATTAAAATACATCAATAATAAAATAAGATTCAATAGTATAATAATCCATTTATATGTTTTCATTTTGATGCTATTTTTTTATGAATAAACAGATAAAGGCTAATAAAGAAAATACCGGAAAAAAATAAAAGCATGGATTTTATCAGTAAAGTAAAATGAAGGTCGTAATAATATTGAGAAATAAAATAGATAAAAGCGACAATCCCTATAACCAAACCGGTTTTGTAATTAACCCAAAAACTCAAAAAAATGATAAGAATACATCCTGATATGCCAGGAGAAAATATTGTGGGTAACAACAGCAGGGTACATAGAATACAAAATACCATTTTATTTCTTTTTGAGGTAATGTTCAAAATCTCAAAAAGGTTGAACATAAAATATATTATCGCCGATATAATGATGATAGAAGATAACCATACATAACTTGACGTTTTCTCGATTACAACCAGTATTAATCCGGCTAAAAACGAAAAAATGAATCCTACGCGTACCGGATTGTATAGTTTTGATAAAATTTCACTTCTTGTAATTATTTTTGCTTCTTTCTGAAAAAAATAAGTTATAATCAGCACAAATACAGAAACATAAATATGAAGCAATTCATAGGCGTTGTTCATTATTATTAAAGCCAAAATGCTTCCGTTCACTATCAAGACAGAGATAAAGGAAATGATGTAATTTTGAGTTATTTTTAAGGAAAGAAACGCTATGAGAATAAAAACAATACAAATTATATTTTCTGATATTTTTATCTTGTCAAAACCAAAAGCAAGAAGCGTAAAACCAATCAAAAATAACGAAACACTTATAGTATCGATGATTATTTTATCATAATTTTTATTGATCCAAATGGCTCCCGCTATACAAAGCATTCCTAAAATCAACATTCCAAAATCCGAGTCATATAATCCTCCAATAAAAAAGAAACCCAAAAAGAAAAGGCATGCCAAAACTCCTCCAAAAACGGACAATATTTTTATTGCCAATGACTGATTATTGTCATTTTCCTGACAAACTGAAATAATAGCCTCTTCATCAAACTGAAATTCTTTATCTTCTCTTGCTTGTAAAAATTCCAGCATCTCTTTTATTTCCTCTTTATTCTTCATTTTTCCATTTTTTTTGAATGTTAATCAACCCTATAATAAGTCCGGTAACACTGATAATAACAAATAAACTGATTAGAAGAAACGTTATTATTTCTGTTGTATGTCTGATCATCAAAGCAGAGACAATAATAATGAGGCAGAAAGGAATGAGTGCTATATAAAATACGCTTTTCGCGGTCAATCCATACCAAATTCCCAGTGCAAAAAATAATAACATAATTAAAAACAGTACCGGAAAATCAATTTGATCAAAAATCCCGACGACAATTCCAATAGTCGCGCAACTGATGGAAAACAAGGCTACTACATTTGAAAACCAATTCGGTATATTTATTTTTTTGTATCGGGCAAATAAAATAGAGGTAATAAGCGCGGCAGTATTAAATATTGACAGAATCGTAAAAACAAAAGACGTCGACCAATCTCCCACGACTTGTTGTGTATATAAAATAAATGTCGTGTTGATTAAAACAAGGTACAGTAGCCACAAAGGCGCAAAATTTGAAACAACTACCCATAACGTTACAAAGATAGTCCATGCTAAAAAGAAATCGTAAGCATTCGCCCCTGTCTGGTAAATCTGTCCGAATACAGCAAACAAAACTCCCACCAAAACAGCCGCTCCTGTCAGGATGATATTTTTGAGACTGGTATTGACATTAAGAAACAACGCGAAACATGTTGTCGCGATAATCAAACCTTCTGTCAGGCCTATTTTTGCGAATTTATGCAAATCGGCCCAATTGTAGGCAAAAAAGAAAACGATTCCTGATACAGAAAAACCAATCCCAAGCGCAATAAAAAACAATTTAAGAAATTTCAACCATCCTTCTCTGTTGTTATAGACATTTTCTTTCAGAATTTTATCTATATCTTGCTCTGTCAGATTACTGTATCGGCCTATAATATGAATGTCTTCTCTTTGGATATTTTTCATATCAAATTCATAATAAATCAATTGTATTTTCGAAAAATAAAAAAAACCGCCCCATATAAAATGAAACGGTCTCTTGAGAGCGGAAGACGGGGCTCAAACCCGCGACCCTCAGCTTGGAAGGCTAATGCTCTATCGACTGAGCTACTTCCGCAATTTAATCAAAAGTTGAGAGTTGAAAATTGAAAGTGATTTTAATATTTTCAACTTTCCATTTTCCATTTTCAACTATTTCGTGGGCAGTGATGGATTCGAACCACCGAAGACGTACGTCAGCTGAGTTACAGTCAGCCCCATTTGGCCACTCTGGTAACTGCCCTACTTTCTCTAAAGCGGCACAAAGATACGACAAGTTATTTAAACTTGCAAGAAAAATCTATCATTTTTATCGCAGTAATTGCACATTCATCTCCTTTATTGCCATGAATCCCTCCTGCCCTATCAATCGACTGCCGCATAGTATCATTCGTTAACAATCCGAATATAAACGGAATATCTCCTTCTTTATTGAGTTCGGCAAAACCTTGAGTAACTCCGGAACATACATAATCAAAATGTGGAGTTTCTCCTCTGATTACACAACCTAATCCGATAATCGCGTCCGGATGAATGCTTTTCGCCATTCTCTTCACTCCATAAATCAATTCGAAACTTCCGGGAACATAAGCTATCGTTATATTTTCAGGTTTTGCACCGTGACGAATCAACGTGTTATAAGCTCCATCTTTTAATTTTCCTGTAATTTCGTGATTCCATTCCGAAATAACAATCCCAAAAGTCATTTCAGACGCATTGGGCACTGTATTCGAATCGTATTCCGACAAATTTTGATATTGTGTTGCCATATTTTAAAATGTTCAGCCACGAATTACGCGAATAATTAATTACGTAATCCGTGGCTTATAGTGAAAACAAAATTATTATTTTTTATTCAGGAGTTCCGCCCTGTCAATATATTTGTCTATTTCTGAAGCCTCTTGAGAAGCCGGATATTTTGTTTTAATGGAATTGTAAGCCTCAAGCGCTTTGTTATATTCTTTCAAACTTTCATAAGCGATTCCTGCTTTCTTAAGATAAATTGGGCTTAACATATTATCATCAGCTTTCGATGCCGCTTTTTGGAAATAATCAATACCTTCTTTTACCTTATTCATATCCACATAACAGTCTCCTATCAAACCTATAATCGCGGGAGAAATCATCTTATCGTCCGCTTTGAATTTTTTCAAATAATTAAGAGCTTCTTCCGGATTCCCTTTTTGATAGTAACAAATTCCGGCATAAGCATTAGCTAAATTAGCAGTTGAAGTAAAACCATAATCATCAATAATGGCTTTAAAACCGATGTAATCTACACTATCTCCATCCAAAGCCAAATCCCATTGACCATTAGCAAAATACGTTTCCCCTTTAAAAATTGCGGCTTCCGCGTCTTTTTCTTTGGGAAGCAGGTAAAAATGTTTAACAGCTAAAATTCCAAGAACAACTAAAACAATGGCCGCTACTCCAAAAATAATTTGTTTTTGATATTTATCAATGAATTTTTCCGATTGTGATAGGATTTCTCCCACATTACTCATGTCATGCTCTGAAGATGAATTTGCTTTTGTAGACATATATTATAAATGATTGTAAGTTATTACGCTTTATTATTTAACATTTTACGGATTGCAAAAGTAAACCATTTCTTATAATAAAAGAAATTTTAATACATCTTTTTATTACATTTGTCGGGAAAAAGACAAAATAATGACTATTGAACATATATCTATTCTAAATTTCAAAAATATCGAACAAGCTGATTTATATTTTTCGCCTAAAATGAATTGCTTGTTTGGAAACAACGGAATGGGCAAAACCAATCTGTTGGACGCGCTCTATTATCTTTCTTTTTGCAAAAACCATACAAACCTGACAGACTCTCAACTGATCCGGCACTCCGAAGAATTTTGCATCCTACAAGGTACTTATTTTTTTGATAATGATGTTAAAGATGAAATTTATTGCGGAATAAAAAGAAAGCAACGCAAAATTTTTAAACGGAACAAAAAAGAATACGATAAACTTTCCGATCATATCGGGTTGTTGCCTTTGGTCATGATTTCTCCTGCTGATTCCGACTTAATACAGGGAGGAAGCGATGAACGTCGGAAATTCGTAGATATGGTTATTTCCCAATACGACAAATCGTATTTACAAGCGCTGATTCGCTATAATAAAGCGCTACAACAACGCAATTCATTATTAAAAGACTTAATTAAAGACAATTCATTATTCGAAATCTGGGAAGAGCAATTAGCCTCAAATGGCACTTTCATTTACGAAAAAAGAAAAAATTTCATTTCTGATTTTCTTCCTATTTTTACGGAATTTCACCGGTTTATATGTGGTTCGGGTGAATCTGTTAATTTATTATATCAGTCGCAATTGGAAAATTTTGGTTTGCTTGAACAGTTGGAACAAAAGAGGGAGCGTGATAAAATCCTCGGCTACACCAGTTCCGGCATACACAAAGATGATTTCGATTTTATACTTGATGGTCATTTAATGCGAAAAATCGGTTCGCAAGGACAAAACAAAACTTATTTGATCGCTCTGAAATTAGCCCAATTTAATTTTTTAGTAAAAACCGGTTCTTCTATTCCTATTTTACTGCTGGATGATATTTTCGACAAACTCGATGCAGAGCGTGTAGAACAAATTGTAAAATTAGTAGCTCAGGATCAATTCGGACAAATATTCATTACAGATACCAATCGCAAATATTTAGATGAAATTCTCTTGAAAATGAATCACAATTATAAGTTATTTCAAGTAAATAACGGATGCATTACTGATCTTATCATGTAGATTTTTATCCGCGCAAAAGCAGCGCGTTCAAAATTCGATTTGAACAAACTTTCAGGAATTTCTTTAATCCGGTAATTGATTTTTATTGTATTAGATTGATCGAAGCAGGAATTTCCCTTTTGAAACTTTCTCTCAAAGAAATCAAGGTTTCGGTTGAAATCACTCCCGGAATTTCCTGTATTTTACTATTCAACAACTCCATCAGATGTTCGTTGTCTTTGGCAAACAATTTAATAAGCATTGTATAAGGCCCTGTTGTAAAATGACATTCAACCACTTCCGGAATTTTTTCAAATTCGGGCGCTACGGTTTTATACATCGATCCTCTTTCTAATTTAACCCCGATATATGTGCAAGTATTATATCCGAGGGTTTTGGGATTAATGTGATATCCGGATCCTATAATCACTTTCATTTCCATCATTTTCTGAACCCTCTGATGAATAGCGGCACGCGAAACATCACAAACTTCCGCTACATCTTTAAATGGGATGCGGGCATTTTGAGAAATGATTTCAAGGATTTTTTTATCTAATTTATCTAACTTTTCCATAAGAATATCAGTTGGATGTCAAAAAACTAAAAACTAAAAACTAAAAACCGGAGAGTTCGTTCCGATTTTTTAGCTTTTAGTTTTTAAATCTTAATTAAACTTATCTTATTTTTCTATATCGAGCAATTCGATTTCAAATACTAAAGCGGAAAAAGGTTTGATAGTTCCTCTGTCGGCAGGGCCATAAGCTAATTCTTCAGGTACATAAAGTTCCCATTTAGAACCAACAGGCATCAACAATAAAGCTTCTGTCCATCCTTTGATAACTTGAGTTACTCCGAATGTAGTCGGTTCTTTGCGGCTATATGAGCTATCGAATTCTGTTCCGTCGATTAAAGTTCCTTTATAATTTACTTTAACTTTGCTTTCCGCGGTAGGAATAGCGCCTTTACCTTCTTTAATTATTTTATATTGAAGTCCGCTTGGAAGAGTAACAACTCCTTCTTTAACTTTGTTTTCGTCTAAGAATTTGATACCGGCAGTTTTATTTTCGGCATAATCTTTTTCAATTTTTACGGTTTTGATTCGTTCCATTGTGGTTTGAGTATAAGTTTGAGCTTCTTCCATAGTCATTTTTCCACCCTTACCCAAAACTCCGGCAATAAAACCTGCCAATAAATTGTTTTTATTTACAATTTTGGTAGTGTCACCATACATGTTCGCAAACTCTTGATTAACTCCTTCTACCATATTCACACCTACTTGTTGTCCGATTTGCAATCCAGCCATATAAGCGGCTTTCTTTTTATCATCTTTATTGACACTGGCACTTTCCATGAAACCTTTTACAAATTCATTGAGATAAGTCGTGTCTACATTCATCCTCATTACAAGATGATCTTTCAATCCTTGAGTTTGAGAAAGACCGATAGCATAAGAAAGTGAATCAACTTCACTTGTCATATTAGCTTTAGGAGCCTGAGCTGTACAAGAGCTGCTCATTACAATGG
This sequence comes from Bacteroidales bacterium, assembly GCA_031553755.1. Classification (GTDB taxonomy): domain Bacteria; phylum Bacteroidota; class Bacteroidia; order Bacteroidales; family Azobacteroidaceae; genus JAIRVZ01. The sequence continues at coordinate 6,043 of JAVBKZ010000010.1, read as the reverse complement.
CAGCAACAAGAACAAATAAAATACTGAACTTTTTCATTTGAATAAAACAAATTTTTAATTTATAAATATAACTTTTTTAGATTAAACTATCTCTAATAATTCCACTTCGAAAATAAGTGTACTGTTGGGTTCTATCATTTCACCGGCTTGCCTATTTCCGTAAGCTAAATCAGACGGCAAAAACAAACGCCATTTTGAACCGGCAGGCATCAATTGCAGCGCTTCTGTCCATCCTTTAATAACCTGATTAAGGCCAAAAATAGCAGGCTGCCCTCTTTTTATTGAACTATCAAATATTTCTCCATTGATCAATGTTCCTTCATAGTGGCATTTCACCTGATCCGTAGCATTCGGTTTGGGTCCATCTCCGGTTTTCAATATTTGATATTGAAGGCCGCTTGACAAGGTTACCACACCTTCTTTTTCTTTATTGATACGAAGAAATTCGTCTCCCGCTTTTTTATTTAAGTCTCCTTTTTCGTCCTGAAGCTTGCTGAAAAAATCATTTATAACGTTCTTAGCCTCATCATACGACATTTCGGGTTGCATTTCTTTCAGTACAGTTTCAACTCCTTTTGAAAAATCAGAAAAGTTAAGGTTTGATATACCCGAACTTTTGAAATTATTTCCGATGCTGAGACCTAACGCGTAACTAATTTTATCCATAAAATATTATGTTATAATTCCCTAGTTGACATTTTTACATAAAACGGTGCAAAAGTAATGTTTTTAATTACATTTTGAAAATGAAAACAGTTTTTTATAAAAATTTTAACCATGATCGTGAGTTAAATTGCAAATTGTGAATAGTAAAATGTAAAATTGTTGATAAATTTTGAAAACAAAACCTTTGATTTTTCAATTTGATTTTTTATTTTTGTGACTTCTAAAATATCAATGAATCATCTTTTCATGCAAAAAACATTGAAATACAAGCAATTCATCATTATTTTAATCTTTTTCTTCCTACCGGTATATTCCGCGTTTTCGCAGGCAAATGTATTGAGGGATTCTTTGGTACAATTTGCTTACCGATATATCGAAACTCCGTATCGTTCGGGAGGAAGTAGTCCGAGAGCGTTTGATTGTTCGGGATTTACCAGTTTTGTATATAAAAATTTCGGCTACCAATTAAACCGTTCTTCCGGCGACCAGATAAAAAATGCCCAACAAATATTAAAAAGGACAGAGTTACAACCCGGGGATTTGGTTTTCTTTAAAGGACGAAATTCAAAACGGGAAAGGATCGGACATGTTGGAATAGTTACGGAAACCGATTCCAGGGGAAATTTCAAATTCATTCACGCGTCTTGTCAACAAGGAGTTGTTATAACAAATTGTGAAGAAGATTATTACAAAAAACGTTATGTCTCCGCGGCAAGAATTGTTCCCGAACGCTATAATTCAAATAAGCTTGACTTTCTTACGCCTCTTCCTATTAATCCAATTGAAATTAATCCAATCGAAGTAAAAATTCTTGAACCAATTTATTCAAACTTGCGTTTTTAGCAGACATCAACTCGAATTTTTCTTTATCAGTATAAACTAGTTTTTTGACATTTTCTCCGGTAATAGACACATCCATCCGGATGGATGTATTTTTCAACTCTCTTCTTAAATATTCGACCAAAGAAGTAGCTTCTTCTTTCAATTTTTGTTCTTGTTCCGGATTATACACTTCAATACGGATATTATAATTATCGGCTAAAGTCGGCAAAATATTCAACATTGTATTCTTCAAATGCAACTTTTCACGCAATGTATTCGCGTATTTTTTCCAAGCGACATGTAAATCTTGTTCAGAAAAAGGCGTAACGATCTGCATTTGTTCCTGAAAAGTTTGCGCCGTTTTTTCTTCCTGCTGATTTAACGGGTTTTTAAGGGAAAAACCTCCTAAAATGTTTTTCGCGACGGGCTTTGCCGCGGGTTTTATTTCTGGAATACTTACCGCAGGAGTGTTATTTACCACCGCATTAGGTACCTGAAGATGCTGTCCGGGAATAATATTATTTCCATTCGCGACAACATTAGATTGAGCCGGAGGAACAGTTTGAGGCTGATTCGGATTGCTAATCGGATTAATTATTGTTTTTTTTTTATCCTCTTCCGTATCGGGAGAATTAAGTTGGCAAAGTCGAATTAGTAATAACTCGCTTAACAGTCTTTTATTACGGCTTGCCTTGTAATTCAGGTCGCAGGTATTCGTTAATTCTATGGCTTTGTATAAGAATTTATTATCGCATCGCGCAGAATAATTTTGATATTTATGTTTGACAGCGTCTCCAACTTCGAACAAAACCAGTGTTTGAGGGTCTTTAGCGACAAGAAGGTCCCGAAAAAACGAGGCTAAACCACTGATAATGTGCTGCCCGTCAAACCCTTTTTCCAAAATTTCATTCAAAATCAGCATCGACTTTCCGACCTCGGATTGAAGAATTACTTCCAACATTTTGAAATAATATTCGTAATCCAATACGTTCAGATTTTCTATAACCGATTGGTATGTTATATTTCCTCCGGTAAAACTAACAACCTGATCGAAAATAGAAAGCGCGTCCCTCATCCCTCCGTCAGCCTTTTGCGCGATAATATTGAGCGCTTCCTTATCAACAGTTACCCCTTCTTTTTGAGATATGTATTCCAAGTGTTCAACCGTATCATTGATATTGATGCGATTAAAATCGTAAATCTGGCAACGGGAAAGAATTGTCGGAAGTATTTTATGTTTTTCTGTTGTAGCCAACACAAAGATCGCGTGATGGGGAGGTTCTTCCAATGTTTTCAAGAACGCGTTGAATGCCGATTGTGAAAGCATGTGAACCTCATCAATGATATACACTTTATACTTACCTATTTGAGGTGGTATCCGCACTTGTTCGATCAGGGAGCGGATATCATCGACCGAGTTATTAGAAGCGGCATCTAATTCATGTATATTGTAAGAGCGTTGTTCGTTGAAAGCGACGCAAGATTCACAAGCGTTACAGGCATCACCTTCCGGAGTAGGGTTCAAACAATTGATTGTTTTCGCGAAAATACGGGCACAAGTAGTTTTTCCAACGCCACGAGGACCACAAAACAAATAAGCGTGTGCTAATTTGTTGCTGTGGATCGCGTTTTTCAATGTTGTAGTCAAGGATTTTTGTCCTACAACAGATTGAAAAGTAGTCGGTCTATACTTCCTGGCTGATACAATATAATCTTCCATTAATGATGCCTTTCTGTTTTCGCAGCACAAATATACATGATTTATTTTATTTCCGCATTTACAATACTTTTTTATCAATTGATAAAAGCCAGGATTTGTCCTTTCTGAACATAATCTCCTTGCTTTACATAGGTTCCAACAATTGTACCTCCATAACCGACATCGACAGGTTCAATTCCATAATAATTCTGTATGTAGCATAAATTATCATGTTCTTTGATTGTAGCGCCTTCAAACGGCGCTGTAGAAGCGTCCATCAAATCATACTGCCAAAGTATTTGTCCTTTACATGGAGCGTGAACCGGCTTGGCATGCGGATATTCGGCCGAAATTTCTTCAAAATTGAACATCGGAATTTCTACAACTGGACGCTTAACAAAAATAGGTGTTCCGGCTTTTTCTTTCGCCTGTTCCAATTCCTGATTAAAACGATTTTTAGCCGCGCCCGATTTCAGGTCTCGGTATTGCCGTTCGTGCATTGCGAATTCAAATAATTCCTCCCGGTCAGGTCCTTCTGTCCATTTATTATCCACCATTTCGGCTTTGAATTTTTCCAATTCATCGGGGAAAGCGTCTTGCGGATTTCCTTCATAAAATTCATAGCCGTTAGCTTGGGCCAATTCTACAATTTCAGGAGCTAAAGCGCCGGGCAATTTTCCCATTTTCCCCAAAATCATATTCCAACTGTCTTTATCTATCATCGAAAAACGAGGTTCATTTTTCGCTTCCGCGAAAATATTCATCAACGCGATATTTTTCACATACTGGCTAAACGGCGTTACCAAAGGTGGATATCCCAACATCGGCCATACCGATTCGACTTCTTTGAATAACTGTACAACCAGATTATTTAAAGTAACCTCTTTTTTTCCTTGTTGGCGAAGCGCTAAATTAATCGCGTTGTGCATGCCTTTCAAATCAGCCATCATCGAACCCATCATTCCTCCCGGAAGTCCGCAACCGACCAACAATGAAGTCATGTTTTTATTGCTCGGATCGATAAAGAATCCCAAGAAATCGTCAATAAAACTTTGGTTCAATCGCCTGGCCTCCATATAAGCTTCCATATTGATACCGGGAACTAAAAATCCGGCATCTTTCAACATTGCCTGAATAGTGATCACATCGGGGTGCACCATTCCCCAGGAAAGAGGTTCCATCGCCACGTCTAATACATTCACTCCGTTTTCGGCAGCTTCCAACATAGACGCGACAGAAAAACCGGGACCTGTATGTCCATGGTATTCAATTAATATATTAGGATGACGTTTTCTTATTCCTTTGATTATTTGTCCTATAGAATGAGGACGTCCGATTCCGGCCATATCTTTCAGGCATATTTCATCGGCTCCGGCCGCTATCAATTGTTCCGCTAAATCTACATAATAATCTATCGTATGAATGGGGGAATTTGTAATACACAATGCGGCCTGAGGGATCATTCCGCCTTCTTTGGCATAATCGATAGATGGAATTATATTCCGGACATCATTCAGCCCGCAAAAAATCCTTGTGATATCAACTCCTTGCGCATGCTTTACCTTGTACATTAATTTTCTCACATCGGCAGGGACAGGATTCATTCGCAAACCGTTCAATCCTCGATCTAACATGTGTGTTTGAATGCCTGCCTTATTAAAAGGAGCCGTAAATTCCCTGACAGCTAAATTAGGATTTTCTCCATAAAGCAGGTTGACTTGCTCGAAAGCTCCTCCATTGGTTTCGACTCTCGCGAAACAATTCATATCGACAATCACGGGCGCTATTTGTTTCAATTGATCGACTCTCGGTTGATATTTACCGGAAGATTGCCACATATCACGGTAAACTAAACTGAATTTAATTTCCCTTGCCATAATTCATACAAGTTTTTAGGTTATTCGATTATTTTATCAAAATGACAGAAATATTATATTTATTCCACATTTAAACTAATTTCCACTATCTTTTTGACACTACAAATTTATAGCTATTTATTCGAATTTAGGGTATAACAATCCGTGTAAAAAAATGTTTAATAACATATTCTTAATGACAATAGTTCGTTCAAGACATGATTAAAATGTTGATTTTCAGAAAAATAAGTTGAATTTTATTTGGAAAAAACCGCAGGAATTCGTACCTTTAAAGCATTGACTACCAATCGAATGCTTCGATATGACTCCTGCGATTTATACCCAATATACTGAGATTGTTCATGCGGCTTTAACAAGTGCGAAGTTACAAATAAATAAAAGCAGACGCAAATTTATGCTTAAAGTCTTTCTACTCTACCTGAGTATTCCCTCCCGGATCAACTTCCTGCAATTAGGAAGGCATAGCCGTCATGGGGAGCAATATTTCCGTAGGCAGTTTGAACAGGGATTTGACTTCTTCTCTTTCAATCGGACTCTTTGCTCATCTTTTGTCGGGTCTCGTATAGCAATAGCATTCGATCCGAGCTTTCTTCCCAAGTCGGGGAAGCATACACCGGGCATCGGTTATTTCTGGTCGGGATGCGCATCCAAATCCCTAAGGGGACTTGAGATATTGGGCATTTCCGTTGTTGATGCCGACAGCCGGACAAGTTTTCATTTGGAAGCCGTACAGACACCCCCAACAGATACTTTGCAGGATAATGAATTGACTTTGTTGGATTGGTATAGTGCCGTTCTCAAAAAACAATTAGAAAAGATCCGTTCCCTGACCCGTTATACTGTGGCAGATGCTTTCTTTTCCAAACTATCTTTTGTCGAATCCATTACCGGAATGGACCTGCATCTTGTCAGCCGCTTGCGGGATGATGCAGATTTGAGGTATATCCACCAAGCAACAACTCCCGGAAAAAGAGGAAGG
>JAVBKZ010000105.1:0-3330 GCA_031553755.1 Bacteroidales bacterium | reverse complement strand
GCCGGTGCGGACTCTTTCTCACAACTGCTTTCTATCGCTGATACTGCCAGGAAGAATGGAAGGTCAAGGTATTATGCGTTGGCAGAAATTGCCAAATTGTAAAATCCCGTAGATCCTAAAGTGCTGACCTGAGTAGTTACCTTTTACGGCATGTAAGGATTTTGGATAATTGAATGTATTATCTTTTCCCAAAATTTTCTGAAGTAACATTATTCCATTGCTTGAAGCATCGTATTTTGAATCAAACCATAATGTTTTTGGTCTTTTCCTTGTTTCTTCTCCCAATCTTCTTTTTTTGTAAACTCTGTTAATTCCTTTTACTTTCTTTACAAACAATTCCGTCTCATGAAGTTGAATAAATGTTTCACTCCCCCATCGCCAACATTTTTCTTCCCCATCATTACTTAATGGCAATAGTTCCTCCCATTCATTATTTTGCTTTGTTAATGACAACTTATCTGTTTTTTCATTGTAATATATGGGATAATAAAGATTAGGCCTTTCATTCCTTTTAGAATTATTACCTGTTCTAATAAAGGAAGTTTCTGCATATGCAGAAATTTTATCTTTCTTATTATACTGTTTTTTATCTTCTTCATTCAAGGCAAAATCATGAACTTTAGCTTGGTCAATATTTTTCGCATATATTAGAAGATATTCATGTTGAGAGGCAAAAAATTTATCATCATTTCTCCCTCTTGGATTGTGAATAACCACAAGTGTTCCTAGTCTATTTTGCTCCCCAAAAACCATATCAAATAAAAGTTTCAATCCAGCAAACTCATAATCATCTATTGCGCAAATTATAATTCCTTCATTTGTAAGTAATTGTTTTGACAACCTCAATCTTTTACTCATAAAAGAAAGCCATTTACTATGCTTATACCTGTCTTCTTTATCTATATAAGAGTTGTTGTATTTCCAACTTTTATTTCCTGTATTATACGGCGGGTCAATATAGATAACATCAATTTTCTTTTTATGCGTAAAATTGAGCGTATAAAGTGAATGGTAATTATCGCCTTCAATAATAAAATTGTAAGGCTGATTAGTATCGCTTATTATTTCACGTGAAGTGTCTTCTTTCAATACAGGCAATTCGGTTTCGCATTGCTTGGCTACATCTTCCTCTTTATCTTCCCAAACTAAGCCATAGCGTTCTCGTTCCAATTTTTCTAATTTGGCTTCTAACATTTCTCGCGAGAGGTGTCCGTATTTTGTTTTCTTTGCCATTATATGTTCTGTTTTTTAATTTCAAATATCTTATACCAATAGAAAAATGCTTCAGGATTGGATTTTTTCAACTTATTCAATTTGTTGTTCAATGGCTCATCAATCTTCCAATCCTTTAATTGAAGCGGATTAGTAAACTTTTCAATTGTTTTTAGATTGTGCTGTATCAATATCGAAAGATAAGCCGCTTTTGAAGCATGAATGATTGCTTTTTCGATATGATAATTTTCAGAAAAAATAAAACGGCTGACGCGTTGAATGCCATTTTGTAGTTCTTCAAAAATTCCCTTTCCATCTGCATCTCTGCTTACAATGCAGAGCGAAGTTTGATAAATATCCTCCAACACATCGTCAGCTGTAGTCTCCTTGGTATTTCGATACGCAATCTCAGTTTCAGCAAAACGATAGAATGTGGTTTTAATAGTTTCTATGTCGTTTACAGCATCAAACAAATTTCCAATATCATAAAGTTGTTTGATGATTTCCATACTCATGCTGTCCTCATTTTTATAGTATGGAATACCTGTTGTGTTGGGTGCAAAAGCGGTAAGTTTATCGCCTAAAATATCCTCCAAACATGGCACATCAACATTGAGTGGCTTGTCTTCAATCGGAACAAAATCAGAATTAATAGACAACGAAACTAGGTTGGAATAATTTACTTGTTCAAAAAGAATATCCAATAAAACATATTCTTCGTCTTTATTGGTTTTGTGCAAAGGAGTGTAGAAAAACTTGTAATGTTCTTTTTTGATTTTTGAGGTTGTATTGCGATGTTGCAATTCCCATCTTATAAATTCTTGTTCTTGTACAATTATATCGAATAGTTTTTCTAAATCATTGGTTTCATTTGGTAGAATAATATCTATATCAATGGATAAACGTTTTGCAGAATTAAAATGAAGCATCAAGGCCGTACCTCCTTTGAATACAAAGGGCAGATTTTGTTTTGCCAAACCTTCCAAAAGTAGCAAGGCTCGGATAACTTTCTCTACAAGAATTTTATCAGCATTACGATGCTGATTCGACACTTGATTAAGCCATTCGTTTGATATATATATTTGATTTATCATTTTCTATAAGTTGGCAGTATTTGATTGTTGCTGCCATAAATTTGTGGTTGTTTTTGCAAATTGGTTTAATTCTTCTTTCTTTCTTCGCCTATCGGCATAACGAAGCATTTTGCTTTGATTGATTGTGTATTTAGCAAATGCCTCCTTAAAAATTGTTCGCATTTCAGCACCTTGTTGAGCCGAAAAGGTTACATCATCGCAGAAAATATCCACCAATATTTTTTCAATGCTTGCTGTTTCAACTCCATTGATATTTTGTGTTGGTACTTCGGAAACAAGTGGTTTTATAATAAACACCTCTTTTTCGTTTATCGCGTATTTTTCCAAAATATCAGTTGTCGGTTCAATAAACACTGATTTTTTGATTTCTCTCAAAAAGTAGAAGACGGCATTGGTTATATCTTTGTCTGTTTCTACCAAAACAAAAAAACGGCTGGGCTGGTGCAACATAAATTCATTCAAAACGGAAGTATTCCAAACACACAAATTGGCATAAGGAAATTCCGTTTTCAGTTTTTTGAAAATCGTTTTTATTGCTGGTGAAATTTCGGGGATATAGTTTTTGCCTTTGCCAAGTGTGAATTTACCTCTACCGATTCGCTGCAAAGTACCCGATTGAATCAATGTGTAAATCCGCCAACTTACTGTTGTTAGCTTAATGTCCTTTTCTTCTTGTTGATAAAAGGCAAAAATATCTTGTGTTCCAAAGACTGTACTGTCGTTGAAATGGCTTTTAAATTTATCGGTATGTAGTTTATTTGTTACGATGATTCCAAAATTTATGCAAAGATACAAAAAAATCTATGAAACGGCAGCAGTAATGTAAAATTGCCAAAAAATAGAGTTGGAAAAATGTGTAAATAATTATTTTCTAAGTGTTTTCGGTAACTACTCAGGTCTCATTCTCCAATAAAAAATCAATAAAATAAAATATTTAGGAGTTTTAAATACTAAATCTCCCGATTTTTCGTTTAGTATATATAAAACAAACGGTGTTTCTATTTTGACTTTACCAGTTACCTAC
>JAVBKZ010000111.1:0-6021 GCA_031553755.1 Bacteroidales bacterium | reverse complement strand
GTAGGTAACTGGTAAAGTCAAAATAGAAACACCGTTTGTTTTATATATACTAAACGAAAAATCGGGAGATTTAGTATTTAAAACTCCTAAATATTTTATTTTATTGATTTTTTATTGGAGAATGAGACCTGAGTAGTTACCCGCAACAATACCTAAAAAGAAAATAATAATTTATGTATCAGATAGTTATGAGAATAAATGGATTTTTATATAATCACCATAAATTTAAGTACTTACAGTTTACTTTAGGTAACAATACGGATACTCATATTAATTTTTTTATTTGTTAGGTAAAATAACGGATATTAATTTTTTATAATTACTTAAAATACAGATATACAGTGTATTATATTGTTAAATAAATTAGTAGTGTATATTTAACTCATTTTTTAGTATTTTTTCTTGCACAAAAGATTTTTTATTAATAACATTGCATGGAATTAACGCACTTGCACAATCTGATTCAATTTCGAATCAATTTATTGATTTTCATAAAATATTTCATGGCTTATGTATTATGAAGAAAGAACTCACAGTAATCATACCATTTTTAAATGAAGGCATTGAAATTGCTAATACACTTCAATCTATTCGTGAAACTGCCGGACAACAGATTGATGTATTGCTGATTAATGATTCATCAACCGATGGATTTGATTATGAAGCCACCGCCAAACAGTTCGATGCGTTTTACCATAAAAATCCTGAAAGAATTGGAGTCGCAGCCTCTCGCGATTTAGGTGTTTCAATGATAAATACTCCCTATTTTTTATTATTAGACGGACACATGCGCTTTTATCAAAATGATTGGGTGGAGGAAATTTTGAAAGCTGTAAAAAGCGATGAAAGAGCAATATATTGTTTACAATGCAAACCGTTATTAGATGATTTAAGCCTAAATTACAATGTCAATACAATGGGTGCATGTATCCATATAAATACCCCAAAAGCAGATGATATACTTGAACCTTTTTGGAAATATAACGATATGCAGTTTGACTGTCCGACTATTGAAATTCCATGTGTATTAGGAGCATGTTATGTTGTTGCCAAAAATTATTGGAACTATTTAAGAGGATTGGAAGGCTTACGAATTTATGGCAATGATGAACCTTTTATAAGTTTGAAAACATGGATGGAAGGAGGTAAATGCATTTTAATAAAAGAGATAATTGTAGGTCATATCTTTAGAAAAAAGCATCCTTTCCATGTTGAATGGAGCGACAGGATTTATAATAAGCTGTTAATCGCAGAATTGCTATTGCCAATTGAATATAAAAATAAAATGTTTAGTATTTTGAATAATAAATATCCTATTGAAACAAAAAAAGCCATATCCATTTTAATCACAAATAAAAAATTAATAATGGATTCAAAAATGTACTTTGAAAAGATATTCACACGTGATTTTGATTTTTTTCTGGCACTTAATCAATCTCAAATGTGATTTTAATGTTTAATTAATAATTTATTTTATGAAAAAGAAAAATCAACAAGAATTAGTAGATCAAATCGGAATGCGATTTGATGAGGCAACCGAACTCTTTAGTGAAGAAACATTAGAGTCGATGGCAATGTCGTATGTAGTTGGTGGAGCTACCAACAATGGGTGTACGCAAGAAAAATGCAATGGAGGAACTGACACCAATAATGGATGTACTCAAAATAGTTGTGGTACAAGTTCCGGAACTACTGACAGTTCGAGCGGAGGAACTTCTGGAGGTACCTCTGGAGGAAATAGTTCTGGCGTAGGAAATACAGGAAATGCAAACCAAGGTAATAAAACTTATATTGCAATTACCTGCAAAGGGACATAAATTCTAATTTTAAAAGGCAGTGTCAAAAGCCTATTATTTTGGTTCAAACCAGTGATAATAAAACATTCAATAATATCTTTTGACACAGCCTTTTTATAAAAAAATATTTATGATACTAAAAAAAACTTTATGTTGTTTTCTATTTGTTATTCTGATAAGTAATTCAGCAATAGCACAAGTTTATAATTTTGGAAAAGAAGAATTATTTTACTCTCCTGGGCAATTGAAAGAAGATGCCGATTATTATTTTAATAAAGTAAGAGAAATACATCCTGACCCTTATTATTATTGTCAATTAAGTGAATATGAACAGAAAAAAAAGGATATATACGACCAATTAACATATCCTATGACCCGTGAAGAATTTATGTGGCTCATAGCACCTATGAACGCATGTATGGATTACCACAGCCAAATAAATATATCAGTTTATAATTATTATATATGTAATTGGGTTCGAACTATTGAAAAAAAACACGGAAAAGTATTTCCTCCTATCTATATGGAAGAAAATAAACTATACATTCTTTCAAATAAAAAACATAAAGAAATTGAAGAAATAAATGGCATTTCTATTACAGAAATTTTGACCTTTATAAAAAGTTTATATAATACCAACCTATATGCAGAAAGGAATTATTATCTTATGAAACGTTTTTTTTCTCCTTACTTAGATATTTATTTTAATATACGGTCTCCTTATATAGTAAAATACAAAAATTGTAATAAAATAGATATTATTAATGGAATAAATATTTACGAACACGCCAGACCCGCAGGATTATTTACCCTTGATGATTACGAAAGTAGTTATACAATCTATCCTCATTCTTCTATAGGAATAATACATGTATACAACATGAATAAATGGTTTTCAGAAAGCCTATCAAAAACTTTGCAAAATTTTCGCGATTCTATATCTCAATATAATATAAAATATATATTTCTTGACTTAAGTAATAATTTAGGGGGAAACACCCGAGGTTTTGAGTTATTGGATGTGATTCCTCATGATACAATCTATGAATCACGTTCCATAATAAAAAAAGAAAAAGATGGAAATAAAAAATACAATATACATGAAGTTGTAAGCTTCCCTTATTCAGAAGAAAAAAATATTAAAAAACAACTTTTTGTATTACAAGGAATAAATACAGCTTCTAATGCAGACTATTTATGCAGGATAATAAAAACAAATAATATGGGAGTGTTAGTTGGAGAAAACACAAGTGAGTCTACACGAACTTTTTCTTATTCTTTTCAATATGAAATGCCTCATACTAAAATTAAATTTAGTGTAGCTTCTCAATTTGTTGATTATTCTGCGCATTTTAATGATGAAACTTTATCTCCTGATATTTATTGGAAATTAAACTATAAATATGGAGACTTTGAAGAAAAAGAGTTAAAACAAATTGTAAAGCAGTGGGAAAAACAAAATAAAACAATTCAAAAGTAAAACAATATGTACAAGTTAAGTAAATACAATTATTTTTTGGAACATAATCAACGCATTATTTATTGTAATGGCATGACAGGTTCTTTATTTTCCATGTCGCAAAGAGAGCATGAAAATATACAAAAACAATTTAAAGATTTGATTTTCTTCCGGATTCAATATGAAAGTGTATTCAAACGTTTTAAGGATTGGGGATTTATTTTGGATGATGATATAGATGAAATTGATTTATTGAGATTCCGTAACAAGACAGAAGTGTTTTCAAATAAAAATTATCGCTTGATAATTAATCCTACCGAAGATTGTGTTTTTAATTGTTGGTATTGTAACCAACACAAAAAACTGAATATGGGAGGTATGTCAGACGACATTGTAGAGCGGATAAAAAACCATGTAGACTACATGATAAAAAAAGAAAACATAACAGGATTATTTCTTGATTGGTTTGGTGGAGAACCTTTAATGTATTTTGACGAAGTAATGCTTCCCATAGCAAAACATTCCTTAGAGATAGCTATCACAAATAATCTCCCATTTACACACCATGTTACTACTAATGCTTATCTAATTAATAAAGATATGGTTCAAAAAATGAAAGGAATAAAACTGACGAGTTTTCAGATTACAATTGATGGAAATGAAGAACGTCATAACAAAATCAGAAATGTAAAAGGAAAACAAAGTTTCAAACAAATAATGAATAACATTAATCTGATTTTGGAAAATATTCCTGATGCTGTTATTGTGCTTAGATTGAATTATGATGATGAAACATTGAAAATAAAAGATTTACACACTGTTTTCGAAATGATTTCTCATCAATATAGAAACCGTGTTTTCCCAAATTTCGTTCGTGTTTGGCAGACTGTAAAAACTGTTTCAGTCAATGAAAATCTTTCTTTAAAAAAATTGACTGATTGTGTTTCCGGTATGGGTTATTCTATTAATCGGTCCAATGCTTTTCAGATGAACCGTTCTGTAAAATGTTATGGAGACAGGTTCTATCATACTGTTGTTAATTATGATGGAAAAGTCTATAAATGTACTGCACATACCAATAAAGAATTAGGTATTTTATATGATAGTGGAAAAATAGAATGGGATCAAAAAGAATTAAGTAAGTTATATGCTTCTTCTACTTTTGAAAATCAAAAATGTTTGGCTTGTAAACATTTACCCATCTGTTTGGGAACATGCATACAGCATGGTAGAACCCAAATGGAACCCGAACAATGTGCATTAGATTACAGTGAAGTTTCTCCCGAAAATTTCATAATAGAAACATACGAAAACAGATTAATGCAAAATAATTAGAATAAGTATGAGGCAACAATTAATTTATACTATTTCAAAAAATAAACACAGAGTTTTAGGAGTTATTTCACAGAGTAACACAGAGATTAAAATAATTTAATAAACTCCGTGTATAAAAAATAATATAAACTAACTTTATGTTTGATGCTTAACTAATTACAAAGAAGATTATTTGTACCGTTTTTTAGAAGAAAGAAAAACTGCCTTGTTGAAAAATATTTTTTAAAATTAATTGTGTATTTTCAACATATTTTTATGATTTTTCTTGCAGGAACAATTTTTTATCCATACCTTGCGCGAATTAATACGCTTGCATAATCTACTGATTTATAGATTTTCGGAAAAACGACTCATGGCTTAGTATGAAGAAAGAACTTACAGTAATTATTCCATTTTTAAATGAAGGGATTGAAGTTGCTAACACACTTCAAAGTATCCGGAAGACCGCCGGTGACTCTGTTGAAATATTATTGATCAATGATAATTCGACAGACGGTTTCGATTATGAAACCGTGGCTTTGCAATACAACGCGCAATACCATCAAAATGAAGAACGGAAAGGCGTTGCCGCTTCCCGTGATTTAGGTGTCTCCATGATTAACACTCCTTATTTTTTGTTGCTTGATGGACACATGCGCTTTTATCAGAATGATTGGGTGAAAGAGATTTTAAAAGCGGTTAAAAGCGATGAGAGGGCAATATATTGTTGTAAGTGCAAAGATATTTCAAAAGAAGAAGACAGTCAAGAAACTTTATCCGGCGCGTATTTTTCTTTTTTTGGAAATAATTTTTCCCAAATACTTCAACCCAAATGGATAACACAAACATCAAGTATTGAATTAGACAGAAAAATACCTTGTATATTGGGAGCTTCTTATGTTGCTTCTGTTAAATATTGGCAATATCTATTAGGACTCTCAGGTCTGCGATTATATGGAAGCGATGAAGCTTATATCAGCCTGAAAGCATGGTTGGAAGGAGGATCGTGTAAATTAATAGACAATGTTGTGATTGGACATTTGTTCAGAAAGGAATTTCCATATAAAGTGACTTCTATTGAAACAATTTACAATAAACTATTAATTTCAGAAATATTAATTCCTTCCGAATATAAACTAAAAATATTTTCCACATTTAAAAAAGAAGACGTATTTGACGAGGCTTATAAGTTATTGATTGATAATCGAGAAGAAATTATTCGTTTGAAACAATATTACAAAATTATCTTGACCGGAAATATAGAACAACTCTTTCTTTTTAACGAAAGCTTTGTTTAAAAGTGAATAATTGTGTAACTACTCAGGTCTCATTCTCCAATAAAAAATCAATAAATAAAATATTTAGGAGTTTTAAATACTAAATCTCCCGATTTTTCGTTTAGTATATATAAAACAAAACGGTGTTTCTATTTTGACTTTACCAGTTACCTAC
>JAVBKZ010000124.1:0-15525 GCA_031553755.1 Bacteroidales bacterium | reverse complement strand
TTCAATTCCAATACTTCCTTATCCTTTCTATCCAAGAGGCGATATAATTCACTTATCTCTACCTGTTGCAGGTAGACTGTACTTTTCAACTCCGTTAGTTCGCGTTGAAGAGACGATAGTAATGCGGATATGTAGGTAACTGGTAAAGTCAAAATAGAAACACCGTTTTGTTTTATATATACTAAACGAAAAATCGGGAGATTTAGTATTTAAAACTCCTAAATATTTTATTTTATTGATTTTTTATTGGAGAATGAGACCTGAGTAGTTACTGAAATCGAAATAGTGAAGAATTATATTGAATTGCGGACAACTACCAATCCTTTACAAACACCTTCCGTTGTTTGGAATATTTCTTCCGATGTGAATATGGACATCAAAGTCCCTTCCATGATTATTCAAATTCCGTTGGAAAACGCGATAAAATATGCTTTCGATTCCGTGCAAAACAACAATCTGATAACCATAGATATATGTATAAAAAACAATTCATTGTCTATCGTGATTGACGATAACGGAAAAGGATTCGATCCTACAACTTTTTCCAATAAAGAAACGGGAACCGGACAAGGCCTGAAAATATTATTTAAAACAATCGGCTTACTTAACGCTAAAAATAAAGAAACACTGAAATTTGATATTCAGAATAAGAAAAATTTATCATCCGGATTGTCCGGTACCAAAGTAATGATTGAAATACCTGTAGATTATTGTTATGAAATTTGAGTATCCTTTTTAGATACCCTCAACTTTTTGAGAACAAGAGTGTTTTTAGGGATAAATATCAGGATTCTACCAATGAATTTATAAAATCTCCAAACCGTAAAATCTTTGCACTATTTGCTTTGTTGAAAAGAAGGTGTTCGAAATCTTTTTGTTTTTTGTTTAAGTCGGTAGTTGCAAGAAGCTTGTTTGTGGCGTATTTCAATTCCTGTAGATTACCAATTCCACATCGTTTTTGCAAGAAATCATAATCAGGTTTAGTTTGTGATAAAAGAAACATCAAATCATAAAAATCACGTCCTTTGGCCCGGGCTAACATGGCAGCAATTTTCATACTGCACAATACTCCATCGGAAGGAACCGGAAATGGAAAGAAAAAACCACATCCCTTTATATTTACAATTACAGATTGATATCCGATTCCCTGATCCTGACTTTCTATCTTAATCAAACAGCGTTCTTCTTTATGTCCGCTCAATCCTAAATCAAACAACAATTCGGGGAAATGGATATTGCGCCTGAATGCCGTTAATTTCGAATTATCTTTATCCCTTGTTTCAACACGAAGTCCTGAACGTTCAAGAAATTGAATCACCCCATTTGTCATTTCAGTAAATTCTTCTTTCGAAAGCTCTTTGCAATCAAAATCCAAATCTTCGGAGAAACGATCTATTCCTTTTACTAAACGCAGATTTGTTCCACCAATAAAAGAAACCTTCTGTATATATGGAGCGGATGAAAAATAATCCATAATCATCAATTGTAGGTATTCTTTCAGTATATGTTTGTCGAAAATGGAATTTTCCCGTATTTGCCCAGGAAAATAATTTTTTATTTGTTCTATCCGTATCATAAATCGTAGGTTTTAAGTAATGATTTAACTCGTTGCTCAAGAGCTTTACTCCGGAATTTTCCGGCATACTCCTTAAATAATTCCGTATTAAAATCGTCTTGTAAATAATCTTCATCCAAACGGAGTTCTTCCATTTCTTGTTCGTTATCATAGAAAGGATAAAGATATAAGAGGTCAAGCAACGCTTTTTCGGAAGTTGCAAACTGCATTGTTCTGCTGTCTGCCATAGGTTTCAAATCATAACCAAACATCAAATCCTCTTTTATGGTATGATAGGAATATTCTCCAAAATCATTTGTAAAAGAAGTCGTTTTTAGCGATGTCACACTCGTTATTTGCACAACGGCTTCGGGTATCATTCCATAAAAGGATAACGCCGTATGTAAACTGATGTAAGAGGGCTTATAAATTCGATTAGCGAAGTAAAGTGAGTAATCCGGCTTTCCTTTATATTCGGGAAAGGTATAATAGCCTTGTCTCAGCCGGACAAGATACCCTTTCTTTACCCAACGGGTAATGTTGTTACGGTCGAAATCAGGTTGCCATGCAAATACCTGATAGATATTAAAGCATGCCAAATCAAACATCTTATCTTTAAATTCTAAGAAATTCATATTTTTATTTCTATTATTCTGCAAATATAATGAATTTTAGAAATAAAACAGCATAATCTAACGTGAGTTCAATATAAAACCATTGAGTATCAGTAGTTTGATATATAATCCATGAGTATCTGTGTTATCCGCGTAATCCGTGTGCTTACTTGCTCCTTATCCTTAGAAAGACTCGTTCCCTATCCTTAGAAAGACACGAAGCACATCCTTATAAGGACCTGTTCCTGAACATCGTCGGTGTTGTTTGTTTTTCTTTTTTGAAAATACACCCCATCCCAACCTTCCCCCACGAGGGGAAGGTGTTCATTTGTAGCCCTACTTATTCTTTTGTAATATGCTCTGAAAAACGGGTTAAGGATGATTTTTTAATGATTCAATTTGTGCCTGAGATAAGCCTGTAATTTCAGCAATCATTTCTATGGAAAGTCCTTTCGTCAGACAATTTTTTGCTATTTCTATTTTTTCTTGCTCAATACCTTTTTCTACACCAATCTCCACACCTTCTTCTCGACCTTTTTCTATACCTTCAGAAAAGCCTTCAGAAAAGCCTTCTTCTCTGCCTTCTTCACGACCTTTTTGTTCGTAATAAAGTATAGCGTCTTGAACATCGGCATATTCCGTTATACTTTTCTTGTATTCTTCCATTTTTACCCCAGCTCCTAAAGGGGAGCCGAATTATAATTGTTTGTAATTAACTGAGGTTTATTTCCCTTCATTTAAGTCCCCTTTAGGGGATTTAGGGGTGTCTTATGCTTGATTAATTACCGGGAGCAAATATAAAGATTTTTTTAAATAGTTCGATAGCTTTACAATGTAAGTAAATATTTTTCAAAAAAATTATTATCCTTGCCGTCAGTTTAAGTTGACGGCAATGGAGGAAGATGCTATTTACCAATACCAAAGGTATTGCATGTTTATAGCAATTTTAATGCTACGTTTTATACGACTCCTAAGGAGTCGAATGAATGTACAGATAACATAACTATGCTATAAACATTTGAATCCTTCGGATTTTATTTGAATAAAATTTAGCATATCCTGATTATCAGTAGTTTGATATATAATCCGTGAATATCTGTGTTATCCGTGTACTAATAATACTTTTAAGACAGTCTCTACAATGTGATTCAATTAAACTCCCAACTCTCCATTCAATAAAAGCGCCTAAACAACAAAAAAAATAATTATCAAAAAAAACAGGCAAATAAACACCATTTTATTTAGCTTAGACATAAAATACCGAAACTTAATTAAAACGCGGTTTTTCGGGTGTTTTTTGAATGTGAATTTACACTTAAATTCGCATTCATTCAACAAAAGCAAAACGCGCGTATGCTATCAGATATCAATGATTTAATCACAAACAACAAATTTGCATTGCAAATAGTATGGTTGCCTGTTTTTTTTCATTCAACATATTTGTAATTTGCAAATTTTTAAGTAAGTTTGTAGATTGTCAACTTGTTGATTTTTAGAATAAATTTAAGTCCGTTCACAGCATACTAATGAAAAACAACAAACCTACATCACTTCTTTCCGATGAGGAATTGGTTCACGGCATCTTAAACAATGACGAAACCATAATTTCTCATTTCTTTTTTGATCGTTGCACTCCCTTGTTTTTGTATATCATCAGGAATATTTTTGATTATCGGGTAGATAAAAATGAGTTAATTAATGAACTCTATCTTTATCTGCATGAAAATGATTGGTATAAACTTCGACAGTTTGATTATCACAGTAAGCTAACTACATGGATTTCAGTAGTAGCTATTCGTTTTTTTCAGAAAAAACGGGAAACCCTGATAGAAAATAACACTGTAAATCCTTTATATACTCAAGAAGATACCCACAATCCATATACTCAACTTACTCTCAAAATGGATGTTGCCGCTTTGTTGAAACAAATGCCCAATGAACGATACCGAAATGTAATACAATCGCTTTTCTTTGAAGACATTGAACCTGAACGTTTGGCTAATCGGATGGGAATAACAATAGATAATCTATATAATTTGAAACGGAGGGCGTTGCAACAACTTTTAGACATAGTAAAGAAAGAAAAAAATTAAAACAAATAAATTTATGATACGACCTGTAGATTATATCCATCCTGAAGATGAAGCGGCGCTTCGTAATATGGAAGCTATCCCGGGTTTTTCTATGGCAGTAAAAGCTTTCTTGAAGATAGGCTATGAAAAGATGATGCATGGAACCAATATGGCTTCATCAATCCGCCTTTCTCCAACACAACTACCTGATATTTACCAATATCTTCCTCCTATCTGTACGAAACTCAGTATCGAAGAACCTGAATTTTACCTTCAAATGGATCCAACTCCTAATGCTTATACATTTGGCGATAGTAAGATTTTTATTGTTGTAACTTCGGGGTTGATCGAATATTTGGACGACAATGAAATAACCTCTGTTATTGCCCATGAATGTGGGCATATTGCCTGTCGGCATGTGTTATACCACACTATGGCAAGCCTGTTGCTTGAGGGAGGCATGGGACTGCTTGGCAATATTCTTGACCCTATAAAATACGCGTTACTTTATTGGTCTCGCAAGAGTGAACTATCATGTGACCGCGCCGCGGCACTTGTTGCGGGAGTTGAATCGGTATTGGAAACACAAGTGCGTTTGGCCGGTGGACCCAAAAATATTACCGGCGGTATCAATATCGAAGAATGGGCGGCACAAGCCGAAAGATATGAAGATATTCGAGATGGTGGTTTGTGGAACAAAACCTTGCAGATTTTAGCAACAATGAATAACTCGCATCCATTTGCGGCGGTGCGGGTTCGAGAGATTTTGAAATGGAGCAAAACAGAACAATACCGCCGGTTAGTTGAAGGGATTACAACCTTAGAATCGGGAACGCAATGCCCCAATTGCCATCGTGGAATCATTGCTGACTGGAGATTTTGCAACCATTGTGGTACTAAATTAAAATAACCTATAAAAACATACAATTATGCTATTTGATAAAGATGGAATGTTTCGTTTAGACGAACTAATGGCAGAACGCCTTACTTTCAGGAAAATTATGGAAGACAATATAGTGACCGATGAAGAAATAGAAGAACAGTCTTGTTTGGTCATTGAGTTGTTGAAAAAAATAGAAGAAACCTTTTTGCCCGAACAATTGGTACAGGTAGAAAATGTACTGGTGGAGTTCGGCGTATTATCTGCGGTTTACCAATACAAGCAAATTCAAGATTTGCATTTTTAATTTTTCATTCTTAATTTATCATTTTATCATGGGAACTTTTAAATCTTCGAAAACTTTTTTTGCCTCACCATCTCTTATGCCTGTTATTGCCGAAGATATCATAACCGCGTTTACTAACGAAGGCTATCAAGTAAAGTCCGATAGTTTGATTAGTGGAGGTTATGATATATCCATTACCAAAGGCGGTATGTTTAAAGCCGTATTGGGTATGAAAACCGCGCTTAAAATTTCTATTAATTCTTCAGGAAATAACATATATATAGAAGCCGGGATCGGAATTTTCGGACAACAAGTTGCTCCAACGATTGCTACCCTATTTATCTTTTGGCCCATTGTAATTACACAGATATGGGGCATGGTTGAACAATCTAAATTGGATGATAAAGCTATTGACATTGCCGCCGATACGATTTTACGGGAAACTACCTACACAACTCAACATGTTTCAGTAAACGTATCTACTAAATTTTGCACACAATGTGGAAATGCTTTACCCGAAAATGCCACGTTTTGTAGTGGGTGTGGGGGAAAATTGTAAAAACTATTTAAGCAAAAAGGTATGGAATCACAATTTGAATATTACGCTTTTATCAGTTACAAACGAGAAGATGAAAAATGGGCGAAGTGGCTACAAAAGAAATTGGAAAATTACAAGTTGCCTACTGTAATTAGGAAAGAAATACCTCGATTACCGAAAAGAATAAGGCCTGTATTTCGAGATAAGACAGATTTGGGAGCGGGACTTCTAACTGAAAGTTTAAAAAGTGAACTTTCTCGCTCCCAATATTTGATAGTGATTTGTTCACCTCAAGCGGCACAATCCGAATGGGTAGGCAATGAAATCAATGCTTATATTGAAATGGGTAGGACTGACCATATAATACCTTTTATTGTGTATGGAGATCCCAACAGTAAAGATGCCGTTCTTGAATGTTTTCACCCTGTAATAAGAGAAAAAATGCCTGAACCATTAGGTATCAATATTCAGGAAATAGGAAAAGAGCAAGCTTTCATTAAAGTGGTGGCAAAAATATTAGGATTACGATTTGATAGTGTTTGGAACCGACATAGACGTTCTATGATTCGGAAGCGAATAGTAATGGCATGTGTTGCATTTTTAATCTTATGTGGATTGGGGTTTGTATGGGATTATAATCGTATAAAATACGAATACTATGCTGATTATGTTGACAAAGGGGGTATCGCTCAAGGAGTAGTACCTTTTAAAAAATCTGAAATTGAAAAACGAAACAGTCATTATCGTTTTGAAAAATCTCGTTATAAATTGCGTAAAGTAGTGTATGCAAATTCGGCAGGTACACCTAAAAACCATAGCAATACAGAATACACAGATCGTCCATCTATTTTGGTTTATACATATAAAGACAATGGACGATTAGATTTTATTGAATGTCAAAACGCTCAAGAAAAGACAATTATCACTCAGTTTTTTGGTGGTAAAAATTACGATAGAATTGATTTAAAAAATAGTCCTACTGGAGAATCTTCTGCGACATTAGCCGCTTCTTTTACATCAATTGACAATAATTTATTTTCTGATAAAAACAGCACTAATAATAAAGCTGAAATAAAACGATATAAACTGACACGAGATAAAAATGGATATATTATTCGAAAAGAATTTAAACGATATAATGGCGATGATGCTATCAATGCTTGCGATGCAAGTGGAATTTGGGGATTTGAATATGTTTTAGATAATTTGGGGCGTCCTATTGAATTGCGTTATTTGGGTTGGGAAGGATATTTACCTGACAAGGTTGGTGCAGCAAAAAGAAAATACAAATATGATAAACACGGAAATATTTGTAAAGCTGAATACTTGGGAATAGATAATAAGTACATACTAAATGAACAGTTTTGGGCAAAGATGATTCGCATTTCTGACGAAAATGGAAATTGTACCGAAGGTGCTTATTTTGACATAGATAGCAAACCTTGTTTTATTAAAAAAGGATATTCAAAGATAATTAATCAATATGATAAAAAGGGAAATTTAATAGAATCCGCTTATTTTGGAGTAGATGGCAAGCCTTGTTTTATTAAAGATGGTTATGCAAAATGTACTGCTAAATATGACGATCGAGGAAATTGGACCGAAATTGCTTATTATGGACTTGATAATAAGTTATGTTTTACTAAAGAAGGATATGCGAAACAAGTGATAAAATATGACAATAGGAGTAATCCCATTGAAATGATGTATTTTGGTGTAGACGGAAAACTTTGTTTTATAAAAGACGGGTATGCAAAAGAAACTGTCAAATATGATGATCAAGGGAATGAAATAGAAAGGGTATATTTTGACATAAAAGGGAAACCTTGTTATATTAAAGATGGATTTGCAAAAACTATTTTCAAATATGACGACAAAGGGAATCCAGCAGAAATGGCATATTTTGATATAGATAATGAACCTTGTTATAGTAATGGATGTGCAAAAATAACAGTCAAGTATGATGATCGAGGAAATCAAATAGAAAGGGTATATTTTGACATAAAAGCTAAACCTTGTTATATTAAAGATGGATATGCAAAATGTACTGCTAAATATGACGATCGAGGAAATCAAATAGAATGTATATATTTTGATATATATAATAGACCTTGTAAAAATGTAGAAGGATATGCAAAATGGACAGCTAAGTATGATGACCGAGGGAATCGAATTGAAAGAGCATGTTTTGATGTGGATAATAACCCTTGTTATAGTCGCGAAGGGTGTGCAAAATTGACAATCAAATACAGCGACAGAGGGAATCCAATAGAAAGTGAATATTTTGACACAAAAGATAAACTCTGTTATAATAACGGAGGATGGGCAAAATTAACAGTCAAATACGACGATCGAGGAAATTCAATAGAAAATGCATATTTTAATACAAAAGGTAAACCCTGTTATATCATAGATGGTTATGCAAAATGTACCGCTAAATATGATAATCGAGGGAATAAAACAGAATTTTCCCTTTTTGACGCAGAAGGTAAACCTTGTTATGGTAAAGATGGATATTCAAAAGAAACTACTAAATATGATGAAAGAGGAAATCAAATAGCATTTGCCTTTTTTGATACAGAAGGTAAATTTTGTCATCACATAGATGGTTATGCAAAATGTACCGCTAAATATGACGTTCGAGGGAATAAAACAGAATTTTCCTTTTTTGACGCAGAAGGCAACCCTTGTTATGGTAAAGATGGATATTCAAAACGAACCTCTAAATATGACGTTCGAGGGAATTGTATTGAGGTCGCATATTTTGATGTAAATAAAAATTTTGTAATATCTAAGAAAATTAATTGCGCAAGAGAAATATTAATATATAATGCATTAGGGCAAACCACCAAATATGAACAATACGATGAAAATGGAAAACTAATGCATTCTAGTAGGAAAAATGTATTATTATTTGGACAGATTGTAGATCCTACGGGTAGTGTTTATTCAGCTGGTTATAGGAATAATATGTATATTTTCGAATGCAATGACTGGAATGTTTATAAAAGTCTTGAGGATTTTAAGACGGTTATGTTTCAATCCGCAGATACTCCAAAAAGAATTGTTTTCATTGATGCAAAAGATAATCATATAGAGGAACACACTTTTGGAAAAGGAAAACTTGGTCTTCATCTTATGGATGAAACTACATTTGAAGAAAACAGGTACAATCAATATATTCAAATTTACAAGAATTGGAAACAAAATAAAAAATAAAAATTATGAGATGTTGGTTTAGTCATACTTGGTCTGAGTGGGAATATGAGGGTACTAATAGTTGTACTCAGGTCAAAGTTTGTAAGGATTGTGGTGAGAAAGATACGCAAATAGTTCATAATTGGAGTTCGTGGCGAGAAGCTTTTGACAAAAAAAGTGATGCTATACAACAGTTAAGAAGGTTAGTAAATAATTTGCCTGCCATATTAAACGAAAGAGCTTTAACTATGTTTGCCAAACAAGTGGGTATTGATTACTATGATTTGGCAGGAAATAATGAAAAAGAAAAATTAGTTGCCCTATTAGCTTATTGTAAAAATAACTATTCACTTGAAAAACTACTCGAAAACTTGCGACAGTCAAATTTTTTACCAAATCAGATAGTAGGTATTCAATCTCTTTTAGCTGATATTTCTCTTGAGGATTTGAATTTTGAAAAATCATTGGAAAACTCCACCTGTCTTCAAAAAAGAGAGTGTAAAAGAGATGGAGCAATAGAGTTTCAGTATGATCACAAAATAAAAAGGTATAGAAATAAAAAGAATTGTGATATTGTTGAAGTTTGTCACATTTGTGGTTACAGAAAATTCATTGAAAAACAACACCAATGGTCTAATTGGGAATATAAATCTCCAAATTCTTGTCAATTAAAAAGAGTTTGTCAAAATTGCGATTTAGAAGAATTTAAAAATTCAGATCATAATTGGACAGAGTGGAAATGGCAGAATGAAAAGGGGTGCGATATTTATCGTGAATGCCAGCGATGCAAGGAAAAAGAAACTAAAAAAGAACAACATCAATGGACAGGTTGGATAAAAACAGAAAATGATCATCAATTTAACATTTGCAAACATTGTGGTAATGAAGAGTATGATATTTCTGGAGAATGGATAGGATTTGTACAATGGGAATATGGATCTGTTGATCAATGGAAGCTATCTATAAAACAAAGAACCACATTTCTTAATACGATAAAAGTTGAAGGTATTTTAGATGTTATTTTTATTGATAATGGAACAAAGTGCTTTGTAAGACAAGAAATAAATGGTGAGATTAACAACAATAATCTTGTTTTTAAAAGCAAAAAAATTACACATCAAACCGGAAGTGGAAGATATAATAAGGATTCTTTTCAAGGGATTATACATAAACGAGCAAAAGCCATAGAAGGAATGGCAACATCAAAATCAAGCAAAGGAAAAATTATTTTAGAATAAATTATGGAATCATTTTTAGAAAAAATACAATTATTTAGTGAGTCTGAGTTGAAAAATTTGTCCGAGCAATTTAAAATCTCTTATGACTTTCTCAATGGCAATACATCCATTGAAAAATCAATATCAATTTATAATTATCTAATTTATGTTGACAAATTAAAAGATGTAGAATTATGGTATAAAAATAGAGATAAATCAAAATCTATTCCTATCTATTTTTCGTATGCATGGAAAGATAAAGACAATAAAGAACATGAGATATTGGTAAATCAACTTTATGACGAATTATCAAAGGAGGGCTATAATTTGTTTCGAGATAAAAAGAACTTGAAAATAGGAAACTCAATATTACAATTCATGAAACAAATTGGATCTGCTCAATTTATAATTGTTTTTATTAGTGAGAAATATTTACAATCAGATTATTGCATGTTTGAATTATATGAAGTATATCGAAATAGTAAACTTGAGAAGAATAAATTTCAAGAAAAAGTCCTCCCCATTTTTATAGAAAACATTAAACAAGACTGTTCTACAATAAAAGAATTTTGGAATAAGCGATTAAATGAAATAAAGTCTATGAGAACGGAAATGGATGATGTAAATACCCTTCAATTTGATTCTGAATATAATCAAATAAAAGAAATACATCATTATTGCTGCGAGATTTTTTCATGCCTAAAAGATAGTGTAGCTACAGCCTTCAATTCTATTAATGAAGTTAGAAATCATATAGATACAAAATTAAATAATGAAATACAAATGTAATTTTCTCCTATACTCCTGTACTCCAAAAAATCTCACAAGATACAAGCTGCATAGAGGAAAATACTCGTGAAATAGGGGAAACGTCCATACCTAAAATCAGAAATTATCAAAAATATATTGATTGACAACGAAAAATAGTTTAAAATGAATAATTATGTCCCGCACCCAATAGATACATCTCAAATAACAATTGACAAGAATTTGTTAAAACTTTCCGAATCACTTGCCCGGAATGTCCATGAAGTTTGGGCTGCCGGACGTATGGCCGATGGTTGGATTTATGGTTCCGAACGAAACGATGAGCGAAAGGAGCATCCGGGATTGGTTCCGTATGAAGAACTTTCGGAAGATGAAAAAGATTACGACCGGAATACTGCCTTGGAAACATTGAAATTAGTCATGAGTTTAGGATTCGAAATAATTAAAAAATAAAAATATGGATTTTTTACAGGTACTCCAGTCTTTCTTTATGCTTGCTTTAATTATTATCGCCTATTATGTGATTTTAATCAAATGTAAGTCTAAAGCGAATTGGGTCCGATTGCAAAAAATATTGTTGGCTGTTGTCGTTATTATCGGATTGCCTTTGTATTATTACGCGTATTCTTCTGATGTTGCAGAAGGGTACAAAGATATGAATGAGATGACAAAACTAATATTGTCGGCCATTTATACAGCAAAAGTATTGACCCTGTTACCTGACACTAAAATTGTAGGTAGTGGACTTCTTAAAACAGAATTGATTTTCAGCGCTCTTTTCTTTGTTTTATATGCGACCTCGCTGCTCCTCTTGATTATGGTTGCCATGACACAATTTGGAAGAAGAACAAACTCATACTTGCGATTTTATTTGAATGGACAAAAGGACAAGTATCTTTTTTTGGGTGAAAACAGCGCGACAATAACTCTTGCCGAAGATTTATCAAAAAATAATAACAGATTAATCCTGTTTATAGGAAATCTCCGTGCCGATAAAAAAGATTTTACTTTTTATGATAAAGTGGAAGCATTCGGAGGTGTATATATAGAAACAAATACATCTGTCTCAAAATTTTCAAAATATTTATTCAAAAATCCATTGCATTTATTTTTCATGTCCGACAATGAAGATGAAAATTTAGCCGATACCTTAAAAATCGTTGAGCAGTTGAAAATATTACCGGATAATGAAAAGAAAAATATCCATATTCATCTACGTCTCGAATCTGAAAATATTCATCAACTATTTGAACAACAAATAACTAAATTGGGAAGTTGGTTGCAATATACCATTTTTAGAGACTCTGAGTTAATTGCAACAATGATGGTCAAAGAACATAATCCGGTAGATTTGGTTAAACCTGATATTCAAAAGGCTGTTGCTACTACCAATTTCGAAGTAATGATCGTAGGGTTTGGAAGTAATGGGAACGCTGCATTGAGGAAATTAATTGAATGTGGACAATTTGTCGGTTCAAAATTCAGAGCGATTGTTATTGATAAAGACATCAGCAGTAAAATGGGCAGTTTTTATGCCCAATATCCCGGATTGTATGAAAATAAAGAAGTGTATAAAATCGACCCCATTGAAACGGAGGTAGGTAGTGAACATTTCTTTGGTATTATTGAAAAAGAATGCACTACAATCAAGCAAATTGTAATTGCATTAGGCGAAGATAACTTAAACATCCGCACGGCAACAGATGTAAATAATAAATTGATGTGCTTAGGCCATTCAGCAATAAAAACCATAGCCATCGTACGAGATAAAAAATATTATACAGCATTACCTATTTTCAACCAAATCTATTTTACAGGCAGAAATGATAAACTTTTTACTGAAGACATTATTGTAAACGAAAAACTTATTATACAAGCAAAGCAATTACATTCTTTTTATGAAAAAAAGAAAAAAGAAAAAGCTGAAAAGGATGGTAAAGAATACAAAACTGTCGAATGGGAGAAATTAATATACATTAAAAAAGTTTCTAATCAGACGGTTGCCGAGCATGTTATTGCTAAATTAAGCTTAATAGGATTGACCCCAGAACAACTAAAAACTAATTTTAGTTCCAAAGAAAAATGGGTAGAATATATCAAATCCTATCCGGATATATACAAGAATCTTGCTAAAGGAGAACATCTTCGATGGAATGCTTCCTATTTTGTCAGGGGTTGGAGGAAATGGAATTTAGGCGATATAACAGGAGGTGAAAACCAAAATGCAGCACTCCGTTTACATGCCTGTTTAGTCGCGTGGGATGAGTTGGAAAATGTAGAAAAACGATTTAATGCACCTTATCGCGAATATGACCATAATATTATTGATGAGATTTATTATAATATTGTTGTAGATGGCGTATTAGACGAAAAATAAAATAATGTTTTGAATAATGAAATTTTATAATAAAGGGAAACTAAAATTATATCATGGAATCACAATTTGAATATTACGCCTTTATCAGCTACAAACGCGAAGATGAAAAATGGGCGAAGTGGTTGCAAAAGAAATTGGAAAACTACAAGTTGCCTACTGTAATCAGGAAAGAAATTCCTCGATTACCTAAAAGAATACGGCCTGTATTTCGAGATAAGACAGATTTGGGAGCGGGACTTCTAACTGAGAGTTTGAGGAGTGAACTTTCTCGCTCCCAATACTTGATAGTAATTTGTTCACCTCAAGCGGCACAATCCGAATGGGTAGGCAATGAAATCAATGCTTTTATTGAAATGGGTAGGACTGACCATATAATACCTTTTATTGTGTATGGAGAGCCCAACAGTAAAGATGCCGTTCTTGAATGTTTTCATCCTATAATAAAAGAAAAAATGCCTGAACCATTAGGTATCAATATTCAGGAAATAGGAAAAGAGCAAGCTTTTATTAAAGTGGTGGCAAAAATATTAGGATTACGATTTGATAGTGTTTGGAATAGACATAGACGTTCTTTGATTCGAAGGCGGATAGTGATGGTATGTGTCGCGTTTTTAATCTTATGTGGATTGGGTTTTGTATGGGATTATAATCGTATAAAATACGAATACTATGCCGATTATGTTGACAAAGGGGGTATCGCTCAAGGAGTGATAAAGTTAAATAAATCCCAGGTCAAGGAACGTGCAACTCATTATCGATTCGAAAAAAAGGAATATAAAGTTCAAAAAATTATTTTCGCAAATTCAGCAGGAATTCCTACTGATCATATTGATTCAGAACTTATTGAGCGAGTTCCCATACAGATATATAAATATAAAGAGAATGGAGGTCTTGACCAAATAGAACTGCAAGATTTTAGAGGAAATCCTATTGTTACACAATGTATGGGAGGAAATAATAACGATAGAATTGAACTCAAAAGTAAAACGACAGGAACAGCTCAATCAGTCATTTCTTCTTATACTTCGATTAATAATACTATAGTAAATAAGGCGGAAATTAGAAGTTATAAATTAACTCGAAATCAAAAAGGTTATGTTATTAGAAAAGAATTTAAAAAATATATTGGGCAAGACGACCCTGCCTGTGATGCTGAAGGTATTTACGGGATTGACTATACTTTGGATTCTATAGGAAGAATTATTACAATGAACTTTCTTGGAATTGATAATCAGCCCAATTGTAATAAAAAAGGTATTGCTGGCAAACATTATAGTTATGACAAATTTGGAAACATTTCAAAATGTATCTACTTTGATTTAAATGGAAATCTTATACTGAATGAAGAATTATGGGCCATTAGAAGTATATATGCAAATGAAAAAACAGGAAATATAGAGAAGGTTGAATATCTTGATGATTATAATAAACTATGTATTAATAGCATGGGGTTTGCTTGTAAAATTGCAAAATACGAAAATGGAAATACAATTGTATTATCTTATCTTGGAATAGATGGTAAATTGTGTACGATAGATGGTGGTTTTTCAAAATGGATGTCAAAATATGATGATTTGGGAAATCAAATAGAGTGTTCATATTGGGGCGTTGATAATAAACCTCGAATTACAGCCAAAAATATTTTTAAATTTACGGCCAAATATGACGGTACAAACCAAATTGAAATACAGTATTTTGGGATAGACGGTAAGCCATGTAATTCTATCTACAATTATTCCAAATGGGTAGCAAAATACGATAAATATGATAATCAAGTTGAGATAGCCTTTTATGATAAGAACAATAAATTACAACAAAATAAGAATAAAGTTGCGAAAATAACTGCAAAATATCAAAACAAAAAAATAATAGAACAAAATGTAACTACTCAGGTCTCATTCTCCAATAAAAAATCAATAAATAAAATATTTAGGAGTTTTAAATACTAAATCTCCCGATTTTTCGTTTAGTATATATAAAACAAAACGGTGTTTCTATTTTGACTTTACCAGTTACCTAC
>JAVBKZ010000121.1:0-14584 GCA_031553755.1 Bacteroidales bacterium | reverse complement strand
AATAATCCGGTTGGATTAAGGGAAAATACAAATGCCGGGGAAAATGATTTTATGAGCCGTTTTTCTTACAACCTTTATCCCAATCCGGTAAAGGATAACCTGGAGATTGAAATGTATCTTCCCGAAATTTCTTCCGTGTATATCACTATCAGCGACCGCCAGGGGCGTTTGATTCACTCTTCGCAGGAAAGCGCCCGGCCGGAAGGGATTTACCAGCTACGAATCCCCATGTTGGGTTATGTTGTTGGTGAATATGCCTTGCGTATCACTTTGCAGGAAAAATACATCGTCAGCAGTGTGATATTCAAAAGATAAAATAATTTAAGTAAAATAAATAGACATGGAACAAAAAATAAAAGTCCTGTTGGTATTACTTTCCATACCCTTTTGTTTGAATGCGCAAGAAACACTAAATACGCAGGGTCTACAAACAGAAAAAAATGTAAGCCTTATTAAAAGCGACAGCATATCCCTCCGAAGCGCTACCATAACAGGGGGCGAAAATAATGATTATGATATTTTTCAAAAATTCAATCCGGTATCCCCAAGCGCGGCGGCTCTCATGAAAGTGAGTAATTACCCGGTAAACCACAGTACGGGACTTGTTAATATAACTATTCCGCTTTATGAGATTAAATCGGGTGATTTAATTTTACCTATCACTTTAACCTATCACAATGCGGGTTATAAACCTCATGAGCCAAGCGGATGGATAGGACTGGGATGGACGCTTAATGCCGGCCCTTCCATTACCCGCGCCGTAAATGGGAAACCGGATGAATACGGACTTTTGAGGGAAGGTAGGATTGAATTAGACCGGATGCCTCCAGCCGACAAATGGCTCTACCTGGATGCCTTGGGAGATAATTTATATGATGAAGATCCTGATGGTTTTTATTATAGCTTGTTAGATAAAAGCGGAGGATTTTTGGTTAATGATCCTCCAGTTGGAATAAGGGATTGGAAAATTTCAACTATTCCCTATGAACCGGTAAAAATAGAAACAAATGAGTCTTTGAGTAGTTTTACAATAACAAATGATCAAGGTATTTGCCATTATTTTTCCCATACGGAGAGAACAAGTTCAAGGCATCCCTTATACGAAAGATATGTGTCCCAATGGAAAATAAGCAGTATCAAATCTTCCCGGACAGAGGCAGGAATCAAGTTCTCGTATCATGATCCATACCAACTGGTTTATTCCCGGTTAAAAGATGGGATCATCGTACAACATGGCAAATTTACTATACCCTCATCAACGGAAAGTAATTTTCCGGAACCCAATACCTATTTATATAATAGGAAATCATATATACACAAGTCGGATGACTATTTTAATTTTTATTTGGTTTCCGGTACAACTAATCAATTGTATCCAAAATATCACACTGAAGTTGGTTTAGAATTAAGTATGAGATTAAAAAAAATACCTGATGCAGATGTATTTTCCAGGGTAGATGAATTGAATATTCAAGAAATAGAATTTTCGGGGGGTAAGGTCTTGTTTTTCAAAAATACCCAAGGAAACAGGATTGACAGGATAGAAGTACGGGACAAGCAGGGACGGTTGCTCCGGAAAATTAATTTTCAACAAACAGAATACAACGGTTATACATTGGGAGGCAATCCTGTCAATCAATGCGCATTGAATGGCCTCCGGATTTTAGATGCCAACGGCCAGGCTATTGAAAATTATCAATTTTCTTACTACGACAACTATTTTTTAGATCACACCCAACAAAAAGGATTGGATCATTGGGGATATTCTAATGGAGATTACAATGGAGGGGTCCCTTACCAAAAGATACCGGTAAATAATGATGGAGGAGTTCCTACGGAAATATATATCGGTACTGCGGATAAATCCCCCCATATCGATTATTTAAAACAAAATGCGTTAAAATCGATTTTATATCCTACCGGGGGTACCACCGAATTCCAATACGAAATGAATCGTTATTATGACGACCAAAACGGGGAGGCGGAAGGAGGCGGATTAAGGATTTGCAAGATTACCAGCAAAGACTCCCCAACAGGAAAAGAAGAAACCCGGACATTCAAGTACGGAATTAGTAATACGGAAACCGGAATTGGAATCGCCCGGTATATCATAACCCCCGAAGATTATATTGTTAACCACGAATCGCTTTTTCTTATTCCTCATCCCGAATACAAATTTTTACTTCACTTAGAGAGAAGTAACCTGACTACTTATTTATCTTCCCCAAAAATCAATTTATCGTATCCAAACGGCGCTTATGTGGTTTATCCGCGAATTACGGAATATATCGACGGGAAAGGAAAAATTGAATATAATTACAACTATCCTTACCTGACTTCTTATTTTTCTCCCCATAATCATAATCTCCCCATAGAAAAAGATGGACGGAGATTTAAGATGGAAGGGCAACTGCTGTCTGAAAAATTCTATAAATTATCCGGAGGAAACTATATACCCGAAAAAGAGAACGGGATGGAATATTTTCGCATAGCTGCCGATACGGTATTCTACGCCAAAGCATACAAATTCAGGGATGTTATTAATTTGGGGGTGACAGAAGCAATGGATATGCCGGAATATCTTGGAATTTATAATGTCTATTATCACGTTTCAAATATCCTAACCGAACCTGTCCTGTTGCGAAAAAAAACATCTGTTGAATATTTTCAAAATTCGGCGTTAACGACAGTCGAAGATTATAATTACAACAACAGGTTTCAGCTCAAAGAGATAAAAACGACAAACAGTGATGGCTCTGTCCTAAAAAAAGAATTTCTTTATCCGTTCGACTTAACACTCTCAGGAGATGCCGAAATTGGCCGTAATAAATTAATAGGACAATGGAATATCGGCGCCATACTGGAGAAAAAACAGACAACGGGTGCGGATATTTTTACTACTGCGTTCGAATATAAGTTGTTTGGTCAAAAACCCCTGCCTTTCAGGATAAATGATTTCACCAATGGCAACCTGAAGAGACAGGCAAATTTCCATAGTTATGACAAATTCGGCAATCCAACCTCTATTTCTTATGAAGGAGCGCCCCATTCGGTCTTGCTCTGGGGCTACAACCACCAATACCTGATAGCGGAAATAAAAAACGCAAGCTACGATTATGTGGTAAGCCGTATACCGGGCGGAGAAAATACCCTGGATACCATTGCCGCCAAAGCGGTTCCTTCCGATGAAGATATGCGGATGATCGATTACTTGCGCAACTCCCTGTTGGAATCGCAGGTCACGACCTACACTTACCGTCCTTTAGTGGGTATGACTTCCATGACTGACCACAGGGGTATCGTCACCGAATATATTTACGACAGTTCCGGACGTTTGAAAGAAGTTAAGGTAGATGGTAAAAAAAGTCAAAACTACCAATACAATTATCAACATTAAACCTAAAAATAGGAACACCATGAAACAATATATTATTTCACTATTGCTGATATCCATACAGGGGATAGGGTTCGCTTTCCCCCAATCACCCAACCGGAATTATGTATCTATACGGACCTATACAGACAGTTTGGAAATAAATTACTTGGATGAAATACAGTATTTCGATGGCTTGGGGCGGCCAATCCAAACCATACAGAAAGGAATTACCCCAAATCATTCGGATTTGGTCAGTTTCAAGGAATACGGCCGTTCCGGCAGGGATTCCGTCTCTTGGCTTCCCGGAGTCGTGCAGGGAAACAATGGTTCCTTTGTTGCTGACCCCCGGCAGGTAATCCGTAATTCGCGGGGAGATATGTCTCCCTATTCCACCATCCTTTACGAAAATTCGCCCTTAGACAAGGAGGTGTCTCAATCAGGTCCTGGACAGGACTGGTACGATAACGGCAAATCGGTCAAAACGGAATATTACACCAACAATACTACAGACAATAACCTTAAATGTTGTTATTTTTATGTTTCGGGAAATAACCTGGTAAGGAACAATTATTATGTAGCTTCTCAGTTGTATATCACTAAAGTCATGGATGAAGACTGCAATACCGGCTACGAATTTAAAGACAAGCAGGGCAGGGTGGTGATGACCCGGCAAATGAACCAGAATACAACACACGATACCTATTATGTATATGACGGGCATGGCAACACACGGTATGTTTTGTCTCCAATGGCAATACCATCAATGGGTAATGGAAGTTATACCCCAAACTCCGATATTGTCAAAAAATATTGTTACTATTATGCTTACGATTCCCGCCTGCGTTGCGTTGAAAAACGCCTTCCCGGTTGCGATCCCGTTTATATCAAATACGACCGACAGGATCAGCCTATTTTTACACAGGACGGGGAACAACGCCTGAAAGGCGAGTGGACTTTCTCCATTCCCGATGTATTCGGACGGACAGTGGTGACCGGTATTTGCAAAAACCCCGCAATCACAGCCAATACCACGGTTAAAGCTCAATTTGTACAGGATCAGCAAAATCATGGTTTCCAAAATACGGGTTATACTTATACTGGAGCTACCTTTACGTTTGTATCGCTATTGAAGGTGGATTATTACGACAATTACCTGTTCAAACAGCTACCGGCTTTTTCAGGGAAAAGCTATCTTGATTACAACATTCCGGCAGGCTTCACTGATACCCGTTATGGAGACGAAACGGACAGGGTCAAATCCAAAGGATTACTTATGGGAAGCCAGGTATTCCTCATGGAAACATCCGGTTCGATTGTTTCCATTCATTATTACAACCGGAAAGCACAACCTATCCAAAGTGTTTCAACCACAGCTACCGGCGGCTTTGAACGCCAGAGTATTGCCTATGACTTTACAGGGAATATCCTCCGGAAACAAATCGATAGCGGCGATATCATTGAAAATTACCGCTACACTTACGACCATGCCGGAAGGGCAAAGACCACCTATTACAGTTTGAACGGATCGCCCGAAACCACAATGTCCGACCTTGGTTACAATGAACTGGGACAGCTTCAAAGTAAGAAGGTGGGAAATAACCGGGAAACGACTATTTATGAGTACAATATCCGGGGATGGCAGACCAAGCAGCAGTCTTCACGTTTTACACAGGAACTGTTCTACAATAGCACACCATCAGAGGGACAACCTGTATATTACACCGGGAATATTTCAGCGCAACGGTGGCAATCGGCCGACCATCCCGGTCTGCCGAGAGGCTACACCTTCAAGTACGACGGTCTCCAGCGGTTGGAAAAGGCGGCTTATTTCGAAGGCGACGACTGGACGGAAGAACACGGCGGATATAACGAACGCATAGGATATGACCGCAACGGCAATATCAATATGATGAAACGGAATAGCTACATCCCTTCCATGGACGATTATTATGAAACGGATAATGTGTTGGTAACACAGCGTAATGGCAACCAATTGGCGGAAACTGTTGATTTCGCATACGATTTCTATGACAACAACCTGATGGAGTTCAAATACAAATTCGGTCAGGGACAACAGTATGCTTACAACCGCAATGGATGTTTGACCAAAGATTTGAACCGTAATATTTTGGAAATCAAATACAATGCGCTAAATTTGCCCCGATCGATATGGATAGGAGCATATTCCGTTGCTTATACCTACGACGCAACAGGCGTGAAACGTCAAACGGAACACACCACGGATGAAAACGGTTGCCTCGAGATTTTTAGGAGGTACTACAACGGCAATAAAATTTATAACGACAACGGACTTGAAATGATTCTCACAGAAGAAGGCTACATAAAACCCGACGGAGCAGGTTTCAAATCCTACTACTACCAGAAAGACCACCTGGGCAACAACCGTGTTGTAGTGAAGGAAGACAGCTCGGTAGCCCAAGTCACCAATTATTACCCCTTTGGCGCTGTATTTGCGGAAAAGTCTCCACTCAGCCATCCAGAATCCCAACCCTACAAATTTGGCAACAAGGAACTCGACCGTATGTTTGGACTTGACATGTATGATTTCCTTGCCCGTGGTTATTATGCCGCTCTTGGGTCATTCACAACGATGGATCCACTCGCTGAAAAACATCCAGAAACCAGTCCGTATGTTTATTGCGCGAATAATCCTATCTTGAATATTGACCCTACAGGAGAAGATTATTGGAGTACGAGTGATCCTGAGTTGATACGCCAGTTCATGAATGCAATGGGGTCAGGAGCTACCCTACATGATTTTAGTGGTTGGAATCATGCTACGGATGCCGAATTCGTAGGAAGAGGAACTTACGATGATGGAACTAAGAAGTTTTACACCAGTTACGGTACAGTACAAGATGAAGTTGTAACGATTGTGGGAGTGTCCTTTGATGTAAATTTAACTCCGGTTTCTTCTGACGGTTATGGTTATCCGGGAGCTTTTGTGTATGAATACGGAAATGAAGCTTGGAGTCCTTTATACGGTTTCATGTATGAAATTACTCCGTTTTCCGGACTTTTAGGCCCGATTGACCCATCAAGGTATGGCCCTTGGAAAGTTAATTCTTCAGGAAGAATAACAGGATTAGCCCCAATTACCGGAATGCCACCTGCGGTGGGGAAAGGAGGAAAAGGAGAGCGAGGATTTACAAGTAGTCCTAAAGGAACAAATAATCCATTCAAAAAGATGAAACCTGATCCTAATAATCCGAAGAAAATACAAATGAAAGATGTTAATGGAAAAACTGTAACAAAAGAAAAACCAGAAGGGTTTGATGAGTATTGGAATAATAAACGTTGAGATATTATTATGAAAGGGAGTAAATTATATATTAAATCACAATTATATTTAGATAAATTATATAGTGAACACAAAATTTTGGATTTAGAAACTAAACAAAAACTTTATAAGGAATATCTAAAAATAATCAGAAAATTGGCATATGGTGGACATTTAGAGGCACAATATGATTTAGCACAACATTATGATGATATTGGATTTTGGGGAGTTCCTAATCCATATTATAATATTTATAAGAAATTCCATTGGTATTCAAAAGCTGCTGAAAATAGTCATGCAGCTGCATGTAATAGCTTGGCAAATATGTATGAACGAGGAGAAGGCTGTACTAAAGATATCAATAAGGCCTTGGAATTATACAAAAAATCATCAGATTTAGGTGATGTACTTGGAAAGAAAAATTACAAATTATTATTAAAGCAAATCAATCAAGGATATTACAAAACAAAAGAAATTAATTAAAGCATAGCAAGTTGTCAAGTTATTTCTTACACGTTGTCTACAGGAAATTATAAAAAAAGCAAACTATTTCTCCTGATCCACATCCTTTTAACTGGAATTGAAACAAGTTATAACCGAGTTAATAGATTCGTTAAAAGATGAAATCGGAGAAAACAAATTGCTATCCATAGAGTTTTATCTCTGTTCGAGAACCAATATCAGGATTTTAGGGTATTTTGGTTATTATGCTTTGGGTATAGGTTCAACTTACACAGACACAAATGGGACAGTTTGGAATGTTAACAAAGCAGGTAATGTTACTGGATTAACTCCAATGGGAGGTGTAGCGCCGACACCTGGATTTAAAGGTACTGATACTAAGAATATCCTAAAGGGAATAAACCAACTGAACAAATTAATAAAAACTGGAAAAATCCCAAAATCAATTATTCGTTTTGATAAAGGTAAAATATTTGGAGAATTAGACCATGTCCATTTTGAAAATGGAGCTGCTCTGAATGTTGATGGTACATGGAAACATGGTTCAAAAGTATTAACAAATAAAGAAATTAAATTTTTACAGCAAAATGGATGGACAATTCCAAATCAATAAAAATAAGTATTTAGATTTTTTAAATACTTGGACAGCCTATATGATAAAGAATCAAGGTTGGGAGAAATATGAGGATCTTCATATAGATGAAATTGATAAAGCTTTTTGTAGCAAAAAAAATGTCGTCAGTTTTAGCTTGTTCATATTTAATTGTTTGTTGGAAATAATAGATAATTCTAAATATGATTGTATCCTTTCATTGACATTGTCGTACTCAAAGAGTCATATGAATTTGCAAGATTTGAATTTGGATTACATCTCAAAAGAAATTGATTCTGTAACTCCTCCATCTATATATTTTTTCCCAAAAAATAATGAGGTGTATGAGCGAACTTTTGAGAAGGTAATGAAATCAAAAAAATTGACTGATGAAACAAGTTTCATGACTTTTTATCATGAAGAAAGGGAATCTAATGAATATTATAGAACAATATTTGTTAGAAGTATGAAAAGTAAATGAGATAAGCTTATTTTTTTATAAGTAAATTTTCATAATTATTTCACATATGATTAATATCTTGTATTTTCGTTGCATCAGAAAAGAATATATACATGAAAATCAAGATTTTGAAATTGAGCGATTCGCAGCGATTAGCGCTGATAAATGGATTCCGGCAAGGCGAAACGCATGTGTTCCGTATGCGTTGTCGTGCTATCCTGCTCAAATCGGAAGGTCTCAGTTCGAACCAAGTTGGGGAACAGACAGAAATGACTGCGCAAAGCGTCAATGGGTGGGTAACTCGGTTCGAATCCGAAGGGGTCAAAGGGCTCCACACTCGTCCCGGACAAGGTCGCAAGCCGATTATGGACTGCTCGGACAAGGATGCGGTACGCAAAGCCATCGAATCGGATCGGCAAAGTGTTCGTGCAGCCAAAGAAGCCTGGCAGAATGCATCGGGGAACTCGACCGGATGTTTGGACTTGACATGTATGATTTCCTTGCCCGTGGTTATTACGCGGCGCTTGGGTCATTCACAACGATGGATCCACTCGCTGAAAAACATCCAGAAACCAGTCCGTATGTTTATTGTGGAAACAATCCCATAAACAGGGTAGATCCAACGGGGATGGATTGGTATACAGATGAAGATGGAAATCGTATGTGGAGACGTAGCCAAGACGAAGAATATACAGATGATGATGGTAAAGTTTGGAAAAATATTGGAGAAGAATATATTTTATTTAATGGTCGCCAACTAACTTATTTTCAGCAAGGTAAAAACAAAGATGGAGAATTGACTCTTAAAGTTCACTCTTATGATGCTGTTTCAGGAAAGCTTTCTAAAGATGGTACATTTTCTTATTCTGATGAAAATCAAGCAACCAAAGGAGGCCCAATACCAGAGGGGGAATATGTAATTTGGTCACAAGATATACAAAAATATGATGATTTAAGTGCATGGAATAAATTTAAATCTATTTATGGAGGAAGTACATTCCCTGGAGGAACTGATTCTTGGGGTGATGAGAGAACATGGATATATCCAAAATCAGTAAATGTTACAGATCCAGTAACAGGAGAAGTTGTTGAAAGAACAAATATGTCTATACATGGAGGTGTTATTCCTGGTAGCCGTGGCTGTATTGATTTACATATAAATGCCCCAAGATTTTTTTATCATTTGCGTCAATCGACTTCTCTTCGTAAAGCAATCTACTTAGATGTACGTTATCTTAATATGATAAAAAAATGAAAGCATATAATTATTTAAGGATATTGATAGCAACGTTATATGTGTTTGTTATGATTTCTGAAATATATAATTCTTTCGTAGATAAAGAAACATATGAAAGAGTGTACGTAGGAGAGTATTTTTATTCTATTTATGCAAACTTAAGTATATTTAGGCTATTATCATTAATGTTTATATCTTTGGCTATAATCTACATTTATTTAGTGTCATTGCATCTAAAAAAAATGAACAATAATAAATTGTCCGTTTGTTTAATAATTATTGATGTTGTATTTATCGTTTCATATACATGTATACATTGTAATTCGTGGTACTAATCTTTCGTTTATACTTCCCGACACCTGGATTTAAAGGAGGAAGTATATTTATAAAAGGATTTGGTAATGTATCTAAAGATTTATTTCACAGAGTAATTAAATCGAACATTCTTACTGCTGCAGGAAAAGGATCTTTCTCTAAAATTGTTGGTACAAATCCAGATATTAGTGTAATAAGTGGAAAGATTATATTACAAGGGGCAAAAGATAGTCCCTTTAAGGGAAAGACTTTTAATACAGGATTAAATGCAATTGATTTTTTAAAATAAAAAGAATATGGCAACATTGTATTATAATTTACAAATAGATGTTTTAAGTGATAAATATATTAAAATTAATGACATCTTAGGTGTGGAATCCAATTCTCCACATACTGGCTGGGAATTTAGTCTTACCCAAAGGGAAGAGGATGAATATATCAATTTCATTGATTACTTTCTTTCAATGTTAAATGGTAAATATGAACAATTGGAAGCAATTGGAATCACCCGAGATAATATTTCAGTATGGATGTTATATGAATATGAAGGTCAATGTAATATGGAATTCTCTCCTACGGATATGTATAATTTAGGAAAAGAGGGTATTACTTTTTGTATTTCTTGTTGGGAAAAATAATTAGATACAGTTTAATTAGCAAGATACTGTTTTCGTAGTACGAAAACCCAGTTACGGCACAGTACAAGATGAAATTGTAACGATTGTGGGAGTGTCCTTTGATGTAAATTTAACTCCGGTTTCTTCTGACGGTTATGGTTATCCTGGTGCTTTTGTGTATGAATACGGAAATGAAGCTTGGAGTCCTTTATACGGTTTCATGTATGATATTACTCCGTTTTCCGGACTTTTAGGCCCGATTGACCCATCAAGGTATGGACCATGGGCTGTTAATACTTCGGGAAGGATAACAGGTTTGGCCCCAATTACCGGAATGCCGCCTGCGGTGGGAAAAGGAAAAGGTAGTTTTTCTGGTGGTAAAGCTAAGATGGGAAAAGCCAAGGGAAATATGCCTGGAAACAATCAAGTCCAAAATAAACAAATAGATGATATTTCAAATACTCTTGGAGGTTTGACTAAAGCACAACGTCGCCAACTGCATGATGAAATCAGTGGGCAAGGGTATGGTTATCAGGAAATATTACAAATAGCCAAAGAAATGTTTAATA
This sequence comes from Bacteroidales bacterium, assembly GCA_031553755.1. Classification (GTDB taxonomy): domain Bacteria; phylum Bacteroidota; class Bacteroidia; order Bacteroidales; family Azobacteroidaceae; genus JAIRVZ01. The sequence goes on along the minus strand of JAVBKZ010000121.1, from coordinate 3,655 downwards.
AATAATTTTAAAAATGAAAAAAGAATTTTTTAATTATCTGAATAACATAATACAGTCGGACATAACTTATAGTAGAGCAGGTGGAGGTGCTGGCTCTGTTATTGTTATAGACTTAAAAAAAGATGATCTTGAATATAGCTTATGGATAAGTTGTGCATGGCGAATTGAAAATAAGAATCAAATTATTGCAACATCTGCCGATGATGCAAAAGCTGTAACAGGATTAATAGCAAAGAGTGCTAAAATGTTAGAGGGAAAGGTTATAGATTCAATAGAAATAAGCCCTTATTATGACTTACGTATTTATTTTAGTGATGGTTTTTGTTTGAATATTTTTTGTATTTTTTCACACACAAGCGAAACTGATTCTAATTGGTGGTTAGCTATCCCTGATAAAGATTTAAGCTATGAAATCACAAATAACTTTAAAATTAAAAAAGGTAAATACAATTAATTTACAAATTTCTAAAATAGTTTAACGAGGTTATATTATCAAGAAGCTTTACAAGAAGCAAGGGCATTTTTTTAATAAGTAAAAATTATGAAAGATAATATAAAAAAAGAATTAAAACAATTGATAGGTCTTGAACTTACTAGAACGACAAGAACAGGAGCTACAGAATGTCTGAAATTTGGCACACTATATAAAATTGATCATAAAGGAATAGAAAGACAAGTTGGAAAATTTGGACTTCATTTGCAATGTCCTTGGAGAATTACTCAAAATAATATTATTTTGGTAGGTGATAATGACCTTTATGAGCATCCGAGTGAAGCCGAAAATTTTGATAGTAATTTTGATTGGGATGTTCCAAATGGGAACTTGAGAGATGTAAAACTATCTGTTATTTTGAAATCAAAAAAAAATGTTGTTGAATTTGTTTATGTCGACGAATATGGAGGTTTCGAATTAATCTTCAATGAAGATACAAAATTATCTGTATTTCCTACACTTTCCGTCAAATCTTCTTATGGTGAATTTTGGAGATTATTAAATAATCAGTGCGAGGCTAAAAACCATTTTGTTGTTGGTACATTTGGAATAGAAAGATAGTATATCTCTGTTCGGCGTAACGTCTCTGTTACAGTAATAAATCCAATTACCAGAGAAATAGTTCAAAGAACTAATATGTCTATCCATGGTGGAGCAGTACCTGGAAGTGCAGGGTGTATAGATTTACATAAAAACGAAACAGCTTTCTTTCAAAGACTAAACCAATCAAACTCTTCATTTATCAGGCTAAATGTTTTATATACACCATATAACAATAAATCGCAAATATGGAGACGCAGATAATAAAAATTAGATGGTTTGTAAATGCTATACGACTTATTTGTGGAATCTTCTCTTTGTTGGTTATGTTATCTGATTTATATGGCGTTGCTGTCGATCCATTAATATATGAAAGAGTATATACAGGAGAATTTTTGGGTGAAAATAGTTATCAAAGTTTATTCCATTTGAAACTATTTCGTTGGATTCAATGTGTCTTGATAATGGTATATCTATCATTGGTTATATTGCATCTAACAAAGTTGAAGAACTGTAAAATTCTTACTTGGACTTTAAGAATTATAGATGTATTTATAATCCTATATATAGGATATTCAGTACATTCTTTCTTGATTACATAAAGAAGCTAATTAGCAAGGTTATGTTTTCGTAGTACCAACTCCTTCGTTCGGCCCTTAGTTTGCAGAATAAAAAACAAAGCCATGTTAAATTCTTATATTTGTTGTATGAATGTAAGGAATTAACAGACTACCGAAGGTAAACTAACCGCTCGGCAAAGTAAAACTTAAGCTACGAATCAGACCTTCGATAGTCAAGCTGTAGATACCAGATAGAATGAACCTATTAAGGGTGTTAGTAGACAACAGCTTTTTAGTTAATTCCAAAATAACACAAGCAAAAGTATGAAAGATTTATTTATTGGGATTGACTTTTCAAAATTAAAGTTTGATGTGTCTTTTTTTGAACTTGGTCAAATGGATAAAATCCATCATTGTGAGTTTACAAACGAAAAGGAAGGCTTTATTCTTCTTTTGAAATGGATTGCTTCGTTAAGTAAAATCAAGCCTGAAGATTGGCTTTTTTGTGGGGAACATACAGGATTGTATTGTGTCGGATTGACAGAGTCTCTATTGAAGAAAAAGTTATTTATCTGGCTTGAAAATCCTTTGCGGATAAAACGTTCATCCGGTCTTAAACGGGAAAAATCTGACAAGAGGGATTCCTTGGAAATCGCTGAATATGCTTATCGTTATCAAGACAGGGCAAGAGTTTACGAACTTCCCGAAAAATCATTCGAGGAACTTCAATTACTGCTCTCTTTCAGGGAACGGCTGACAAAAAATAAGGTTTCATTGGAGATTTCCTGCTCAGAAATGCGCAGGGTGCATCAACGGAATCCGACAGCACGATTTATTTATGAACAGTCCCAAAGCGACATTGCACGAATTGGGAAAGAAATAGAAACGATAGAAAAGAAGATGCTTGAGATTATAGAAAGTTCATCCGCGTTAAAAGAAAATTATGAATTGGTCACTTCGGTAAAAGGTATTGGAATAATAAACGCCTTGACTATAATCATCCACACAAGAAATTTTACTTGTTTTGGAAATAGCCGACAATACTCCTGCTATGGAGGAATGGCACCTTTCAAAAATTCATCGGGAAGTTCCCTCAATAAAGGAAACCATGTAAGCAAATTGGCAAACAAACAGATAAAAACACTCTTGACGCAAGCAGCAAGGTCTGCTGTGCTATATGACAAGGATTTAAGAATATATTATCAAAGAAAAATAGCGGAAGGAAAGCATAAAAATGTTGCATTAAACAATGTAAGAAACAAGCTCCTGCATAGGATATTTGCTGTGGTAAGAAATAAGATTCTTTATCAAGAAAATTATATCAGTCCATTAGCTTGCTAAAAAAGATAAGATAAAAAATATTAAGTACATGACAAAAATTTAAAAACGTCTATCTTTCTTTTGTTTAGAGGATTTAGCAACATATTAGCAATAACCCCCAACCCATATTTGAATAGAGATTTTTCTCTTCGTCCATGTTTCTTTATTTTAATTTGTCTTATATTTTCGTGGATATAAATGCCCACGATATATGCCCAAGTAAAAGCGACTATTACCAAGGCAAAGAGTTTATCTATCCGTTCCATATCTGTCAGATGTGTATCTTCGATATTGAATCCGCTGGATTTTAATGCCCTGAATGCAGTTTCAATCTGCCAACGTTCTTTGTATATTTCCTGTGCGCTATCAGACCTGTTAAATGAAACAATAATCTGAAGTTCAGGTATTCCGTCCTTGTTTTTTATCTTACTTGCAGATAAATAACAAAGTTGGTTATTGACATAATAGATGCGGTTCAAGAATTTACTGGTTCCTATTTTTACATCAGAAAATAACCAACTGGCTTTGACCCTTTTTCCTGAACGGGGAGCATCTACATAAAAGTTTTCCCGAATCCGGATGTGATACCTGATTTCCTGGCGGTTCAGGTAAGAGAGCCAATGTTCTCCTACAAACTCCCTGTCTGCCAACAGGCAATCAATGGTCCCTATTCCAAATAACCGGATATATCTATTGAGCAAACTAATCCGCTCTCCGGTATTGGAATTTCCAAACTTTGGCA
>JAVBKZ010000037.1:0-6538 GCA_031553755.1 Bacteroidales bacterium | reverse complement strand
AATAATCCGGTTGGATTAAGGGAAAATACAAATGCCGGGGAAAATGATTTTATGAGCCGTTTTTCTTACAACCTTTATCCCAATCCGGTAAAGGATAACCTGGAGATTGAAATGTATCTTCCCGAAATTTCTTCCGTGTATGTCACTATCAGCGACCGCCAGGGGCGTTTGATTCACTCTTCGCAGGAAAGCGCCCGGCCGGAAGGGATTTACTGGCTACGAATCCCCATGTCGGGTTATGTTGTTGGTGAATATGCCTTACGTATCACTTTGCAGGAAAAATACATCGTCAGCAGTGTGATCCTTAAAAGATAATTTCAGATTTTAACTCTCAATTCAATCAATTATGAATACAAAATATAAATACATTTCCATCCTATTTTTATTGTTGGTATTTCCATCCATTATTTTGGGACAAAAACCCATTGAGGTTGACCTGCCCAAGTATATTCCATCATCACCAAGTGCCACATCCATGGCTAAATATGTCAATTACCCGGTTGAATACAGTAATGGCTTAGTCAATATAGAAATACCGCTTTATGAAATCAAAGCCGGAAGTATTACCTTACCTATTAGTTTGAACTATCATGCATCCGGTCTGAAAGTTTCTGAACTGGGCGGTTGGGTAGGATCTGGTTGGACATTGAATGCCGATCCCGGTATTTCGCGCTCGGTAGAAGGGTTACCTGATGAGAAAAGTTTCCTGAAACAAAATAAATACGACCTCAACAATTCATCTAAAAAGAAGGAATATTACAGTTATCTCCTTTCCGGATCGGAAGACGAATCTTCTGATATTTATTATTACAAAACCCTGAACAAATCGGGAAAATTCATTATCAAACGCGACCGGAAAACGTCTGATGGAACAATTGAGAAATTTTATATCCATCCCCGCGCTCAGGTTAATATTTCGTTTGATTATAACAAAGATTACTCAGTGTTTAATTCGTGGAAGATTATTGACGATGATGGATTAGTATATACATTTGATGGAAGTGAAATTGTGGATAGAACAATAAATAACACTTCTCTTGACAATTACATTACCAAATTCAAATGTACGAAAATAAAATCCAATATGCGGGAAAATGATTCAATTAATTTTATTTATTGGAATCATCAATATGATAATATGACAACGTATTCTGATATTATGGTACTGGAAGATTTTGTAAATTCGGGAAATTCATTTTTTAATAATCCATATTCTGATTGTAATGGTATTACTTTACCTTTGATATCAATGAATGAATTACATTATGGGTTAATCAATAGAGATGGATCTTTGGAGATGTCCCGGTATTTTTTTAATGATTGTCGTAAAAAACCTCCTATAATACCCAATAAACCCAATTATTATAAAGTTTCAGAAAGAAATTTGAAGCATATTGAATTTCCGGGAGGAAAAATAGAATTTAAATTAGTTGATGATCTAAGTAAAAACTTATTAGATTCAATCAGGATATATATTAGCAACGAAGTTATACGCACAATTAAGTTTGAATACAAAAGTACGAATAACAAAAGGGACTTTCTATCCGCTGTAAAAATCTACGGACAAAGGGGTGTAGGGACTCCGGAATGTCATACATTTGACTATTACAGTCCTGATGATTTTCCCTCCCAGGATTCAAAAAAAATGGATTACTGGGGTTATTACAATGGATATTCAACTAATGATGAAGGAAATAAGAGCTTTATTCCTTCTCAAACAATCGAAACCAGTAAAGGTAATTTTTATTTTATAGGGTCTTACAGAGACGCGACAGGAAATGTAAGTGGAATGCTTAGTCAAATTAATTATCCGTCAGGAGCTTATACCAAATTTACTTATAAGCCGAATGTTTATAGTCCGGGAGGAAGCGGCGCCATTATTGTGGGAGGATTACGTATATATAAAATATTGAGCGGAGATTACACAACAGGTAAAAAAACGGAAAGGGAATTTCATTATGGAGTGTTGCAGGATCCAATATATGCTCCTGCCGCAGAAATCATGGAGGCGGAAGCTGAAGACGGTTGGCTTAAACGTGGATTGGATATGAAAAATTTCATGTACAGGCAATCGAGATACCATGATGATGTTATCCTTGAAACAGCTTTATATACTTATTATTCAAACTCAATATCAAACTTGTTCCTTGCTAATGGATGTCCCGTTTCATACGAATATGTGTCGGAATATAAACGTGACCCTGTCTCAACAAAATTTCTTTCCCGAACAGAATATCGTTACAATGTTGAATATGAAGACTGGAGCAGAGATATATCTATTCCATCTGATATAGATCAATTCAGAGGATGGGCAGATAATTACCTGATAAGTAAAAAAGAATTTATCAGGGAAAATAACCGGTGGAAACTTCTCCAAAAACAAGAATACAAATATACCACTATTGATTCATATATTGAAGCAGGGAAAAAAGTTTATGAACCGATTATACGTGATGTGACAAATATTATGGAGAATCCATATAGTTATTATAATAGTCATTTTCCTACAGGTTATATCCGCAAAGATTCAGAAAAAACAACGACTTACACAGCCCTTTCTTATGAAAGGGATTCGATTGTTCAAAAATCCACTTATTCATACGACCTATTTGAACGGTTACGAGAAAAAAACACATGGATGATTGATGGGAACAATGAGGTAGACAAGGAAATAGACCGTTACTGGTATGCCAACGACAATATTGTCGGTTACAGTTATTACCTGCGTGAATTGGGAAATACTTCCGAATTAACACAATATGAACATGAAAAAGGAGGTATAAACCAGATAACCCGAAAAAACTATACCTTGTCAAAATATAACGGAATTCCTGTTCTTTCCGACATTTCAACCAATACAAGTTCTAACGGAGGTTTTGAACAACGTGTACAATATGGTGAATATGACAGATATGGTAACCCACAGGAAGTATCCCTTTCCAACGGAACAAAGATTACCTACCTTTGGTCTTATGGAGGAAGGTATCCTCTTGCAGAAATAAAAAATGCATCCTATAAAGAAACCATATCCCAAATATCAAACGACAGTAACGTAATCAAAAATCTGACTATTTATGCCGATACAAGCAAAGTCAATATTTTAAGGGAAAAATTGCCGCAATCAGAAGTGACAACATTTATTTATAATGCCTATTTTGGAGTTGTAAGTTCCATAACTGATCCTCGTGGTGTGGAAACAAGGTATATCTATGATAATTTTGGCCGGCTTGTAAAAATAGAGGATAAAGATGAAAATATCATTGAGACTTACCGGTATAATTTTAATAAGAAAAATAAATAATTCAATAAAAAAATGAAAATCATGAAAAAACAGTTGATCATATATTTTATTCTTCTTTCCTTATTTCTGTCAACAGGGATATTATGTGCAATTAATCCGGTATCCAAACTGGTTCCGGTTGAAACACTTGAGAAATATGCATCGTTTGCTTATGTGGATACAAGGGATACGGAAGAAGCTTCAAATACATACGGGGAATCCGCTAATGATATTTCTTACAAATTAATTCTTGAGGAAACAACAGACTTGATTGTTTCCAATTGCGGTTCCCAAATATATTCCAGTTATATATACATATTGGGAACATCGGGGGAATGCCTTTATTCTTTCGATAATTCTTACTATTGCCCCGAATCGGAATACCTCGCTCACGGTGAGGTAAACAGCCTTCCTGCCGGTACATACTACATTATTACGGAAGGCCAGTGCGGGGAAAATGGAGAAATTAAAATTTCTATAGCGGGAAAAGTACATGGTTGCAGTTATACTGCCGAGCCGTTATCATTGGATCCTAATATGAATTTTATTGTTACATGCCGACCGTTAGACGCTTCACAATGGACAAGTGTTGGACCCATGTCATTAATTGCGGATAACGGAACAAGAGCAGTAACAACCATTCAATATTTCGACGGCTTTGGCAATCCGATACAAACTGTCAAGAAAAAAATAGGATTGTATGGAAAAGACCTTGTTGATTTCCATTTGTATGATGCATTCGGCAGGGAATCCGAAACATGGCTCGAAGGTGCGTCAACCATAAACAGTAATTATATAAAAGATCCAAGAGAAAAAATCAAAGAAACATATAATCACGACAATGCCCCATATATAAAGACAGTATATGAAAATTCACCCTTGAGCAGAGTAAATGAACAATATGGACCAGGGGAAGCCTGGCATAACGCAGGAAAATCCGTTAAAACGGAATATCTAACCAATACTACGGAAACCCGCCTTACCTGTTTTCTATACAAGGCACTTTCAGACAACACGCTTGGAAAATCGAATATTTACAATGCCGGATGTCTTTATGTAACCAAGATGACAGACGAAGATGGCAACGAATCGTATGAATTCAAAGACAAGGGAGGTAAAGTGATACTTACCCGGCAGATTTCCAAAAATCAAAACCACGATACTTATTATGTTTATGACGATTATGACAGGTTGAGGTTTGTGTTACCTCCCATGGCTTCCCAACGGTTAACAGCCAATTCTTCCTGGCATATCAATTCGGATATATTGAATAAATATGCCTATTATTATGTGTATGACAACAGGGGAAGGTGTACCAGCAAGAGGTTACCGGGTTGTGCCGCCATTACCATGAAATACGACATTGCCGACCGGTTAATCCTCACTAAAGACGGGGACCAATCCACCCGCAACGAATGGACATTTTCTGTTCCTGATGCCCTCGGACGTATCGTAATAACAGGAACCTGTAAAAGTCCTGTTATTGTGAACAATGATTCAGTTGTGAAAGCTGTTTTTTCACCCGGTTCCCAAAATTCTTTCATGGGAACCGGTTATGAAATCAAAAACCTCAGTTTGAACAATGTAAAACTCTTGAAAGTGGATTATTATGATGATTACAGGTTCAAAAACACCTTGCATTTCTATGGAAACTCTACATTGAATTATGTTCTTCCATCCGGATTTCCGGACAACAGGCATGGTACGGAAGAAGACCTAATAAAATCCAAAGGATTGCTTACAGGTAGCTATACGGCATTATTAGACACAACCGGTTTCTTCCTTTCATCCTTTTATTACGACTACAAAGGCAATCCGGTACAAACCGTAACCACCAACTATCCCGGAGGATACGACAGGCAGACAGTAGATTACACTTTTACCGGACAACCTAAAAAGAAACACCTTTACCACAACGGGGGGGGATTGTACCGGGAAACCAATGAAACCTACCGCTATACCTACGACCATGCCGGACGTTTGCTCAATACTTATTACAAAATAGACAACGCCCCGGAAATCCTGATGTCGGTATATGCATATAATGAATTGGGAAAAGTTTCATCAAAGACACTTTATAACGATAACCCCGCAAACCGGGAAAATATCACTTACGACTATAATATACGTGGATGGACAACTAAAATCTCTTCACAGAAATTTAAGGAAGAGATTTTCTACAATACCACTCCCGACCCATCGGGAACAGTCAGTTACTCTGGCAATATTTCCGCCACAAGCTGGAAATCGGCCGATAAACCGACTTTGCAACGGGGATATTCCTACCGTTATGACGGATTGCAGCGGTTGGAAAAAGCGACTTATTTCGAAGGCAACAATTGGAGTGAAGAAAATGGCCGCTACAACGAACGGATAGGCTATGACAGGAATGGTAATATCAACCAGATAACCCGGAACGGATGGAAAACGCTCAATGCAAATGAAGAAGTAAACGCGATTGATGATATCTTCGTGTTACAGCGCAACGGCAATCAATTGCTTGAAGTCACCGATATGGAGGCCAATAGTTTACGAAACGATGTGATGGAATTCAAGAATGTGAACGGCAGCGCTACGGAATATACTTACGATGGCAACGGAAGGATGACTTCTGATAAAAACCGCGGTATCACAAAAATAGAGTATAATACCATAAACCAGCCGAAAAAAATTACCTTTGCCGATGGGGCATATATCCGTTACCTGTATGACGCTAACGGCGTTAAACACCGGATGAGCCATTTCTGGAACAACTATATGGTAGCAGACAAGACATACTGCGGCAACAAGGTTTACCAGGGGGAAGATTTGACGATGATTCTGACCGAAGAAGGCTACTGCTATTACGAAGGAAGCGATTATTTTTTCTTCTTGAAAGACCATCTGGGAAATACCCGCGTGATGCTGAACGAGACTGGCGAGGTATGGCAAACAACAAACTATTATCCCTTTGGAGCTGTAATGGCCGAATCACCCCGCAGGACAGACCAGGAGGCGCAGCCCTACAAGTTCGGCGGCAAGGAACTCGACCGGATGTATGGGTTGGACATGTATGATTTCCTTGCCCGTGGTTACTATGCCGCGCTTGGGTCATTCACAACGATAGATCCGCTTTGTGAGGACGATTATTCGGTGAGTCCTTATGTTTATTGTAGAAATAATCCTTTAAAATATATAGATCCAACTGGCGAAGAAGCATGGAAAGTAACACGTGAATGGACAGAAGAGGATATCAATAAATTTGCAGAATTTGCGTCA
>JAVBKZ010000017.1:0-5687 GCA_031553755.1 Bacteroidales bacterium | reverse complement strand
AAGACAAATTAAAATAAAGAAACATGGACGAAGAGAAAAATCTCTATTCAAATATGGGTTGGGGGTTATTGCTAATATGTTGCTAAATCCTCTAAACAAAAGAAAGATAGACGTTTTTAAATTTTTGTCATGTACTTAGTAATTTTTTACAAAATTCAGGAAAATAATAGAAAATACAAATAAATGAAGCTACAGGAAGTTAGAAGAAGGTAAAGAAGTTAAGCGGAGTTATGGCTAAACCCTAACAGGGTTCAAAACCCTGTTAGGGTATTTCCAATAATCCTCGTTCCTTATCCTTATAAAGACATGAAGCACATCATTAGAAAGACATGAAGCACATCATTAGAAAGACTCATTCCTGAACATTGTCGGGCATCTTCTTCCTTTGCCGTCAGTTTAAACTGACGGCAAAGGAAGAAGATATGATTTACCAATACATCTATTTTGATTCAAATACTACTAATGACTTTTGGGACACCCTCATTTTTCCCACCTGAAACTTTCAATCATCTTTATGATATCTTCTTTGACGAAATTCAAAACAGGAGCGATTGAATCTTGATTAGGAACAGCATCGAAAAGTAGTGACGCGCGAAAAAAATCAGAAACACTATCAGTTAAATAGAATTGGAAAGGAGAAGCCACATCGCCTTCTAGGCTATAAATAGTGCCATATACGTTATATTCGGGATTAGAATATATTTGTTCCGAAATGACATCGGCTTTCACAACATGTTTGTAGACTAATTTTCGACTGTCTTCTGTCATTTCACTTAAAAATTGGGGAGCAATCGGAAGATAGCTACAATAGATAGTCGCCTTAAAATCGGGATAGACAATATTGAACCAATTTTTGTTATCCTCAGAATCTTTTACAGCAATTGCAATAGATGAGATATCAAAACTAAAATGAGGATTTTCTTCAAAATTAGTATATTGCCGCTCGGGCAATTCAATCCTAAAATATCCCTGTGGTTTAGGAGAATAGTTGGAACAAGAAAAAACGAAGAAAATGAAAGGAATGAGTAAAATTTTATTCATTTTCTTTTTTTGTATCCTTGGTTTTTCTCTTTTCACTCTTCTTTTTTCGTTTTATATAGCTTTACTTTTTGAATACGCCGTTCGTTAATTTCCTGTATTTCAAATTTATACAGATTGAATGATATGATTTCTCCAAGTTCGGGAAAATCTCCTTTCAACTCCAACATCAATCCGGCTAACGTATCAACTTCTTCTGCCTGTTTTTCAAATTCCAATGGATCGATTCCGGTTATTTTAAAGAAATCTGAAAGAGGAATCCTCGCTTCAAGAACAAAAGCGTCATCAAATTCGGTATATTTGGGAGTTTCATCATCATATTCATCGCTGATTTCTCCCACTATTTCTTCAAGAATATCTTCTAACGTAACAATTCCGGATGTACCTCCGAATTCATCCACGACAACAGCCATGTGAATCTTATTTGTCCTGAATTCTTCCAGCAAATCATCTATTTTTTTTGTTTCCGGCACGAAAAATACCGAACGCATCAAACTTTGCCACCGGAAATTTTCCTGTTTATCAAGATAAGGTAGTAAATCTTTGATATATAAGATTCCTTTGATATTATCCTGGTTTTGGGAGTAAACCGGAATCCTTGAATATCCTATACTTACTACATAATCAATTATTTGCTTAAAATTTGATTTAATATCCACACAAGCGATATCTAACCGGGATGTCATGATTTCAACAGCAGTTTTATTATACATACTGATGATCCCTTCTAACATTTCTTTTTCTTCCGACATTTCTTCCGAACTCAATTTCAATGCTTTAGAAATTTCTTCTATAGAAACGTCATGAGGTTTCTTTTTGGAAAATTTACTGAATTTATTGGTTATTTTGACCAAGATGATAGAAAAAGGCCGGCAAATATATTCCAATATCTTTACAAAAGGGGCTAATTTACGCGCAAATTTCAACGCTTGATTTTGCGCGTGACGTTTAGGCATTATTTCTCCAAACAAAAGAATAGACAACGATAAAATAATAACCTGAATCCAAAATACAGAAAGATGATTTTCCTGATAATATAAGGTTTTATTCATTCCGAAAGCACATAATATAACTACCGTTATGTTTGAAAAGATGTTGAGGATGAGAAAAGTAGCAAGCAGACGGTCGGAATTTTCCAACAAACGGTCGATGATATGATCGGAAGATTTTTGTTCTTCTTCCCTAACGCTTTTATCTAAAGGAGTTAATGAAAAGAAAGCAGCTTCAGCGGCTGAAATAAATCCGGAAAAGAACAAAAAAAAGAACGCGGCAATGAATGCCACAATTACATCGAAAGATAACGGGTTGAATTCTATTCCCGAAAAAATACTGAGTAATAAAAAACTATCTGTATCCAATTTATTTATAATTAGTAAGAGGGTGTCCAGACACCCTCCTACATTTTTCATTCTTTAAAACGGTAAATCATCATTTCCTCCTTCTCCCGAATTAGATGGAAAAGGTGTTTGAGGCTGTTGCGGATTTCCTCCTGCCACAGCTTGTGGTTGTTGTTGACTTACCGCAGGTGAAACTTGTTGTCCTTCTACTTTTCTGTCAAGCATTTCCAAGCTGTCGGCCCAAATCTCCGTAATATAACGTTTATTTCCCGAAGCATCATCATAAGAACGTGTACGGATTTTACCCTCAATGTACAATTTAGAACCTTTACGGACATATTTTTCCGCGACTTCAGCCAAAGATCTCCATAACACAATGTTGTGCCATTCCGTACGATCAGGTATTACTGTTCCGTTAGCTGCCGTATATCCTCTTTCTGTTGTTGCCAACGAAAAATTAGCCACAGCTCCTCCATTGTCGAAGTACCTTACTTCGGGGTCTTTCCCCACATTTCCAATTAAAATAACCTTGTTAATAGACATAAGTAATAAAAATTTATAAGTTAAGATAAAAAAATGAATAGTGTAAGATTTTGAATTATACACTTTGGTAGGGGTCAAAATTAGGGAAAAAGTGTTTATTTACAAATGAATTTGACAATTTTATTTTCAGACAAAAGAATACTCTTCCCTGATATTTATTTAGGAACTGTTTCAAAATTTCAAATGGGGCTTAAATGAGTTATATCTTAACCACATAAGACACATAGGACACATAGAAATATTATGAGATTAAAGATTTATAGATTAAAGACTTTAAGGCTTGTCTTTTTGTCTTTGTTCTTTTATCTAAAATCTTATGTGCCTTATGTGGTTTAAAAACATTCAATTCGTTCCCGATTGTAAATTTAAACAGTTACTTAACATGTTTTTTTAATTCGAGGTAAACCTTTTTTAAGCCTGTCTGTTTTAATTATTGAAAAAGATATGAATTATATATTTAAAAAAAATTATACAAATTAATATTTATGCATTATGAAAAGTAAATTAAAATGGGGAATCTTAGCGATTCTTTTTTCAGGAATTTATTTCTCCTCTTGTGAGTCATATCCAGGAGAGGATGATTATGTAACAGAACAATTAGTTTCTTTCACAAGTTATGACACTTCTGTGCAGTTCAAGGGTAGCGGACAAAAATTTTCGACCTATAGTTTAGGCGATTATATCGCTTATATTCAAAATAAAAACGATGGAAGCGGAAAAATTGATACCGTTAAAGTTTCATGGGACTACGATGAGAATACAAGGGCATTAAAAAGTCAATTACAAAAAAATATGAATGACTATTTGAAATACACTGAAAATAACACGAATCCCGATTTGGGAATTCCTGTTAGTGTAGCAAAAATAGATAATTATGTTGTCGGTTATAATCCTTGGTGGTGGGGAGGATGCGATTGGTATAGTTGGTGGCCATGTCCTTATTATCCTTATTATCCTTATTCTTATCCTGTAATTGTAGGTTCATATACGGTAGGTACCACTACTATTAATATGGTAGATTTAACAAATAAGACCAGTAACCAGAAAAATCTGGTATGGACAGGTGTAATCAGGGGATTAATGACAGGTACACAAAGTCAGGCCGACTTCAATAGCGCGATCAACGACTGTTTTAATCAAACTTTGGCCTTCAAATAACCCTATTTTTTAGGATAAAATATCAATATGTTCAATTATCAAATAAAAAATATAGATATGAAAAAAATATTAGCCGTTATGTTGTTGGCATTTTTAGGATTAACAACAGGCTTACAAGCTCAGACAAAACAGTATTACAACATAGGATGGGAAATCGGTATGCCGTTAGGTGATTTTTCAGATTACATTTCCAATACCAGCCTTCGTGGAGGTTTCTTTTCCGGAAATATTTTCTTAACAGACGCTTTCTCAATCGGTTTCAAATTCGGATATAATTCATATCACGAAAATACAGACCGGCAAACATATCAGTTAGGTGGCGGTCGCGCGGTAACCGCGGCAAGCTATAACTATTTGGTAACAGCTCCGATTCAAATAGGTGGATATTACCACTTCAACGCGGGAAGCGTTGAACCGTATGTGGGATTAGGAATTGGAGTTAACTACATCACAACAGAGACTTTGGTCCAAGATTTGGATGCTTACGATCAAGATTGGGCGTTCCGTTTAAATCCCGAAATAGGATTGAGATTTCCGATACAAAATACGCCACTTGCTTTAGCGGTAAAGGTTGGATATGATTTCAACACCAATTCATACACGGTTTTTGGTAAAGAATATAAAAATTTCCAAAACTTCAATGCCGGAATTTCTTTGAGTTGGACTGTGCAATAAATAAACTTGATTTCGGTATATAAATTCAATAAACAGCTAAACCCTAACAGAGTTTAAAACTCTGTTAGGGTTATTTAAATTTGTACCTACGCGGTTAAAGCTCTAATTCTCCGTAAATATCTATATCATCATTATACATATAGATTTCAAAAAACCAACCTTCCGCCTGAGATAAATCAACGATAATATGCAATCCGTCTGTTGTATCTACGGTTTCAACAAAAATAGGATTTCCATAATTGTCGTAAATTTCGATATTCAGATCATCCGCGGAATCAAAAAACTCCAAATCCAAAGCAAGCGTAGTTGTATTCAAATAGCAGGTAACAAAATCATCGGCCGAAACCCGTGTACCTGATTTCAATCCTCCAGGAATATTAGATATTTTATCTAACATTACTTTTTTATCAGCAGGAAATAAATTAAAAGAATTTGATAGTAATAAGAACAAACACAACACACCTGAAAAAATAATTTTCGCGTTCATAATTTAACATTTTAAAGTGAAACAATTTTTTTAATTAAAAAAGGGGATTATATATTGAGATGAAGAAATATAGCAGGCGTTTCGACCCAAAGATATAATAAATTTTTTATAGTTTTTGGTAAATTTAGAAAAAACCGATCTTAACGGACGATTTTTAAAAGGCTGGAAATAAGGACTTTAAAAAATTAATTTCTTAACGGGTGGAAAATTCGCTTAAAAAGGCAATTTTTGAGGAAGTTTTTGAGGTAAAAAACAGGAATTATCGCGACAAAAAATCATGGAAACTTTTCATGCTGTCGAATCCCATCTTTTCACGGAGTTTAGATTTCCTTACATAAAAAGATTCCGGTTTATAAGATAAAATCAACGAAATTTCATCCGGCAAAAATCCGGTCCTCAACAAATAGCACATCTGCTTTTCTTTTTCGGTCAGTTGGGGGTAATCATTA
>JAVBKZ010000053.1:0-19163 GCA_031553755.1 Bacteroidales bacterium | reverse complement strand
TGCCCGTTATTGTCGTTTATTCTTTTTACCTGTACATCTACATCGCTGAGATATACCGGAATTGACCAAAGCTTTTATACCTTGTTCTCTTGTACTACGTTTATGGAAAATATGTCAATGATCTACTTGTTGTTGTGCTTCTGACTAACTAATTGCTAATAGTTATTTTTCAAAAGCGAGTGCAAAGGTACTATCTTTTTTTAAACCACAAAATTTTTCATCAACTTTTTTAAACTTTAAGAAAAGAAATTTCACAGGAAGTCTTTTTTTTATATTTTTGTCAACTGAAAATAAACTCTGAATCAACGAATACATCAAACATAACACCTAAATATTCAAAATGGACTATTCTTTTTATGATTTTTTGAAACTCATAGGTTCCTTAGGTCTCTTTCTGTATGGAATGAAAATAATGAGTGAAGGACTACAGAAAGTAGCGGGAGACAAGTTGAGAAATATTTTGTCGGCTATGACTTCTAACCGGATAACGGGAGTTCTTACCGGGGTCTTAATTACAGCAATGATTCAATCGTCGTCTGCTACAACAGTAATGGTTGTTAGTTTTGTTAACGCAGGTTTACTTTCCCTCGCGCAATCCATCAGTGTGATAATGGGGGCAAACGTAGGAACAACTGTAACTGCTTGGATTATTTCAATTTTCGGATTTAAAGTTAATATCAGTGACTTTGCAATTCCTCTTATCGGGTTAGCTATCCCTTTGTTATTTTCGGCTAAAAGCAGGCGCAAGTCATGGGGTGAATTTATTATCGGATTCGCGTTCCTTTTTATGGGACTTGATTTTCTTAAGGCATCCGTACCCGATTTACGTAGTAATCCGGAAATGCTTTCTTTCTTACAAGGATATACTAACATGGGATATGGTTCTGTGTTGCTTTTCATGCTTGTGGGAACATTACTTACCATTATTGTACAATCATCGAGCGCGACTGTGGCTATTACATTAATTATGTGTAGTCAGGGTTGGATTTCTTTTGAAATAGCAGCGGCAATGGTGCTTGGAGAAAATATAGGGACTACAATTACGGCTAATTTAGCGGCAATTTCAGCTAATTTTTCTGCGAGAAGAGCTGCGTTTGCACATCTTCTATTCAATTTGTTCGGAGTTGCCTGGATGTTGGCCTTATTTTATCCATTTACCCAAATGGTTTCGAACATTGTAATGAATTTTGGGCATGGAGATCCTCACGCGTTAAATCAGTTTTTAAGCACGTTAGACCCTGAAACTATTTCTCAGATTACCGGGAAAGATGAATTAACAGATCCTCATCTTATCGGTTTAAGGGAAAAACTGATTTCTTTACAGATTTCTGTTTCGTATGCATTATCGTTATTCCATACTTTATTTAATATTACTAATGTTTGTTTAATGATTTGGTTTACGAATATTTATGTAAAAATATGTACTAAAGTTATTAAAGGTAAAAAATCGGATGAAGAGTTTCATCTTAAATTTATTTCTTCAGGGATGTTGTCTACCGCAGAATTATCTATTCTTGAAGCACGAAATGAAACGATTGTTTACGCCGAACGGACCCATAGAATGCTTTTAATGGCAAAAGATCTATATTATATCAAGGATGAAAATCAGTTTTTAAAGTTATATGCAAGAATTGAAAAATATGAAAATATCAGCGACCGGATGGAAGTTGAGATAGGTAGTTACTTAAATCAAGTTTCGGAAGGACGTTTGAGTTCTGAAAGTAAAGAAGTTATACGTGATATCCTGAGAGCGGTTACTGAAATTGAAAGTATTGGTGACTCTGTTTATAATTTGGCAAAAACGATTAAACGTAGAAATGAAGCTAAATGTACGTTCCCTGATGATTTGAATAAACATGTGGATGATATGATTGAGTTGATTAATCAGTCTGTAATAAGAATGATTGCTGTTTTGAAGATAAAAGAACCTACAAAAAATGATGTCAATGAATCTTATAACATTGAAAATGAAATAAATAGATTAAGAAATCTTTTAAAAATACAGAATATAGAAGCTGTAAATACTAAACAATACGAATATCAGGATGGCGTTTATTACATGGACTTTATTTCCGAATGTGAAAAATTGGGAGATTATGTGATGAATGTGGTAGAAGCTTGGTGTATCAACAATAAATCATAATTTCAAAATTGAAAATAAATAAAAGGTTGAATATTTAAAGATTTAGTTTGCATTACCAAGAAGATAATAGTTACAATAATTATAGCCGTTAATACTAAAGGCATTTTTGTTATACATTGTTGGCTGAAATTTCCCCAAGATTTTGGAGTGAAATGTAATATAAATCCTAAAAACATGAATGCAAATACATAAGGGTATCCTTGTATTAATTTCAAAAATAATTCAGGATGAAATGAAGTGGTGATTTGCCGCATCATATCTATGGCTATTTGAAAAGAAGTGGCTCTAAAAAATATCCAACCGAAAGAAACGAGATGAAATGTAAGAATAATTCCTAAAATTCTCCAAACGGGTTTCATTTCATCTCCACTTTTTTTCATAGAAGGGAAAATAGACATTAATAGTTTGTGTAGAGCCAATGATATTCCATGAAACGCGCCCCAACACAAAAACCTCAATGAAGCGCCATGCCATAATCCACCTAAAACCATTGTTATAAATAGATTAAAATATGTTCGAATCTTACCTTTCCGGTTTCCTCCCAGCGAAATATACAAATAATCACGCAACCACGATGAGAGGGAAATATGCCAACGCCTCCAAAATTCGGTTATAGTAGCGGCCTTATAGGGAGAATCAAAATTCAAGTTGAAACGAAATCCGAGTAACAATGCTATTCCGATCGCCATATCCGAATATCCCGAAAAATCACAATATATTTGTAAAGTATATCCATAAACGCCAAAAAGATTTTCTATTCCACTGTAAAGTGCCGGAGCATCAAATATCCTGTCTACAAAATTAAGGCTGATGTAATCAGAAATGACCGCCTTTTTGAACAATCCTATCATTATCAAGAATAAACCTCTTCCGAACATTTCTTTATCAACATATAATGGCTTATGTATCTGAGGTAAAAATTCTTTGGCTCGAACGATAGGCCCGGCAACCAATTGAGGAAAAAATGAAACAAAAAACGCGTAATCCCAAAAGTTTTTCAAGGCTTTAATTTCCCCCCGATAGATATCTATCGTATAACTCATGGATTGAAAAGTAAAAAACGAAATTCCTATGGGAAGAAATATATCGAAAGGTTTAAATGTTCGCGTTGAGACATCGCAATATAATTCATAAAAGAAATTTGTGTATTTAAAATATCCTAATAAGCCTAAATTAACCACAATACTGAATATCAACCATGCCTTTCGTTTCAGTTTTCCGGAAGAACTACTCATTACCTTAGCGATTATAAAATCGAATAAAGAAACGATAAAGAGCAAGATAAAATATTCTCCGCTTGATTTATAGTAGAAATAATATGAAAATAAAATCACATAAATTACTCTCAACCGGTTTTGTTTTTTCATCAATACATAAAACAAAGAAAAGCCGAAAAACAAGAATAAAAACAAGCCACTACTAAAGATTAATGGGGCTTTCGGGTCATATATAAATAACGATTTTATTTTTTCGATATCGAACATGTTTTCAAATATTCGTTATAAAGTGCTTCAAACAATAATTCTCCCTGATATTCATATCCTTCTCTTGTGAAATGAATCCCATCTTTCGCATATAAACCATTTTTCGACCATGCTTTCGCGGAGCCGGTTCCTCCGGTTATTGTATATAAATCCCAATATGCTATCCGGTTTTCTTTCGCGTAATCAACAATTGTTTTGCTAATTTTTTCTACCATCGAATTGGTTGTCCTAACTCTTTTTTTCTTAACTCTTGTCCGTATCCATCCTTCCGCGGGAGTTGTCAATACAATCATCGCTTGTGGAGACATTTCCCTGATAGATTGTATCATACGGTCTATCTCCGAAACAAATTTTTCCTTTGAAAATTGTTTCGCGTAAGCTTCATTTGTTCCCAATGATATGATGTATAAATCTGATTGAAGTATTGACAATTGTCTAAAAAATAAGGTGTCGGAAGTATAATCATAGTAATGGGCGCCATTGATTCCGATGGCATTATACAAAACGCCGGAATTTCCGTTTCTCAAATCCATTCCATAAAAGCGGGTATCTTTTAATTCTTCTGAAAAAAACTGAAAATTCAAGCCGGAAACCGGATTTTTCAACAATAAACGTTCGGAAAACGGACTCAAAATTTCGTTCTTATCCAACAATCCGGTATCTGCCAATAATGAATAAGATTTATCCGTATCGTAATAAAGTATAACCTCATTAAATAACGGATCATTATCCTTATTTTCTATGTTTATTTCTGTCAAAGAATCCATGTTTTGGACAACAAGTCCTGTAAGCCCGACAGGGAGACAGCCTTGAGTAACACAACGCCTGCCATTCCATTCTTCGGTTGAAAAAATCTTATAATTCAGAGGCTCATTTGTTTTTGCCAAACGATAAGGGGCGATCACTCCTCTTCCCGCATTTCCAAAAGTTGATTGAAACAACCGCCTCAACACAGATGTTTCAAAATCGGCCTGTATATGAGAATCTCCGATGTGGGTAATTATTTGGACTGTTTGTTTTCCCGCAGAATCATTTCTCAACATTTCCCAAAAAGGAAATAATGTTTGATATTCGTCTGTGATTTTATTTTCCGTTCCATCGGGAAAAGTATATTTTTTGGGCAACTGCATGACATTGATATCAATCTCTTCCGCTTTAGAATTAAAGGCAAAAGAGAATATCAATATTCCTATCAACAGGCTAATTTTTTTGTAATAAATCAAGATATTCTTTTTTCTTTTCATAACGTTCTCCCTCATATTCGATGGCCTCGAATAATTTGTTTCCTAAAAACGCACCTCCTGTGAAATTCAAGTGAGTATAGTCTTTATTTGCTTTTGGAGGTGAAGCATTTACAAAATCAACCATACTATTCGACCCACCCATTGCTTCAAAAAGATTCCAGAAAGCAATACCTGTTTCCGCGCAAATTTGTTTTTGAGCAGCAATCATCCCATGTACAGCGGGCATGGTTACATAATTGCCTTCTTTATTTACACTTCTATCCGATACTCCTATCAACAAGAAATCGGTATCCGGAAAGCAACTTTGAAAATACTTTATCATCGAAACCATTTCCTGAGAAAACCGGGTATATTTATTTTTCCCATTTTCCATCACATTTAATCCATATTGCATGATGATAAGATCATAATGAATCAATTGATTGAATTCTTTCAACGTTTTTTCCGGAATATATTTCAATACCCATCCCGCACTTCCTCTCATCGAAAAATTATCCACAATTACACCTGTCGTATCTTCTAACGAAGCTCCATAAAGAATCAGGTTAGATGTATTTGAAAAATGAAGAGAAACGTTACCAAAATTACCGGGAGTAAGATTTAAGCATTGCACTTGCCCGGAAGACGCAAGAAGCGTGTCGATATTATTGATTTTATCAAATTTGGCTTTAAGAGATACTTTACCCATCGGTAAATAATAAAAGACTTTAACCGAATTACAAGTGTCTAAGTGAGGCAGGTATTTACTTCCTTCATAGTAAACATACGCGCTTTCATTAGGATAATAAGAATAACCACTTATTCCCAACATGTTATTTTTATCCGCTTTAATCAATGAATATTCTTCCCATCCACCTGCGGATTGCTGAATAACCGTTCTCCGGAATCCTGACGTTTGGGACCAAAGCGGAAGCATTCCTACCCCTCTACCTCCATAAACTGATTGTAATTTTTCCCGCAAATTTCCACAAAATATATCTCCTTCGGTGAACGAATCTCCAAAAAAAGCGATTCTCAGGGGTCTTTGTAATTGATTGATGTTAGTCAAAGATCCATAAAAACGTTCTAATGCTTTTTGATTAACAGAATAGTCGTCGATACAAACAACACCTGTTTTGCAAGTATCTAAACGAGGAGGTTCCGGAACCTTTATGCTTGTAGTATCTATTAATTGCTGATTTGTAGTATCAATTCTTATGTCTGATAAAATATCAATAGGACGAAGATGATATTTTTTCATCAATTTATCCGGAATAAAAAACAGGGAAATGAGAATAGTAATCACAATTCCTATTAACAGAGGGAGAAAATTCAAATAATCCCTTTTTTTCTCAGATTTTGCCAAACGAACCTATTTTTAATTTATAGATTTTCTTTCCAATCACCATACTTTTTGATGAGCGCGATTAAATGCTCCACAGCTTCGGTTTCGGGAATATTTTTTTCGAGACATTCTTTACCTTTATAGAGATATACTTGTCCTCTTCCTGCTCCAACATAGCCATAGTCAGCATCCGCCATCTCTCCGGGACCATTTACAAT
The DNA here is from genome assembly GCA_031553755.1 of Bacteroidales bacterium. GTDB lineage: Bacteria > Bacteroidota > Bacteroidia > Bacteroidales > Azobacteroidaceae > JAIRVZ01. Next base: position 12,750 of record JAVBKZ010000053.1, on the reverse strand, counting down.
ACATCCCATTATGCCTATTTTTAATCCTTTAAGATGAGATGTCGCTTGTTTTATTTTTTTGATCGTTGTCTGTAAATCAAATAATGTTCTTCCACAACTTGGACATGAAATATATTCGGTTTTGCTTATTCTTCTTCCGCTTGCTTGTAAAATTCCAAAAGCATAAGCGTCTATTTCCATTGCCGGAATGTTACCCGAATTACTTAGCATGATACCATCAATTAACATGTCAAGTAAAAAAGCGCCAAAATCTACTCCCGATTTAATTTGAAGGTTTTCCGGATTGGACTCTTTATAAGAATGTAAAAGTATAACCGGATTTTTCACTTCTTCATTCATCAATTTCATGATGAAAGTGTGTTGCTCTCCTACTCCATTGACATGATTTGTTTCCAATAAAACAACCGTTCGCGTATCTGACTTTAGCAAATTTATTATGAATTGATTAACGTCAGGTAAGCTCAATTTCAGGAATTTTATTGTCGCGTCGCTTTGTTTCAGCGTATCAATATTATCAATGCAAAAAGCAGGAAATTCATTTTCTTTTCCCGAATAAAAAGGATAATCAACGATAATTTTTGATTTTCCTGGAAAATTATCCTGTTTTTTATTTCCTGTATATATATAATCAGGAATCAAGTTTTCGGAGACAGCATAATCACCTGTCATCGACCTGTCGGAAACCACAACCGGAATTTGGTTTCCTCCTATATTTCCTACCGGAAAAGTATTTCTTCTTTCCGGATTTAACGGATTATAAAGTGAACTAACAGTATCTTCTATGTGAGAATGATTTTCACGGGACGTGATGTAATCAACCAGCAACCGGGCTACCGGAATTTCTTTTTCAGGATCTTCACTCAATGAAACCCGAATGGTATCTCCTATTCCTTCCAACAATAACGTACCGATTCCTACGGCTGATTTAATGCGTCCGTCTTCGCCGTCGCCGGCTTCGGTAACACCTAAGTGCAAAGGAAAAGCCATCTGTTCGGCATCCATACGTTGCACCAATAACCGAACGGTTCTTACCATGACCGATGTATTTGAAGCCTTGATAGAAATCACTACATTCAGAAAATTTTCTTTTACGCATATCCGCAAAAATTCCATGCAGGATTCTACCATTCCTTCAGGCGTATCGCCGTAACGGCTCATGATGCGATCTGAGAGAGAGCCATGATTAACTCCGATACGAATAGCGGTATTGTGTTCTCTACAAATATTGAGGAAGGGAATGAAACGTTCTTCGATTTTTTTTATTTCCAAACGATATTCTTCGTCTGTATATTCGAACGTTTTAAATGTTTTGACCGGATCTACGAAATTACCGGGATTGATACGTACTTTTTCTACGATTCTCGCCGCTGCTTCGGCAGCTTTGGGATTGAAGTGAATATCCGCGACTAATGGCGTGTGATATCCTTTTTCACGCAATCCGGCTTCTATATTTTTTAGGTTTCCGGCTTCGCGAACTCCTTGCGCGGTAAGCCTGACATATTCTCCGCCCGCGTCAATAATACGGATGCATTGCTCGACGGAACCTTCGGTATCTATGGTTGAAGTATTCGTCATGGATTGTATTCGAATCGGATAATTTCCTCCCATTGGGGTATTTCCGATAGAAACGATTGATGCTTGACGGCGAAGGTAGTTCATGTCGGTTGACGAGTTGACGAGTTGTCAACTAATTAGTTTTATACTTAAATTTTACAGAAGAAAGTTCTTGATTGGCTTTCACTATTTTTTCTTTCAAACTTTCTTTGTAATTGAATAGTTTTTGTTGTAGGTCGCTATTTCCAACTGACAATATTTGCACAGCTAAAATTCCGGCATTCATCGCACCGTTGATTCCGACTGTAGCGACAGGAATTCCGGGAGGCATCTGAACGATTGCTAACAGAGCATCCATTCCTTCTAAAGAAGCATCAATAGGAACTCCGATAACCGGCAATGTGGTCATTGAAGCGATTACTCCGGGTAAGTGGGCTGCCATTCCTGCTGCCGCGATAATTACTTGAATTCCTCTTTCTTTCGCGCCTTTAGCAAACATCTCAACTTCTGTTGGTGTACGGTGGGCGGATAAAGCGTGTATTTCGAACGGAATCTGAAATTCATCGAATATTTTCGCCGCTTTTTCCATCACGGGAAGATCGGAGGTGCTTCCCATTATTATGCTTACGATTGGGGTCATATTTTTAGTTAACGAGTTAACGAGTAAACGAGTTGACGAGGGACGAATATTGTTTGTATAAAGTATAAATTTTTTATTTTCTTTAACTTGCTTACTCGTCAACTTGTTAACTTGTTTACTGAATTATTTTCCGATAAATGTTTTGTAATCTTCCGCCGACATTAATCCGCGAAGTTCTGAAGAATCCGACAGTTTAATTTTAACAATCCAACCCGTTTCATAAGGAGAACTATTGACTAGCTCAGGCGCGTTTTCCAATTCCGGATTAACTTCAATTACTTCTCCGGAAACCGGCATCAACAAGTCTGAAACTGTCTTAACTGCTTCAATCGAACCAAAATCTTTTCCTTGTTCAATTGTTTCTCCTTCGGTATCAACATCCACATATACAATTTCGCCCAATTCACTTTGAGCATAATCGGTAATACCTACATAAGCGTATTCGCCTTCTTCACGAATCCATTCGTGATCGTTTGTGTACTTTAAATTTTCAGGAAATAACATAATAAAATTTATAATTAAATGAAGAATAAAATTTCGTTAATCAAATTTCTTTTCTTAACCTCGCTACCGGAATTCCTAATTGTTCTCTGTATTTCGCAATCGTCCTTCGGGCAACTTCATAACCTTTTTCTTTTAATACTCCTACCAAAGCGTCATCCGGCAAAGGTTTCGACTTATCTTCTTCCTCTATACTTTGTTTAAGAATCGCTTTGACTTCGCGTGTAGAAACTTCTTCTCCGGCTTCATTAATCAAACCTTCAGAAAAGAAATATTTCAAGGGGTAGGTTCCATGATTCGTTTGTACATATTTACTATTACTGACTCTCGAAACTGTAGATATATCATATCCGCTTAAATCGGCGACATCTTTCAATATCATCGGTTTCAAATCGGATTCTTCTCCTGAAAGAAAAAATTCGGATTGAATTTGAATAATAGAAAGCATTGTTCCCCTAAGGGTATCTTGTCGTTGTTTAACCGCGTCAATAAACCAACGGGCGGAATCCAATTTTTGCTTTACAAAGATAAGCGCATTTTTTTGTTCTGTCGATGTATTTTTTTTATTCTTACTATATTCATCCAACATTTCTATATAATCCCTACTTACTTTAAGTTCCGGTACATTTTGATTAGACATGCTCAGCACCAATTCCCCATTGATGGTTTCAATTATAAAATCCGGAACGATTTGAGACATTTTCGCTTCTAATCCGCTTTCCCAAGCATTTCCGGGTTTCGGATTCAATAATGTAATCTCCCTGATAATATCTTTCAGGACATCTTCTTCGATTTCAAGTGATTTTTGTATTTTATCAAAATGCTTTTTAGTAAATTCAAGAAAATATTCTTCTATTATCAAAATGGCATATTCTCTCAATTGTGTTTTTTCTTTTCTCTTCAATTGTAACAACAAACATTCCTGTAAATCGGAAGCGGCAACTCCGGATGGATCTAATTCTTTGATTATCAATAAAATTTCATTGATTTTATCGACTGAAACATCCACTCCGTATTGAAAAGCGATGTCGTCGGAAATCGCGTTTATATCTCTCCTTAAATATCCGTCTTCATCCAAGTTTCCAATCAAATATTCTCCGATTTTGAAATCTTCTTCTGTCAAATTTCTTAACTGCAATTGGTCTAACAGAAAATCATGAAATGATTCTCCTTCCGAATATGGAATGTCTTCCCTTTTATCGTCTTTAGAATAATTATTTTCTTGTAATTTGTAATCAGGGATATCATCCTCTGTCAAATAGTCACCAAGAGACAAATCTACATCCGGATCTTCCGACAAGTCATATTCATCAAGTTCTTGGGCATCCGTGTTTTCTGCGTCAAATTCTTCATTGCCTTCTTCTAATGCCGGATTTTCTTCGAGTTCCTGATTGATCCTATCTTCCAGTTCAAGCGAGGTTAATTCCAACATTTTTATTTGTTGAATTTGTAATGGCGATAATTTTTGTTGTAGTTTTTGACTAAGTTGCTGTTTGATCATAAATGTTGATTTTTGAGAAGTTAAATATTAATAGAAATTAATAGGATATTATCAAGGTTTAACCGGGAATCATCATAATAACCTATAACTAACATTAACTTCTTTAAAAACAATGCAAAGCTATAATAGTTTTTCAATATCTAAAACTACTTCCTCCTAAAAATTCCCTCAATAAGGAAGTATTTGGCAACTCATTAATATCTATTGACATAAAGTATTTTAAAAACTTCAACAGCCGGTATGCTTCGGAAAATTCGGGATCCGACGGCAAGACTTCAGCAAGAATAGGCTCCGCATAGCGTCTCAAGGCGGCTAATTCATACAACATGGCCGAATTAAACATTGCGTCGGCGTTTTCTTGATATGGAAATATCCACTTTTCTTCTCCTTCCCTCACACTTTGCCAACGTGATATTGTTTCTTTCGCCGAATATTTCCGGAACTGATAATCCCTGACGATACGCCGAATCAACCGATTATCTGTTGTCGGTATCCAGTTATGATCATCTAACGAAATCGAAGTTAAAGCTGAAACATATATTTTAAATGTGGATTCCGCATTAACCTGTGGCAATAAATCAGGATTCAACGCGTGAATTCCTTCCATTATCAACACCGAATTTTCTTCCAATTTTATGGTATTTCCCCTATATATGCGTGTACCGGACGTAAAATCGTAAGTAGGAAGCGCTACTTCTTCTCCGTTTAATATTTTATTTAAGTCTGAATTGAACGTATCTAAATCAATGGCATATAACGATTCAAAATCATATCCTCCCTTCGCGTCCAATGGCGTATCTACCCTGTTTACATAGTAATCGTCGAGCGATATATTCATCGGACGAATTTTATTAGTCATCAATTGCACATGAAGTCTTTTTGAGAATGTTGTTTTACCCGAAGAAGATGGTCCTGCTATGAGAATAATCCTAACTCCTTCCTGGTATTTTTGAGCAATTGTTTCGGCCATCTGCGATATCAATTTTTCTTGCATCGCTTCGGCTACTTTCACTAACAAAGGTATTTCTCCCGCGTTATGCGCCCTGTTCAAATCGCCCACATTCATCAATCCCCAAACACGAAGAAATTCGATTTCGTCTTTGTAGACATTCATCATTTTATCTTGCTTGAGTAAAGGCTGAAGTTCGCGAGGATTTTCGGTAGATGGTATCCTGAGAAGTAAACCTCCGTTATATTTAGTCAACTCAAACATGTAAATATAACTGGACGAAGGAAGTAAAGCCCCGTAATAGTAATCCACATGCCCGTTTAACACGTGGTAGGTAGTATAAACTTGACCTATTGTTTCGAACAATTTTGCTTTATCTTCCTTTCCTAATGAACGAAATATCTTAACAACTTCTTCGGTTTGTCCGTGATGCACTTCAAAAGGATAATCGGCATCTATGATTTCCCACATCCGTTTTTTAATAACTTCAACATCTTGTTCGGTTACTTTTCTTCCTATTTCAAGTTCGCAATAATAGCCTCTTGATAAAGGATGTTCTATGTAAATATGAGAATTGGGGAAACAGTCGCTTACCGCTTTCGAAAGCACAAAACAAAGTGAACGGACATAAGTACGCAAGCCTGATGGTTCCCTGATATCTAAAAATTCAATATCTTTAGACCGGTAACATTTAAATTTCAGACTTTCCGTCTTATTGTTGACTTTAGCGCAAGTCAACTGATAATGTGTTTTAAAATCAATTTGATTATAAATATCCAAGACCGAAATACCAGCCTCGAATTCATAATATTTCTGATTGTTTTTACAGTATATTTTTATCATTTCCTTTTCACTCATAAACAATGCATTTACTTTGTTTTTGTAAAATAAATAAAGGACACAAAGTTATAAAAAAATCCCTGTGTCCTCTCTTTTATCCATAATCATTATTTTATTCAAAAACTTTCCCTGATCAATCTCGCGATTTCCTCAAATTCTCTTGTTTCCAATTTCAGTTTTTGACTTCCAAAATAAATATCCGACTCTTTATTAATCGGAACCAAATGAATATGAGCATGCCGAACTTCCAATCCGATAACGGCCAGCCCTACCCTTTTACAAGGAATGGCTTTTTCAATCGCCTTCGCGACTTTTTTGGCAAAAAGTATCATTTCCGAAAGAGTTTCATCGTTTAAATCAAAAATGTAATCGACTTCTTGTTTAGGAACAACCAATGTATGACCTTTAGCCAAAGGACTAATATCAAGGAACGCGAAGAATTTTTCGTCTTCCGCGATTTTGTATGAGGGAATTTCTCCCGCTATTATTTTACTAAAAATGGTCATAAAGAATGAAAAATTGAGAGTGGAGAATGGAAAATGGAGAATGGAGAATGATTTTATTATTTTTCAATTCCCCACTCTCTATTCTCAATTAAATAGAAATGTTCATTATTTCAAAACTCATCATCCCTGAGGGTACTTTGATTTCTACAGTATCACCTACTTTTTTTCCAAGCAGTCCTTGTCCAATAGGAGTGCTTATCGCTATTTTACCTTCTTTCAAATTCGCTTCGCTTTCGGCAACCAAAGTATAAACCATTGTCTGATTGTTTTTTGTATTGCGGATAGTCACTTTATTTAGAATTTGCACAACGTCTGTCGATATTTGGCTTTCATCTATCAAACGAGCGTTCGCGATCAATCCCTTTAATTGAGAAATCTTGGCCTCTAACATACCTTGCGCTTCTTTGGCCGCGTCATACTCGGCATTCTCCGACAAATCTCCTTTGTCGCGAGCTTCTGCTATTTGTTTGGAAATTTCAGGTCTTTTTATATTTTCGAGAAAATTAACCTCTTCCAGCAATTTTTTATAACCGTCTCCGGTCATGTAACTTACTGCCATAATTATATCCTCCTTTTAATTATCTATTATATTGTATGTATTAATAATTTATTTTTAATCAATAAAAAAAACAAAAAGAATTCCGACCCTCAGGTCGGAACTCTTCTATATTTTGTGTTTTACTTTGTATTAGAATGGTACAAAGGTAAAGGTGATTTCGGCAATCTCCAAATAAAAAAAGATGCTTTACAACATACTTTATTTTTTCCTTTATTTCAAAGAATTAGCTATGGATTGCTCCAAATCCTGATACGAACTAATACGTTTAACTATTTCACCTTCTCTATTGAGGATAAATGAGGTTGGAATAGATTCCACATTATACATCCTCACAGTTGAAGAATAAATAGACTTCGGATCTCTCACGCAAATCCACGGCAAATTAACAGCCGCGTTTTTCCACGCGTGTTCGTCTACATCCAATGATACCTGATAGATTTGAAATCCTTTATCTTTATATTTTTCATAAACCTTATCCAATTGCATATTATATTCCGGAGCCCCCTTTATTTGGTAAGAACAAAAATCCAACAAAGTAATTTTCCCTTCTACTATTTCCGAAAGTTTAACTTTACTTCCTGTAACCGTGGGTAAATCAATATCAAATATATCTATCGTTTTACCCATTTTATATTCAACGGATCTATTCGACCTTAAAAATTTCATTCCTCTCAAACTGACATTCCTTATGTGCTTTGTACGCTCACTATCAGGATAATAATAATCCCATTGCGTAGCGACCGCTCCATAAATACGATTATCTTTCTTATCATAAGGATTAAACATCACCATATCATTAATAGTCTGTAACAATGCATAATAAGAAGATGTTGATGATGGATTTTCTAAAATAGACTTTTGAGCAACCTCTTTATATTGTTCAATGATTTCAGTCGCTTTATTCAGATAAGCATCCTGATCTATTTTTTTCGCGGAAAATTCATTATCTATTTTTTTAAATTTAGCAAAAGTTTCATTTCGCAACAACGACAATTCTCTTATTTTGTTACATTCCTCCGAACCTTCAACCTTATAATCATTTCCAAAAGTTTCACTGTTAGCATGTATGTGAATTGTTTCTGTACTGTCTATCGCAAAATCAATGTATTGATTCTTTATTCGTAACCTGTAAAAATCGGGAGCCTCCGGTCGTTCTTTTTTAAACTTAAACAACCCGTTTTTTTTCAATTTAACAGAATCCAACATTACAACCTTAGAAACTCCTACATGTTCAAAATATAAAGTTTCATTCTCTTTCACACCTTCTACTACGCCTTCTACTTCAAACTTATTATTTTTAAGACAAGAACAAAAAACAACAGTTAAACTAAAAATAAAAATTATTTTTTTCATACGTAAAAAATTAACTAATATGAGTAATTAATAATTAAGAGTTGCAAACTTAGATAAAAATCCAATACATTCCGACAAATTTCATTACCTTTGCGCGATTTTAAAGAAGAATATATATTTAGAAACGATTAAATTATGCTTAATCCAATTATTAAAACGATCGATCTAGGAGATGGAAGAACGATCACTATTGAAACCGGAAAGTTAGCGAAACAAGCTGACGGCTCGGTGACCGTACGCATGGGCAATACGGTTTTATTGGCAACTGTTTGCGCTGCCGCAGATGCAAATCCGGGTGTAGATTTTATGCCATTACAAGTTGAATACAAGGAAAAATTCTCTGCTTTTGGACGTTTCCCCGGAGGATTCACGAAAAGAGAAGGACGTGCCTCTGATTACGAAATCCTGACTTGCCGTTTAGTTGACCGCGCTCTTCGTCCATTATTCCCCGATGATTATCACGCTGAAGTTTTTGTAAATATCATACTTTTTTCTTCTGATGGGAAAGACATGCCTGATGCGTTGGCAGGATTAGCTGCTTCTGCCGCGTTGGCTGTTTCAGATATTCCTTTCAACGGACCTATTTCCGAAGCACGTGTAGCTCGCGTCGACGGACAATTTATCATTAATCCAACTTTCGACCAATTATCTAAAGCTGACATGGACATCATGGTTGGCGCAACTATCGACAACATCATGATGGTTGAAGGAGAAATGTCTGAGGTTTCAGAAGCTGAAATGTTGGAAGCCATCAAAGTGGCTCATGAAGCTATCAAAGTACAATGTATCGCGCAACAAGAACTGACCGAAATGGTTGGAAAAACTGTTAAACGCGCATATTGTCACGAAACTCATGACGAAGAATTACGTAAAGATGTAAAAGCAAAATGCTATGACAAAGTATACGCGATAGCAAAATCAGGTTCTGCAAAACACGAACGTGCTGCCGCTTTCAAAGCTGTTGTTGACGAATATAAAGCAACTTTTACAGAAGAAGAATTAGCTGAAAAAGCCGCGTTAATCGGTATATATTATCACGATGTAGAAAAAGAAGCGATGCGTCGTTGCATTTTGGACGAAGGCTTACGCTTAGACGGACGTAAAACAACAGAAATTCGTCCGATTTGGTCGGAAGTAGATTATTTACCCGGACCTCACGGCTCTGCTGTTTTTACCCGCGGAGAAACACAATCATTATCAACCGTTACTTTAGGTACTAAATTAGATGAAAAAATCATCGATGATGTATTATGTAATGGCAAAGAACGTTTCTTATTACATTATAATTTCCCTCCATTTTCAACAGGAGAAGCCAGGCCACAACGTGGTGTAGGTCGTCGTGAAGTAGGACATGGAAACTTGGCTCACCGTGCTTTAAAACGCATGATTCCACAAGGTTATCCTTATGTAGTCAGAATTGTTTCCGATATTTTAGAATCAAATGGTTCATCTTCCATGGCTACGGTTTGTGCCGGAACATTGGCTTTGATGGATGCGGGAGTAGCGATGAAAAAACCGGTTTCCGGTATCGCTATGGGATTGATTTCCGAGAATAAAGGTAAAAACTTCGCTGTTCTTTCCGATATTTTAGGAGACGAAGACCATTTGGGAGATATGGACTTCAAGGTAACAGGAACCGAAAACGGAATCACTGCCACTCAAATGGATATCAAAGTGGATGGTTTATCATATGAAATTCTAGAAAAAGCGTTGAACCAAGCGAAAGAAGGACGTATGCATATTTTAGGTAAAATTATAGAAACGATTGCTGAACCTCGCGCTGACTTCAAAGAAAATGCTCCAAGAATCGAAGTTATCATCATCCCGAAAGAATTCATTGGCGCTGTTATAGGCCCCGGTGGAAAAATCATTCAAGGAATGCAAGAAGAAACCGGCGCAACCATTACAATCGAGGAAATCGATGGTTATGGACGTGTGGAAGTTGCTGCCAATAATAAAATTGCAATTGAAGCTGCAACGAAGAAAATCAAAGGAATTGTTGCTGTTCCCGAAGTCGGAGAGGTATATGAAGGAACTGTTCGTTCTATTATGCCTTATGGTTGTTTCGTAGAATTTCTTCCCGGAAAAGACGGATTGCTCCATATTTCCGAAATCGACTGGAAACGCTTGGAAACAGTAGAAGAAGCCGGACTGAAAGAAGGAGACAAAGTTGAGGTGAAATTGGTTGACATCGACCAACGTTCGGGTAAATTCAAACTTTCTCGCAAAGCGTTGATGCCCCGTCCTGAAAAGGAAGAAAAACCGAAACAAGAAGGTAATAATTTGAGATTAAACCGCCCTGAAAAAAACGAAGGTTATTAATTTTTCGAATATACTAAAAAAGATACGGACTTTACTGATTAGTGAAGTCCGTTTTTTTTATGAATCAGGGGTTGAATTAATAAGTAAAAAAGCACATGGATAACTATCAGCTAAATAATTTTCTATTATTTTCCTGAATTTTGTAAAAAATTAATTAAAATACAAGTGTTAAAATGCCGTATTTGTTAACGAATGGTAATTGCTTTGATTTATGAAAACAATTATTCTTCCGGCTTGGAATTCCGCCGTACATTTGCATTGTAATTAAACAACACACACAAACAACAATTAAAAATTAAACAACATGAACGCAACAATCAACAACAACAGCAACGAAAATCAAAAAAGAATCAACGGACAAATCAAAGTTTTCGCTTTTATGTCTTTACTTATCGGATACGCGGTAGTTTCTCATTTCATGGGTAATTTGGTTACGATTTTACAATAAAACCCCTAATCCCCTGAAGGGGACTATAAGATACACATCCCCCAAAAGGATTTTAGCTTTCTCTCTTGTGGAGAGGGCGGGGGGAGAGGTCAGAAAGTTCATAGTTTAATAAAATAGTGTGTTATCCCCGAAGAGTTGTTGCTTCGGGGATTTTTTTATTTTTTTTAAAACTTACCAAGAAATGCTGCCATAAGTAATCCAAAAACGATAGATGTAATTTTATGCTAAAGTATTTATTTTCCTTTGCCGTCAGTTTCTGACGGCAAGGGAATTTATAGCATCTTTATGATTTCTATTTAAACAGACCTTAATGGATTTAAGGCTACAATTTAAAAAGTAAAGAATCTTTAGGCCAGTTTACGGTGATGATAGCATCTGGGTATTTTTGTTCCTTGACAGCATATTTTTGAGGAATCACATCATCAATTACATATTTACCACGAAGGCGATAACCATCTGCAGAAGTGCTGTCGGAATAATATACGGCAAATTCGGCATAGCGTGGACAGCCGATGTAGGCCTCTGAATGGCTGTGAATAATAGAATCATACGGATGGAGTTGACTTTGCATTATTCTAGGATTAAAAATTATATTTTTTTCATGACTTTCAAATCCTTCGAACCAGTAATTCTCAACAGGATAATGCAACCGGAACGTCAAAGTCATCCTCTCCAGTGTGGAATCGCCATTGTTGTAAAATTTGAAAACCGCACTCTCTTTAACATAAGAAGGTTGGATTTCCGGCTCACTCCAGTGACATCCCATAAATAAAATGAAGAAAACCAACAGCAAATAATAATTAAAGCATTTCATCTTTTTATAATTTTATAATTTGAATATTCTGTAAAAATAAATACAATAAATTAATTTACGACAACTTTTCTGTTGTATGCGCCACCTGTAGTTACTACCCTGAAAATGTAATTCCTTGCTCAGCGAAGGCTCCGCCTTCGTTGTGTTAAAAGCAAGGCTTTGCCTTGTAAAAAACAAACAAATCCTTAATATCCAATTGTATTGCAAAGCTGAGCTTTGCTGCTAACCCGACAAAGGCAGAGCCTTTGCCGAGCAATTCATCAGCCTACGCTGAGCTGAGGTAGCATTATAGTTCGTGCATTTAATCCTCACACGCCGTATGTATAAAATGATTACCTCTTTCATCAATTACATCGGCAGAAAAAATAATACGAGAAGTATTAGCTTTGTCTGTAAAAGTTAGAAGTTTAAATATTCTGCTGTCGTAACCAAAATCTACATTAATTTTTTCTTTGTTAACATTATATCCATCCCCGCTATAATGTCCTTCTGTTGCTAATACATTCAGTATTGGTTCGTATTTTCTTATCAAAGAGTCCAATGCAGAATCAAAATCTTTGCCGATTCGATTTTGATATGTTATCGTTGCACAACCATTGTCAATCGTAAATATCTTTTTTTCTTTAGTACATGACAAAAAACAAATAAATAACAGATATTCAGTAAAATAGTCGCGAATTTATTAGGATAGAACCTTAATAATCATTATCTTAGAGGAAAATATATCAGAATTTACTCTACATTATGACTACTAAGGTTCAGG
>JAVBKZ010000102.1:0-32644 GCA_031553755.1 Bacteroidales bacterium | reverse complement strand
ATGCATTGCTGTTAATCCGATTTTTTGATAAGTTCGGCATTTCCCCGAACAAGCCCAAAAATCAACAAATTTTCAAAGAACTCTTATTATTTGGCGCTAAAGCCGCGTAAATAATTACTAATTTTGAACGAACTATTGAATATAGAAACAGTTTAAAAATTTCGAAAAACATCAATTCGTAATTTGTAAATCACACAATCAACAACAATGTCAAGAAGAATTACATTTTTCGCCATTTGCTTTCTTTTAGCAGGAAATTTTTCGTTTTGTTTACAATCATCCGAATTATATTCAAAAAAGATGGCAGATTCACAAATGAAACGCAGTGGAACTATCTCTGAATGGGATTATCCCAATGGATTATTCATAGAATCTATCCTTAAAGTTTATGACACATACAAAGACGAACAATATTATACCTACGCGTTAAATCATGCCAAAGCGACCGTCAATACAGCCGGTAAAATAGGAAGCAAATATAAATTCACCGATTTCAATCTTGACTATGTAAATCCGGGAATGTTTCTTCTTAAAGTTTATAACAAAGAAAATGATAATCGCTACAAAATAGCGTTGGATACTCTCAGGAAACAATTGTCGCAACAACCCCGTAACTCTCAGGGAGGATTTTGGCACAAAAAATCGTATCCTAATCAAATGTGGTTGGATGGATTGTTTATGGGTTCCCGGTTTTATGCTTTGTACGATACCAAATTTGATGGAGGACAAAATTTAGATGATGTTATCAATCAATTTGTACTGATTCATTCAAAAACATTCAACACCGAAAAACAATTGGGCTATCACGCGTGGGCCGAAGATCCAAGTAATAAAGATGCTTTTTGGGCCAATAAAAATGAACCGTTCAAAGGATGTTCACTCGAATTCTGGTCAAGAGGAATCGGTTGGTTTTTCGCGGCATTGGTAGATGTTTTGGATGTAATTCCCGAAAATCATCCTCGCCGGAATGAAATGTTAACCATCTTGAATGAAGTCGCTTCCGGAATAAAACGATGGCAGGATAAGGATTCGGGATTATGGTATCAACTGACGCAATATGATAGTAAAACCTGTGTAAACGGCAAATGTAATTATTTTGAAGCGTCATCGTCCTGTATGTTTACTTACGCTTTACTTAAATCCGTCAGATTGGGATTCCTTTCAAAAGAAATATATTTACCTGTTGGCGAAAAAGCGTACAATGGAATTATTACAAACTTGATTTCAACAGAAAAAGATGGTACGGTTTCGTTGAATAATATTTGCAGTTCGGCCGGATTAGGCCCATCAAGTAATTCATCACGGGATGGAAGTATCAGTTATTACCTGACCGGAAGCGATGCCGGAAAAATTGTTTCGAACGACTTGAAAGGAGTCGGACCTTTTATCATGGCAAGTGTTGAATATGAAATAATTGAACGTTCGACTGAAATAAAAACGACAAACAAAACAGATTTATCTTTATTAATTCATTTTCAACACGACACAAATATTTTGTTTATTAAAAATAAACAAAGCGTGCCTATTTTTGTAGATATCTTTGATATATCCGGAAAGAAAATTACCCAAGCAAGCGGAAATGCCGATTTATCAGTCCCGTTTTCGCCTTATGCCAAAGGAATGTATATCGTAAAAGTAAATGATTCGATTGTAAAGAAATTTATAAATTATTGATATAAGGAAATACGCGATAAATATTAGAATTTAAACGCCAAAGGCATTAACTCCTTGATGCTCTCGACCGATAAAATTTCATTTTTCCCAAACATCAATATTTTGATAGGATTTTCTGAACGTTTTTCAGCTTCTACTAATACTTGACGGCAAGCTCCGCAAGGGGAAATTTTTTCTACAAAATCTCCATTAAAAAAAGCGGCGATGGCAATTGATTTTATTTTAGCTTGAGGAAAAACCGAACAAGCATGAAACATAGCCACTCTTTCTGCGCATAACCCTGATGGATAAGCTACGTTTTCCTGATTATTTCCGGTTACGATTTCTCCATTATCAAGCAAAACGGCAGCACCTACTTTGAATCCGGAATAAGGCGCGTAAGCGTTTTGAGAAGCGCATTTTGCCTCTTCAATTATTTTTTTTTCATCCGAATTCAATTCTTCATAGTTATAAACATCTATTTTTGCCGTGATTTTTAATTCTTTCATCTAATCAAAATTAATTATTACAAATCATTGCTTTTTTAATCCCACTTTTCCTGTTTGAAAAGATTCTATCCGGTTATAAAAATTCTTCAAATCTTCGTATTGAGAAAATTTATATCGTCCGGATTTTATTTTTAAAGTTTGGATATAAGTTAAATTATTTCCCTCTTGCGTAAAATAAGATTGAAAAGAACCATATTCTGATGTGATATCGGCAATTTTAGGCTTACTTTCCAATTCATAACCCGAAGGAATCTCTATTTTGATTGTATCTGATTGAAATAAATTAGAATTAAATTCGATATCAAATTTCCTGTTTGATGAATTAAAAACGCCTTTCAGTTCTGTTTTTGCAGGATTAACCGGAATAAATATACGTGAACCTGTTTTCGGAGCAAAATCTTCGCATGTAACATCATAAAATAAATCCATACTTGGATGTTTGCCCCTTGTTTCTTCTTTTTTGAAATTTTTCACTAAAGGCTTATGTACATTTAATGAACTTGCTAATAACTTATTAATTTCTTCATTGTTCGCATTAGATAACCTATAGAGTTTATTTTCGTAATCAGAAGTCCTGTAAGTTGAATGCACTTGCATCGCGGCGTTTCCATTCTCATCGATTTTAAGATTGACTCGGTTGGATTCAAGCGCGTCTTCAAGAGAATAAGACGGTAAAGTGCAAAAAAACGCTTTTTCATTTCCGACAGCCATCGCGTCGTGCCCCTCTATATTGCTGTGGATATAATCAAAAGGAAGTGTTTGGCTTGTACACTCTAACCAAATGCTGTCGTTTTCCATCGGAACCATTAAAACAACATGGTTGGCCTGTGAAAAACTTGGATAATCAGGAAAGAAACGTTTATTTTTAGTACTGATAACTACATAATAAGAAGGAATATCGATTGCGGATAATAAAGCTTTTGTGTAATTCGAAAGGGCTTTACAATCTCCAAATCCGGTTTTCGCGACTTCCGAAGCCGGCATCGGACGCCATCCTCCAATACCTAACTGGATACTCACATAATGAGTCGAGCTTTGCATAAACTCATAAATACGTTTTACTTTTTCCCTTTTATCCGAAACGCCCGAGGTTAGTTCTTTGACCTTTTCAATAGTAGCGGGAGGAAGTTGGTCTCTTCCTTGCAGTAAGTTTTTTTGCCATTTGCCGAAATTTTCCCAAGTAGACATGTCTCCACATTCGTTTTGGACGCAAAATTTTGAAGGAGAAAGCAATACGGTCGGAAACAATTCGTTTGCCGGAGTATAACGTTCATACTGCAATGCCTCAAAATTATTAACAGACCACTTAAATATACTATCATTTTTGAAACTTGATTTCTCAGGTTCGGCAAGCAAGGCCAACATCTTATATCTCAACCCTATATCTTGTGGAAGTTGTATCGTATAATTTGATTTTTCAACCGAAAAATAAAATCCGTTTACAGGGCTAAACGTAGGATAAATCAATATCCCGTTTTTATATTTGGTTTCATATTCATATTTAACTGTGAAAGGATAAGCGGGAGAATGGTATTCATAAAAACTTCTTTTGTCATCGCTTGCCAGGTTATTAGAAATGGCAGTTGTTGTTAAATCTTTTTTAGACAGCTTTTTAATGGTTTTTCCTGACGCGTTGATTATTTCTCCCGAAAAATTTTTGAGTTCAACAAAAGAATCCTCAAATGTATAAAAATCAGCATAATCTTTCCCTTTTTCATTCAAAATGGTAATAACAAAAGTAACCTTGTGAGTTCCCGAATTTACATCCATTTGAGTGAAAGATTCAGAAGATAGCCGAACTACCGCATACGCGTTTTTTTTCAGGTTTTCAGGAATAGATGCAGCAGGATAACCGTCTGATTTCGCGGTATTAGAAAGCAAAAAGATAAATAAACATAAATATAGATATTTCATTGAAATGTGGATAGTTAATATTTTATAATCCGGTTATTATTGTTGGATTTTTTTCAGCGTTACAAATTCATTGTTTTTAGCAAATAGTTTACTCCAAAATTCACGTAATCCTTCATAATGAAGAGCAGGAACAATACAACCGTTCATTTTTAACCTGAAACTAATTTGTATAACGCCTTCTTCCGCTCTTGTGATATAACTGAAATCTGAAATTCCTTCTTCATATACGAATTTCACAGATTCTGGAATTTCTTCTATGGCATAATTTTTAGGGACAGTGATATTTATATTGATTCTTGTATCATAAGGAAATAAAAATTCAATAGGAAGTTTCCTTGTTTCAGGTTTGAATTGATTGGTTTTTGTTTTCGTGAACAACAATGGATTGAAACTTAACACATCATCTCCTAAAGAAATATTACTTACCGTAAACTTGTAAGATTCAATACAGGTAAAAATAGGATCGCTCTTATCTTTTACTTCATAATCAAAAATTTGAATGTCATTGTCTTGAGATAATTTTTCTAAATAATCTTCCTGGTCTTTATATTTTTTAAGACTACTCTTGAACTGAAACGCCGACTCTCCACTTAATACTTTAACGCAATTTCCAGTCAATTTTCCATCTTCATTGAAATTGGCGCTGATGTTTATAATATTGGTATTTTTTCCTATATTAGTAAGATTCACCCATTCAAATCCGGCTTGACCTATAGACAATCCTGTTTCAACCAAACAATCTATAGGAATGACATTTATATCCGTATATGGAAGCGTTCCGTCTAAGTAATAATTTTTTCCATCAATAGAAACACCCGCGATAAAGTAATTCAAGTTGGATAATGTTGGATAAGTCATCGGAATTCTTCCTCTCGAACGCAAACTCATGGCAACCGGATATGCTGTAAAACCGGCTTCACGAAGCACGCAAATCAACAAAGCGTTGATTTCTCCGCTTGTCCCTATTTTTTCTTTGAGCGCTTTTCGTGGATTTCCCGCATATAAAACAGCTTTTTCGTTCCATTTTACCTCATTCCTTACCATGTTGAGAATCTTCCTGATTTTTTTCAAATCGTTGTCTTCCTGACTGCTCATAATTTCAGGTAATTTGTCTTTAAACAAACCTTTATGATTCAATTGTTTTCCAAAATTTTCACTTTCGTTCAATTGTTTACTAACATTATTCCACGTTTGTGTGTAATCTTTATAATAAACGCCGGAAATTTCTATTTTCTTTAATTCAAAAGAAATACCAGTCATAAAATCATTGTAATTCCATACAAATTCTTCGTCTTTCAGCGCGGGAAGATTCTTTACTTCCGCTATTATTTTTTCAGCCGAACAATTAAGGGTACCGCCTGATAGCATCAGTATTTGATTGTCTTTTTCAATTTTGGATTCAATACGTTCATATCCTTTCACTTCCCTGTTGAATATAAAATATTCCGGAATTTTTATTTCAAAATGACTGAATTGCACAGGAATATTACGTTGGAAAGTATAGTTTTCGGGAGAAAAATAAAAAGGAGAATATTTTTTGTATTTATATTCAATTACAGATCCGGCTTGGACTTTCGGCATCGCAAGCTTTATTCGTTTATTCCGTTCGGTAACATCTTCTGTAAAAATATAATCCTTGGATAATTTCGTCTTTACCACTTTTCCATTTTCAAAATTATGGGTAAAACCGGTTAAATCTGTAATTCTTTCCCTTGAAGCATTGTTATCTCCTTCATAGAAAGGTATCGTGATATTAGAATAACCGGTTCCTTCAGAAGTTAATATTTTAATTCTCACTACATATTCAGTAACTATTTCAAAATCATTGTACGTGTTATTATAATTGTAAAAAACATCGCAAACCTCATGGAGAACAACGGCCGACGCGGAGGAGTCATTTTCATATTTTGTCATTTCTAAATCCTTCGCTCGTACATCGCCGAATTTAAATTTAGTTTGAGAATAAATCGTTTGAAAAAAAACAGATAAGCTAATGAAAAGAAAGAGTTTTTTCATGACGAATAATGGTTTTAAAATTTATGTATATTTGTTTTTATGTATATTCGGCAAAGATATAATAAAATGTGAGAATAACTCAACATTATTCTTCGGCAATATTAAAAATTAAGAGATAAAAAACTTATTTTTATTATAAACTACTATCTTTGTAGTGATTTTTATATTGAAATATTCGCAATCTGCATTATTCAGCGCAATCTGCGGGAAATAATTTTTTAATTTAATTTCGACTCATACTTACTCAAAATTAGTTTTACAAAAATAGTCGGTTTCTTATTTATATGAAAGTACATATTCCTTTAATTTTACTCGTTTTATTGTTTACAATTAACCCGACTTGGGCTCAAAAAAAGAATCCAAATTATGTGAATTATATCGAAAAATACAATCAAGTGGCGATTGACCACATGAATCGATATAAAATTCCGGCGAGTATAACCTTATCACAGGGTATTTTGGAATCCGGAGCGGGAATGAGCGAATTCGTACAAAATTCAAATAACCATTTCGGAATAAAATGTCATCAAGATTGGGATGGAGAAAGAATTTACCGTAAAGATGACGGCCCGAGGGATTGTTTCCGTAAATATAAAAATGCCAAAGAGTCATTTGAAGACCACTCTCGTTTTTTAACGGAAAAAAGCCGTTACAAATCTTTATTTGATTTGAAAATTACAAATTATTCAGGGTGGGCAAAAGGCCTGCAGGAATGTGGTTACGCGACCGACAAGGCGTATGCCAACAAATTAATTGACATTATCGAACGGTATGAACTTTACCGTTACGATAGTAAGCAAAAAACAATTAAAGTTTCGAATAAAGAAACAACTAAACTTCGCCAGGAAAGAGATATCTATAAGACGCACGGACTAATTTATGTTATAGCTTCCGCAAACGATAGTTTTGAATCAATCGCTTATGATTTAGGTTTTAAACTGAAGGACTTAGTTAAATACAATGAAGTTCCTCAAGATTTCCCGTTAAATGAAGGCGACATTGTTTATTTGGAAAAAAAGAAGAAAAAAGCGGATAAACCTTATCACGAACATATTGTTAAAGTAGGAGAATCAATGCACAGTATTTCTCAAAAATACGGTATTCGTTTATCTAATCTCTACAAAATGAATAAGAAAGACATCAACGAGTATGTGCCCGAAGAAGGCGATGTATTAAGATTGAGGTAAAATTAACAACAACCGCTATCAAGATCCTTACTTAATTACACTCTATATAACACTCTGAAAAATACAACTTTATCAAATTTTATTTTTTGAGTAAAACCACTTGTCTTTTTCCGAAAAAAGAATTACCTTTGCAGGCCGAATATTATTCATTTAGATGTAAGTAATTGATTTTTAAATCATTATTTCAAATGTGTCCAAGAAATAATGAGACTAAGAAATCAAGGAGAAAAATTTTATTAACTAACAAAAAATTAAAAAGCAGTGGATACTTTAAGTTATAAGACCATTTCTGCTAACAAAGCAACTGTTAACAAAGAATGGGTTGTAGTAGATGCAACCGGGCAAAATTTGGGACGTATTGCTTCAAAAGTCGCTAAACTTTTGAGAGGAAAATACAAACCCAGTTTCACTCCTCACGTAGACTGTGGAGACAATGTGATCATTATCAATGCTGAAAAAGTCGAAATGACCGGCAACAAATGGAATGACCGTATTTATTTGAGCCACACCGGATATCCCGGAGGTCAGAGAGAAAACACGCCTGCGACTTTATTGAAAAAAGGCGGAGACCGCCTGTTCAAAAAAGTAGTAAAAGGTATGTTGCCTAAAAACCGTTTGGGAGCTAAGTTATTAAATAATCTTTATGTATATGAAGGTTCTGAACATAAACATGAAGCTCAACAACCAAAAAACATTGATATTAATTCACTTAAATAACACATGGAAGTAGTAAATGCATTAGGAAGACGTAAAGCTGCCATCGCACGTGTTTATGTCAAAGAAGGATCGGGAAAAATCCTCATCAACAAACGCGAACTTGAAACATATTTCCCTTCTCCATTACTTCAATATGTAGTAAAACAACCATTAAATAAAATTGGAGTTGCCGGACAATACGACATTACAATCAATTTAACAGGAGGTGGTTTCAAAGGACAATCTGAAGCAGCTCGCTTAGGCGTTGCTCGCGCTTTAGTAAAAATTAATCCCGAAAGTAAACCGGCACTTCGTTCCGAAGGTTTCATGACTCGTGATCCTCGTGAAGTGGAAAGAAAAAAACCGGGACAACCCAAAGCAAGAAAGAGATTCCAATTCTCTAAACGTTAATTTTTAAGCTAAAAACTAAAAACTAAAAACTAAAACACACATTGTCCTGCAATCTTTTTTAGCTTTTAACTTTTAGTTGTTAGTTTATTTCTGTTTAGTATCTAAATCTATTGGGACTTATCCTGCAAGTTGATTGTCGGATAACTACCCGAAGGTTGGTCTAACAAAAAAGAATGTAAACAAATTAAAAACAAAATTATGTCAAGATTAAATTTTGATCAGTTATTGGAAGCCGGAGTTCACTTCGGACACTTAAAAAGAAAGTGGAATCCCGCAATGGCTCCTTACATCTTTATGGAACGCAATGGTATTCATATCATTGACCTTCACAAAACAGTTGCAAAAGCCGACGAAGCTGCTGCCGCATTGAAACAAATCGCGAAATCAGGCCGTAAAGTATTGTTCGTCGCTACAAAAAAACAAGCAAAACAAATAGTTGCAGAAAAAGCTACTTCAGTAGGTATGCCATACGTTATAGAACGTTGGCCGGGAGGTATGTTAACCAATTTCCCTACTATTCGCAAAGCGGTAAAAAAAATGACTACCATCGATAAGATGACTAAAGATGGTACTTTCGATGCTCTTTCAAAAAGAGAAAAACTTCAGATCACTCGTCAACGTGCAAAATTGGAAAAAAACTTAGGATCAATAGCTGACCTAAACCGTCTTCCTTCCGCATTGTTCATTGTAGATGTGATGAAAGAACATATTGCCGTCGCGGAAGCCAATCGTTTGGGTATTCCCGTTTTCGCTATGGTTGATACAAATTCAAATCCTAATAATATTGATTTTGTAATTCCGGCTAATGACGACGCTACAAAATCTGTCGAAATTATTTTGGGTTCAATCTGTGAAGCTATCAAAGAAGGTTTGGAAGAACGCAAGATCGAAAAAATAGATTCAGCCGCAGGAGAAGAAGCTCCCGCGCCTAAAAGGGAAAGAAAATCTAAAGTACTGAAAAAAGAAATCATTGCTAAAGAAGACGAAGACGCTTTGAACGCGAATATCGCAAGTAAATTTGCTAAAGAAGAAGAATAATTAAATAACAAAATTAAAGAAATGAAAATAATGAAATAAATGAAAGTTTTTAATTTTTCATTTCCTTCATTGTTTTCATTTTTTCATTAAAAAAAATAAAATTATGGCAGTAACAATGGCTGATATAACCCACCTGCGTAAAATGACAGGTGCCGGTATGATGGACTGTAAAAACGCTTTGAATGAAGCAAACGGAGATTACGATAAAGCAATGGAAATCATCCGCAAAAAAGGACAAGCTGTGGCCGCTAAACGCGAAGACCGCGAAGCTTCCGAAGGATGTTGTATCGCTGCTACAAATGGCAATTTCGCCGCGATCGTAGCTTTGAAATGTGAAACCGATTTTGTTGCTAAAAATTCAGACTTCATCGCTCTTACAAAGTCTATTTTGGATGCCGCGTTAGAAAATAAACCTCAAAATATTGATGAATTAAACGCTATAAACATCAATGGAAGTACTGTTGCCCAATTAGTAACAGACAGAATCGGTGTTACCGGCGAAAAAATGGAAATCGGAGCTTATGAATTTGTTGTAGCGCCAACTACAGTCGCTTATATTCATCCGGGAAATAAATTATCAACAATTGTTGGTTTGAATATTCCTAATGTAGACGCGCAAGTAGCCAAAGATGTTGCGATGCAAGTAGCTGCAATGAATCCGGTAGCAGTTACAAAAGACAGTGTTTCTCAAGACGTTATTGACCGTGAGTTGAAAATCGCTCGTGAAAAAGCGCAAGAAGCAGGTAAACCTGAAGCTATTTTAGATAAAATCGCGGAAGGTGCTTTGAATAAGTATTTCCAAGAAAATACATTGTTAGCTCAAGCTTTCATCAAAGATGGAAAAATAACTGTTGAACAATACTTAAAACAACAAAATAAAGAGTTAACTGTGGATATGTTCAAACGTGTGACTTTGAACGTAGATTAAGCATTTAATAAAATCAAATAAAAAAACAGGGTTGCCTAACATTCAATGGCAACCCTGTTTTTTTTTATATTCCGGTAGTTTATTTACTCATCCCTTTTACAGCTTCCACCAATCTCATAAATTCCCGTCTGTAACCTTGTTCATCATTATTTAATCCTTCTTTGGCTAAAGAAATAATTTTTTCGTAAGAAGCATTTCCCTTAAAATCCGAATCTACGAGTAATTGCCCAAACATGGCCACTGCCGAAGCGAATTTGAAATCTGAAGATACTTTATCCGAACCTGTATCTGCTAAAACTTGTTCTATTTTCGAACTCTTATCCCCTTCCGGTTCTTTGTAACGGAGTTTTACGGTCAATAATTCGTTTGATCCGGTCGATTGCGTGTTTTTATTAGCCGGTTCATCCTGATATTTGAGTTTATCCACATTACCCGGATAATCACCCTTAACGCCTACCGGTACAATTTCATAAAATGCGGTTACCGTATGTCCGGCTCCCATTTCTCCCGCGTCTTTCGTATCATCGTTGAAATCTTCTTTGTTCAACAAACGGGTTTCATAACCGATTAATCTGTATGAAAGCACTTTGGCAGGATTAAATTCTATTTGAAGTTTTACATCTTTAGCAACGGTATAAATTGTCCCACCGAATTCTTGTACCAATATTTTGTTAGCCTCTTGTATATTATCAATATAAGCGTGGTTCCCATTACCTTTTTGAGCCAAGATTTGCATTTTATCATCTTTATAATTCCCCATTCCATAACCCAATACAGTAAGAAAAACACCACTTTTACGTTCGGTTTCAATCAAGCTTTCAAGTTGTTCTTTGTTAGAAACACCAACATTAAAATCTCCATCCGTACAAAGGATGACACGGTTGTTTCCTCCTTTAATTAAATTTTGTTTGGCTATTTTATATGCCAACTGGATACCTGCTCCACCCGCTGTAGAACCTCCTGCTGATAATCCTTCTAAAGCTTCCCTTATTTTTTGTTTATCGTTTCCTGATGTGGAAGGAAGAACTTCCCCGGCAGCTCCGGCATAAACAACAATGGCCACTTTGTCTTTTTCCCTCAAATTATTAACCAATAGTTTTAAAGATGATTTTACTAAATCCAACCG
Source organism: Bacteroidales bacterium (assembly GCA_031553755.1). Classification (GTDB taxonomy): domain Bacteria; phylum Bacteroidota; class Bacteroidia; order Bacteroidales; family Azobacteroidaceae; genus JAIRVZ01. Next base: position 21,166 of record JAVBKZ010000102.1, on the reverse strand, counting down.
TGTCGGTCCACACATTGAACCGGAAACATCTATCAGGAAAACCAAATTCGACGCGGGAAGGTTTTCTTCCGCTATTTCTTTGGCTTTGATACCGATCCGAACCAATCGATGATTTTTATTCCACGGGCATTCTCCGGCCTCGGTTGTAATTTTCACAGGATCTTTTCCCGTAGGCTTAGAATAATTATAACTGAAATAATTAATTAATTCTTCTGTACGGATGGCATCTTTCGGAGGTATTTGACCTTGATTCACAAACCTGCGCATATTACTGTACGATGCGGCGTCTACATCAATCGAAAAAGTAGAAAGCGGTTCATCTTTAGCCGGTTTGAAACGATTTTCGTTTGAATGACCGTAGGATTCGTTATCCATTTCCCGAATCATTCCAGCCCTTCCTGCAAACTGATAGTTGTTTGAAGGCGCTTTTAATTCAGATACATCTACAGTTGTTATAGCGCCGGTTACAGCAATCTTTTTTTGAGCGCCAAATCCAACAATAACCGTTTCTTCTAAAATTTGAGCGCTGACAACAAGAGAAACATCATGCCGGCTTTGTTTCACAACTATTTCTTTCTTTTCATACCCGATATAATTGAATTCCAAAATTCCTCCTTTGGCAGCCAAAATAGAATACTTTCCATCGATATTTGTACAGGTTGCCGCTGTTTTTCCTTTTAGGGATACGGAAACTCCAATTAATGGTTCTCCTGTTTCCGCATCAGTAACTTTCCCTGTTACAGTTAGCTCTTGAGCATTTAATTTCACGGCACACACCAAAAGCAACAATAAGAATAGTGATTTAAAATACATTGTCTTCATAACATTTATTTTTTAATAAGTTGTTTTTATAACTATTCAATAGATGTTTTCATTTTTGAAATTCCATAAATGATTAGAAAATTTTTTAATATTTTTTTATTTTGCTCAAAATCATATAGTTTTGTAAAAAATTTACACCTTGAAATTTTTCAGAAAGAAAACATTAAATAACTCTGATGAAGATTTGTTAGCCTTATATGCGCAAACAAATCTGTCTGATTATTTCGGGGAACTTTATAACCGGTATATTCCTCTTATATACGGACTTTGTTTGAAATATCTTCAAAACGCGGAAAAGGCGGAAGACGCGACAATGGATTTGTTCGAAATTTTGGCTCCGAAAATTTCCGGTTATGAAATAAAAGTATTTAAGACGTGGATTTATAGTGTCGCTAAAAATCATTGTTTGCAGATATTGAGGAAAGAAGAGAATCAAATTTTTGTCGATTTCAACGCGGAAATTATGGAATCTGATCCCATTTTGCATCTATTAGAAGAAAATGGTTCGGAAGAAGAAATCACGGCATTAAACAACTGCCTTGAAAAACTTCCTCAACCTCAGAAAATCAGTATTTCCATGTTTTTTAAGGAAGAAATGTCGTATGCTGATATTGCGGAACAAACAGGACATTTACTTAAAACAGTAAAAAGTCATATTCAAAACGGTAAAAGGAACCTGAAAATTTGTATCGAAAAGCATCAAAACAAATGAAGTTATTACGTTACATAAAAGGATTAAGAAAAGGGAAAGAAGCTCATCGCATCGAATTAGAAGCTATGAAAGACTCCTTTTTGTCGGATGCCTTGGATGGATTCAACACTGTTGATGGCAATCATCCGGAACGTATTTCTCGCCTACAAAAAAATATTCAAAAGCAGATTACAAATAAAAATAACGCCATTACTACTAAAAAATCTGCTGTACTACAGCCTAAAAACACAGCAGTTTTTATTCCTTGGAAAAAGTTAAGTATCGCGGCTACCGTTTTGATATGTTTATCATTAGGCGGATATTATTTGCTGAAAAATGAAAAAACATTTTCTACTGAGCAACAATCGGTTTTGTCTGAATCTCAAAAAAATCAATCACGAAATGAAAAGCCATTAACTTCCAATGGAGATACATTAATAATATATATGCCGGAGCCTTTAGTAAAGAAAGATTTAATTGCAAAAGTACAAATCAATGAAAAAAAATCGAAAAATCAGGAAGTAGCAATTGTCCAATCAGAAACTTCCCAGATTCAAGAACCGGATGCAATAGAATATTATAAATCAAGTGAAATCGCGGTTAATAGGCCTGTCTCTAAATCAGATACAACAAAACAAATTAAAGGGATAGTCACGGATAAAGCTGGAGATCCATTGATTGGTGTTTCTGTATCCCAAAAAGGAAGTGCCGGTGGAACAGTAACTGATGTTAATGGAAATTTTATATTGGGAATCGCAGATAATAAGTCGGTTATTCTTGATTATATAGGTTATGATCATGTAGAGTTGACTCCTGATACAAATAAGCCAATGGTAATAGCCATGAATGAAAGCAGTCAATCTATTGATGAAGTTGTTGTCGTTGGATTTGGCTCTCAAAAAAAGATTGCTGTAACAGGCGCTATAACGGCTGTAGATATATCTAAAGAGAGAGCGACTCCCTATAAACCTATTACAGAATCGGATAAAGAAACAAAACCAGAGCCTGAAATAGGAATGAAAGCCTATAATAATTATTTGAAATCAAATCTGATACATCCGACCGATAGTATTTGCAAAGATGTAAAAGGCAAAGTTAAACTACGTTTTTCTGTCAATAAAGACGGAATGCCTTATAATATTGAAGTAATAAAAAGCCTTTGCAAAACATCGGATATCGAAGCCATCAGATTAATCCAATCCGGAGGAAAATGGAAATATGGCAATGAAATTGTAGAAATTGAGGTTTCGTTTTAAAGAATCTGGAGTTTTAATCCGGGACATTCAAAAATCAACACTGTCATAAAACGTAAAAAGAAAAAATGAGTATCCGTTATACTACCTAATCGCTCTGTCATCCCGCACTTGATGCTGTCATCCTGAACTTGATTCAGGATCTCTTAATGAATTGCTGATTATCAATAGATTGCGGGTCAAGCCCGCAATGACAAATTAGGTTTTTAATTTGTTAGGTAGTATAACGGATACTCATAAAAGAAAATGTCCAAAAAGTCATTATTAAAGACTTTTTAGACACCCTCTTTTCTTTTACTTTATTTTTTTTATTTTACTTCCCAGACATCGCCTTGCATAAGATATTCATTCAATGTACGGGCTGATTTTTTAGCTTTCACTTCAACAATCTGGCGTTCGACTTCTTCATCATAAACTTCAGCTTCGACATCGCGTATAACTCCCAAAGCAAGCGGCATAGAAATTCCATCCATCAACGAAAGTTTCAAATGCATTGTAGGATCTTCCAAATGGGTATCGTGGGTTAAAATATCATCCAACGAATAGCCTTCTTTTCCGATTGTTACGGCTTTCAGTTCAAATCCATCCAAAACAATACCTTTGTCATTATTTGACCCGAATACCATTTTTTCTCCATGACGAAGGAATATTGTTTTTTCCGCGCGAAATTCCTGGTCTACAACGCTGTCATAAATTCCATCATTGAAAATCACACAATTCAACAAGACTTCAATAACCGAAATTCCCTTGTGTTTAGCGGCGGCAACCATTACTTCGGGAGAATTTTTCAGATCTACATCAATCGTCCGGGCAAAAAAGCGTCCGCGGGCCCCAATTGTCAATTCTGCAGGACGGAATGGGTCTTCTACCGTTCCATAAGGAGAAGATTTTGAAACGAATCCCCTGTCGGAAGTTGGAGAATATTGCCCTTTTGTCAGTCCGTATATCTTATTATTCATCAAAATGATGTTGATATCGACATTGCGTCTTACGGCGTGAATGAAATGGTTTCCTCCAATTGCCAAACAATCTCCATCGCCGGTAGATAACCAAACGGAAAGTTCGGGATTAGCCACTTTCACTCCGGTCGCAATAGCGGCTCCACGTCCGTGAATGGTATGGAAACCATACGTATTCATATAATAAGGCAAACGTGAAGAACAACCAATTCCTGAAATTACCGCCGTATCGTGAGGCGCGATTCCAAGTTCAGCCATTGCTTTATGCAAACTGTTAAGTACTCCGTAATCACCGCATCCCGGACACCAACGCACTAATTGTGAATTTTTAAAATCTTTCGGTGTATATTTTATATCTTGTGTATCCATTTTTTTTGAATTATGAAGTTAGAAAAACAACTTGTTACTCGTTTACTGCCTACTTGTTTACTATCTTTCCAATCTCTTCTACCAACCTTGTAACCACAAATGGTTGTCCTTTTACCCTATTGAATTGATAAGGATTGAATCCGTGTACTTGCGAACGAAGGAAATTTGCAAATTGACCGTTATTTTGTTCTATCACAATAACTTTCTTGTATTTTTCAAGAATTTCTTTTGTATTGCGAGGTAACGGATTGATGAAACGGAAATGTGTGAATGCGACTTTTTTACCCGAAATTTGCAAATTTTCAACAGCTTCATAAAGGTGTCCATAGGTTCCTCCCCACCCTACAACAAGCGTATCGGCATCTACATCGCCTAATACTTCCTGTTCGGGAATCACTTCCGTTATTTTTTCAATTTTTGCCTGACGGGTATCTGTCATCAGTTGATGATTATCCGGATTAGTAGAAATAACACTTGTATTGTAATCTTTTTCCAATCCTCCGATGCGGTGAGCAAATCCTTCCATTCCGGGAACCGCCCAATAACGCACTTTCGTTTCCTGATTCCGAAGATAAGGCTTCCAATCGGCCATGTCTTTCAATACATAAGGAGGTTTGATTTCGGGATATTCTTCCAAATTCGGAATTTTCCATGCTGAAGAACCATTCGCTATATATCCGTCTGTCAACAAGATAACAGGAGTCATGTGTTCCAATGCCAATTTCGAAGCCCAATAAGCCGAATCAAAACAATCGGTAGGAGAAACAGCCGCGATAACAACAGCGGGACTTTCTCCGTTCCTTCCGTATAAGGCTTGCATCAAATCGGTTTGCTCGCTTTTCGTTGGCATTCCGGTTGAAGGCCCTGAACGTTGTACATCAACAATAACCAAAGGTAATTCTGCCATTACTGCTAATCCGATAGCTTCGCTTTTCAAGGCTAATCCGGGACCGGAGGTTGAAGTGGCTGCCAGGTTTCCGGCAAAAGAAGCTCCGATAGCGGAACATATTCCCGCGATTTCGTCTTCTGCCTGAACGACTTTCACTCCTAACTGTTTAAGCGCGGTTAGTTCTTGCATGATATCGGTGGCCGGAGTAATCGGATAACTTCCGAGAAAAAGTGGCAAACCAGCTTTTTCGGCAGCGGCGATTAATCCGTAAGCTACCGCTTTATTTCCGTTTACATCGGTATAAAATCCTTTTTCGACAGAAGTTGCTTCAATTCTATATGTTGATACGGTAGCATGGATATTGCTTCCATAATTAAATCCGGCATCAAGCACCAATAAGTTGGCTTCTAAAACAGTCGGTTTTTTGGAAAATTTCTCAATCAACATGTGTTTTGCCGTTTCTAACGGACGGTTGAAAAGCCAACAAATCAATCCAAGGGCGAAAATATTCCGGCTTCGGATGGCTTGTTTATTATCCGCTACATTTTCCAAACAACTTTTGCACATGGTTTCTATGGGAGCGGCAACTATCTGAACATGTTCGATTCCCAATTCTTTAAAAGGGTCTTCTGTTTGGAACAGGGCTTTCTCTAAATCTTTTTTAGTAAAAGCGTCTGTATCTATTATCACAACCGAATCCGGTTTCAAGAATCCCGCGTTTACTTTCAACGCGGCAGGGTTCATCGCTACCAAAACATCGGCTTTATCGCCGGGAGTATATACTTTTTTAGAACCTAAATTTACCTGAAAGCCCGAAACCCCACTCAATGTTCCGTGTGGCGCCCTGATTTCCGCCGGATAGTCGGGGAAAGTGATTATTTCATTTCCTAATATCGCCGATAGATTTGAAAATATATTTCCGGCTAACTGCATTCCATCTCCTGAATCTCCTGAGAAGCGGATGGAAATCGTTTCTTTTTCAATTACTTTGCTTTCTTTTGTCATATTGAAGTAATTTTGAATATTTTGCTTGAATTTGTTCGGTATATCTCCATAAATGAGCGGCAAATATACAAAAAAATGAAGGAATATATTGTAATTATGTATGGATGATTTTCTATCCGAGAATTTCTTTCACCGGATTAATGAGAAATATATTCTCTGTCGCGCGAGTAAGAGCTGTATACAACCAACGATAAAAATCGATGCCTAAATATTCTTCCGGAATATAAGATAAATCCAGAAAAACATTTTTCCATTGTCCGCCTTGCGCTTTATGACAAGTGATGGAGTAAGCATATTTCACTTGTACGGCATTGTAGTGTGGATTATTCTTCATTAATTTCATTCTTTCGGGTTTAGAACGGACATCCGCGTAATCTTCTAAAATTGTATAAAATAATTTATCATTTTGTTCTTTCGGAAGAGAAGGCGTGTCGGAAAACAACGATTCTAAAATAATTTTGATATCCATTTCCAAGTCATAATCCGGAAAACGAACAGTAAGGTCTGCGAATCTGAATCCGTATATTTCTTCAACCCGTTTTACCCGCGCGACTTCGACTAAATCTCCGTTGGCTATGAAGTCAATAGATTTTTCTTCTTTACTTATATTGTAATTATTTTTACAAACCATTAGTAAATCTCCCGATGAAAGTTCTTCTTCACGATATAAAATCCGGTTACGAATACCATTATTGAAGACATTCGCCCGTTTATTCGAACGGGTAATAATAATTGTTTCTTCCAATCCGTCTTTACCGTAGCATCCTTCCAAAGTATCTATTAATTCTTCGCCCGAAACTATTTTTACATCCGGCAGATTTTTGGTAATTAATTTCGGGAACACATCTGTTTTTCCTTTTGTAATTTGTTCCCTCAACAGTGTCGCGTTAAATAAGATGCCCGACATTCCCGATTGCCTGACAACCTGAGTTAAAGTAATATCGTGAATATCAAGATCGTATCCCTTTAGAAAATCAATATCTAACGCCGGACTGTCGGTTTGTGACACAGGAGGTAACTGGGCGGAATCTCCAATGAGCAACAAACGACACCCTTCTCCTGAATAGACATAATGAATTAAATCGTCTAATAAACGTCCTGAACCAAAACTAATAGAGTCGAAACCATCGTTTGAAATCATTGAAGCCTCATCAACTATAAAAAGGGTATGTTTATGTAAATTGTCTGCAGGAAGAAATCCCGAAGGTTCGTTTGAGAATGCTTTTTGCCGGTAGATTTTTTTGTGGATAGTATAAGCGTTTTGTCCGGCATAAGACGCAAATACTTTCGCCGCTCGTCCGGTAGGCGCCATCAATATGGCTTTTTGGTTCATCTCATTCATCGTTTTTACCAAAGCGCCAACAAGAGATGATTTTCCGGTTCCGGCATATCCTTTCAGCACAAATAACGAATCAGCAGTTTTCTCGAATAAAAACTTGCTTAGTTGTTCCAATGCCGCGTTCTGTTCGGAAGTTGGCTCATGAGGAAAATTGTTTTTTATTTGTGCTGAAAGGAAATCGCTTAACATTGTTTATCCCTAATATTTTATACTTTATGTTCTTAAATTCCTTAAAAAGGTTTGGATTAATAAAAAACAAAAACCACAAACTACGGAAAAAATAATTGTGAACTTATTAAATTTCTCGTAATTTGTGGTTCTATTGCTAAAAAGCAATTTAGAATTTTCTGTCTTATCTTACAAGTTTAACAAATTCAGAACTTGTAGCGAATTTAATAAATTCCAAATCGTTCGCAGCTTTCGAAGCCATTGAAGAATCTAAAGAGATTGCTTGTTTAAGATTAGAAATAACGTTGCTCGCGTTGTTTGTTCTTGCGGCGACTACCGCTTTCAAATAAGAAGTTGTAGCGTCAGGATTTGCAATGTTGTTCAAAATGGTAGAAGCTTTGTTGTAATCTTTAACCATGATTTGAGCCAAAGCGGCATTGTTATTTGTAGAATTAGCCAACAAACTCGCAGCCTTAGAATACTCTCCGTTTTCTAATGCCAATAATCCCATCGCGCTATTCAATTCACTTACACCCGCGGCGTTTCCTAAGAATTGTTGCGCTTTTTGTTTGTCTCCCGCTTTCAAAGCAAGCAACGCGTAGTTGTAGTTAACTTCTGCAGCTTTTGTTCCTGCCAATTGTTCCGCTTTAGTGAAGAATTTTTCAGCGTCTACATAGTTTCCTTTTTCAAATTGTAAAGCTCCTAAATTGTTGTAAGCCCTGTAATCATTTGGGTAAATTTGAGTTACAGCTGTGTAAATAGCAGATTTAGCGTCATTTGTTTTTGCTAAAGACGCAGCATAAAGCAATTCTTCAACTGTTAATGTTTTAGGAGAAGATGTTGCCAATTGGCTGATTTCTTCATCACTTTTACCAATGATTTCAACGTTAGCAGTCAATCTTGAACGTCTCAATTGAGGAAGGATTTCTTCTGCCAATACAGAGAAAACAGAAGATATGTTTTTGATTTGTTTTTCTCTTTCTTCAGGATCTGAATAAGAAGAAAGCACACTCAAAATAATATTTTTGTCCTGAATATTCGATTTTTCAACCAATTGTTTGAAACCTTCCCAGTCTTGAGCGGTATAACGAGCATTGATAGGGGCTTCTACTTTTGATTTTTTCAATTCGCCTTTCAGATATTGATTGGTGTTTTTTTCGCGTTGAGCCGCTAATTTTTCATTCAATTCCAAGCCTCCGTCAGGAGAAGCATAAGCTGAAACTTCCACATTTACTTTTTGATTAGGAGTGATACTTGCGCTTTCTACAACACCTTTCCAATCTTGTAATTCTGATTTTTTCAATTCACTTGAACGCAATTCCGCTTGTTGGATCAAGAACATGATGTCGGCATCATATTTTTCTTTGATGATACGTTGGAAAGCATCCGGCGCTATCACTGGCGCTTGCGCTCCGGCGTTTGCCAAAGTAGAAGTAGCTAATACTCCATCTCCGATTTTAACTTCAGGAAGAGCAACTGTCTTATCTCCGATTTTAGCGCTGAAAGTCAAGTAAAGTTCCGATTTTTCCATTGCGGGAACATACTTGAAGTTAGAAGTCATTGTTACGTTCGCTCCATTTTTTTGAGGTACAACTTGTCCGTTTCCGGCTACTTTTTCACCTTGATAATTGTAAGTAGTTCCCCAAGCTTCTCCTCCTTGGTACTTCAAAATAGGGATTACACTCACTGTCGCTTTCTTGTTAAACCAACCTTCAGGAAAAGTCGCGTTGATTGTAACAGGAACTGTTCCGGCTACCGCTTCCAAAGGTTGGGGAGTCGCTTTCACATAATTCGCAGCCAAAGGCTTTAAAGAAGAAGAACAAGACGTTAGTCCGGCAACAGCAGCCAATACTAAAATCGGCATTAAAAATCTTTTATTCATAACTTTATTGTAGAATTAATAATACATTGATAACACAAAGGTTAGTTCTCAATTTTAAATTTTTCACAAAACTACATGTTATTAATGAGTTATGAAAAAAAAATATAAAAAAAGATTTTATTTTTTTTAATTTATTAAGATTTGCGAAAAAAATTCATTGTGGAGGGTTGAGCCTAAAACTTGGAATAGTTATGATTTTCGGAAGAAATATAAAGATTTTTTGAATAATTTATACTTAAGTATTGAGTTTGTCTCGACTTTTTATCAAACACGGAGTAAAAGGCGTTTATTTCACAGAGAATAATCACTCCGTGTAACCCTGTATTAAAATCTATTATTTGATGTCTTTTGTAAAAGTCAAAACGACTTCATTATAAAGATTGAGGGTTCCGAAACTAAAAAATAATTTTCTCAACATACGTTTCTTTTGGGAAGATTGCTTTTACAATCATCATTTTTCCGGATAAATAAAGAGGTATATTTATTGGAGAATTTCCATTAAGGGCTATCCTTTCAATCAATTGTCCGGAAATAGAATAAATTTCAAGTATTCCGGATTCATTTTGATTTTCAACAACAATATGTATTTGTTTTGTTTCTTTTTCGTAACTGATTTTAGATTCTGTTTTAGATGTTTCTTTTATTTTCGTATCTGTTACATATTTAACCAAAGGTTCTAAGGCCAAAGATGTTGATATCGGAGAATATGGATGATTTGATGCCTGAAACCAATTTCCTTGTAAATTCCGAATCCAAGCGGTATTGTTTTTCTCTGAACGGAATAAGGCGTTGTATACCGAAAAATTAGAGCCGGTTGGATACGTAATTTCATAAGCGATATAAAATTTATCTGAAATAAATGGAGCGCCCGGAAAACTGACAAAAGTTTCTGTCGGAGAACTACTCATATTTTTATTTTTTTCTCCAAACGCGGAATCATTGTAATCCGTAAATGTGGGACGGAATACTTCTGTAGCAATCACATTTTCATCAAGTAATTGTTGGTTATAAACTTTAATTTTTATTTCCGAGCCAAGACTTAAATTAAAAGAAGGAGCTATAATGTATACGCCTGTCAATTCTAATTTTTTATTATTTGTAAATTCTTCAGCGAATTCCATAGAATTTAGACTGTTGTGTCCAAAAACGAATCCTGATTGAGGTGTAGTCAGTTTTGTATTGATTAAACTATCTAATCCATTATAATCGGAGTTTCTTAATCTCACAATATCATCTTTGGCATAAGGGTCGAACCCTTGACATTGAGATACGCCCAAGTTCAAAGGATCTAAACATTGTTGCAATATTTGCCCTACATTGGCAGGATATTGCCACGATTTATATAATGCAAAAAAATAATCGGCAGATTTTAAGCTACAAGTCGATGCACCACCGGTCAATCCTCCCATTATCAATCCATTATTATCAAAAAGAGGAGATCCTGAAGAACCTTTCGCGGTAGCTCCTACATCCCAACTTGGGACTTGCCAATGAGAACCGGCATTAAACATGTCGTTATTAAAGTTTGTCAAAGTCAAATTTTTATTGGCGTTTCCATACTTTCCTACACTTCCTTCCGGATGATGAATATTTACAAATGGCTTATTGGTATTCGCGTTCGGGTCGACATTCCATCCTGCGTAATAAGGCTTATAATAATATGGAGGGTTTTCTTTCAGTCTCAACAAAGCCATATCGTTTTTTATGGCGATAGAAATTGGCATAGAACCGGCAACCGACATTTCTTCGGTCGCTTTCATTCTCAAATCACACACAGGCTTATTGTAATTAAAAAAGCAAATAATAGTTCCCGCCCTTTGTTTATAATCAATATCTGGATATTGGAAATTGTCATTCAAACAATGTACTGCGGTTAATAAAAGGGGTTCTCCATTATTCGCAGTCGTATTTATCAAGGACGCAGAACAGGCAGTTGTTCCATTTATGGTAATTAAAACCGAACTCCGGTTGTTTGGATTATCCCTATCATTTGTACACAAAACATCCGGCATACAGGAATATGTCGTTTTTTCAAGAGTTGGTTCATAATTCAACAAATCTCTATAATCATGATTAACTTCCGAGATTTTCAATAACGCCTCAAATTCGGCATTGGCAGGTTCTTGATATTCAACAATGATTTCATCTCCGGCAACAGGTCTTGTAGGTAAAATATTATCTTCAGAATTGTTTTCGGAAGTAAACGAACCAATTACGTGCGTATGTGAAGAATTATAAATAAAAAGTTTTCCTCCTTCGGGAAGATAAAATTTCGAAAAAAATAAATTGATCGAATAAGCACCTTTTGAACGGATACCAACCTTCCAAACTTTAGTTCCGTCCGGCAAAATATAATTCTCTCCCGATTTCCCTATTTCTATATTAACATGAAATTTTTCAGCGAAACGGAAGGCTCCACGCATGTTTGATTCGTTAAGTTCATCGTCTCGCAATAAAGAATCGAGATTAAACGACGGCATTTCAATGAAAAAACCATTACCTGAACTTTTCAACAATGAATTAGCAGAATAGAATAAAGGACACCCTCCATGGCTAATTTGAGTCCATGCGGAACTTGATACAAAAAGAAAAAAGACATATAGCAAAATCGAATGTCGTAAACGCCTTTTCATAAAGAAACTACCAAACCTAAATTAGAATACAAAGTTACAATTTAAAACAATAAAAAATGTTACAAAAAATGAACCATTAAGACATTAGTCAATTTATAATGCTATTCTTTTATTCTCAGAGGGTTTTTAATAATTAATTACAGTATACCTACAGTTCTCTAAACTTATTTTTTTATGATTTTTTAATATTTTTTATGTTAAATGTTATTTTTTGTAAATAATTAAAAAATATGTAATATCTTTGCCGGGAAATTTAAGATACACATTGATAATAAAAACAAAATCTGTAGAAATGAAAACTAAATCTACACGTTCTTTTTATTTGGTTTTTCTTTTGTCCATAGCTTTCGCTTGTAAGCAAAAACCAGAAAATATTTGTAAAGTTGAGGGAAAAATTGAAAACCTGACAAAACAAGAATTGTACATTGTTAAGGAAAATTCAAATCCCAATCAGGTAAATGTAGATACTATTGTCTGTTCAAAAGATGGTAAATTTTCTTTTGAAATTAAGTGTGACAGTTTGTCTCCTGTTGTTATATACATGGAGGGGGGAAATGTATGGGCTACCATCTGGGTGCAAAATCAAGAAAAAATTACAGTTACCGGAGATGCTATTTATCCCGATGTAATGCTTGCCAAAGGAGGAGAAATAAATGATTTGCTTTCTGAATTCAAAGAACAGAATGTCTCTATTTTAAAAGAAAAAAGGGATTTGATTGATAAAAAAACAAGATTAGAGTCGAATGATTCAATTTCAACAAAACATGATGATAAAGAATTTAACTCTAAAATATCAAGTTTAAATCATCAATTGAAGCATAACGCGCAATCTTTTATCAAAGACCACCTGAGTTCTCTCGCTTCTTTAGTTTTAATGCAAGACTATCTGGCTATTTGGGATGAACCTGAAAATGCCCAAAGTTACCTGAATCTTCTTACAGGAGACGCAACTAAAACAAACTTGTATAAAGAATTATCAGAACAAATAGCTACAAGAATCAAACAAATCAAGCAATCAGAAATTGGAGTTACCGCTCCCGATTTCGAAGTTGTAACATTAAGCAATGATACCCTTAATCTGAATTCTTTCGGAGGAGATTATCTGCTGATTTCTTTTTCCGCGTCATGGTGCGTATCGTGCGAAAATGACAACAAGCAAATGTTAGATCTTAGAAAAAAAATCAATAAAACTAAATTAGACATGCTAACCGTTGTCCTTGATGAGAACAAAACCGACTGGTTGAAGACAATCGAAAATAAAAAAATAGATTGGTATCAGGCTATCGACACGATCGGATGGCATTCGGCTATGGCATATAGATATAACATTAATTGCCTTCCATCCAACATTTTAATAAACAAAGAAAAAGTTATTGTAGGACGTAACTTATCTGTTGATGAGATTGTGAAAATAATGTAGGAAATAAATTATAAAAAAATAAATAAGAGTAGATAGTCTAAAAATCACATAAGATTATCTACTTTTTTTTTTGCGTTTTTTTCTATTATTTTTCAATTAAATAAAAAATTGTAACTTCGCTCCGTTGTATTGTCCATTTCCAAAATCTTATTATTTCATTATTCATTAATAACCAAAAATAATTAAACCAAAATGTTAGTAAAAGTCTACGCAGCCGCGTTGCAAGGAATCAACGCTACTATTATTACAATCGAAGTAAATTGTTCTAAAGGAGTCCGTTTCTTTTTAGTGGGATTGCCTGATGTCAGTATCAAAGAATCGCACGAAAGGATAACATCCGCGCTAAGTGAAACCGGATATAAATTTCCCAGAAATCAAATATTAGTAAATATGGCTCCCGCCGATATCAGAAAAGAAGGTTCATCGTATGATTTACCTTTAGCTATCGGCATTTTAGCCGGAGCCGAAAAAATCAAGGCTGATAAAATCGCTGATTTTATGATGATGGGAGAATTATCTTTAGACGGAAGTTTAAAACCGGTAAAAGGAGTTTTACCTATCGCTATCAAAGCCCGGGAAGTAGGATTCAAAGGGCTGATTTTACCGAAAGAAAATGCGAGGGAAGCTGCTGTTGTGAATAATTTAATTGTCTATGGAGTTGAAAATATCAAAGAAGTTATTCAATTTTTTAATGACGAAATAGAACTTCAACCTACAATTGTAAACACACGAGAAGAATTTTATGCCAATCAGGCTAATTTCGCATGGGATTTTTCGGAAGTAAAAGGACAGGAAAATGTGAAACGGGCAATGGAAGTCGCTTGCGCCGGCGGCCATAACCTAATTCTTGTCGGTCCGCCGGGGGCAGGAAAAAGCATGTTGGCTAAACGGATTCCATCAATCTTACCACCTCTCACATTGAGCGAAAGTTTGGAAACTACTAAGATACATTCCGTCGCGGGAAAAATTTCCAATAATTCATCCTTAATCGCTGTGCGTCCTTTTCGGAGTCCGCATCATTCTATTTCTACCGCGGCGATGGTCGGAGGAGGTTCGTATCCACAACCGGGAGAAATCAGTTTGGCTCATAACGGAGTTTTGTTCTTAGACGAACTTCCCGAATTTCCACGGTTGGTACTGGAAGTAATGCGACAACCGTTGGAAGACCGTAAAATTACTATTTCGAGAGCCAAATATTCAATTGATTACCCCGCCGGATTTATGTTGATCGCGTCGATGAATCCTTGTCCGTGTGGTTATTACAATCATCCTGAAAAAGCGTGTGTATGTTCTTCGGTTCAAGTACAAAAATATTTAAACCGGGTTTCAGGACCGTTGTTAGATAGAATCGATATTCAGATTGAAATTGTTCCTGTTCCTTTTGAAAAAATATCAGACACGCGTCCTTCCGAATCAAGCGAAGAAATAAGAAAACGAGTAATGACGGCAAGAAATATACAGGAAGAACGGTTTGCCGGAGAAGATGGTATTTATTGTAACGCGCAAATGCATACCCGTTTATTACATAAACACGCGCAACCCGATTCCACAGGTTTGAATTTGTTGAAGAACGCGATGAACCGGTTGAATCTTTCGGCTCGCGCTTACGACAGGATATTGAGGGTTTCCCGTACAATTGCCGATTTGGAAAATTTTGAACATATCCAATCCCATCATTTAGCCGAAGCTATCGGATACAGGAATTTAGACCGGGATAATTGGGCGGGATGATTTATTTCTGCACAGGTGATTTCAATTTGAATGTCGGCAAACCGGCTCCTTCCTGAATGCTCCAAGTATTGTTAAAATCCCATCCTAATTCGGATTGATATGTATATAGAAGATATAATTCTGGTAAAGCTTTATCTATACCCGTTCTATGGTTGGCTTTACCGCCTGCTGTTTGTGGTTTGCTATTTATTTGCATTCCGTTGAGCGCATAATTATTTTCAATCACCGCGTTTTCTCCAGGCTCTCCCAATATGCGTTCTCCAAATTTATTCGATGTAATTTGAAGCGCCTGGTTCGCCGCTACCGAATTTTTAAGGGAACCAAATACAGCACCCACCAAACCGCCAATATATTGGTTGCCGGAAACTGCTCCGGAAGCATAACAATTCAATATTATTCCTAAACTTTGCCCCAATAAACCTCCAATATAAATTCCTGTACCTGAAACATTTCCTGTAGCATAACAATCAGAAAAAGTACAACTTTCTTTGTCTGTTCCAATCAGTCCTCCTATCAAATTTCGTCCCTTCACTCCACCTGTCGCGAAACATTTATTCACGGCATCGCTACTTTTCCCTATCAAACCGCCAATTCTGTCTTCACTTCCTTCTACGATTCCTGTAGCGTAGCATTCGGATATTTTTCCTGCCGAATTGTTGCCAATCAGTCCTCCAAGATACGTTTTTCCTGTTATTTTTCCTGTAGCGTAACTATCCGAAACCGGTCCGTTATTCATTCCAATTAATCCTCCGATGTATCCTTCTGTTCCTTCAACGTTTCCGGTGGCAAAACATTTTATTAACGGTTTATCCGTTTCACTTGAGCCTATTAATCCTCCGGAAATCATTGTTCCTTTTACATTTCCCGATGCCGAACAATTTTCAACGCTTCCGTAATAATTCCATCCGGCCAATCCTCCGATATAAGCTCTTCCCGTAACTTTTCCTGAAACTTGGCAATTGACTAAAGTTCCATTGTTTTGTCCGATTAATCCGCCCGCGTTTTCCTGAATAGCTTCTACAATACAATCTGATTTACAGTTAGATATACGTCCTTTTTGAACTAAACCAATTAGGCCTCCTATTTGATTCGATCCTTTTACATTTCCTGATGAACGGCTATTGATAATGCTTCCGTAATTTAAGCCAACCAATCCTCCAACATGTTCTTTCCCTTCAATATTTCCCGAAGTATGACAATCTGTAACAACTCCATCATTTTGTCCGGATAACAAGCCAACACGATTGGCTTTTCCCTCAACATTTCCGGTTACATAACAATTCTTTACCGTTCCTTCGTATGCAAATCCTATCAATCCGCCTACATATTCTTTTCCGATAATATTACAATCTTCTATTCCTAAATTTTCAATAAATCCCATACTACATCCGAAAAGGCCTATATAGTCACCTTCCGGATTATTAATCACCAAATTTTTAATAACGTGCCCTCCTCCGTCTATAGTTCCGCAAAAAATACTCGTAGCAGAAACTAAAGACCCGATTCCAGACCATTCTTTTCCTGATAAATCAATGTCTTTAGTTATAAGAAGAAACTGTCCCAAAAAATTTCGGCCTTCTTGGGTTTCTATCGCGACAAAAGCCAGATGCTCGGGTTTTTCTATAAGGAAAGGACTTGATTTGCTCCCGTTTCCGGATGGAAAAGGTTGCGCGTATTTTACCCAACTAATTGTTCCCTGGGCAGATATATTATTTGGAATAAAACAAACTAATAAAATCAATAAAATTATAAAATGATTCGAAAAGATAAATGTTTTTTTCATGCTTCAACGTATGTGCTTAATTAACAAGCACAAATTTAAGCACAAATATTCAATTAAACGCATTATCGAATTTATTTGATTGTTTCAATTAATTATTTTCTGATTAAAGGAACTAATTCTACTGTTACGTTGGATGGGTCTAAATCTAAAATTTGGGTATCGGATGTCGCGAATTTCTGAATTCCGGCATACAACGACAATATTGTTTTTTTTCGGAATGAAAGCCTGGAATTATAATGGCTTCTCATTACTCTTTCTACTACCATAAATCTGAAATCTCCTTTGATTTTGGTATTTTTTAAAGAAGGATAACGGCTTTGAAGATCGACAATGCCTTCGTTTTCCATTTCAGATGCTATTTTTTTTATGTAGCGATCCATATGAACTCCTAATTTAAATCCTGCTAAAATATCAACCCTAAAGATTTTTTTATCAATAAAAGGAGTGATTTTATAATCGAATTCATAAGGTTCATCGCTTCTTTGAAGATATACAAACCAATAGGTATCTGCACGTTTAGGCTGACGACTTAATAAAGAATATACGATTTTACTTTCTATTTCATTTTTGTACTTCGCTCTTGTAACATAAACCAAATGTGTCGCGTATTTCGGGACTTCCGAATCACTGCTCAATTCATTCAAAACAGGAATAACAGCATCTATCTTCTGATATGTAATATAACGCCTTTTTATTCTTCTTCCATTGTACCAAACATACATGATAAAAAACAATGTACCCGCGATAAGAATCGTAATATAACCTCCATGCAAAAATTTCACACTGTTCGCCATCAAAAATCCGGTTTCTATAATAAAAAAACAAAGAGTTACCGGTAAAGATTTCCACAATGGTATTTTCTTTATCTTAAAGTAAAGGAACAACAATAAAGTAGTCATCAACATCGTGATGGAAATAGAAAGCCCGTAAGCGGCTTCCATATTGGAAGAATTTCTAAAAACAAGAATCATGGTAATACAAAGTAACATCAATATCCAATTGACTCCGGGAATAAACATTTGTCCTTTTTCCTGAGTTGGATATTTGATTTTGATATTAGGCCATAAGTCTAGCGATACTGCTTCTGAAATAACTGTAAAAGATCCGCTGATTAAAGCCTGGCTGGCAATAATCGCCGCTAATGTTGCTAATACAATTCCAAAAATAGAGAACCATGAAGGCATTGATTCGAAAAACGGATTGATATTTTCAACGATTAAATCGGGATGAGTAATTATCCAAGCGCCTTGTCCCAAATAATTCAAAATCAATGATGATTTGACAAAGATCCATGAAATCCTGATGTTTTTTAATCCACAATGCCCTAAATCGGAATATAAAGCTTCTGCTCCGGTAGTACAGAGGAATATAGCTCCTAAAATAATTAATAAATGTGGCGCAGAAATCAGAAATTTCAACGCGTAAAATGGATTAAATGCTTTTACAATTTCAGGATAATCAATAAAATTTACAAATCCGATTATTCCTAACATGAAAAACCAGCACAACATGATTATACCGAAAAATCGTCCAAGCGAAGCTGTTCCAAAAGGCTGTAACGCGAAAAGAATAATGATAATGCCTATGGAAATAGAAATTACAGGGACAGAATTATACATGCTATTCAACCCTTCTATTGCCGAAACAACTGTGATAGATGGAGTTATCACGCCATCTGCCAAAAGCGTAGCCGCTCCGACCGCCGCGATTACGTAAGCCCACCGGTATTTTTTTCGAATCAAAGCGAATAAGGAGAGAATACCTCCTTCTCCTTTATTATCAGCCCTCAGGGTAATCAAAACATATTTTATTGTTGTTTGGAGAGTCAATGTCCAAATCACGCAAGAAACAGCCCCTATAATATGTTCCGGATGATTATGGGGCAATGCATTCAAAACAGCCTTCATTACATATAAAGGCGATGTTCCTATATCTCCATAGACAATGCCGATGGCGATAATGATTCCCATAAGTCGAAGTGGAGAATTTGTTTGGTGAGATCGCATATATTGGAGACTATTTATTATATAATTATTCTATTTTAGTATTTAAAAAAACAAAAACAATACAAAGGTAATGAAAAGCCAGAAGTTGGTACCGGATGAATTGCAAAGAATGTTTAAAGAACATACATTGAACAATTTTTGTTTTACCATGTTTGATTTTTATGAGTAAAGCAAAATCTCCGGAAATATTACTTTGGTTAGTAGCGATCGGTTTTTTTATGCAAACATTAGATACAACCATCGTTAATACGGCTATTCCAAGCATGGCAAAAAATTTGGATGAAAGTCCTTTGCAGATGCAAGCGGTAGTTGTTTCATACGCTTTGATGATGGCGATATTAACTCCTGCCAGCGGATGGTTGGCAGATAAATTCGGGACAAGAAAAGTTTATTTAACCTCCATTTTACTCTTTACATTAGGTTCTTTCCTTTGTGCGAATTCCGGGAATTTGAATCAATTGATTGTTTCCCGCGCGATTCAGGGAGCCGGAGGAGCAATGTTACAACCGGTTGGCCGGTTAGCTGTATTAAAAGCCTTTCCTCATGAAAATTTTTTAAAAGCGATGAGTTTTGTTACTGTTCCGGGATTGATTGGTCCACTTTTAGGTCCAACATTGGGAGGGTGGTTATCTCAATCTTTTTCATGGCATTGGATTTTCCTGATAAATATACCGGTTGGTATTGCCGGATTTATTCTTTCGGCTATTTACATGAACGATTTTCGTTCCAAACATGTAGATAAATTCGATATCAGCGGATTTTTAATGATTGCTTTCGGAATGGTCGCGATATCAGCCGCTTTAGATGGTATGGTAGAAATGGGTATGAGGCTTGCGACCGCGATTTTATTTATCATCATCGGGATAATTTTCATCGCATGTTATTGGCTATACGCGTTACGAAAAAAAAATACGCTTTTCCCGCTTAGTTTATTTAATATAACGACATTCCGGGTCGGAATTTTAGGAAATTTTTTCTCTCGAATCGGTATTAATGGAAGTCCGTTCCTACTGCCATTGTTTTTTCAGGTCGGCTTAGGTTATTCTCCTATACAATCGGGGTTAATGATGCTCCCTGTAGCTATTTCCGGACTTTTAATAAAAAAACCGGGCGTGCGGCTTATTTCGAAAATAGGCTACAGGAAAACTTTGATTGTCAATACTATTTTACAAGGAATTATCTTAGCGAACTTCATTTTCATATCCGGTTCCGAATCTTTATGGCTAATGTTTATCTTATTATTTATTATGGGAGGAGTTAATTCCTTGCAATTTACAGCTATGAATACGATAACTTTGAAAGATTTAAGCGATAAACAGTCGAGCAGCGGAAATGGATTGTTATCTATGGTAATGATATTTTCCATGAGTTTGGGAGTAGCTGTCGCCGCGGTTCTACTATCTCTTTTCCAAAATGTAGCAGAAATCAAACATCCTGAAAATCAACTTTTCGCATTTCACGCGGCATTTGTTAGTATCGGAATCATTTCAGCTGTCACAGCCATTATTTTTGCCCAACTACCGAAAGATGAAATACAAACAGCTAAATTATCCTCCCTTTAATTATTTTTTGTAAATTTCAATATTGTTATCTATTTTTGTTCCGTTTTTATCCAAAACTATAAATTTTATTACCAACAAAACCAATTTATCATGGACTTGACCATTAATGCCACGTATTTAAATCCTTTAACTGATTTCGGATTCAAAAAATTATTTTTCAATGAATTAAACAAAGAATTGTTGATTGATTTCCTCAATGAAATCATTCAGGAACAAGGCAGGATAACCAACATCCAGTATCTTTCAACCGAACAGTTAGGAAATGAAGAAAGAAACCGGAAAGCTATTTTCGACATTTATTGCAAGAACGAAAAGGGAGAATATTTCATAGTTGAACTACAAAAAGCCAAACAACCTTATTTTCGTGACCGGAGTTTGTTTTATTCTACTTTCCCGATTCAGCATCAGGCGCCCAAAGGTTTTTGGAATTTTCAGCTAAAGGCTGTATATTTGGTAGCTATTTTAGACTTTATAGTCTTTGATGAATTAGAAGAAGACAAGAGTCAAATAATCGAACAAGTGAGGTTATTCAGGGAAACAACAAAAACGATTTATTCAAGGAAGTTAAATTTTATTTTTGTGGAACTCCCTAAATTTCAAAAAACGGTTTACGAATTGGGAACAAACGTTGACCGCTGGTTGTTTTCAATAAAG
>JAVBKZ010000065.1:0-11351 GCA_031553755.1 Bacteroidales bacterium | reverse complement strand
TTCTTTTGTCCGCTCTACGCGGGGATCGCTCATCTCTGTAAAATAATGAATAGGGGATTGCATATCGTTTTTATTGCTAAACGATACACAACGATACTTATTGTTTAAAAACCTTTGAAAATTTTAGATGCGTTTGCCCTGCAAAAATATGTTTGCCGGATTTGCGTCCGACATTGCAAATATAAATATTTTTTCACACAAAAAACTTTTCGCTCTCGAAAAGGCTGTTGCTCTTTAACTTGAAAATGGAGAATTTAAAATATTTTTTTCTTTCATCTATTTTCAACGACAAAGTTGAGCGTTAAATATGTCAAAGTACGTCGTTTAAAAATAAAATTCAAACATTTTTCTTGACGCCATATTTTGTCGTTTATGTATATTATCTTTGTCTCTCAATCTAAATAATCAAACAATGGCACAACGAGAAACTATTTTCCGGCATTTCAAAATCATTCATTTATTGCGAACTCGCAACAAAGCGACTTTCGAAGAAATTGAAAAATATTTGGAAAGGGAAAGTAATATGATGGGCTACGACCTGAAAGTCAGTAAACGAACTTTCCAACGCGACATTCAGGACATCGCTTCTATTTACAACATCGAAATTGTTTGTGATAGAAAAGACAATAGCCGTTATTTTATTAAAGAATATGATGGTAATCCGCAATTGAGCAACTACATTCTTGAATCATTCGAGTTGTTTTCCGCGTTCAATGCCAATCCTGATTTGAATGATTTTATCATGTTGGAAACTCGTCGCCCCAAAGGAACAGAAAATCTTTATGGTTTGGTTCATGCTATCCGCAATCAATTGGAAGTACAATTTCTTTACCATAAATTCGGAGAAAACGAAAGTGAGAGTCGCCATGTTTATCCTTTAGGATTGAAAGAAAGTATAGGTCGTTGGTATTTGTTGGCTTATTGTGTGAAGAAAAAAGAAATGCGTACGTTTGGAATTGACCGAATTTCAAGTTTGGAGATTTCAAACAAAAAATTCAATTATCATTTAAAAGAAACATTAAAATTGAAATATGAACACTGTTTTGGGATAGTTACTCCAAATGATAATTCCAATCCCGAACAGATAGAAATTTCATTTACTGCTTATCAGGGAAAATACATTAAATCCTTTCCTCTGCATCATTCCCAACAAATCATTACAGATAATGAGAAAGAATTAAGAATAAGTTTGTTTATTTACCCTACTCACGATTTTTTCATGGAATTATTGAAATATACAAGCGAAATCAATAGTATATCTCCTCAATCAGTAAGAGATTATTATTTAGGATTGTTGTCGAGAAACAAGGTGCTTTCGACTTAAAAACTGTTTAAAATTCAAATCGGACACTAATCGAATATTTTTAAACATGGAGTAACATAGAGATTAATTCACGGAGTATTTTGCCTCTGTGAAACTCCGTGTTTAATTTTTTTATAAACATTGTTTGTGTCGCACTATCCGTTTTTCTTTCTCAATACAAAAAACCAAATAACCAAAGCGGTATTTTGTTCGCAAAACCTGTTTCAATGCCGTCGGCTTTACTCGTTTGTTTGAGCATTAAGGTAGTATAGAACCTCAGTAAGCAAATAATCAGAGTTTTGTCCACGTTTTTTTTATGTGCGTATGCGAGCTACGAAGTTCAGACAAAGCTTTTTATAGTCTTATAAACAATTAAATTAGTAAAAGAAGATGAAGAAACTCTTTTTAATCGTTGCGATATTGACATCATTTTTTTATGTTCATTCGCAAACACCATCGGGTCAGGTTTATGTTGGTGTAGTAGCATTCAACGACACTACTTCTACATTCCCGATTTCAAACGATTTGGATGCAGCTAAAACGTTTATTTTGAGCAAAAAAACGATATTGACCGCACAGCATTGTGTTATGCTGTATCTAAATCTGTTACACTCTTTAATGCAAAAGACTTGCCTGTTTTTGATAAAATTTTTGTTGTGTCATTTACCGATGGAATTGATAATGGATCAAGTTCATTATATTCCGCAGATGGACGTGTGTTTCCTTCGGCTTTGGTTTACGATACTGCAAAAGTGGATTTGTCAGCAAAAGTGGGATTAAATGCCTATACTATTGGTTTTGGAGACCAACCTCTCGCTACCAGTATGCAAAAATTGGTTGTAGGTAGCGGATACTATAAAACAGCCACAAGTGCAACCCTAAATTCAACATTTCAAGAAATTGCCAACAGTGTATTAGCATCGTCTAAAAATGTACTGCTACGGACACAAGATGGCGTTTTTACCGAAGATTATCCAAAATATATTAAGTCCACAATAACAGCTGAAGAATGGTGGCAGAGTGATGTTATTGTTGCCAAAATTGTCGGACGAACATTGTCTATCATTACTCCCGGCATTTATGCTTCTTTTAATGCACAGGTAACAGGCACTCAGAGTAGTGCCGACAACAAGATAGAAATACCTCTCAACAACCTGAAATTTATAAAGAGTGGTAATGAAATTTCTATTACCAATATTAAAGTAAAAATGAGTTCGGATGGTAATACTTATTATGAAGATGTAGAGGATGCTTCCACCTCAGAAAGTATAAGCAAGCGAATAGCTGTGGCCTTGGTGTTAGACTGTAGCACATCGTTGAGAGACAACTTTGCGCCAATGCAAAGTGCAGCCAACAATTTTATTGATATTTTGCATGCTAATACTGATCATTTTCCGGAAGTTGTTACTTCAGAAGTTACAGACATAGGACGTACATATGCGACTTTCTATGGAAATATCACATCCATAGGCAACCCTAAATACACAGAACAAGGTTTTTGTTATTCCACATCACAAAACCCGACCACAAGTGACACAAAATTTGTTGGTTATTATTCTGAAAATATCGGAAGTTACGGATACAATATCAATGGTTTAACGGCGGGAACAACTTATTATGTGCGTGCTTATGCCACCGGTCCATTAGGAACTGCTTATGGAAATCAAGTTAGTTTTACGACTATTGCTCCTCTCAGAACTGTAACTTTTGATTCTCAAGGTGGCAGTACAATTGAACCGAAAACTACCGATTCCGATGTAATTACCAATCAACCCACTAATCCCACACGTATAGGTTACTCCTTTGATGGTTGGTACATAGATGCAGCTTGCACCACAGCTTGGATATTTTCCAAAGATTTGGTAACACAAGACACAACATTGTATGCTAAATGGATAAAAGGCGTTTTCGTAACAAATAACAATAGTAGCGGAGTAGGCAGTCTGAGCCAAAT
Organism: Bacteroidales bacterium; assembly: GCA_031553755.1. GTDB lineage: Bacteria > Bacteroidota > Bacteroidia > Bacteroidales > Azobacteroidaceae > JAIRVZ01. Next base: position 8,094 of record JAVBKZ010000065.1, on the reverse strand, counting down.
CATCAATAATGCTGCCGATGGCGACACTATTCGCTTTACTAACTCAATAGCAGGCAAAACCATTACGTTGGCAGGCGCTATAAATATTAGTAAAAATCTCACAATAGAAGGCAATGGTGTTATTATATCGGGAAATAATGCGTATCGGATATTGTATGTCAATAGTGGCTATACCGTTAAGTTCCGGCACAGATATGGTACAAATATACGATAAAAATCGATAACCAAACATCATAACCAATAATTCTATAAAAATAAAAACCGCAGTAAATCAATCGTTTACTGCGGTTTCGCTATTATTAGTAATTGTTTTAGGCGAAATTACTTCACTTCTTCAAAATCAACATCCGTAACCCCACCATCATTGCCTCCTTGGTTGGCTCCGGTATTCGGATTTTGTTGTTGTCCGAAATCCTGAGCTTGTTGTCCCCCAGCTTGTTGTTGAGCGTTATAGATGTCTTGGCTCGCTGCTTGGAAAGTGTTATTGATTTCTGCCATGGCAGCATCAATTCCGGCTAAATCTTGTGCTTTATGAGCATCTTTCAATTTGTTTAATCCTGATTCGATTGCAGCTTTTTTGTCAGCTGGAAGTTTATCTCCAAGTTCTTTCAGTTGTTTTTCTGTTTGGAAAATCATGCTGTCGGCTTGATTCAACTTGTCGATTTTTTCCTTTTCCTGTTTGTCTGATTCTGCATTAGCCGCAGCTTCATCTTTCATTCGTTTGATTTCTGCATCGCTCAGACCGCTGGACGCTTCAATACGGATACTTTGTTCTTTTCCGGTTCCTTTATCTTTTGCAGATACATGCAAAATACCGTTGGCATCGATATCGAAAGTTACTTCAACTTGAGGAACACCACGTTGAGCCGGCATAATTCCGTCTAAGTGGAAACGGCCAATTGTTTTGTTGTCTCTCGACATTGGACGTTCTCCTTGTAGTACATGAATTTCTACAGAAGGCTGATTGTCAACCGCAGTTGTAAATGTTTCCGATTTTTTAGTAGGAATGGTGGTGTTAGACTCAATTAATTTTGTCATTACATTACCCATTGTTTCGATACCTAAAGAAAGCGGAGTTACATCAAGCAATAATACATCTGTCACATCTCCTGAAAGTACGGCTCCTTGAATAGCAGCTCCAACAGCCACAACTTCATCCGGATTTACTCCTTTTGAAGGCGCTTTACCGAAAAATTTCTCAACGATATCTTGAATAGCGGGAATACGGGTTGAACCTCCTACTAAAATAACTTCGTCAATATCTGAAGCTTTCATTCCGGCGTCAGCTAACGATTTACGACAAGGTTCAATACATGCTTGAATCAATTTGTCTGCCAATTGTTCGAATTTTGCACGAGTCAACGTTTTAACCAAGTGTTTTGGCATACCGTTAACCGGCATGATGTATGGCAAGTTGATTTCTGTTGAAGTAGAGCTTGATAATTCAATTTTCGCTTTTTCGGCAGCTTCTTTCAAACGTTGCAAAGCCATCGGGTCTTTACGCAAATCTAGCCCTTCTTCACTTAAAAATTCTTCTGCCAACCAGTCGATAATAACGTGGTCGAAATCGTCTCCTCCCAAGTGAGTATCTCCATTGGTTGATTTCACTTCGAATACACCGTCTCCTAATTCAAGAATAGAAATATCGAATGTACCTCCCCCAAGGTCGAATACCGCGATTTTCATATCTTTGTGAGCCTTGTCCAAACCATAAGCCAAAGAAGCAGCAGTTGGTTCGTTGATGATACGGCGCACGTTCAACCCTGCAATTTCTCCGGCTTCTTTTGTTGCCTGACGTTGAGAATCGTTGAAGTATGCAGGAACAGTGATTACCGCGTCTGTAACTTCTTGTCCGAGATAATCTTCTGCTGTTTTCTTCATTTTTTGAAGAATCATCGCGGAAATTTCTTGTGGAGTATACATGCGTCCGTCAATATCCACACGAGGAGTATTGTTGTCTCCTTTTGCTACCTTATAAGGTACTCGTGAGATTTCTTTTTGAACCTGGTCGTAAGTTTCTCCCATAAATCTCTTGATAGAGAAAATCGTTTTTGTAGGGTTGGTGATTGCTTGACGTTTTGCAGGATCTCCTACTTTACGTTCTCCTCCATCTACAAATGCAACGATTGAAGGAGTTGTTCTTTTTCCTTCGCTATTGGCGATAACGACAGGTTCGTTACCTTCCATTACAGAAACACAAGAGTTGGTGGTTCCTAAGTCAATTCCAATTATTTTTCCCATGATTATATATTGTTTTAATTATTATTTTTCAGTTTTTTTGTTGTTCATATCTTACTGACGGAAAAATTTTGACAAATGGTATGCCAAAGGATTTTTGTCAGATTTTTCTGCCAAAATGACGTGGTCCAATAGCTTGTCTTATGAATAGAAGTGTAGATAGCTTATATTTTTTTCTATCTGCTGAATTAGAATTTGTTCATCTAATATTAAGATTTTTGCCGATTTTTGGTAAACAGATTGAATGTCGCAATTTTTATCGTCTGTTTCAAAGAATATTTTTTCAATTGGAATTATACGAAGTGATATTTCATTAAAAACAGATCCGAAAGAAAGATAAAATCCTTGTTTAACAAGTTGTTCGGCTTGTTGAGGTTTTCCTCTGAATCCGTGAATTATCCAAGTTTGTGATGGTTTGATTTCTTTTTTAATGGTAATTATTTCATCGAATGCTTTCACACAATGAATAATTAATGGTTTTTTACATGTTTCGCTGATTGAAATTTGTTCGGCAAAAATTTCTTTTTGCAAATTGAAATTGGTTTCGCATAATTTGTCAAGTCCACATTCTCCAATTGCTTTCACGTTTGGATGTTTGGCATATTGCCGAACGTGCTGGATTCCTTCTCCTATTTCATTTTGTTTGATATGCCAAGGATGGATACCTATAGAGTAATAATTTTGTTCATCCGGAATGGAAAAAGGAGACAGGTTGATAATCGTACTAACGTTTTCTGATTTTTCCTTTGGGGCATTATGCGCGTGTAAATTGTAGTACATAAATCAAGGAACAGGATCATATCCATGCCCACCCCACGGATGACATCTCATGATTCTTTTGAATGTCAATAAAGTTCCTTTTACCGGACCATATTTTTTTAAAGCTTCTAAAGCATATTCAGAACAAGTAGGCGTGAACCTGCAAGTAGGAGGTTTCATCGGAGAAATACAATACCTGTAAAAATATATGGGAATCAAAAATATCGATAAAATGATCTTTTTCATCCTATTTTGGTTTTTAATATTTCTATCGCCTTTTTTATAGCGTTTTCGATTTCCGAAAATGTTTTTTTCTCATCCGGTAAATATAGGAAAACGACCAAAAGTCTTTTGTCTTTGAGTATTTGAATTTCAGTTAGGCTATGTTTGTTTAATCGGTAAGATTCTCTTATTAACCTTTTTAAATGATTCCTGTCTGTTGCTTTTTTGAATTTTCTTTTGGGTACGTTTATTAAGACAGAAACGCGAGTATCTACTTTTTCGTTGTTGTTTTCTGAAGAAATTTCAAGAAAAATAATCCGTAAGGGATAAGTTATGAAACCTTTTCCTTCGGAGAATAACTTGTCTATTTCGATTTTACTCGAAATACGTTCCTTCTTTGTAAACCCGTAATTTTTTATGCTCATTCAGTGGTATTCACTGATTATCTTCAGCAAGTTTCTTCAAGTAATTTTCCAAAGCGGCAGTCATTGAGGGAGCTTCTTGAGTTGGCGCTTGTACGTCCAATCTTAATCCCGCGTCTTTTACAGCTTGTGCCGTAGTTGGTCCAAAACATCCGATTTTGATATCCTTTTGTTCAAATTCCGGAAAATTTTTCATCAGAGAGTTGATTCCCGCGGGAGAAAAAAATACAAGCATGTCGTAATCAAATTTTTCTTCAGGAGTAAAATCATTGCTTACTGTGCGATACATTACCGCCTTCTCGTAGCTAATTTTCTTTTCGTCCAGTAATTTGGCTAATTCTTCATTATGGACGTCTGATACTGGAAAAAGGTATTTTTCTTTGTTATGTTTGTTGATAGGTGTCATTAAATCAGGAACTTTTCCTCCGGCTGTAAAGAAAATCTTCCTTTTCCGGTATACAATATATTTTTGTAAATAAACGGCAATAGCTTCTGTTACACAGAAATACTTCATTGTTTCCGGAATTTGAACTCTTAGTTCTTCACACAAACGAAAGAAGTGGTCGATAGCGGTACGGGAAGTAAAAATTACAGCCGTGTGATCAAGAATGTTTATTCTTTGTGTTCTGAAATCTTTAGCGGAAACTCCTTCTACTTTAATAAATGGACGAAAGTCAATCGATATTCCGTATTTGTCAGCAATGTCGAAATATGGCGATTTTTCTGTTTCCGGTTTGGGTTGAGAGATCAAAATTTTTTTTATATTCAATGCCATAAGGTGTGAGTACTTTTTTCCACGAAATTAAATATATAGACCATTGTTTTCCATAAAAAAAACAAGGGCACTATTTCTTGGCCGCAAAGGTACAAAAATAAATAAATCAAATGACCCGCTTTGTGAAAAAATAACAGAAAAGACCGGTATATTACTATAATTTCTAACAAAATAGCATAGCCTAAGACAAAATAAAAGCAAAAATCACGAATTTCTTTTATATAAAAATAACATAAAACAGGAATAAATAATATGATTCCGGAATAGGCCAACAAGGAGAAATAATTGTTCAACCAAATCTGATGTGACATTTTTCCGAAAAATACCCTACCTATCATTTCGTATAATATCCACTTAAAAACGAAAAAAAGAATCAAAGCAAAAAATGAATATAATAGAAATATTCCTGTTTCAAGCGGATTGTCCGTAATTGTTTTTACGTGTAACGAAAAATATTGACACAAAAAAACAGAAAGAATCAGGCAGGTTTGTAACCCTAAAAACAATTTCCCATACCATTCATCTTCAGTCGTTTCTGAAAAAATACTATGTCTTTCTTTTATAATAATCAATTCGTTGAATAGAGAAGGGAAAAGCTTTATTTTTTTTCCTATAACATGAGAAAGAGAAATAAAAAGAACTAAGAAAATACAAAAAACCAAATCAAAAGTTTGGGGTTGTTGTGAAATTGGGATCTGTTTTAGTTTAGACTGTATTTTAAATGTTTTAAGTTCTCTCGAATCGAGAGGTTCAAAAAGTTGTCCTGAAGAAGAATATTTTCTTGAAAAATACTCTTCTAATATTGGCCGATTATATTGATATGTGAGAGAATCTTCCTGCATAAACTACATGGCTGCTATCGAACGCATATTAGGCTTTTGGTGTTTTTGTTCAGTGATTATTTTTAATACTTCCGCGGGAGAATTAGCGACAATCCAACCTCCTTGAACTTCAGGGCGCATGAATTTTTCATCTACCGATTTTTGCAACATGAGTAACAAAGGATCATAATATCCGTCAATATTAAGAATCACAATAGGATTGTTATACAAGCCTAATTGCTTCCATGTGATCATTTCCATTAATTCTTCCATGGTTCCGATTCCTCCCGGAAGAGCAATGCAGGCATCAGATTTTTGTGCCATTAGCTGCTTGCGTGAATGCATTGTATCGACCGCGATAAAATCCGAAAGGCGATCATAAAGCCATCCTTCTGCAATCATGAATTGAGGAATAATTCCGGTCACTTTTCCTCCTGCCGTTAAAGCTCCATCAGCAACAGCTCCCATCAATCCATATTCACCGCCACCGGTGATACATTCAATATCATTTAAAGCCAACAATCTGCCTAATTCGTTGGCTGTTTTTATATACCGGACATCGATTTTCGAACTTGAAGCTCCGTAAATTGTAATTGTTTTTATCATGTCGCGCATTTACAGCAATTTTTAGTCTGCAAAATTAAGAACATTTGTTACTTTTGTAAGAATTTTTGTCATTAAATTACATCATGAATCTAAAAATCAAATCGTTTTTATTATTATTGTTTTTAATACTCAACACAATATTTTCTTTTTCACAAATTACACAAAAACGAGAATTTCGTGGTGTCTGGATGCATGTAATCGGCGAAGTGCAATATCGCAATATGTCGACCGAAAAAATGAAACAATATCTGATTAATGCGCTCGACGAATTGCAGTCGATGAATATCAATGCTGTTATTTTTCAGGTACGGCCAACCGCTGACGCTTTTTATTATTCCGATTTTGAACCATGGAGTAAATATTTGTCCGGAAAACAAGGTGTTTCTCCATCTCCGTATATCGACCCGATGTATTTTATGATTGAAGAATGCCACAAACGGAATATGGAATTCCACGCGTGGCTCAATCCCTACCGTGTTACGCTTAAAGGAGATGATGTTTTACATGAATCTCATATATATTATCGATATCCTGAACGTTTTGTGAAATATGGTTCTCAAATATTTTTCGATCCCGGATTACCTGAAAACCGCAACTATATCTGTCGTATTGTGAAAGATATTGTAATGAGGTATGATGTAGACGCGATTCACATGGATGATTATTTTTATCCATATCCCATTGCGGGACAAAAATTTGATGATGATGTATCTTTTAATTTATATGCTAAAACTCAAGGATTTTCTTCTTCCCAACGCGATGACTGGAGACGAAATAATGTCAATATTTTAATCAAACAAATCAAAGAGACAATCATAGTTTCCAAACCTTGGGTTCGTTTCGGTATCAGTCCGTTTGGAATTTACAGGAACAAAAAAGACACCCCCGACAATTCGGGAAGCGATACAAAAGGTTTGCAAAATTATTCCGATTTATACGCGGATGTGAAACTTTGGGTTGAAAAAGGTTGGATTGATTATAATGTACCACAAATTTATTGGGAAATCGGACATAAAGCGGCCGATTATGAAACGCTAATCAAATGGTGGAGCCGGAATAATTATGGAGCGCATTTGTATATTGGGCAAGATGTTGTCCGCACAATGAACACGCAGGATTTGTATTATTCCAACAGGAATCAATTGACCCGGAAAATGCAATTAGAACGTAATTTACCTGCCATTTATGGTAATTGTTTCTGGCCCGGATATGAATTGCTAAAAAATAAGGGCGGAATTGTAGATAGTTTGCAAAATAATTATCAACGTTATCCGGCTTTAATCCCCGCATATTCGCACATGCATGATAAACGTCCGAAAGATGTTAAATCACTAAAAGCCGAATGGACAGCGCAAGGCTATAAACTTCATTGGAAACGCAACGGAGATATCAATGACCCCGAAACCGGACAGTATTACGTGATTTATCGTTTTCGAGACAAAGAAAAAACAAATTTGGAAGACGCTTCAAAAATCATAAAAATCACGCGCGAAACAGAATATCTTTTACCATACGACGCGGGAAAAGAAAAATTCAAATATGTGGTCACTTCTGTCGACCGTTTTCACAACGAAACAAAAAAAGGAAAATCGAAGACGGTGAAGTTGTAGTTTTCAATAAAGTTATCTATTTTTGTTCCGTTTTTATCCAAAACTATAAATTTTATTACCAACAAAACCAATTTATCATGGACTTGACCATTAATGCCACGTATTTGAATCCTTTGACCGACTTCGGATTCAAAAAGTTATTTTTCAATGAATTAAACAAAGAATTGTTGATTGATTTCCTCAATGAAATCATTCAGGAACAAGGCAGGATAACCGACATCCAGTATCTCTCAACCGAACAGTTAGGAAACGAAGAAACAAACCGGAAAGCTATTTTCGACATTTATTGCAAGAACGAAAAGGGAGAATATTTCATAGTTGAACTACAAAAAGCCAAACAACCCTATTTTCGTGACCGGAGTTTGTTTTATTCTACTTTCCCGATTCAGCATCAGGCGCCCAAAGGTTTTTGGAATTTTCAGCTAAAGGCTGTATATTTGGTAGCTATTTTAGACTTTATAGTCTTTGATGAATTCGAAGAAGACAAGAGTCAAATAATAGAACAAGTGAGGTTATTCAGGGAAACAACAAAAACGATTTATTCAAGGAAGTTAAATTTTATTTTTGTGGAACTCCCTAAATTTCAAAAAACGGTTTACGAATTGGGAACAAACGTTGACCGCTGGTTGTTTTCAATAAAG
>JAVBKZ010000074.1:0-3597 GCA_031553755.1 Bacteroidales bacterium | reverse complement strand
GATACACACACATTAAGAACAAAAAATTAAACACACAACAATTAAAAATTAAACAACATGAACGCAACAATTAACAACAACAGCAACAACGAAAATCAAAAAAGAATCAACGGACAAATCAAAGTTTTCGCTTTTATGTCTTTACTTATAGGATACGCGGTAGTTTCTCATTTCATGGGTAATTTGGTTACAATCCTACAATAAGAAGATATTAATAGATATTGGTTGATATTAAGATATTCATTGTTTTAAGATATTTAGAGGATACTAAAATTCTCAACTCTCCACTCTCAATTCTCCATTTACAAAGTTCATAGTTTAATAAAATAGTGTGTTTCCCCGAAGTTGTTGTTGCTCCGGGGATTTTTTTATGTTGAAATCATCTCCACTTTTATCAAAAGATATAAAATGAACTCATATAGACTTTTAAGATTACTAGACGAAAAGACTTACAGACGAGTCTTTTTAATTTTAAAATCTATTGTCTTTCTTCTTTTTTCTTTATGTCTTTCATCTAAAATAAACTCCTTTCACTCCATGTTTAATAAAAAATCGAGACAAATTTGTTGTTAAATATATTGGCAAACGAGTTAGGGAAGATTATTTTAACGATTCGATTTGTTCTAAAGTCAATCTTGTCAGTTTTGATATCATTTCAATAGACAAACCCTCTTTTAAACAGGTTTTCGCTATTTGTATTTTTTCTTTTTCAATACCTTTTTCAACTCCTATTTCCAATCCTTTTTCTAATCCAATCTCCACACCCTCTTCACGACCTTTTTCAACGCCTTCAGAAAAACCTTCATCCCTGCCTTTTTGCTCGTAATAAAGTATGGCATCCTGAACATCGGCATATTCCGTTATACTTTTCTTGTATTCTTCCATTTCTTTTGTCGTTAATTGTGAAATCTCGGCAGCCCGGAACAACGTATCAAAAACCCTGCCTTGTAATTCCGTTGGACGGTTTTCGAATGAGGGCAACTTCTTCAATAAATACACCCAACGGTCGAAATTTGTTGCAAGTTCGTCTAATTTTTTCGTGAACTTGGGTAATTCCAAATATTTATAGACCAATTTGTCGTAAAACACTTCTCCTGTTTGTTTTTCTATCAGCATCACATCATGGAAATAATTTTCATTTTTATCAAACAAGATAAAATCCACGATGGAAATAGTGTATACCGCACTCAACTGGAAATTCCATTTTCCTTTAACTGCTTGCGATTGAATAGGAAAAGTGGAATAGTAAATGCTTCTCTCCTTGAAATGCGCTTGTCGTACTTTCTGTAATTCAACGATAAAATACTTGTCACAATCGGTTTTGCAATAAATGTCGAAAACTGCTTTCCTGTCGGTTTCTTTTTGTCCTAATTGTTCTGTTGTCAGATAACTCAGATTGATAATTTTTCCCTGGTCATGAATCAGTTCGTTGAGAAAATCAATTAACAACTCTTTGTAGGTTTCCGACCCGAAAATACGTTTAAATCCGTAATCTGTGAGGGGATTCAGGTATTTCCCTTCTCCTAAAATTAACACTTCCATGAAAAATAGATGGTTTTAAATGATTAAAAATGGTTTGATTAATAACGAGAGCAAAAATAGAGAAAATTAATGAAATGAAACTCAACGAATTGATGAAAATTTTTATTAACTATTTCCATTTTAACTCAAAATTTTAATTATACGATAAAATTTGTACTTTTGCAACAATTCTAAAAAATTACAAAGCGTTGTGTTTTTGGAAGTATATTTTTATTAAAAAAAGCGTTAGCTTTTATTCTTGCTTTCGAAATTACCACTTTTAGAAGCAGTCAAGAGTAAAGCGTAAACGCTCACGTAATTATTACGTGGGCTTTACTCATTTATTTGACTGCATGGTTGTGGTAAACCTCGAAAGCAAATAAAAAAAGTTAAAGTCCCACGTTTTTGCATTTTAAATAACTCGTCTTTTGAAGGGGCTGAAAGGCAAAAATCTTTTTTATTATGAACATGTTTTCATCAAAAGAAAAAAAACTTTTAGAAAATGAAGTTTTCAAAGAATTGGAAGAAAGGCCTCCAACGATTGGATTAGTTGGAGTGTCGGGTGTCGGAAAATCAACAACAATCAACACTTTGTTTAAGACAAATTTACCGGTAAGTGATACAATTGCTTGCACAAAAGAATTTGAAATCATTCCATTGCAGTTGAAAGTAAATAATAAAAAGGTAAAAGGAAGCGAAACAATGTTGCGTGTTATTGATGCTCCCGGATTAGGAGAAGATATTAATCTTGATGCCAACTATATTCAAAAATACAAAGAAAATTTGGCGCAATGTGATGTTATACTTTGGATAATGACAGGCAGAAATCGGGCCGTAGCATTAGACCAACAATATCTTAAACAATTCCAAGATTTTTACTCTAAAATTGTTTTTGCGATTAATCAAGTGGAGCTTATCGAGCCTGTAGAGTGGAATAATACGATTAACTTACCAACTTCTAAGCAAAAAGAGAATATAGTAAAGGTAGAAAAAGACCGGAAAAAAAAGATAGAATCTATCGTGAATGACAAAATCAGTATTTGCTCTTACTCTGCAAAAGCAAAATACAACCTTGAAGAATTGTTTGGGCTCTTGATTGACAATTGCCCGAAAAATCGAAGATGGATATTCAATGGAATCAAAAATTTCCATTATACCGATTTTTTACCCGATGAAATTCGTTCACTAATAAAAGGTTGATTATGGAAGTGGAAGAAATAAAATTATCCCAAGCTCTAACAGAAGAGGAAATACAACAAATTCGAAAAATGCTCGCAGAGGATAAAGAAAGGGAACTACAAACAGTAATATCTTCTAAAGCTTCTTTTTTGGAATGGCTTCGTACGATTCCTGCTCTATTTGATATTGTCGAACAGATTCAATCTTTTTCGTGGGAAAAAATTGTCTATTATATAAAGGATTTACTTGATTAATTGTGAATTGTATAAAAAAATTACATCGTTTATGAAAACAAAAATAATATTTAAAACAGCTTTAATATTGGTAGTGATATTATGTCTCTTCGGTTCATTTACTAAAAATGTTTTTGCCGAAAACAATATCGTCAAAAATGAGGAATATTTTAGTGATAATATTCCCGATTCGCTCAAATTCACATCAAACATAACCGTATCTTTAGGTAATAATAAATCATTTGGTAAATATGTAAATGGTGATATTATACCGGCTATAGGTAAAACTGCAAGAGAGGTTATAATCGATGCATGTACAGATACAACAGGTAGATGTATTTTGTCTAATCTGAAACTAAGAAATTTACAAGACAATGCTGATGTAAATACATTACAACAAGGAACTTATGTATACTCTCCTTATAAATTCACACTTTCATCTACAGACAATCAACATGCGATAGGGGGAACTTTAAAGTTTACAAATGTTACTACTGGTGAGATTATAGCGAGTGGATTATCTGTTTCGGGTATAAATCCTATTGAGGTAACATCGGCAACTTGTCCTAAGATAGGAAGTGCTAACGTAGGCACTATAACCATAAAAGCTGAAGTACAAAATACAGACGGATCTACATCAAGTACTACTTTAAATATATCAGTT
>JAVBKZ010000085.1:0-6806 GCA_031553755.1 Bacteroidales bacterium | reverse complement strand
CTGAACCTTAGTAGTCATAATGTGGAGTAAATTCTGATATATTTTCCTCTAAGATAATGATTATTAAGGTTCTATCCTAATAAATTCGCGACTATTTTACTGAATATCTGTAAGTTATTTATTTTTTGTCATGTACTAAGTATCAGATATTCAAATTTTTATTTTATTAAAATCAAACGCAAGCTACTCGTCTACTCGTTAACTCGTCAACTGTTAAAAGCTTTATAAATTCTTTCAGTTTTCAAAAAAAAATGCGAAATTTGCAACCTCTAACAATGTCTAAAATTTTAAACTCAAAAATCCCAAATCATGACAAAAAGTGCATTGCAAATTGCTCGCGCGGCTTATCAACCTAAAGTTCCTAATGTGTTAAAAGGCAATGTTGCCATTCAGGAAGGAGAGGCTACTCAATCGATTTCTGACCAAGAAGCAGTGAAAAAATTATTCCCTAACACGTATGGAATGCCTATCCTCAAATTTATCGAAAGCGATAAACCAATGGGTGGAAAACCTATCAATGTGGGGGTTATTTTGTCGGGCGGACAAGCTCCGGGCGGACATAACGTAATTGCGGGTATTTTCGATGGAGTAAAAGATCTTCATAAAGACAGCCGTTTATACGGATTTATTTTGGGTCCAGGCGGATTAGTCGATCACAAATATATGGAACTTACATCCGAAATCATTGACGAATATCGTAATACGGGTGGTTTCGACATCATCGGTTCCGGTCGTACGAAACTCGAAACCAAAGAACAATTCGACAAAGGTTTGGAAATCTTGAAAAAATTAGAAATTTCCGCTTTAGTTATTATCGGAGGAGACGATTCTAACACAAACGCCTGTGTATTAGGAGAATATTATAAATCAATCAATGCTGGTGTTCAGGTAATCGGTTGTCCGAAAACAATTGACGGAGACTTAAAAAATGAAATGATTGAAACTTCTTTCGGATTTGATACTGCTTGTAAAGTTTATTCTGAAGTTATCGGTAATATCCAACGTGACTGTAATTCGGCTCGTAAATATTGGCACTTTATCAAATTAATGGGACGTTCGGCTTCTCATATTGCTTTGGAATGCGCGTTACAAGTTCAACCCAATGCATGTATTATCTCTGAAGAAGTTGAAGCGAAAAATCAATCATTAGATGATGTGGTAAATTATATCGCTGACATTGTGGCAAAAAGAGCTGAAGTAGGAAATAATTTCGGCACAGTGTTAATTCCCGAAGGATTGATTGAATTTATTCCGGCGATGAAAAAACTAATGGCTGAATTGAATGATTATTTGGCTCATCACGAAGAAGAATTCAAACGTATCAAACGTTCTGCTCAACGCGAACATATTATAGATAAACTTTCTCCTGAAAATTCACGTATTTATAAAAGTCTTCCGGAAACAGTTGCACGTCAGTTGACTCTTGACCGTGACCCACACGGCAACGTACAGGTTTCATTGATTGAAACAGAAAAACTGTTGGCAGAAATGGTCGGAAACCGTTTGGTAGAATTGAAAGAAGAAGGTAAATATAAAGGTAAATTTGCTTCACAAGTCCACTTTTTCGGATACGAAGGACGTTGCGCGGCTCCATCAAATTATGATGCGGACTATTGCTATTCTTTAGGATATACTGCTGCAGGATTAATTGGTGCAGGAAAAACAGGTTATATGTCATCCGTTCGCAACACAACGGCTCCCGCATCTGAATGGATTGCCGGAGGAGTTCCCATCACTATGATGATGAACATGGAACGTCGCCACGGAGAAATGAAACCCGTTATCCAAAAAGCCTTAGTAAAATTGGATGGAGGCCCATTCAAAGCATTTGCAGCAAAACGTGATAAATGGGCTATTGATACGGATTATGTTTATCCGGGACCTATTCAGTATTTCGGACCTACGGAAGTTTGTGACCAACCAACAAAAACGTTGCAAATAGAACAAACAAAATAAATTGAAAGTGGAAAGTGGAAAATTGAGAATGAATTTTATTTTTGATTTTCCACTTTTTCTCTTTCCCCACTTTTAACTTTTAGTTTTTAACTTTTAACTATAATTTATGGGCGGATTTTTCGGAACAATTTCAAAAGAAGAATGTATTAACGATCTGTTTTATGGAACAGATTATAATTCCCACATGGGAATTAAAAGGGGAGGTTTAGTAACCTGGAGCGAAGACGGACTAAAACGGTCTATACACAATTTGGAAAATTCCTATTTCAGAGGAAAATTTGAAAGCGATTTAGAAAAATTCAAAGGCAAATCAGGTATTGGAGTCATTAGCGACACAGATCCTCAACCAATGGTAATGAATTCTCACTTGGGGAAATTTGCCTTGGTTACCGTGGCTCGAGTAAACAACCTGAATGAATTAGAAAAAGATTTGATTTCCAAAGGACAACATTTCACAGAAATGAGTTCAGGAAAAACTAATCCGACAGAATTAATCGCGTTATTGATTACTGAAGGAAAAACATTTGTAGAAGGAATAGAAAATGTCTTCAACAAAGTACAAGGTTCCTGTTCGATGCTTTTACTGACCGAAAACGGAGTGATTGCCGCTCGCGACAAATTGGGAAGAATTCCTGTTGTGCTCGGTCAAAAAGAAGACGCAATGGCTGTTTCAAATGAACCTTGCGGATTTTCGAACTTGGGATATGAAATTTGTTACAACTTGGGGCCGGGAGAAATTTCCTTGCTTACAGCTGAAGGCTATACTCAGTTGCGTCAACCGAATAAGAAAAAGCAAATTTGCGCTTTCCTTTGGGTGTATTATGGTTATCCGGTTTCTGAATACGAAGGAGTAAACGTTGATGATGTCCGTTATAAAGGCGGCGTTGAAATGGCAAAAAAAGACAGTTTGGAAGATGTCGATTTTGTTTCGGGCATTCCCGATTCAGGAGTTGGACATGCTTTGGGCTATGCCGAAGGAAAAGGAGTTCCCTATCGCCGGGCAATCATTAAATATACACCAACTTGGCCTCGTAGTTTCACGCCATCCAAACAAGAAATGAGGGAATTAATTGCTAAGATGAAATTAATTCCTAATAAAACTTTACTGAAAGACAAGAAAATAATCTTTTGCGATGATTCAATCGTACGAGGAACCCAATTGAAAGATAATGTCGATATTCTTTATAAATATGGAGCGAAGGAAGTACACATGCGAATTGCTTGTCCTCCCTTACTATATCCGTGTCTTTTTCTGAATTTCACAGCATCCAAATCACATTTGGAATTAATCGCCCGCCGTGTTATCGAAAAATTAGAAGGCGTTGACGATAAAGATTTGGAGTTATACGGAAAAACGGATACTCCTCAATACCAAGCGATGGTAGATGAAATCAGGAAACAACTGAATATTACGACTCTAAAATTCAATACATTAGAAAATCTCATTTCGGCTATTGGTCTGCCGAAAGAAGATTTATGTACACATTGTTTAGACGGAACAAGTTATTTCGATTGATTTATTTTCCGCTGAAATTTACATTATCAAATAATATAGCCGGAATTCTCCACGACGAATTCATCATCGGGTCGTTTCCTATTTCAATGATGTTTTTCCATAAAGTAAGGAGGTTTCCGGTTATATTCATTTCATTTACAGGCTTAACGATTTTTCCGTTTTCGATGTAAAAACCTTCTATTCCGAACGAAAAATCGCCGGTTGTTGAGTTACTGTTTCCTCCGTTGAATCCGGTAATCCAAAAGCCTTTATCCAAAGAAGCCAATATCTGTTCTAAATTCTTATTCCCCAATTCACATATAAGCACAGACGGAGATTGAACGGTTGGTTCAAGATTCATCTTTGAAGCGTAATAAGTGTCTAAATAATAAGTATTTAATACTCCTTTTTCTATCACAGGGCGTTTTTTCGTAGCAACACCTTCGCTATCAAACCACCTCGACCCTCTTGCTTTCGGGATATGAGGATCATCAATCAATGTCAATTTTCCGGAAACAATAGTTTCTCCGATTTTATCTATCAGGAACGAACTTTTTTGTTGTAAAGAACTGCCATATAAGGCAGAAATAACAGGAGAAAGTAACCGGGTTATTTGAGTATTGTCGACCAGCATTTTATAAACTCCCGATTCCATTTTTTCTTGTCCTAATTTGCGGATAGTGCGCTCAAGCGCTTTTTTACCGATTCCTTTTTTCTGTAATTCATCATAAAAAATAGCAGAATCATACCAATAATCCGAAGGACGAGCGTCTTCTTCTCCTTTCATAGCCGCCGAAACACTCAAACTATAATAGGTTGTTTCGTTTTCTCCCGAAAAACCATTGCTTGTGATGATATATGAACTTGATATTCCATCTTCGAATTGGGAAGAAACCGAAATTAAACGCTCGTCCGAACCATAAATCTCTTCTGTAGCCGATTTCAATAGTTCTATTTTTTCATCAACGGATATTTTTTCAAATCCGGAATCAAAAATATCCAACTTCCGTCCATCTCCTTTATAATAACGATTGGGATCGGCCAACTTGCGAAACTCGTCTTTGGCTAAATAACGGGCGGATTCTATCCCTTTAAGGATAAATTTTTTCAGGTCTTTTTCTTCCATCCTGTTGGTAGAGTAGGAGGCAAACCTTCCATCCACATAAATATTGATTGTCATTCCCGACTCGGAAGATTGTTCTAATTTATCCAACATCGTATCCCTGTATTCGAACGAATTGCTTGTACCTGAATAAACTATAATTTTTGCATCCGAACATCCGTTTTCGAGTGTAAAAATCATCATTTTATGTGCTAAGTCTTTATATTTTTGTGAAATCATTTTTTTAATTAGGAATTAAGAATATTATTTTGTTTTCAACTTTCAACTTTCAACTTTCAACTTTCAACTTTTTTATCTACTCCCCTCCAACAGTCAGTTGTTTCACCAACACAGAAGGAAGCCCTTGCGAAACTGCCATTCCCTGTCCGTCTTTACCGCAACTCCAGGCTCCTTGGTCGATTTTGAGGTTATTTCCCACCATTGTGATATCGGCCAATGCCTTAGGACCGTTTCCGATGATATTGATATCTTTGATTGGTTGAGTTAATTTTCCATTTTCGATCAAATATCCGTTTTTCACGAAGAAAGTAAAATCTCCCGCGCCGATTTGAACTTGTCCGTTGGTGAAATTTTCGGCATAAATTCCTTTCTTAACACTTGCGATGATTTCTTCTTCCGTATAGTTTCCGTTTTCCATGTAGGTACAACGCATGCGTGGGAGTGGCACGCACCTGAATGATTCACGGCGGCCATTCCCCGTAGGCAAAACATGATAATGGCGGGCGCTGATGCGGTCGTGCAGGTATGAATTCAAAATCCCGTTTTTGACAATATATGTTTTTTGGCTTTCTACTCCTTCATCATCAAAATTGATAGAACCCCGGTTTCCTTCAATTGTGCCGTCATCAACCACATTGATGTGTTCGTTACAAATCTTTTTTCCTAATTTATCAGAAAAAATAGAAATGTCTTTTCTATTAAAATCGGCTTCGAATGCATGTCCTATCGCTTCATGCAGTAAAATGCCCGATCCGCCGGAGCCCATCACAACGGGCATTTCTCCTCCTTTAAACTTAACCGCGTCAAACATTAGCGCCGTTTTTCTGACGGCTTCTTTGGCTATTTCTTCAATTAAATCAGTATTCAAGAAATAAATATCTTTGCGGGCAGCCCTCGACGAAGATCCGTTTTCTATTCTGTCGCCTTCCTTCATAACGCATGAACCAAAAATCGTGACCATCGGACGGTAATCGTAACAAACAGTTCCTTCCGAACTATAATATAATATGTAAGATGTTGAATCGTTCAACATCGCATTTACTTTGATAACTCTCGCGTCTGCTTTGAAAATGCTATCGTTAAGTTGTTGTAAGAATGGTATCTTTGATTGGATACCGTAATCTTCCCACGATTGAATGATAGGATAATAATTTTTGAATATTTTTTCATTTACTTTTACAGGAGGAATTTTAGCATTTCCAAAGGCAATGCGTGAAGCTGTGCGAGCCGCTTTCAACATTTCTTCCAAAGTAATGTTTTCTACATAAGCGAATCCTGTTTGATATCCCGAAACAACACGGATTCCGACTCCCGATTCAACATCGGCATTAGCTTTGTTAACAGCGCCATCCTGCAAGTTCAGGTAATTTGTAACCGTGTGTTCGAAATATAAGTCGGCGTAATCTCCTCCTTTTTCTAAAGCTACCGCGATTGTTTTTCTCAAATCATCTTCGGAAATTCCGAAATGAGTGAATATTTGTTGTAAATTATTCATTTTATTAACTAACTGTTTAAATTTAATACATGTTTTTTAACCACATAAGGCAGATAGAACACATAAGATTTTAGACAAAAGAACAAAAACTAAAAGACAATTCTTAAAACCTTTTATTCTAAATCTATCTTCTTTGTTCTATAAATCTTTATTCTCATAATAATTTCTATGTGCCTTATGTGGTTCAATTTTAAGTTTTTGTATTTTGTAAAAAGTCAAGACGAATTCTTATAAAATAGACTCACAAAGGTAGTTAATTTATATATCCCCGTTAAATTTACACGATGAAAATCCGGAGTATTGTTAAATATATATTTTTTGTCATACATTTGTAATGTTATTCTTAATTTAACGAGAGTTCGAGATAAAATCATTGATTATTAATCCCAAAGGGATTATATGTTTAAAATTTTAGACACTGAGTTACACAGAGTGATTATTCACAGAGTAGACCCTGATATTAAATGATGGAATACCCTGTAAAATAAACTCCTTTTACTCCGTGTTCAATAAAAAAG
>JAVBKZ010000038.1:0-2886 GCA_031553755.1 Bacteroidales bacterium | reverse complement strand
ATACCTGAACTTCAGATTATTGTTTCATTTACCAGGCCTGATAGCGCGCAAGAAATATACAAAGAACGTTGGCAGATTGAAACTGCATTCAGGGCATTAAAATCCAGTGGATTCAATATCGAAGATACACATCTGACTGATATGGAACGGATAGATAAACTCTTTGCCTTGGTAATAGTCGCATTTACTTGGGCATATATCGTGGACATTTATATCCACGAAAATATAAGACAAATTAAAATAAAGAAACATGGACGAAGAGAAAAATCTCTATTCAAATATGGGTTGGGGGTTATTGCTAATATGTTGCTAAATCCTCTAAAAAAAAGAAAGATAGACGTTTTTAAATTTTTGTCATGTACTTAGAGAAAAGATATATACCTTTGTCCCCAATTTTTTGTCCCCAATTTTGAACAAAATAAACCTATGCGAATTTCTTATTCCAAAATCTGGCATGTGGCATATCCTATTTTTTTGACGCTTTTAGTTCAAAATTTGATTCAAGTTGTTGGTACGGCCTTTTTGGGGCATGTAGGTGAAATTGAATTAGGAGCATCGGCTATTGCCGGAATTTATTACATGGTTATTTTCATGTTGGCATTCGGATTTAGTTCCGGATCGCAAATCCTGATAGGTAGGAGAAACGGTGAACGAAATTTTAATAAAATCGGAGAAATTGTTGTTCATGGTTCTATGTTCCTGTTGGTGCTGGCTTTATTTATGTTTCTTTTCACCCGGATATTTTCCGTACAGATTTTAGGACAGTTGATCTCATCTGAAAATGTACTTGATGCCGCTTTAAAATATTTGGATGTCAGGATTTTCGGATTGTTTTTCTCCAGTATTAATGTGATGTTTCGTGCGTTTTACGTTGGAACGACTCGCACTAAAGTATTATCAATAAATGCTTTGTTGATGGCGGTTATCAACGTTTTTTTTGATTATGTATTGATTTTCGGCAATTGGGGTTTTCCGAAAATGGGTATTGTAGGAGCTGCCATATCTCCGGTTTTAGCAGAAATGACGTCTGTCGTATTTTTTGTGATTTATACCTTTTTTGTGATTGATTTGAAGAAGTATGGTTTTTCAGGAATTAAATTGCGCAATCTGAAAGTGATACGAACGATTCTGAATGTTTCCATATCTGTGATGATACAGTATTTTCTATCTTTAGGAACATGGCTTTTCTTTTTCTTGGCCATCGAACACATGGGAGAAAAACCGTTAGCGATTTCGAATATCATCAGGAGTCTGTATATGATTATTTCTATTCCGGTTTTCGCGTTGTCGGCTACGGCTAACACATTGGTTAGTAATACAATCGGGGCAAATAAACAAAATGAAGTCATTCCGTTGATTTGGCGCGTATCGCGAATGGCCTTGGCTATTACCGGAATTTTTATGGCTTTTGTCTTCTTTTTCCCGGAACAGGTATTATCTGTTTATACTTCAAACCCATCATTGATACAAGATTCGATGTCTTCTTTATTTGTTGTGATGGCAGTATTGCCTATAATTTCTATTGGCAATGTGTTTTTTAACGCGGTTTCAGGCACGGGAAATACACGGACAGCTTTGGCAATCGAGATTTCCACCCTCATTGTATATATGTTTTATATGTGGTTGGTAACATCATATCTCAAGGCCTCCCTTGCTGTTTGTTGGACTACGGAACTTGTTTACGGCGGTTTTATATTCCTGCTCAGTTATATTTACATGAAGAGAGGGAATTGGCAAAACCGGCGGATATGAATTTAAACAAATAGATTTATGTGGTTGTGGTTGGCGTTTTTATCCGCTTTTTTATTAGGAATTTATGAAGTATCGAAGAAAGTATCTTTGAATCATAACGCTGTTATTCCGGTATTATTCCTGAATACGATGTTTAGCACAATTATATTTCTTCCTTTCATTTTTATTTCTTTTTTCAGTCCGGAAATTTTGGAAGGAACTTTGTTTTTTGTTCCCAAAATATCTTTAGAAGTTCATGGATATATCATAATTAAATCATTTATTGTATTGTCTTCGTGGATGTTCGCTTATTTTGCAACCAAACATTTACCTTTGACAATTATCGGGCCTATCAAAGCGACACAGCCTGTGATGGTTTTAGCCGGAGCTTTATTAATTTTCGGAGAAAGATTGAATTTATATCAATGGATTGGAGTCGTTTTATCTATTTTATCTTTTTATTTACTTTCTGTTACGGGAAAAAAAGAAGGGATTAATTTTCAAAACAATAAATGGATTATTTTTCTTATTTTTTCGGTTATTACAGGTGCGGCGAGCGGACTGTACGATAAATACTTAATGAAACAATTTGATGTGATGACGGTTCAGGTTTGGTATAACTTCTACCAATTCATTATCATGATTCCCATATTGTTTTTTTTATGGTATCCGGCAAGAAAAAAAACAACACCATTCGAATGGAGATGGTCTATCCTGTTTATTTCCGTATTTCTCACAATCGCCGATTTCGTTTACTTCTATGCGCTCACTTTCCCCGATTCTATGATTTCGATTGTTTCAATGGTGAGAAGAAGCAATGTAATTGTTACATTTATTGCGGGAGCTTTGTTTTATCGCGAAAAAAATCTGAAAAGTAAGGCCTTTGATTTGTTTTTGGTATTATTGGGAATGTTCTTTTTGTATTTGGGAACGGTATAAATGGGTTGACAAGTAGACGAGTTGACAAATTTATTAATGAAATTAAACTTTTATGCCGTTAGGTAATATATCAGATACTAAGTACATGACAAAAATTTAAAAACGTCTATCTTTCTTTTGTTTAGAGGATTTAGCAACATATTAGCAATAACCCCCAACCCATATTTGAATAGAGATTTTTCTCTTCGTCCATGTTTCTTTATTTTAATTTGTCTT
>JAVBKZ010000034.1:0-170131 GCA_031553755.1 Bacteroidales bacterium | reverse complement strand
AAAAAACATGGATTACATACAACATCTTTCATCTCAATTAGATGAAATTAAATCATCCGGACTTTATAAACAAGAACGTATTATTACTTCTCCTCAAGGGGCTAACATTCATCTTAATAATGGAAAAGAAGCGATTAACTTCTGCGCCAACAATTATTTAGGTTTATCTGGTAATAAAGAATTGATTAAAGCCGCAAAAGAGGCAATGGACACTCATGGATACGGAATGTCTTCTGTTCGTTTTATTTGCGGAACTCAAGATTTACACAAACAATTGGAAGGTGAAATTGCAGAATTTTTCGGAATGGAAGATTCTATATTATATGCCGCTTGTTTTGATGCCAATGGAGGAGTCTTCGAACCTCTGTTTACAGAAGAAGACGCAATTATTTCGGATGCATTGAACCATGCTTCCATTATTGATGGCGTACGTTTATGTAAAGCTGTTCGGTACAGATATGCAAATGTCGATATGGAAGATTTGGAAATGCAACTAAAAAAAGCTCAGACACAACGTTACCGTATTATTGTTACAGATGGTGTTTTTTCGATGGACGGAAATGTAGCTCCTCTCGATAAAATATATACCTTGGCAAAACAATACAATGCCATGATTATGGTCGATGAATCTCATTCTGCCGGAGTTGTTGGCAGAACAGGAAAAGGAACTACCGAATTATTCAATTTGAGAGGAAAAATTGATATTATTACCGGAACATTGGGTAAAGCTTTCGGTGGAGCAATCGGAGGATTCACAACAACCAACAAAACAATAATCGACATATTGCGCCAACGGTCACGCCCTTATTTATTCTCCAATTCTATTCCTCCCGCAGTGGCCGCGGCCGGAATCAAAGCTTTTGAATTAGTAAAGAATTCTAATCAATTGCAAGATAAATTGCACGAAAATACAAGTTACTTCCTTTCCCGGATGCAAGCCGCAGGCTTTGATATTAAGCCAACTCAATCCGCCATTTGCGCCGTAATGTTATATGATGCTAAATTATCTCAGGAAATGGCGGCAAGATTATCTGAAGAAGGCATATATGTTACCGGATTCTGTTATCCTGTCGTTCCAAAAGGACAAGCCAGAATCAGGGTACAAGTTTCTGCCGCTCACGAACAAAAACATTTAGACCAATGTATCAACGCATTTGTCAAAATCGGAAAAGAATTGAATATCATCAAATAAAATTCGACTGGAAAGTTATACTTAATAATGAATAAAAACACATTGAAAGTAGGTTTAATCGGAGCCGGTATTCGTTCTAGAGAACACATAAAAAATGTAATCAATTTAGGAGGTGCGATTACCGGTATAGCCGACATATCAGAAAAAGCGTTAGAAATTGCCGGCCGAATTATACTGGAAACAGGAAGTGAACTACCTCATTTCTACACAGGGCATTCCAGGGCTTTCGAAGAAATGTTGGAAAAAGAAACTTTCGATGCTGTTATCATCGCGGCCACATGGGATTGGCTTATTCCCATGTCAATTACAGCAATGAAATCCGGTGTTCCTTACGTTGGAATAGAAGTATCTTCCGTCAATTCTTTAGATGATTGCTGGAAATTGGTCGAAGTACAAAAAGAAACCGGATGTCACTTTACTTTCCTCGAAAATGCTTGTTATCGCCGAGATGTATTAGCCGTATTAAACATGGTGCGTTCCGGAATTTTTGGGGAATTAATTCACTGCCGTTGCGGATATGAACACGATCTCAGGGATATAAAATTCGGTGATTCGGAAAAATTGCAACCATGGAGGATTCAACATTCTATTGACAGGAATGGCGATTTATACCCTACCCACGGAATCGGTCCAATAGCTTCTTTACTAGATATTAACCATGGAAATCGTTTTGTTAACTTAACTTCCATGTCTACTCAATCTTTAGGTTTAAAGAGACATATTATAAATAAAGCAGGAGAAAATCATCCTTATGCCAACCTAAAATTCAAATGTGGAGATGTCGTTACATCCATGATTAAATGCGCGGGAGGACAAACTGTAATCATTACCCATGACACCAACTCTCCCCGTCCTTATTCGTTAGGTTTTAGAGTGCAAGGCACAAACGGTTTATGGAACAATGATGGTAACCTGATTTACATCGAAGGAAAATCGACATTCAATACATGGGAAAATGATGATAAATGGTTTCTGCGATACGACCATCCTCTGTGGAAACTTTTGGAAGAAAGAGCAAAAGGAACCGGACATGATGGAATCGATTACATCATGATGTATGATTTCCTTGAATCTGTAAAAAACAATACCCCTCCCCCATTTGACGTGTATGATGCCGCCACATGGATGTCTATCTCTCCATTATCTGAAATGTCTATCACTTCCGGTGGAAACTTGGTTGAATTTCCGGATTTCACAAACGGGAAATGGAAAAATTCGGAATTGAAACATTTCAAATTATGAAAATTTTATCCTAAAACCTGTTTATTCCATGATTTAAAACCTTGTTTATTTTTACAGAACAAAAAATTGAAATATCTAATTAAACAAAAATAAATCAAAATTGCTATCTCGACTTTGCAATTTTGAAAAAAAAATATTATTTTTGTCCCTGTAAATTTACACTTTTATTCATGGAGTCTTTCTTCAGAACTCATCAATATTTAGTCGAACACATCAATAGTCCAATTCGCAGGCAATTGATGGATGCTATTAATTGGGATGACCGGTTAATCGGAATTAAAGGCTCGAGAGGAGTTGGAAAAACTACAATACTACTCCAATATGCCAAAGAAAATTTTCCGGCGGACACACGGGAATGTCTCTATATCAACCTGAATAATTTTTATTTTACGGTAAAAACACTTCGCGATTTCGCCAACGAATTCAGGATGAAAGGAGGAAAAGTTTTGTTAATTGATCAAGTTTTTAAATATCCCGAATGGTCGAAAGATCTTCGTTACTGTTATGATAACTATCCTGAACTGAAAATCATTTTTACCGGATCTTCCGTTATGCGTTTGAAAGAAGAAAATCCAGACCTTTCAGGGAGAGTCGTTTCATATAATTTACGAGGATATTCTTTCAGAGAATTTCTCAATTTGATTACTGATCAACATTTTGATTATTATTCGTTAGAGGAATTAATTAAAAATCATCAAAAAATAGCTTCCGATATTTGTAAAAGAATTAAACCGTTGGCCTATTTTGGAGATTATACTCATCATGGTTTTTATCCGTTTTTTTTAGAAAAAAGAAATTTTTCGGAGAATTTACTAAAAACGATGAACATGATGATTGAAGTAGATGTACTATCAATCAAACAAATCGAACAAAGTTATCTTCCTAAACTGAGAAAGTTGCTCTATTTGTTATCTGTTTCAACTCCCGGTTCTCCTAATGTAAGTCAGTTGAGTAGCGAAATAGAAACGTCGAGAGCTACTGTTATGAATTATATTAAATATTTGAAAGATGCCCGTTTAATCAACATGTTGTATCCGATAGACGAAGAATTTCCGAAAAAACCGGCTATGATATACATGCAAAATCCGAATTTGCTTTATGCTATCCGGCCAACTCGTGTAGATATCCAGACATTAAGGGAAACTTTCTTTTATAATCAAGTACATAAAGATTACAAAGTGAATTTAGGGCATGATGGGGCACAGTTTTTGATTGACTCTCAATATAATTTCAGTATTGAACACAATAACGAATTAGGAAAGATGTCTGCAGGAAATTATTACGCTGTAGATGGAATTGAAATTGGCAAAGGAAAACAAATTCCACTTTGGTTGTTTGGATTCCTTTATTAGTTGACAAGTTAATGAGTTAACAAGTAGACGAGTTAGAAGGATTATTCTCGTCAACTTGTTTACTTGTTAACTCGTTAACTTGTTAACTTGTCAACTCGTAACTAAATATATAAACAAATTATGGCAAAGCAAAAGAAATTTTTAACTTGTGATGGAAACCAGGCTGCCGCGCATATCGCGTATATGTTCAGCGAAACAGCTTCGATTTATCCAATCACTCCATCATCGACAATGGCTGAATATGTCGATGAATGGTCTGCCGCCGGAAGAAAAAACATCTTCGGCGAAAAAGTCCGTGTGGACGAAATGCAATCGGAAGCGGGCGCCGCAGGCGCTATGCACGGAGCATTGCAGGCAGGTACATTGTCTACAACATTTACCGCTTCTCAAGGTTTGTTGTTGATGATTCCTAACATGTATAAAGTAGCCGGAGAATTGCTTCCGGGCGTTTACCATGTATCTGCCCGCGCATTGGCTTCTCACGCGCTTTCAATCTTTGGAGACCACCAAGACGTAATGGCTGTACGCCAAACAGGTTGCGCTATGTTCGCGACAGGTTCCGTACAAGAAGTAATGGACTTGGCTGCTGTTGCGCATTTATCTGCTATCAAATCACGCGTTCCTTTTGTACATTTCTTCGACGGATTCCGTACATCCCACGAAATTCAAAAAATCGAAATGTTGGAAAACGATGACTTGGCTCCACTTATGGACCAAAAAGCATTGGCTGAATTTCGTCAACGCGCGTTGAATCCTGAAAATCCCGTAGCTCGCGGAATGGCTGAAAATCCTGATATTTACTTCCAGGCTCGCGAAGCTTCAAACGTATATTACAATCAGGTAGTTGGAATCGTTGAAGATTATGTAAACCAATTGAGCGCTTTAGTTGGACGTAAATATGGCTTGTTCGATTATTACGGAGCGCCCGACGCCGACCGTGTAATCATCGCCATGGGTTCCGCTACAGAAGCAATCAAAGAAACCATCGACTATTTGAATGGAAAAGGAGAAAAAGTAGGATTGGTTGCAGTTCACTTATATCGTCCTTTCTCCGCGAAACATTTCTTGGCTGCTGTTCCTAAAACGGCTAAACGTATTGCCGTATTAGACCGCACTAAGGAACCGGGGGCTACTGGTGAACCTCTTTACTTAGATGTAAAAGATTGTTTCTATGGTTCAAAAGAAGAACCAACAATCGTAGGTGGTCGTTATGGATTATCTTCAAAAGATACTACTCCTGCTCAGATTTTGGCAGTTTACGAAAACTTGTCATTACCTGAACCTAAAAACGGATTTACCATTGGTATCGTAGATGATGTTACTTTCACTTCTCTTCCTCCAAAAGAAGAATTGGTATTTGAAGGCGGTCCTTTCGAAGCTAAATTCTACGGATTGGGAGCGGATGGTACAGTTGGAGCCAACAAAAACTCCATCAAAATCATCGGAGATAATACCGACAAATATTCTCAGGCATATTTTGCTTACGATTCTAAGAAATCGGGAGGTTTCACTTGTTCGCACTTGCGTTTCGGTGACAAACCTATCCGTTCTACCTATTTGGTAAATACGCCTGATTTCGTAGCATGTCACGTACAAGCTTATCTTCGTTTGTACGATGTAACCAAAGGGTTGAAAATAGGAGGAACATTCCTTTTGAATACTATTTGGAATGCGGAAGAAGTGAAAAAAAATCTTCCCGAAAACGTAAAAAAATATTTAGCAGCTAATAATATCAATTTCTATATCATCAATGCTACCGGTATTGCTGAAGAAATTGGTTTAGGTAATAGAACAAATACGATTCTCCAATCGGCATTCTTCAAAATCACAGGTGTAATTCCTTACGAATTAGCTGTTGAGCAAATGAAAAAAGCTATCGTAAAATCTTACGGCAAAAAAGGAGAAGACATCGTTAATATGAACTACGCCGCTGTTGACCGTGGTGGAGATGTTATAAAAATCGATGTTCCTGCAGAATGGGCTAACATTTCTGCTGAGACAGAAAAGACTACAGATAATGTTCCCGCATTTATCGCAAACGTTGTTCGCCCTGTAAACGCTCAAAAAGGTGATGACCTTCCGGTTTCTGCTTTCACAGGCCGTGAAGACGGAACTTGGGACCAGGGAACTGCTGCTTACGAAAAACGTGGAGTAGCCAGTCATGTTCCGGTTTGGATTCCTGAAAACTGTATTCAATGTAACCAATGTGCTTATGTTTGTCCTCATGCTGCTATCCGTCCGTTTGTGTTAGATGCTGCAGAACAAGCGAAAGCTCCGGCAGGTATGACTATGCTGAAAACTCAGGGAAAACAATTCGAAGGAACACAATTCCGCATTCAGGTTGATGTACTTGACTGTATGGGTTGCGGTAACTGCCCTGATGTTTGTCCGGGAAATAAAGGCAACAAAGCATTGCAAATGATGCCGATTGAAACTCAATACGAAAACCAAAAGAATTGGGAATTCTGTACAAAAGAAGTGGCAACAAAACAACATTTGGTAGATACTTCATTGAATGTTAAGAACTCTCAGTTCGCCACTCCGTTGTTTGAGTTCTCGGGAGCTTGTGCCGGTTGCGGTGAAACTCCTTATGTTAAATTGGTTTCTCAATTATTTGGCGACCACCAAATGGTAGCGAACGCAACAGGTTGTACTTCAATCTATTCAGGTTCGGCTCCTTCTACTCCTTATACTAAAAATGCACAAGGACGTGGTGTGGCTTGGGCTAACTCATTGTTCGAAGACAATGCTGAATATGGTTTAGGTATGAACATCGGTTCGGAAGTGATGCGCGACCGTGTTGAACGACTGATGAAAGAAGGAATGGCTTGCACTTGCTGTTCAGACGAAATGAAAGCATTGTTCCAACAATGGATTGACAACCGTGGAAATTATACTGTTACTCGCGAAGTCGCTGATAAGTTGACTCCGATGGTAGAAGCTTGCACTTGCGATATTTGCAAACAATTGTCAGAATTGAAACATTTCTTCGTAAAACGTTCACAATGGATTATCGGTGGTGACGGTTGGGCTTATGATATCGGTTTCGGTGGATTAGACCATGTAATTGCTTCCGGTCAAAACGTAAATATTTTAGTGGTTGATACCGAGGTTTATTCCAACACCGGAGGACAATCTTCAAAATCTACTCCTGTAGGTGCTGTAGCTAAATTTGCTGCTGCCGGAAAACGTATCCGTAAAAAGGATTTAGGTATGATCGCAACCACTTATGGTTATGTATATGTTGCTCAAATCGCGATGGGAGCCAATCAAGCGCAAACATTAAAAGCCATCCGCGAAGCAGAAGCTTACGATGGACCATCAATAGTAATTGCTTATTCTCCATGTATCAATCATGGTTTGAGAAGCGGTATGGGTAAAGCCCAAGCTGAACAAAAAGCTGCTGTTGAATGTGGTTACTGGCACTTGTGGCGTTTCGACCCACGTTTGGAAACCGAAGGAAAAAATCCTTTCCAATTGGATTCAAAAGAACCGGATTGGGCTAAATTCCAGGACTATCTCAAGAGTGAAGTTCGCTTCTCTTCTTTGATGAAACAATATCCGGAAGAAGCCAAAGAATTGTTCCAAATAACTCAGGAAAATGCCCAATGGCGTTATGCGGGTTATAAGAGAATGACCGAAATGAATTTTGAAGCGAAAGCCGCGGAATAAGTTTCTGAATAAATAGAAAAAAAGGCACATAGATTTTTTTCTACGTGCCTTTTTTCTATCCAGTATCTTAACCTATCAATTATTTTCCGGACGCAATTTTCTTACAACAGCTCCGGTTCTCCACATTTCACTTTCACGAAGCGCTTTTAGTTCTTCTTCCAATTTTTCACGATAATCGGGTTTTGAATTACTATCAATAGAACGTTGAGCTTCATTTCCACAAGCAACTTCCGAATATAATTTTTCAAAAACAGGTTTTGTCGCATCGTGGAAAGGAGTCATCCAATCCAAAGCACCACGTTGAGCGGTAGTCGAACAGTTGGCATACATCCAATCCATTCCGTTTTCAGCAAACAAAGGCATCAATGATTGAGTCAATTCTTCAACCGTTTCATTGAACGCTTCAGAAGGAGTATGTCCGTTTGCGCGTAATACTTCATATTGAGCCAACAAAATTCCTTGTATAGCACCCATCAATGTTCCGCGTTCTCCTGTCAAATCAGAATAAACCTCTCGTTTGAAATCAGTTTCGAACAAATATCCCGATCCAACACCAATTCCTAAAGCAACAACACGTTCTTTAGCACGCCCTGTCGCATCTTGGAAAATTGCGTAACTTGAGTTTAATCCGCGGCCTTGCAAGAACATTCTACGGAGAGAAGTTCCTGAGCCTTTGGGCGCAACCAATATTACATCAACATCAGCAGGAGGAACAATTCCTGTTCTTTCTTTGTAAGTGATACCGAATCCGTGTGAAAAATATAATGCTTTTCCTGCTGTCAAATAAGGTTTGATACGAGGCCATACTTCAATTTGAGCCGCATCTGAAAGCAAATATTGAATGATTGTCGCTTTTTGACAAGCTTCTTCAATATCGAAAAGTGTTTCTCCCGGAATCCAACCATCAGCGATGGCTTTTTCCCATGTTTTTCCTCCTTTACGTTGACCGATGATGACATTAAAACCATTGTCACGAAGATTTAATGATTGGCCGGGTCCTTGAACTCCATAACCAATAATCGCTATGGTTTCGTTTTTCAACACTTCTTTTGCTTTTTCCAAAGGAAATTCTTCGCGGGTTACTACGTTTTCTTCAACTCCGCCAAAATTCATTTTTGCCATTTTTACTTTAATATTAAGTTAATAAATTATTATTCGTATTATTTTTCGCTTTTGTATTTTCTTTTTCTAATTTTCGTTGTACTTTTTTTACATCTTCGGCCGCCGGAAGTTCTTCCGGTTTTATGTCTCGTTCTAACAACATATTTCTGACAGCTTTATTGTTATCAATATGTTCTTTTTCAATTGGCACTTGCCCTAATAAATCTTTACTTTGTACATTAACACTTGTCATTTCCGCTGCTAAATCTTTCGCTTTTATACTTACTGTCGGTAGAAAATCAGCAACTGGCCTGCCTTTTGGAACACCTAACCGATCTTTCATTTTTTGTGTTGATAAATGGAATAATGCCTGATCTCCTTTCGATCTGATTATTCCAAATCCCTTATCATCAATACCTCTTTCGAATAATATTTCCGATAATTGTTTTTCGGTTTCGGATAATTTCTTTCTTGCAAGAACTCTTTCCTGATCGAGCATTCTTTCTTCAATCATCTCTGCCCTACGGGTTTGCACTGCAAAATAGGTCTGAGCAAAAGCAATTTCAGACTTCCGACTATCCCCATTTTGTGCAATTAAGTAGCATGCATAACGAGTTAAGAGTATGTCATCTACTTGATGTTCAGCCCCTTTGCCTGCTCTGATCACCTTCCTGACGTCAGGAAAGTGATCCTCTATTTTTTCACCTACTTGCTCACATGTAATTTTAGCTTTATCAATTACTTTAGCAAAATTTTCCCATTTGGAATATCCCAGTAATTCTTGTAATTCCCGTGCACTCCAGCACTCAATTCCCTCAATTTCACATACTACAGCTTCGAATTTTTCAAACAAACTAACGATTTCGGTTGTTTTCATAGAATCTTAAAATTTTAATTTATTGATTATTAGTTAATTATAAAATCAGAATACCTAAAAGCATCCTGTTTTTTTATTTTTTTTTGAAAAAGGCTTTGAAATAAACTTATAACACGCTGATAATAACAATATTAATACTCAACTATCACCTTCCTGACGTCAGGAATATGATAATTATTCCCAAATGATTCTGCTTCGACAAATAGAATCTCCTTCTTTTTTGGTATCTATCAGATATTCACAGGAATTGATTTCTTCTTTTTTATATAGTTTCAATTTATCACCGAATTTTCCTTCCGAAAGATAAACCATTTCAAATTTACGTATATATTTTTCCTTAAACATTTCCAAGTCAAATACATTGATAACATGTTCCATATATTTAATGCTATTCATGTGTTTGTTAATATCAATATCACTGTACCTAACCGTATATCCCATAACGGATTGCTCTGAATCTACCGCCGGTATTTTCTCCGGTTTTTCAACTGGACATTCGATTGTCTTGTCGATATAATCCAACAAATCGGGACGCCATGCGGGAATATCTATCGGACGACGTGTTTTCACATCAATTGCTGCCCAAATAGTACGTGCATAGCCAATAGTTTCTCCTTTTCGGTTGATAAACTTCAAACAACGCTGTGTGAAAAAGCGAGTAGCATCTTCTACCCATGTTTCAACAGTTATATCTTCGTCATATCTCGGATATTCATACATTTCGATGGAAAGTCGAGATAAGACCCACGCTGCATTATCCTTTGAGATGGCTTCGTAACCGAAACCTCTTTCTTGTGCGTGTATGGTTGCTGCCTGCAAAATAAAATTTCCGATTACAGGAAGCGTTGCATTTCCTCTGAAATCGCAAACATAAGATTCTATATGAAATTTGAAAGAGCCTAATTTGGGTAACATATTCAATCTTTTATTTTTTCTTCTATTGATGCCAACATGTCACTTAATCTTTCAACTTTCGATTTGGTAATAGCCACACGTCCGGAACGAATAAATTGTAAGACTCCGATTTTGTCGCTTAATTCTTTGAACAATGATTGTGTTTCATCGTAATGTCCTGTTTTTTCCAACACCATCCAAGAATCAGTAATGTCTAAAATTCGAACATTATAACGACGGATGATGTCTTCGATGGAACCAAACTCAAGAATTTTTTTTGTAGAAACTTTATATAGAGCTATTTCTTGATAAATCAAATCTTCATCAGTATTGTAAAATGCTTTGATAATATCGACACGCTTGTCAATTTGTTTTACCACTTTTTCAATAATTTCTTCATCGGAATAAGTAGTTATTGTGAATTTATGAACACCTTCAAGGGCTGAAGGAGAAACAGAAAGTGTTTCGATATTCAATCTGCGCCGTGTGAAAATAATCGTGATTTGATTCAATAATCCAACAGTATTTTCTGAAAATACAGTTACTGTATATAATGTTTTATTTTCCATATTTTTCTAATGTTTCAATTAGCAAATTTACTAATTGTTTTATTGATACATTGGATTATTTATTCTCCTAATAAAATATTCGTCACACAAGTTCCAGCTGGAACCATTGGATAAACCATTCCTTTCTTTTCTACTCTCACTTCCAACAAGAAAGCTCCTTTCGTATTCAACATTTCTTGAATAGCATCGTTTAATTCTTCTCGTTTATCGACTCTATGTCCGGGAATATTATATGCGCTTGCTAAACGTACAAAATCCGGATTTTTCATGGGAGTTTCAGAATATCTTTCCTGAAAGAAAAGTTCTTGCCATTGACGAACCATTCCTAAAAATTCATTGTTCAGTAGGATGATTTTGACATCAACATTCGACTGCATGATAGTTCCCAATTCCTGTATTGTCATTTGTAAACCTCCATCGCCAACGAACAAGCAAACGGTACGGTCGGGAGCTCCGAATTTAGCTCCGATGGCTGCCGGAAGTCCAAATCCCATGGTTCCCAATCCTCCTGAAGTAACCACACTGCGAGATTGATTGAATTTGAAATATCGAACGCCCATCATCTGATTTTGTCCGACATCAGTTACTAAAATGGCATTATTTCCGGTTGCTTCTGTAACTTTATTTACAACTTCACCCATTTTAATCGGGCCTGATTCGGGATAAAGTTCATTCTTAATGACATACTCGTATTCTCTCTCATAATGAGATTTAAATGAGTTTCTCCATTCAGTATGTTCTTTATTTTCCAACAGTTTGGTAACTTCAACCAATGTTTGTTTTGCGTCACCTAATACTTTTACTGCTGTTTTAACGTTTTTATCCGGTTCGGAAGGGTCGATGTCGAAATGAATTACTTTGGCTTGTTTGGCATAAGTTTTCAAATCACCGGTTACGCGGTCGTCAAAGCGCATTCCGATAGCAATCAACACATCGCATTCATTGGTTTTCATGTTAGGAGCGATATTTCCGTGCATGCCTAACATGCCTACATTCAAAGGTTCATCCGAAGGCAAAGCGGAAAGTCCCAATATAGTAGATGCCGCAGGAATGTCTGCTTTGCGAAGGAATTCCAACAATTCTTTTTCCGCGTTTCCCAAAATAATACCTTGTCCTATTAACGCGAATGGCTTTTTAGATTCGTTGATTAAACAAGCCGCTTCCGCTATTTTTTCCGGATTCATTTCCGGAACAGGAATATAGCTACGGATATAATTGATTTTCTGAGGAATATATTCTACCATATTTACCTGTGCGTCTTTTGCAATATCCAACACTACAGGACCGGGACGTCCGGTTGATGCGATATAAAAGGCACGAGCGACAGCCCAAGCTACATCATCGGCTGATCGTATCTGATATGCCCATTTTGTGATGGGTTGAGAAATCCCCACAACATCGGTTTCTTGGAAAGCATCTGTTCCCAACAAAGAAGAAACAACTTGTCCGGTAATAACTACAATTGGTGTACTATCAATCATCGCGTCAGCAATTCCTGTGATTGCATTGGTCGCAGCAGGACCGGAAGTTACCAAAGCAACTCCTACTTTTCCCGATACACGCGCATAACCTTGTGCGGCATGTGTGGCTCCTTGCTCATGGCGCACCAATACATGATTGATTTCTTTTTTGAAATCATATAGACAATCAAATACGGGCATAATAGCACCGCCGGGATAACCGAAAATGGTATCAACACCTTCGTTGATTAATGAACGTATAAGTGCTTCACTTCCGTTTATGGAACGCGGATTCTCTGTTGTTGCAGACTTATCCTGCAATTCTTCTTTGTTATTATTTTCTGTCATTTGTAAATTTTAATTTAAGATTCACTTTGCAATTGAAAGCTTATTATGTATTGTCATTGCGGGCTTGACCCGCAATCTTCCAATTATTCATCCCAATCAATAGCCAAATCTTCCCACTTAGGATTAGACTTGCTTATTAATTCGTTTTTCCATTCACGTTTCCAATTTTTCAACTGCTTCTCTCTTGAAATAGCATCGTCAATAAAATCAAAAAAATCAAATATACTAATTTATTACAATTATATTTATATGTAAATCCTTTAATCTTTCCCGATTTATGTTCCCTTATTCTTCTGTATAAATCATTTGTAACACCTATGTACAAAACGTTATGATAAAAATTCGTCATACAATAAACCCAGTATCGATGTATTTTGGTCATAAATTTCTTTGTTTGGTTTTTTATAGGGGGATTGCGGGTCAAGCCCGCAATGACAAGTTATAACTAATCCATGTTCTATTATATTATTCTTACTGCCCCTTTATCCGCAGAACTAACCATTGAAGCGTATGCTTGCAATGCCTTTGGGACATTTCGTTGTCGAACAGGAGGAGTAAACGCTTTTGCACCTCGTTGTTGTTCTTCTTTCCGGCGGCTTTCTAATTCTTCGTCAGAAAGTAAAACATTGATGGTTCTTTCCGGAATATTTATCTCAATAATATCATTGTCTCTTATCAATGCGATGTTTCCTCCGGCGGCTGCTTCGGGAGAAATATGCCCGATAGATAATCCGGAAGTACCTCCAGAAAAACGTCCATCGGTAATCAAAGCACATTCTTTTCCCAAATGTTTGGATTTGATATAAGACGTGGGATAAAGCATTTCCTGCATTCCTGGTCCGCCTTTTGGGCCCTCGTATGCGATAACCACTATATCTCCCGCGACTACTTTTCCTCCTAAAATTCCCTCACAAGCGGCATCCTGAGAATCGAAGACCTTAGCAGTTCCTCTGAATTTCCAAATACTTTCGTCCACTCCCGCAGTTTTAACTACACATCCATCTTGCGCTATATTTCCTTTCAAAACAGCCAAACCGCCATCTTTACTATAAGCATGTTCAATGTCGCGGATACAGCCATCGATTCTGTCGGTATCCAATTGCTCATATTCTTCTTCCTGTGAACCCAACTCCAAGTTAAATCGTCCACATGGAGCAGATTTATATTTTTCTATGGCTTCGAAAGTGACATTTTTGCTTGTGATTCCAAATTTGTCTATCGCTTGTTCCAAAGTTTGTCCATCAACTCTTCCGACAGAAACATCCATTAATCCGGCTTTAGCTAATTCCGACATAATCCCGATGATTCCTCCGGCACGGTTTACGTCTTGGATATAATATTTATTGGTATTGGGAGCTACTTTACAAAGGCAAGGTGTTTTTCGGGATAAACGGTCGATATCGTCCATCGTGAAATCAACTCCGGCTTCTTGAGCGATTGCTAATAAATGCAAAACCGTATTAGTTGAACCTCCCATAGCAATATCTAAAGTCATTGCATTAAGGAAAGCTAAACGAGTCGCTATATTTTTAGGTAAAACGCTTTCATCACCATCTTCGTAATATTTATATGCGTTTTTGACAATTAATCCGGCGGCATCTATGAAAAGTTGTTTACGGTTAATATGTGTAGCGACAATCGTTCCGTTTCCGGGTAATGCCATTCCAATGGCTTCATTCAAGCAATTCATAGAATTGGCTGTGAACATTCCGGAACAAGAACCGCAAGTAGGACAGGCCCTCATTTCTACTTGCCGAACGTGTTCGTCACTCAACGTTTCATCAGCACCTTGTATCATCGCGTCAATCAAATCAAGTCCACGACCATTTAGTCGTCCGGCTTCCATCGGTCCTCCTGATACAAAAACGGCGGGAATATTCAATCGCATAGCTGCCATCAGCATTCCCGGAGTGATTTTATCGCAATTGCTGATACAAATCATTGCATCGGCTTTGTGCGCATTGACCATATATTCGACACTATCGGCAATCAAATCGCGAGAAGGAAGAGAATATAACATTCCATCATGTCCCATGGCAATTCCATCATCGATGGCAATTGTATTGAATTCGGCGGCAAAACATCCTAATTTTTCGATTTCAGCCTTTACAAACTGTCCGATTTCATGCAAGTGAACATGTCCGGGAACAAATTGCGTAAACGAATTAACGATAGCAATTATCGGTTTGCCCATTTGTTCTTCTTTCATTCCGTTGGCACGCCACAATGCGCGGGCTCCTGCCATTTTACGTCCTTGAGTTGATGTATGACTGCGCAATTGAATCTTCATTTTGTTACTTTTTAAGCCTGCAAAGATAGTTATTTATCAACAAAAAAGCCTTTCCCGAATTCGAGAAAGGCTCATATTTCCTTTATGTGTAATACTTTAAACAACAGCCTTCCTCATCATTCTTTTCCGACTAGTAGAATAATGCTGACGACCACGCTGTTTAATGTATGAATATGATTCATTATTATTTTCTATAATTTGACTGCAAAGATATTGGGATTATTTATAAATGCAAAGAAAATGGCTAAAAATATGATAAAATCATTTTATAATACTATTTTTAATATCTAATTTTCTATAATTACGACTTTGTACTTTCTTCAAAATCAAATCCTTCTAAATATGCAATTTTCCATTGGTTATTTTCTTTTACAACCCTGAATTTATATTTAAATTCTTTCCAATTCGGATTAGAATTATTTTCAAGATTTCCCCATTTCCAATTCAATTCTCCTTTAGCATAGTCTAAGTCGATTATTTCTATCGTTATAAAGCTCCATGGATTTGGATTGTCGTATGGAATGTCTTGGCACAAACACCAAGGATTTACACCATTCGCAAAAACAAATGTCGGTAAGTCTCCAACCAACCATTCTTCATATTTTCCATTTCGTAGGCCATTATCCAGTGTTAGAATGATTTGATTATAATTTTCAATAAATTCTGTCACAAAAAAATTGGTAGCTTTTAATTTTTCCAAATTTTGTTTGTGTTTATCAAGATCAAATCCAACATAAATACTGTTTTTACTGTCGGTAATCACTGGCAACAAATCAATACATTCTTTCGAGTCTGCCCAAATCAACATCTCTCTTATCAGAATTTGGACCTCTTCTTTGTCTTTCGAACTTTCAGCTACAGTAGAATCAGTTACAGTTTCTTCCGTAAGATTTTCCGGTAAATTGATAGTTTTTGGAGGTTGATTACACGCATAAAAAATTAGCCCCAATATAAGAGACAAGAATCCTAACGTTTTCATAATTTTATTTTTTAAGTACAAAAAAAAAAAAAAAAAAAAAAAAAAAAATGAAATATATGTAATTGAATTTAGTATAATAAACGCATTGAATATTTGCAGTTAATTTTGAAGTTACAAAAACTGCTACAATATACATATTTTTTGATGATATTCTCAAATTTATTGCACATAAAGAGCCAATAAATAGCAAAACGAGCCACACCGAGATTGCTACCGTCATCCTACTGGTAGTTCAATATTTTAGAGGAAATATTGAGAAGTCCATATGTTTTGTTCACAGTACCAAATTGATGCCTGATATATTTTTATTTCTACATTTTAGATTTATAAAAGAGAAATAATTTCTTCATCCATTGGTTTTACTTTCGAAGAAAAGAACTTGACCAATTGACCGTTTTCATCAATTAAATATTTACAAAAATTCCACGTTGGTTCTTGGGTGTTCCATCCATTTTTGTCTTCTTCGGTCAACCATTTGTAAACAGAATTTTTATTTTCACCTTTTACATCAGACTTACTCATCATCAAAAAGGTTACTCCATAATTCATTTGACAAAATTCCCGAATTTCATTGTTATTACCAGGTTCCTGCCCTCCAAAATCATTCGAAGGAAATCCGACAATTACAACCTTCTCCTTATACTCATTGTAAAGCTTTTCCAAGTCGGCATACTGAGGTGTAAATCCACATTTTGAAGCTGTATTTACAATCAATACTTTTTTTCCTTTAAATTCAGAAAAATCAATTTTCTTACCATCAAGAGAAATAAAACTCAATTCATAAAAATTGGTTTTAGCCGACATCTGTTTTGTATTTGCCAACACTTTAGCTCCAAAAACAAGAGATAATGCCGAAAATAAAGTCGCTATAAATTTCATTGTAATTTTATTTGTTAATTTTATCATACAAACTTATCAACAAAATTAGTTACAATTTGTTCAATTAGTCGATTATTTCAAATCCGGTGTAAGGAACTAATGCTTTAGGAATTCGAATACCCTCCTTCGTTTGATTATTTTCCAACAAAGCAGCTACAATCCTAGGTAATGCCAAAGCGCTTCCATTAAGGGTGTGGCATAGTTGAGTTTTTTTATCGTTATCCTTATAACGACATTTTAACCGGTTTGCCTGATAGCTTTCAAAGTTTGAAACAGAGCTAACTTCCAACCAACGTTTTTGAGCTGCAGAAAAGACTTCAAAATCAAAAGTGAGAGCTGATGTAAAACTCATATCCCCGCCACAAAGTCGTAGTATACGCCAAGGTAATTCTAATTTTTCGACTAAAGTTTGAACGTAATCAACCATTTCCTTTAACGATTGATAAGAATGTTCGGGAGTATCTATCCTTACTATTTCAACTTTATCAAATTGATGTAAACGATTCAATCCTCGTACATCTTTTCCATACGAACCGGCTTCCCTGCGAAAACAAGCTGAATACGCTGTATTTTTTATCGGCAAGTCTTTTTCATCTAAAATCACATCCCGATAAATATTTGTAACAGGAACTTCTGCTGTTGGAATCAAATATAAATCATCTAATCCACAATGATACATTTGTCCTTCTTTATCAGGAAGCTGGCCTGTTCCATAACCAGAATCCGAGTTTACGACATAAGGAGGCTGTATTTCTAGATATCCGGCTTCCCTGGCATTATCTAAGAAGAAATTTATCAATGCACGTTGCAAACGAGCACCTTTTCCTTTATAGACAGGAAAACCTGCTCCTGAAATTTTCACGCCTAACTCAAAATCAATTAAATCGTATTTTTTAGCTAAATCCCAATGAGGGATAGCGTCTTCGGGCAAATCAGGTGTAATTCCACCTTTACGTTCGACAAGATTATCCGTAACGGCGCGCCCTTCGGGAACTTCATCTGAAGGAAGATTCGGAATTTGACAAAGTAATTCGACTAATGTTTTTTCCGCATCTCTTAGATCATCTTCTAATTTTTTATTTTTTTCTTTGATAGAAACAACTATATTCCTAGCAGTTTCGGCCTCATCTTTTTTCCCTTCTTTCATCAGTTGCCCGATACTTTTAGATAGTTTGTTTAATTCTGCCAAATTAGCATCGGATTCCGTTTGGGAATTTTTTCTTTTTTTATCAATTTCTATGACCTGAAAGATTATTTCTTTTGCATCGTAATGTTTTTTCGACAATTTCTGAATAACTTCTTCTGTATTCTCTGTTATAACTTTAAGAGTGAGCATATTTATATATTAATTAGGAAGAAATATTATCTCTTCTTTTTTTTTATCTAAAACTTCAAAAGTTGAATTTGCACTAACGAATTCAGGCACCAATTCTTTCATCACCTGAACAACTTGTTTATCTTTAAATTCGGCAATAACCTCCAACAAATGATTCAATTTCGCACATACTTCATTGTAATCGTATTCACGAGCGGAACCAATCATTATTTTTTTATTGTAAGTGGGTTGCGTTGTTTCTTCTTGTGCTAATAATTCTTCATATAGTTTTTCTCCGGGACGCAAACCTGTATATTTGATATCAATTTCTTTATAAGGAATATAACCGGCCAAGCGAATCATTTTTTCTGCCAAATCTTTTATTTTAACAGGATCTCCCATATCAAACACAAATATTTCGCCTCCTTTACCCATATTTCCTGCTTCCAAAACCAATCGGCACGCTTCGGGAATCGTCATGAAATAACGTATAATATCGGGATGAGTTACCGTGACCGGGCCTCCTTTTTCTATTTGTTCTTTAAATCTTGGAATAACAGATCCATTTGATCCTAAAACATTTCCAAATCTTGTTGTAATGATTTTTATTTGTTTCGAATTATCATTCGTTTTTGATTGTTTTTTCAAATCATTGAATAACGATTGTACATATATCTCGGCAATACGCTTAGATGCTCCCATTACATTCGTCGGATTAACTGCCTTGTCTGTAGAAATTTGAACCAAAACTTCCGCGCCAAACCGTATCGCTAAATCAGCTACATTTTTTGTTCCGAATATATTTGTGCGAACAGATTCAGATGGATGATTTTCCATTAACGGAACATGTTTATAAGCAGCAGCATGATAAACATGATGAGGACGATATGTTTCAAAAACTTGCTGCATCCTATCGTAATTTCTAATATCAGAAATGAGAGGGATAAAATTTAGACTAGGATATTTTTCTTGTATTTCGAGTTGAAGATAATGCAAAGGTGTTTCTGCAATATCACAAAGCAACAATAACGCGGGATTAAATTTACCTAACTGCCTTACTATTTCGCTACCGATAGAACCTGCCGCGCCTGTCACCATAACACATTTTCCATCCAAACCGCGACCTATTTCATCCACACAAATTTGGATAGGAACTCTTCCTAATAAATCTTCAATTTGAATATTTTTCATTTTATTCAACTGGAAGGCTCCATCTTTCCATTCGGAAAGGGGTGGTGGAGATATCATTTGTATCTTATTCTCCAAACAGAAATCAGATAGTTCTTGTTTTGTCTTTCGATCAAGTTCCGTTGGATTAATTAACAAAAATTTAGCGCCTCTACTTTTAATTTTCTTAGTCGCGTCTTTTGCATACACGGGAGCTCCCAAAATTGTCTTATCCACTGCATGAGAATCAGGAGAAATAAATCCGACAATCCGATATGGAGCTGTTGTGCTGTTTTTTATCATTCTCGCCAAAGAAACAATAGAGGGAGTTACATCATATATTAATAATTTTGTTTTTTTTCCCTGTAAATCGTTTCTCAGGAAATCATAGGATAATTTCACAAACATTCTAAAGGTAAACATCATAAAGAATGTAAGTACGAAATTAAGAGCAAAACCAATATTAAAAAAAATATTTTTCCCGGTATAAGCATGCACTACATTACTTATCACAAGCATTGTCGAGCAAGCGCAAAAAACGGCAAAGAAAACTCGCAACCCATCCATAAATGTAGAATAGCGAATAATCCCTATGTAAGTTCTAAAAATCAGGAAAAACGAACTTGTAATAATTGTATTAAGTATCAATTTAAGAATAAACGAATTTGTAATCACAACAGCATGTTGCAATTGATAACAAATCAAATAAGAAAATGTGAATGCAAACATTGAAATACACACATCCAATAGGAGAACCATCCATCGCGGCAAGTACGGAAATTCTCTAAAAGGGACAATCAATGCGGAAGTTATATTACGTATTTTTTCTTTCATATTTTTTCAGTCTACATTTAAACAAAGTTACAAATACACATATTTGCTGTATACTCTCTCTTATTAACAATATTAATACGTGCATGAATTTGCAAAGATAACTAAAATATTAACAATTTACCTAAAATAAGCATTAAAAAAACGACTAAAAACTCAGCCGGTTTACTTTTTATTTTAAGTAAACAGAAAATTTTACAGAGTCCTGAAAAAGATTAAAAGGCCCCAAAGGAGAAAAAATTATTTTTAACAACATCTTACATTTACTTCTTGCACTTACTTCCTAAACTGAAATAATTTAGGAAACAATCTACAAATAGGATAGACAATTTTATTTACTTTTATATTATTGATAGAAAATGCCTTAACACATTCTACATTTTGTCTGTAAATATTTTTTAAACTTTTATTAGTAATTCCTCCCAATCGCATTTTTACTAAATATTCCGGTAAATAACAAGCATTTATTTGATATTTGTCAAAAACACGAAGCATTAATTCAAAATCGGCAACCAATTTAAAATCCAAGTTATATAATCCATAATCATCATAAACTTTCTTTTTCAAATATAAAGTAGGATGTCCAGGATGCCATCCTGTTCTGAAAAGTTTCTGTTTGCCTGTTTTCCATTTACGAACAACCTGAGAAGTATCATTCTGAGCTACATAATACAAATCTGCATATACGGCATCTAAAGTATTATTTTTATTAAAAATATCCATTACTTTCTCTATTGCACAAGAGTCACAAAACAAATCATCAGAATTAAGGATGCCAATAATATCTCCTGTCGACATCTGAATACCTTTATTCATCGCATCATATAAACCATTGTCCGATTCGGAAATCCATTTCATCCTTCCTTCAAATTTTTCTTCATATTCATGAATGATATTTAAAGTTTTATCTATAGAATTTCCATCTACAATAATATATTCGATGTTAGAATATGTTTGATGTAAAACCGATTCGATAGCAGTACGAATGTATTTTTCGCTGTTGAAACAGACGGTGATGATGGAGATTGTTTTATCAAGCATAATCTATATGTGTGACTTATCGCAGTTTTTGATTACATCAATTACGGAAAAAACATAATGGTCTTCACTAAAATTCATCTTTGCATATTTTATATTTTCATTTTGAATACTTCTTAACAATTGCTTATCAAATACAATATTTTCAACAGCATCGACAATACTATTTACAGAATCTCTATCAATTAAATTTCCATTTTTTGTGGATATAATCTGAAGTAAATAGTTAATATTCGTAGTTAAAATATAATTTCCAGTTCGCATTGCTTCCAATAGTGAAATTGGAAAGGCTTCCGAAAAATGGAAAGTTGGCAAAATAAACACATCTGAATCCCATAAAAGTTCTTTTTTTTGTTCTCCGGTGCATAATCCATAATAACAAATTCTTTCGGGGTATTTTTTTCTTATTTTATCAAAAATCATCGTAAAATTTGTTTCAATTTGCTCTTTTGAGGAAAGATAATCTTTCATCGGAACTCCAGCAATATTAAGTTCTATATTTTGATGTTTTTCCAATAGATACTCAAATGCTTGCAATAAATTGAGAATTCCTTTGCTTTTCATTATATTGGAAAAGTAAAGAAAACGTATTTTGTCGCTCTCTCTATCTTTTTTTAAAGGAAGATTATCTAATTCTTTAGAATATGAATTGGCAATCACTTTTATTTCAGCTTGGGGAAAATCTATAAATTCTTTCTTCATGCTTTCCAACAAAACAATGTGAACATCGACTCCAAGGTAACACCAGTAAACTATTTTTCTATACATTGTAGGCAATCCATCATAGAAAAGTTTAAAATCGGCTCCATGTAAATGATTTATGGTTCTAATTTTCTTCGTTTTTGCCCCAAACAACAATATAACATCTCTAATTGAACCTAAAAAAGTTCTGGAACAAGTAAAATATACTACATCAATTTTATAAAAAATATAATAATACAAGATTTTCAAACACAAAAGCAAACCGGATAATATATGATCTTTCCCCGCAGTATTAAGAACAAGACATTGCCCATTGATACTCTTCACTATGGTGGAAAAGGCTATGGACTGTCCCATATACGGAGGAGGCATAGGCCCCATGAACAATATATATCCCATTTATTAAATATATTTTGACGTGTTTAACTTTAATATAGCATTAATAAGAAGAACAATACTATATATTCCAACACTATAAGCAAAAGAACACATTAAATCTCCTCTCAATACAAAAAATAACAAACCAAAAGACAAATAATACAATATCGTGAAACCATTTTTATTTTCGAAACAGTTTTTCTTCCAATATGTAGTATCCATAACTACACAATAATAAGCTATAAGCATAGTAAATATGAAAACTCCAATATAGCCGAAATTGATGTATCCTTCGGCAAAATAATTTACAGAAAGATTATTAAAATTAGCATTTAATTGTTCTGAATAATAATGTCCGCTACTAATCGGTTTTTCCGGCCAAAGAAAACGTGGAACAAAAAAGAATACGGTTCCTAACAATTGTTTCCCGTAGGTTATCATTTCATGATTAGTTATTTGTATGTAACTTGAAAAACTATCAAAATGAGCAGACACAAATACTTTCGGATCAAACTTAAAATTATATTCAGAAAAAGAAAAAATTCTTACTTGGTTTAACAATGGAAAAATGTAAATAACACTTCCAATTAATGAGTAATACAAAACATTATTTTTTCTAAAAAAAGAAAAACATGACAAAAACATAGCAATATATAAGACTCCAACCATATATCGAGGTATCGATGTTGGCAAAATTATCACTAAAGAGATGAATACAAGAAGATATTTATAGTAATTATTTTTACCTAACAAACAATAAAATAACGACAAAACAATACAAAAAGGCCTAATAAAATTGCTATAAAAAAGGTTTAATGACTGATTCAGTTCAACAGCAGGATAAAGCATTGAAAAAAGCAATCCATAAATAGAATAGCCACAAATGTATAGCACTGTAAAAAAAGA
This sequence comes from Bacteroidales bacterium, assembly GCA_031553755.1. Taxonomy (GTDB): domain Bacteria; phylum Bacteroidota; class Bacteroidia; order Bacteroidales; family Azobacteroidaceae; genus JAIRVZ01. The sequence continues at coordinate 146,939 of JAVBKZ010000034.1, read as the reverse complement.
GGCTACAAAAAAAAGACCCAATATGTAAATATTTTTTTTCGGAAAACTTTGATTATTTGTAGAGTTTATATATGAATAATCAAAAAACTTATAAATTCGAAAAGAACCCGTTAATTTGTTGTTTAAATAAGAATAAAGAAAATCATATATCAAAAGAAATGAAATTAAAGTTAAATATGATTTTATGTAATAATCATCAGGAATATATCCCATTCCAAAAAACTGAGAATCGAATTTTAATTGTAAAAGCGGAGTAATACCGAAAAAAAGCAACGAAAAAAGATTAAATATTTTATATAAACTAAAAGGATATTGATTTTTTCTAAAAAACAAATTGAATATTGACATTATAACAACAAATGCATTTAGAAAAAAAACAATAAAATTGGAACGAACCGCGTCAATCGACATCAGCAAAAAATAGGTCAACGTCAATAATGAACCAAATATGTACGAGATGTTTATATTTACGATTTTATTTTGCTTCATTGTTATAAGTAATTGTTCAAAATTAATTCATATTCTGAAATTGTTTAGCGTTTAATGTTGAACGTTGAAAATCAAACAATTAAACTTTAAACAAATAAGCTAAATAGGATGGCACACTTATGACTAATTAAATCAAGTTTTGATAAAAATCCTGAAGTCGTTTTGCATTTGTAACTATATCATAATTTGCATACATGATTTTTTGTTTCATTTCAGAGTAATTACGTTCATTTTTTTCGTTTAATATTGCATCAGTCCACTTTTCAATATTGTTTAAGGGTTTAAAAGATATCAATCCGGATATATCAACATCTTGAGTTATTGTATCAGATATAATTGCGGGTAAACCATTCGCTTGAGATTCAATTAAACAAATACTTAATCCTTCAAAATAAGAAGGAAGTAACAATATATCAAATGCATTTAATAAATCATTTACATCATTTCTAGAATCTAAAAAAACAATATTATTCATCAAAGACAACCTTACAACTTCATTTTCTATCTCTTTTTTCAAATATCCGTTTCCTACTAAAACTAAAACAATAGAATTATCAATTTTTATCACTTCTGAGAGAATTTTTAACAAAAAAATATGATTTTTCTGATAAATAAATCGCCCAACATGTCCTAATACTTTCTTTTTTTCAATACCTAAATTTACTCTAATCTTAGAACGAATCTCTGAATTAAAAAGAAATTTTTCCGCTTCAATAGCATTATTTATAATGATTCCTTTTTTCTCAAATAATTTTTCTCCAAACAACCATTTTCCGGCAAAAGAAGAACAAGCGAAGAAATGAGTAGCACACCTTCTTAAAGAATATCTAGCATATTCATTTATAATTTTTTTTAACGGATTATTCGTCAAGTGCCCTGTACTATGACTATGGGCTATTCTAAATGAAACACCTTCCTTTTTTGCAATCTTTAAAGGAATATAACTCATTGCATCCATGTGAGCATGGATTATATTGTATTTTTGATCGGTTATTATTTTTTTTAAAGCTTTTATATTTCCCCTATAGTTTATACTTTTAACAGGAACTTGATATATTCTTCCTCCTAGTTCCAATATTTCATCGTCATAATCTCCTTTCTCAAAACCATGGACAACAAAATCTATTTGTATTTTAGAACGGTCGATGTATCTATAATAGTTCATCATAAATGACTCGACCCCTCCTCTTCCCATTATATTCCCATTAACAAAAAGAATCCTACTTGCTTCCATTAGAATATTTCCATGTATAATAAATACTAGCAAAACATCCCAACGAACGAGCAATTGAGATACAAACAACAGCCATTTTGTCATCATTAAAGATTACACAACCTAAAATCATAAAAAAGGTCATAATACACAAATAGAAAAACTGCCAGTATAATTTATTTTTTTGTTTTTTTGCAATAACCCATATTGGCATAAGAATAGCACTTATAAAGTCTAATATTATAGAAATTGATAATATTTGCACAAATATTCCTGAATTTCTCCACTGCACTCCTAATACGAATGCAAAAATAGAAGGAAAAAAATACAATATTGATAAAAAAATTATGACAATAGGTAACAATGTTTTTCTAAAAAAATTATGATAAATCTCACGACATTTTCCGTCTTTTTCAAAATCAGAACTTGCTTTATTCCTTAAAACATCCATTATAGACTGTCCAATAAAAGTCATGGGAATTGCTGAAACACTTACTGCCATTGCATAATATCCTAAAACAACATTTCCAAAATACGAGGATAAGAAAAACACAGGGAGTGTCCCTGTTAAAGTACACAATGAATTTCCTAAAATATTATATTTTGGGAAATTAATATGAAATATTACTAATTCTCTCATCCTTTTTAACGAAATATTTCTAAAACTTGCTCTGTCATCCTTTATCCAATAAAAAAAACTCGAAAAAGCTGATAAACCTCTACCCAAAAGTTCTCCATACACTAAACCTCCTCCAATACGAATGTATCCGAATAAGTATTTTGAAAGGTTTATAGATGCTGAATTTATAATTTTATTTGTAGCTAATTTAGAAAATGTAGCTTTTTTGACACACCATTCGTTGAATGTGGTATAGATAATAATGAAAAAAGAAATTATAGGTGCTAAATAAATCCATCCTTGTAAGGACGATTGATTGATTAAATTAAGGAATTGATTTGAAAAAAAACATAAGAGAACTAAGAGAACTGAACAAAACAGAAAAGAAAAAAATAGTGCAAGAGATGCTATGTTGATAGCCTCTTCCTTACTTCGGGATATAATGATGGCTTCTTCATATTTACCTGAAGCAAAAACTACAATTATAGCCGAGATTGCACTTAATGCACTCAATAATCCAAAGTCTTCCGGCGTAAAAATTCGGGTTAAAATAGGATAAAAAGTCAACGAGAATAACTGTGCAACAACAGTTCCCGACACCAACGAGAATAGATTTTTCCGAATAGGATTTTTTTGAAAAATATTACCAAATATTCGTTTCCGCACGAAAATTATTTTATCAAATTTTAAAATTCTCCAATACATTTAAAGGTTTCCAATTCAATTCAGAAACAGCTTTTTTATTCGAAAAAGTAAGCGTGTTTACCATTTTCGACAATTTTTTCGAATTAATCGGAGCATAACTTCCTAAACAATCTCCAAAACCAGCCAATAATTTAGCCAATGGATACGGAATGGAATTGGGTGCTTTTTTATCTAGTTGTTTAGCAATTAACAAGCTTAATTCTTGAAATGAAGGATGGTATCCATCAGAAAGATTGTATATTCCTCCTTTATTCATTAACTTTGGGACTAAATCTGCAACATCCTGAGCCATAACTATGCTTTTACGAGCTTTTCCGTGTGAAATATTAACATAACGATTGTTTTTTATTCCAGATATCATTGCTCCCAAAGTACCAAGCGGTTCATTTCCCGCAATAAGAGATGGACGTAGTATTGATAATATCACGTCATTTTTCTTGCTCCAATTTATCAAATATTCTTCGGCTTGTAATTTACTTTGTCCATAAGGAGTAGTTGGATTAAGGGGATGCTCTTCGGTTATATCTGTCCCTTCTTCAACACCATAAACAGCTACCGTACTAACAAATATAAAAGATTTAGGAACGGAAGAACATTCTAAGGCATGGCAAAGATTTTTAGTTCCTTTCAAATTGACGTCAAAAAAATATTGTTCTTCCTTTGGATTACGAGGTATAGAATGGACTTCTCCGGCAGCATGTAACACCGCGTCAAACGGAGTTGACAAATCTGACAATCCTTTACTTAAATCAAGAACAAAGTCTGCTCCAGACAAGCCTAAAGTAGAAACATTAAAATTTCGTTCCAGAATTTTCAAGGTATTATTTCCTAAAAATCCAGTAGCTCCGGTATATAATAAATTCATTTATTTTTGCTCAAACTTTTTCATCATCCTCTAAGAGAACGACTTTTTATTGTTTTTATTTCCTATTAGAAGTTTATTTTCGATGAATATTTTCCTAAAATTCGATTGCAAAAGTATTATTTTCTATTAAACTTTTGGATATTCTATTTTTTTTTCTAAGAATATCTTTCTAAAAAATTAGAAACTGCATCTTTGTCCTCCGGATCGGGAGACCAAGACGCAAAATCATCTAAAGCAACAGGAACAAAAGGGCCTGTTTTTATTTCATATATAACAGTCCCCAATTCTCTCACAATCATACTATGCCAAACTCCCGATGGAATATCAACTCCATATTTCCCATTTTGACAAGAGAGAGTTTCCTTTTGTATTAAATTTCCTTCATCATCAAAAATCAACATATCTAACTCTCCTTTTAGGACAATGTAAGCTTCTGTTTTGGGAGGGTTTAAGTGTCGGTGAGGCCGAATATATGTGCCCGGTTCTAATGCATTTAGCATTCGATTTATAGGATCTTCAAGTTTTTTATGTATATTATAATTCATCCGCAAACGTGCATTTTTTTTTGCCTTTTGGGATGTTTCTTCCAATAATTTATCTGTTATAAGTTCTATCTTCATATTTTTATTGTCTTCTTCATTAAAGGGAATTTCAATAAATAGCAGGCTACAAGAGGTAATAAAACGATAAAAAACAGGAGTGTTTCATTCATCATTTTATACTTAAAATTAAAGGTTACAAACAGGCAAATTAATATTTGTACAACCGCATATAAAACAGACACTTTCAAATGGGATATTTTACATTCGTTCGACAAAATTTGGTAAAAATGCAAGCGGTGAGCTTCAAAAATATTTTGCTTTAAATATAAACGATGCAGGATAGTGCAAATAGAATCGACCCCATAAACAGCCAAAAACAATATCCACATCAAAGATTTTGTAGATAACATCAACATCAACAATAAAGTCACAATCCAAAATGAGATAGCCATGCTGCCAATATCACCGGCAAAACACCTGGCTTTTTTTCTAAAATTATAAAACAAGAAAACGATACAAGCCAAGGCCGGATAAACAATAAAGTCTGTATCGATTTTTGTAATATCAGCTGTAAGAATAAACTCATTTGTATATAAAATACTCACAAGTATAACTAAACTATACAATCCTGTAATTCCATTAATTCCATCCATGAAATTATAAGCATTCAATACCCCCACAAAAAAGATATAGGCAATGGATACTATCCACCATGGAAAATTACCAAACATTCCCAAACCGTAAAAAATAAGACTTATGGAAAGAAAATGAACAATTATCCTGACTTTATTTGATAAAGAAGATATATCATCCCAAAAACTAACTACGGAAATCATCGTAATACCAATAGTAAAAGGCAACAAAAAATTGCTTGGATGAACCGCTATCGCATAAAGTATCGCTGCCCACCAAAAAACAACGCCACCTCCTCTAATCGTAATATAATCATGAGAACTGCGCTGATTCGGTTTGTCTATTATATTGAATTTTTCCGCGATTTTGAAATACACGGGCATTATAATAAACATACAAATCAATGCCAACAAAAAACAATAAAGGTCGTAATAATCCATAGTTTCTATTATCTGAAAGTTTGTAATGTCCGTTTTAATCCATCTTTACAATTAACAGGCAAATTTGATATACATAAAGATTTTTTCAATTTTTGGTTGGAAACGACATAATTTTCTGTCAGTTTCCGTAAACGTTGAGAATTCAAAGGCAATTTACACCAATCTCCTATTTTAGCCATGTTTTTGATAACATCCTTATTCCATTTCCAAATTTTTGCTTGAGTACCTCTGGATTCCGCGATCAATTCTATTAATTGATTGGTAGAAACCGGCTGGTCATCGGCTAAATGATAAATACCACTTTCCGGCTTTTTATCTATAAATTCAGCAATAATCCATGATAAATTCCATATATTCAAGAACGATCTTTGATTGTCGAAATCGCCCAAGGGCCAAGGAAATCCTTTACTTACAACATTGTATAATAGATTTAAATTACCCTTATTACCAGGACCATGAATCATGCAAGGACGAAAGATATAAACATTTTTAGTTGAAAGTTGAAAGTTGAAAGTTGAAAGCATATATTGCTCCGCAGCGATTTTGCTTTCTCCATAGGGTCCAACAGGATTAGGAATAACATCTTCAGTTAAAAATTCACCATCTACCTGATCAGCAGCGGCTTTAACTGAACTAAAAAACATAAATTGTCCCGCATCTGAATTTAAAAAAGCATCAAACACTTTTTTAGTTAACTCTGTATTTATTTCAAAATATATGTTTGATTGACTTTTATTCTTTGTATCATGCGCTTTTCCCGCCAGATGGATAATTGTATCGAATTGATTAAAAGGTATTTTATCGAATTCTTTCCATGAATAAAATTCGGTATAATTTTTATTTTTATCATCCCGAACCTGATCCAATGCAGATAAAAGACACTCTTTATCCGATAAATATTGAGAAATATTTGTCCCAACAAAGCCATAAGCGCCTGTGATAAGAATTTTTTTCATATTATTCTTAATATATTAAGATGACCAATTAGATATATGATGTATTTTTAGTTGGTTTTTGACATTTTACTATATATTTTAAGATGTTTATCAATTACCAAATCTAATGAAAATTCTTTTTCTGCCAAAGTTCGAGAATTTTTTCCCATTTTAATTCTTTTTTCTTTATTTTCTATTAATTCAATCATTTTTTGTGCAAGCATATTTATGTCTTTTATCGGAACAAGATAACCATTGTAAGCATCCAATACACACTCTCGACACCCTTGAGTATCTGTCGTTATAATGGGTCGACCAACAGCACAAGCTTCAATTAATGATTTAGGAAGACCTTCCCTGTAAGATGGCAACACTACGACATCTGCATTTTTTATTGCAGTAAAAATATTTTTTTCAAACCCAGTCCAGTCAATGTAAGGTGGTTCTATTATTTCTAATAATTGTTTTTCTTGAATTCCTGCCAAATTAAAGACATCGCAATCTCCAATTAAAACAAATTCTGCTTTATTTTCAACCTCATTCTTTATTTTTTTAGCAGCATTAATAAACTCAACAATACCTTTATCATAAAGCATTCTTGCAAAAAGGATTAATCGAACTTTATCCTTTGGAGTTTCGTCTTGGAAAACAAATTTATTCAAATCAATTCCAGAACCTTTGATCAAATTAATTTGAGTATTTTCAACAAATCTAAAAGAAGAAAATTGATTTATATCATCCGGGTTTTGAAAAATATATTGAAAATTCTTGCTTTTAAATGCCAATTTCATGTTAAATTTAATAAGATTTTGCTTAAAACCCTCTCTTCCTTCCATGAAATTATATCCAAATCCGCTAATTGCATTTACGACCTTTTTATGTCCTTGTAATTTAGCGGCAAAACACCCTAATAAACTAGCTTTCAATGTCACATGATGTATTATATCTGGTTTTTGCTTTTTGTATAACTTATAAAGTAAGTATACACATTTCAATTCATGATATAATTTAGAACCTGATCGATCAAAAGGAATTTCTTTAAATCCTAATCCATAAGATTCTATTTCTCCTTTTTTTCCTGTGTTTTTAGTCACAATAGTTACATCATACCCATTTTGCTTTGCAGCAAGAGCAAGAGGTAATCGATGCGAGAGAAAAAACCAATCAACATTGACAACAATATAGAGATGTCGATTCATTATTTTACTGATTGTCTATATCGGTTAATACAATTCTTCATTATAATGTTTATAATACCATTTTTGGAATACATAAAGATTCCAAAGTTTGCCTTTATGATTTTCTTTTCCTTTCAAATGTTCATCAATTAATTTTAGGATATAATCGTATTGGAATATCCCTTGTTTCATTATTTTTTCTTTTGACAATAATCCTAACATATCGTCTTTCAATTGATCTTTAAACCACAAATCAATAGGAACTTCAAACCCAGACTTTTTGAATTTAAGCGTTTTTTTCGGTAATAGCTCCTTGTATGTTTCTTTCAAAATATATTTTTTATTTCGACCTTTTATCTTAAATTGGGAAGGTAATGAAGATGCAAAATGAACCATTCTATAATCAAAAAACGGAGACCTTTCTTCGATAGAATTCATCATACCACACCTGTCTCCCTTGGGAAACATGTCTCCTTCCAACACAATATCCAAATCAAATTGCATACCATGGTTCAATTCGTCTGTACCTCTAATTACATTGTAACGGTCTTCAATATTTTTTTTACTATCATATAAAAAATTATCATTTAGTAACATTTTTTTTTCATTATCAAAAAAGCCCAAACACATATATGAATAATGTAAATCAAATCCTTTCAACGCTGAATTTGTTACTACTTTTTTGACATACCTAAGCATACGAGATGTATAACCTGTGTGTGGAAATAAAGAAATTAGTTTTACAAAGAACCAGCGTAAAAATAAAGGAGTTGTATTCCATTTTCGCGCATAATATCCTGCTAAATATTTTTCATAGCCACCAAATAACTCATCAGCACAGTCTCCTGTCAAAACTACTTTCACCTTTGATTTTGCCAAATTTGCAACATAAAAAGATGGTATTGCAGAAGAATCTCCATATGGTTCATCAAAATAATCAATGATACTATCAATCGTATCAATCACATCATTATAGTTTAAATAATGTAAAGTATGATTGGTCTTGAATTTATCTGCCACGACTTGGGCCCTTTGACTTTCATCATAACTTTTTTCCTCAAATCCAATAGAAAAAGTATTAATCGGTTTATCTGACATTTGGCTCATTAACCCGACAACAATACTAGAATCAATACCTCCACTCAAAAAAGCGCCAACAGGAACATCCGACAACATTTTTTGTTTTATAGAGTTCTTTAATAAGTTATCCAATTGTTGTTTTGCCTCTTCAAAATTGATTTTATTTTCTTTATCTATATGATCATCCAAAGAATAATATTGTTTAGATTCAATGAAATTCCCTTCTTTAATAACAAGGTAATGTCCTGCACTTAATTTACATACATTCTCATAAATAGTAAAAGGAGAAGGGATATAAGACAGGGATAAAAAAAGATTCAAACCTTGCTTGGAGATTTTTTTTTCTTTTATTTGATGCTCAAAAGCTTTTAATTCAGAAGCAAAAAATAAGGCATTATCGCCTGTATGATAAAAAATCGGTTTTTCTCCAAAACGATCCCTTATTAAGTAAACAATCTCTCTTTTTACATCATGAATAGCAAATGCAAAAGTACCTTCTATTTTTTCCAATAATTTATCTATACCCCACACTTGATAGCCATGAACTAATATCTCTGTATCTGTATTTGTACTAAAAACAATTCCTACATCTATCAATTGTTTTCGCAATTCAAGGTAATTGTAGATCATACCATTAAAGACAATAACAATAGATCTATCTGAAGTAAAAATAGGTTGATTTCCTCCTTCAACATCAATGATAGATAAGCGGCGATGGCCTAAACCGATATTTCCATAGACATATATACCTTCTGTATCTGGGCCTCTTAAAGAAAGCATAGAGGTCATTTTTTTTACTTCTAATTCTTCTACAAAATCTAATTTACTCCTCTTGATAATTCCTACAATACCACACATAATCTATATTATTTTCAAAATAAAGTGATTAAAAAAACAGCTTAAGATTTAGCATTATTTACCTCCTTCAAAAACGAATATCGTTAATTAAGTATATCATCAAATTTAGTTTATTAGTTTAATGTTGAAAGTTTAATTATTTGATTTCCAACGTTAAACAACTTCAGAATATGAATTAATTTCAAACAATTACTTAGTCTATTGATTGTCTATTATATTGATCCATTTATTCATACATTGAGTTTTAGAAAATTTTTCTTCCACCTGACGCTTTGCATTTCTTATTATTTTCTCCTTCTGTTCTTCATTTAATAAATTTATTATTCCGGTAGCAAATCCGTCAACATTTCCCGGATTAAAAAGATAACCGGTTTCTCCATCTGTTATTACTTCAGGAATTCCGCCTATATTGCTTGCTACAATAGGTTTTTCAAACATCATGGCCTCCAAAATAACAGTAGGTAATCCTTCTAAATACGATGGCAAAAAGAATACATCTATTTCTGAGAAAAATTGCACCTTATCCGATACATATCCCTTAAATTTAAAATAAGAAAGTAATTTTTCTTTTTCCAATTCTTTCAAGAATGTTCCATTTGTTTTATCTACACCTCCAATAATATATTTAATTTCAATACCTTTCTCCATCAATATTTTAGTTAGGGGGATAGTATCAAAATAACCTTTGCGTTTAAAAATATTTGCAAGGATTCCTATCCTCAACACTTTCGATTGCTCTTTGTGTAATATTTTAGGATAGGTATCTATAAAATTATAAATTACAGAAATTTTCTCATTGGGAACTTTTTCACGTTTATGATGGGCTTGTTTTCCCGCTTCTGAATTGGAAACCCATAAATCAACATTTTTTTGTGTCAATCTATCCAACAGGGTATGATACCATTTTCGATGATTATCCGTACTTCGTATATTAGAGATTATCCTTTTAACTCCAAATTTTTTTGCAAACAATCTTGAAAAACATTCCACTTTCAATCCAAAATTCAGTACGACATCAATATGCTCTTTCTGAATTAGTTGTTTATATTTTTTATACGACAAAAATGGATGTTTTTTGAAATTGCCAATGCAAGTAATGGAGGATATTTCGAAATTAAGATTGTCAAGCAATGGCCCGTCTTCATTTAAAAATGCTAAATGGACACCATATCCCATTATCACAAGTTCCCTTGCTATCTTAATAATATTCGTTTCTGTCCCTCCAACATTATTAAAAGTATAAAAAAATAATATTTGTTTATTCATTTTTATTAAACCATTGGATTAAAACTATTAATTCCCACATTTCTGAAAAAAAGTTTATTTTTCCATCCATGTGTAATTGTACATTTTTTCGTACAAGTTCCTTATCGAGAAATGGAATCATTGAAAGATTTTTATCAGAAAACTGCTCATATACATATTCTTTCAATTCATTTCTAAACCAATCTTTTAATGGTATTGCAAATCCTTTTTTCGGTCTATCCATAAGCTGTTTAGGAACATAACCATATAAAATGTCCCGTAATATTCGTTTCTGATTTCCGGTTTGATATCTATAAGAAACAGGTAAATTCCTTGCAAATTCGACAACCCGATAATCTAATAAAGGGGAACGGACTTCCACCCCCACAGAAGCCGCCGCCCTGTCTACTTTTACATTACAATCATTTAAAAGATAAAACTGCAAGTCTAAATCAGAAATTCTTTGAAATAATGGAATAGCTTGCACCTGCATCCTCTGATAGTCGATTGTATTTTTAAAATCAGCAATCAAGGATAGAGGATATTGACTTGCAAGTAAACTCATAGCCAAATCTTCAATCGTGTTATATCTTAGTCCTTTTGCTATTAGTTTAATTCTATAATTAGGAATTTGTTTTAGTAAGTCGGAAACAACTATTCTGAAAGCTTGTGGGAATTTATAAATTGAAGATACATCTTTCACCCATTTTATTCTTTTATATCCCATAAAACTTTCATCACCCCCATCTCCGGATATTGCCACTGTTATATATTTTTTTGCCTTTTGGCATAATAACATCGAAGGTATCGCTGAAGAATCAGAAAAAGGTTCATCGTAATATTTTGTAATATTTTCAATCAATTTCATTCCTTCGTTAGGATTACACTCTATGATTGTATGTTTTACGTTTAAATGCTTAGCTATGTTCATCGCATCCATACTTTCATCCATATCGGATCCGGGAAATCCTATAGAAAAAGCCTCGATATTATCTTTTTGTTTCTTACATAATGCCGTCATTAAGGTGGAGTCTATTCCTCCGGAAAGGAATGTACCTAAACTAACATCCGATTGTAAGCGTAAAGCCACTGCATCGTTTAATAAATTACTTAAATCAGATTTTGCTTTAATGTATGGCTGTTCATAGGAAAGAAATGGAGTTTCTTGAACTGTCCAATAGGGAGAAAACTCAATTTGTTGTTTATTCGTATCATAAATAAAACTTGTGCCCGGAGGGATTTTTTTAATTTCTTTATAAATAGAATTAGGCTCAGGAACATGACCAAACAACAAATATTGTTGAATACTTTCTTCGTCAATCGTTATATCATTTCTTCCCATTTTAATAGCAGACGGCTGAGAACAAAATTCAAATCCATCCAACAATGAATAATAAAATGGCTTTTTTCCTAACCGATCCCGGCCTCCAAATATAATTTTGTTTTTTTGATCATAAATGGCAAAAGAAAACATACCATTAAACATAGACACACAATTCGTTCCATACTCAAGATACGCGCCTCCCAAAACTTCTGAATCAGAAGTGGTATTAAATATATATCCTTTTTTTTCAAGCTCAGTTTTAATGGTCTTGTAATTGTATATTTCTCCATTCAGTACAACAATCAAATGTTGATATTGCAATGGTTGATTAGCCCTGTCACTCAAATCAATTATAGAAAGACGAACATGAGCAAATGTAACATGACCATCTGATTTTAATGCACTATAATCAGGCCCCCTAAATTTAATTTGTTCTAATTTTTTATCAAGAATTTCTTTGTTATAAAATCTTGTTGTTCCATAAATTCCACACATCAACGACTGTTTTTTATGTTAATATTTTTATTTCAAAACCAATGTTTTCCTTAGTCAATGTCATCAAACCACTTATTAAAATCATAATTAGACACCGTAAAGTGAACCTTTTCTATAGATTGGGCCTTTAAAATACCTTTTGCTAAAGAAAGCATATCATTTTTTTGAACGACAAAACCATTTTTATTTTCATCAATAATACCGCTAAAATCAACACAATTAGTAGCAACAACCGGAACTCCCAAAGTCAAGGCTTCCAACACAACATTTGGAAATCCTTCTTTCCGCGATGACAATACAAATAAATTCGCTTGTTCTATGTAGGGGTAAGGATTTATTTGAAATCCATGAAAAATAACATTACTCTCAATTTGAAATTTTGATACTATCGACTCTAAATATGACTTGTAATTATCTCTATATTGTTCTTTACCTAAAATATGTAACTTAACATTGGGGATATTTTTTTTTACCCCGGCAATTGCTTCAATCAATAAATCAAAACCTTTAACGGCATATAATGTGCCAGCAGCAACTATATTATAATTTTCTTCATTATATAAACAAGACTGTTTCTGAGCTTTTATTTCTATTTCTTCTTTATTTACGATATTAAATATTGTAATCGCTCTATGTGGCAATATTTTTAAAATCTGAATAGCTTCCTGCCTCATTTGTTCTGATTGAGCAATCACATAATCAGCTTTTCGAAAAAGGTAGATATTAAAAAAACCAAGTAATTTAGATTTAAATGTTGTCCCTAAATTATTACTGGGTAACGAAGGTAATCTTACTATGTTCAAATAATTACTATATGTAACAATTTTATAAACCGTAGCTATAAAACTAAGATGTTCTAAAGAAGTAAAAACAATATTAGGTTTCTCTTTTCGAATAGTTTTTAAGATACCAGGAAATGCCAATAAAACCCGCTTTTTGTTCAAAGATATAACCTTTACATGGTCAGGAATTAAGTCAAAATCTTTTTCTTCATCACAACAGACTAACAGAAGAACTTGAAATTTACAAGGATCAAGTGACTTAACAATATTTACCATATTGTTTTCTGCTCCTCCTCCTCTTAATTCAGGAGTTATGAATAATAATTTTTTCAAAATAAAAATTGTAAAACTTATACAATATGTTTATTCAAATCTATTCTATGTTCAGAACACCATTTCGACAATATGTAAACTCTCCAAATATAAGAGGAATTATCTTTTATCCCTTGTAAATGTTCTTTATACATATTTTTAAATTTGACAACATTAAAATTAGGAATTGTATTTAAAAAATTGTCAGAAAGAGCTTGTGCAAATTCATCTTTCAATTCATTTCTTATCCAATCCACTATTGGAACCGCAAAACCTTTTTTGGGTTGATTAAAAACTGATTCCGGAATATAATCTTTCAAAATTTCTCTTAAAATATATTTTTTTTGTCCTTTAAATATGCGGTATTCGATTGGCAAACTTCTTGCAAATTCGACTATCCGATAATCTAAAAATGGACTCCTGATTTCCATTGAAAAAGCAGAACTCGCCCGCTCAACTTTTACATTACTATCGTTTTCTAATGATAATTTAATCCCTAAATCAGCAGCTTGTTGGATTAGATTTTCTGATTTATTCCAGTATTTAGAATATGCATCCAACCAATATCTAATTCTCTTTTTTTGCAATGTATTGGTACCTATAAAAACATTTTCTACAAAATTCTTAATAGTGGGAACATTCAACAATCTTCTTATTGAATGCGTCCTATTACCAAGTAAATTACATACAAGTATTTTTGACAAAAAATATCTAAAAGTATATGGAATTTTAAATAAAAATTGATATTGATTAAGCATATCAAAATAAGGATAACCTAAAAAACTCTCATCACCACCATCTCCAGCCAATGCAATTGATGCTGTTTTTTTTGTTATTTTATTTAATAAAAGAGACGGTATAGCGGAACTATCAGCAAAAGGCTCATCATATACTTGAATAAGAACAGGTAACATTTTCAAAAAATCTTCGGGTTTACAAATTTCTGTCGTGTGATCTGTTTGAATAATTGAAGCATATTGAGTCGCAATCTTGCTTTCATCAAAATCCGGATTTTCAAAGCCTATCGTAAATGTTTTCAGAGGTTTTTCATTCAACGAAGAGGCAATGCTTGAAACTACAGCAGAATCAATTCCTCCTGATAAAAAAGAACCTACAGCAGTAATTGCTTTCATTCGAATTTTTATCGCATCTTTCAATAAGTCATGCAGTTGTTCTTTTGCCTCATTAAAAGAAATATTTTTTTCTTCTACTTGATTTAAATCCCAATATTGAGATAATTTCAATTCCTTTCTTCCTACATTTATTTCTAAATTACAACCTGGTAATAATTTAAATACATCCTTGTATATACTATATGGACTTGGAATATAAGTACAATCTAAAAACATCGAAACTGCTTCCTTATTAATTTCCTTATTTTCGTTCAGAGATAATAATTGATTAGCAATTTCAAATGAACCATTTTCCCAATAATAATATAAAGGTTTTACGCCTAAACGATCTCGAGAACAAAAAATTTCATTTTTTAATGAATCATAAATGACAAAAGCGAACATACCGTTCAATTTAGCGACAACATCACTCCCCCATTCTTTGTAACCTTTTAATAAAATTTCCTCTTCTTTTTTTGTTTCAAACAAGTACCCTATATTTACTAATTCTGATTCTATAGTATCTAAATTATAAATTCTACCATCAAACAAGATAGTAAAATTTTCGAATGAACAAAAATCGTCCAAATCAGCAGTAGATTCTTTTGATCGTCCAAAAACAATTTGATCTTTTTTTAAAATTTGGAAATTTTCTTTTCCATTTTTCAATATATTATTGGTGATATAAAAGCGACTCATATTGTTATCTTAAATTATTTTTTATCAAGTGATGAAACTGAAGCATCCATAAGATCATCTACATATCTCTCTCTTTTGTTTATAATTATTTTCTGTTCCGTTTCTTCTTTTTCAAAAACATTCGTATAGGGATACCATAAAAAATAATACCTTGTATCCTTCATAACCTCTGATGTATCTTTAAAATATTGTCCAAAAGTAAAAAATAAAGGAATGAAAACAATAAAGACAAAAGCCCAACCTCTCAATTTTTTAAAAAATGGAGAAGAAAAAACATTATATATAAATTCTGTATAAAAAACCAAAAGCAAAGGAGTCAGATAATTCATAAAACGAATTCCCAATGCCATATTCACAAAAGTAATTGAAGTAATAAAAAAATAAATTAGATAAAACATTTCAAATTTAGGATTTCTTTTTTTCATCCTATTGTCATTTATATATATCATAAGTAAAGGAATGATAACATATTGTATAAAATAAGCTATTTTACCAACTATATTTAGTTCCATACCTTCATATATTTCTAATTTAGATCTCATTATTGGATTTAATGCCAATATTTCGAGAAAAGGAGACAAGAACAGGAATACAATTACTCCAAACGTAACAAGAGACAGAGTTCGTAGTATAGTAAATTTTATATTTCGAAAAAAAGGAAAGAAAAAAATAACGATAGCCGAAGAATGAAAAAAAAATGCCAATACCGCAATTAAATAATACACACTCCATTTCTTTTTTTCATAGAAACTTAAACAGTAGAGAAAACAAAGAACTGCTAAAATTTCTCGAAGAATTTCCATGTTAAAATATAAATATGAAAATACAAAATAGGAAAAAACGGCTGTAAACTTATATTTTGTTTGTTTTTGAAAAAATAAAAATAATATTACGTTTACAATTATAGCATGAATAAATTGAAAAAAAGTAAAATCGTTGCAAACTGTCTTTATGGAGGAATTTAGAATCATCCATAAGGGATCATACAACAAGTATGAAAAAAAATCTGAACTTTCTCTTAATGTTGGATAAATTTCAAAAAAACGCATATATCTTACAGTATCTCCTCCTATTACATACCTACAACCTGCAATTATAATTGCAACTGCAAGTAAAAAACAATAAGATAGATTTGAATCTTTAACTCGGCCTTTAATGTCATACATATATACAAAGAGAAGAGTCAGAAGCAATGTGAAGATATAAATCATGATACTTTTTTGTATTTTTTGATACTAAAATAAAAAAAAGATAAATAATACATACAAAAAAGAAATAACAAACTCACTCGAATATTAAATGTAATATCAATATACATCGTTACAATAGACAACCCCAAAGCCGGCGCTAAAACTATAAAATAATATATAAGATCAAAACCTATGAAATATAATTTTTCGGAAAAATACCAATTTATTCCTATTAAAACAAGGTTTGTCAACAGCATAGAGAACAAAACTCCCGGCAATTCAAAATGACGAACAAAGATAAACAAACTCAATATATTAACGATAAAAGAAATAATAAAAGAAATTGACATATAATGTGTTTTTGAAGTAATCTTTGGCCCTACATTTATGATTTCACTAGTAATTAATATACATATTGAAACAACAATAATGCCTATGTATTTAGCTGATGAAATGTATGTTTCTGATGCAAATGTATTGATTATTTCGGGTGTTAATAAACCTACACTAATGGCAAGAAAAAAAACTATTGGAGAAATTATTTTTAATATGGATTTAAAAACAAATTTATGATTCGGATTATTAATAATTTTAAACATATATTGATTCCACGCCATCATAAATACTTGATAAAGGATCATCATTATCGCTCCAAACTTTTGAGCCATCGAAAAAATACCAATACTGTAAATAGATAAAAAGCCAACCATAAAAAACCTGTTGGCATAAGAATTAAACGCACTTCCTATTCTCGCTGGAAATTGAGGTAAGGCATACTTCAAGGCTTTTTTTACATCTTTCCATACAAAATGAAAAGAAATAAATTGAAGTGAAAATAACAACGAAAATAAAGATGCGATGCCTACCGCTAATAATTGAGCCATAAAATAACCATTTACCCCGGTTTCCTTTTTTACCAAAAAAACATAGACAAAAGTCACCAATAAAAGTGATTTTACCAACACTGAAATAAAGAATAATTTATTTTTCTTTTCAAATCTCAGAACAATCAATGTCAATACAGACAAAACGGTAAAAGGCAATTGTATTGAAACAATAATTATCGAAGAGTGATAAGTTTTATTGCTTATCAACCATTCAGATATAAAACCAGAAAAAGCAACAACAATACAAGAAAGTATTAATGCAATTACAATCATTAAAGAAATTAAAGTAAACGTAAATTTTCTTCTTTCTCCTCCCTCATAATCGTAATAATATCTTTGCAAAGAAGTTTCTATCTGAAGATATGCAAAAATGGATACAATACCGATAAAAGTTTGTATTAAATCAATTGCACCAAATTCTTCTACCGAAAAGGTCCTTGCATATAAAGGGATTAATAAAAATGAGAATAAACTTTCTAAAGCGATAGCCAACCCAAAAGAAATAAAATTTACGATTAACTCTTTCAATTTGTAAATCTTTTTATCCAATTATGAAACTCATATCCGCTAACTATTTCTTTTTTAATCTGTTGATATGGTTTAGCCATAAATACACTAAAATCATCCCAACTATCTTTTCCTATAACAAAAATATTATCCGAATGATAAAAATCCTCTTCAATAATAGACAGAGTTGTAGAGATCATTTTTTTTTTGAAAAATATAGCTTCCATTGCTCTTAAAGTAACTCCTTTTTGGTTAGACTGAACAACATCCAATACACAGTTGCTTTCAACTAACCATTCTAAATATTTATCATAAGATACCAATGGTTTTCTTTTATATACGGAAACTGAATCATCTACAATATAAAATAAAGAGGTAAATCCACTTTTTTCTATATTATTTTTTATTGATTTCAGCATCTCCAACCGTCCTTTATTCAACCCTAAAAACAAAACATCATTTTTCATTGCCGTACCACTACTGTCTATAACCAATTTTTGCAAATAAAATGTTGTATTAAAATTCATTTTATATCTATCGCAATCTGCTGGATCAAAAGACCATAATTCGCAATCTAAGTGATGAATCAAATCTGGATTAAGGGATTTAGACACAGGGTTCCAATACCAAACAATTATCCGCTGATGATCTTTTTTATTTTTACAAACAAAATCTATTAAGTTCTTGCTTGTTGGATATGCAAAAATAATAATGACAGAATATTTATACATTTTATCTTTCCACTCTGCAAATCTATTTAGTTGAGTATAAATACCTATTTTATATAATATACGATCTATTATTCTAGGGGTTTTATAAGGACAACTTATATCACAAAAATCTTCTTTCTCCATTATTTTTTTCCAGGAAAGAAATATATCGTCTAATATTAAAAATTTCGCCATTAATAATTATCTGAAATTATCACCATCGTTAATATATCAAAATATCATTTTAATTTATAAATAACCTCATTTTTTAGTGACAATTTTTCAAACTCCCTATGAGCCACTGCCAACACTACTGCATCAAACTCACCTTTAGGCATTTCAGTCAAGATATCTAATCCATATTCATGTTTCACTTCTTCAGGATTTGCCCATGGATCATAAATGGTAATATTTGTGTCGTATTCCTTTAATGAATTTACCACATCTACCACTTTGGTATTGCGCACATCCGGACAGTTTTCTTTGAAAGTAATTCCTAAAATCAAAATATTTGAACCCTTCACACAAAGTCCTTTTTTAATCATTTGTTTCACCACTTGTGAGGCAACATATTCGCCCATACTATCGTTTAGGCGACGACCGGCCAAAATAATTTCCGGATGATAACCGTATTCTTGCGCTTTTTGTGCCAAATAGTATGGATCTACACCAATGCAATGCCCACCGACTAATCCGGGTTTGAAGGGGAGAAAATTCCATTTGGTTCCTGCCGCTTCCAGTACATCATTTACATTGATATCCATACGGTCGAAGATTTTCTTCAACTCGTTGACAAAGGCAATATTAATATCTCGTTGAGAGTTCTCAATCACTTTTGCGGCTTCCGCCACTTTGATAGTAGGCGCAAGATGCGTCCCCGCTGTGATTACTGAAGAATAAATATCATTAACAATTTTACCAATTTCCATATTGGAGCCGGATGTTACCTTCTTTATTTTTTCTACCGTATGTTCCTTATCTCCCGGATTGATTCGTTCCGGAGAATAACCTGCAAAGAAATCAACATTAAATTTCAATCCGGAAACTTGCTCTACAACAGGCAAACAGTCTTCCTCTGTCGCTCCGGGATAAACAGTAGATTCATAAACCACAATATCTCCTTTAGAGATTACCTTTCCCACTGTTTCACTTGCACGTTTCAATGGAGTCAGATCTGGACGATTGTTTTTATCAACAGGAGTAGGAACAGTTACAATGTAGAAATTGCAATCACGAATGTCTTCAAGGCTACAAGAGCAATATAATCCCTTTTCCACAGAAGATTGCGGATCAAGTCCGCAATGACAATTTACCAATGCTGATTGTAAAATGCCATCTTCGACTTCCAAAGTATGGTCGTGACCGGACATTAATTCTGCCACTCGTTTTTTGTTTACATCAAAACCTACAACAGGATATTTAGTGGCAAACAAACGCGCCAAAGGTAATCCGACATAACCTAAACCAATAATGGCAATTTTTATTTTATTCATCAATTATAATCCTTTTCAATTTTTCAAAATATTCCCATCAAAATAGTTATCAATTACCCACTGTCCATTATCAACTATTTTAAATTTTCCCAATACCATCCTACAGCTTCTTTTAATCCGTCTTTCATACTGAATTGTGGATTATAACCCAATAATTGCTTAGCTCTATCTACATTTGCCAAAGAATGAGGAATATCTCCAGTACGATTTGGCCCGTGAATTACTTCAATTTGAGCAATTTTCGAGTCATAAATACTTAAATATTCTTTCAGATAATAAACCAATTGGTTGAGGGTCGTGCGTTCTCCATAAGCAGTATTATAAATTGTATTAACCGATTCAGGATTGTTCGTTAACAAAGCTAATAAATTCATTTGTACAACATTGTCAACATAAGTAAAATCACGCGAATACTCTCCATCTCCATTAATAACAGGAGATTCATGTTTCATCAATTGCATCACAAACTTAGGAATTACCGCAGCATAAGCTCCATTCGGATCTTGACGGCGGCCAAATACATTAAAATAGCGCAATCCTATACATTCTAATCCATAAGTTCTCGAGAAGATATCGGCATATAGTTCGTTGACATATTTGGTAATCGCGTAAGGAGACAATGGTTTACCAATCACATCCTCCACTTTAGGTAAGGATTTGGAATCTCCATAGGTGGAAGAGCTCGCGGCATACACAAAACGTTTTACTCCGGCATCACGCGCAGCCACCAACATATTTAAAAATCCGGAAATATTTACTTCGTTGGAA
The DNA here is from genome assembly GCA_031553755.1 of Bacteroidales bacterium. GTDB lineage: Bacteria > Bacteroidota > Bacteroidia > Bacteroidales > Azobacteroidaceae > JAIRVZ01. The sequence goes on along the minus strand of JAVBKZ010000034.1, from coordinate 125,858 downwards.
GTGATTGGATCTTTGATAGAGCGAGGAACTGAACCTAGAGCCGCTTCATGCAAGATATAATCGACACCTTCGCAAGCTTTTCGACAATCATCTAAGTTACGAATATCTCCAACTATCAATTTGAAATTTTTGTTAGAAAAAAATGGTTGAATGTTTTCAGGTTTACCTGTGGCAAAGTTATCTAAGCAAACAACCTGACAACCTTGATTTAATAACGATTCACATAAATTAGAACCTATAAATCCAGCGCCACCAGTTACTAATATATTTGACATTTATGTATTATTTTATTTATACGATATGAGTTCATTTACTTACTTATTTTTCCGCGCAAAGATACTCTTTATAATTTACTTTTTTTATTGTTTTTATATTCAATTTATGAAAACCAACTTTCTTAGTTTATAATGCCTTTTTTTATAATGGAAATTCCTCCTCCAAACGCGGTTTCTTTAAAAAACTGACCGGCATTCCACGCTAATGAACATTTAATATCAAGTCCAGATACCTTATGAATGGAATAAATCAAATCTATTCCGGCTGAATATCCTTCCTGTACTTTCAGATACGGATTATTATAAGTTCCCCACGAACGGCCTGTCGAGGAAGATAACCTATATTGTAGCAAACGGTTTAAATAACCTTCCATACCTAAATGAAACGCGATAATCCGGTTGCTTCGGAATCCTAAATAACTATCTCCGTTATATTCAGGAGAGAGCAACAAAGGAGTTCCTACGCTTCTCCCAAAATAGGAATGTCCTTGCATATAAACGCTATGATTATAATAATTATCAATGCCATTTCGGTTATTCGGGGCGCGATGTTGACTTTTTTCATTCGCTGCAAAATTGACCGGCCCTGTTTGATTTTTGGTATAAATATATTCGAATACAAAATTAGAAATGAGTTTTTTTTGCTTGGATTTATATTGCCCTCCTAACAACATATCTCTGTAATTCAAGAAAGCCAATCCCGAACCATCATCAAAATAATGTTGGAGATAAGCGCTTAATTCATCCTTATTCTTTAATTTATAATCGAATTTAAACAAAAACGCTCCAATATGCGAACCCGCGACATATAAACTATCATAATTAGCAGAAGCAGAAGATCCTTCCTTTGCAACTACAACCCTCAAAAAATCGGTAAATCCATGAGGGTCGCACATTACTACATATTCATTTTTTCCCCAATCGTATTGATAAGTAGTTCCACCCCATTGTGCATCGTGATTTAATCCGAATGTAAATTGCAGCCTGTTTTTTTGTTCAATATTACCAAACCGGAGGTAGAAATATTTGTTATGAGAATATAGATTATCAGCATAATATCCTTTAACAGGAAAGACTTTACCGGCAATATATTTACTGTCGAAATATTTTCCGACTGAAAATTCGCCTTTGAAGTACATTCTACCTTTTGTATAAGGAACCAATGTAAATTCAGGAATTCCTACCCTTATTTCCGGAATCGGACGGGCATTATTAGAACTGATAAAATCTCCTGAACTTAAATATGGATCTAATAATGAAGTATAATCTTCTTTCGTACCGGCCCTTAACTGAAGACATTTCCACCGTGCTTCCGCATATAATTGCTGAAACCAAAAATAGTCGTATACGGAAGATGTAGAAACCGCGGCATCTACTCCGACATTGAACGACCACGAATGATTTGCTTTATATTCATGAAGTAAGCTTCCTCTTAAATAAAAATTATTGGCTTCCGAAGGAACCATTCCCCAAGTATGATTGACTATTTCGAAAGGCGTATAATTGCCGGAAGAAACAGACGCGAATGTTTCCGCTTTGTATATCGTTTTTTCTTGCGCGAATACCGAAGAAATAATAAACGCGATCAAAAAAAGAGTTATGGAAAATAGTCGCTTCATCGATCAAAACTTTTTAAAAGTATATAACTTTTTCCTTGATTCTGAAAACAATATCAATTTACTACCCTTAACTTCTTTTATTTTAAAAATTTCGATATAATCGTCCCAACCCGACAAAGGTAAAAACATTTCCATAGAAGATGGAGCAAGGGTTTCCATCAATTCTGCATCAATACTGATCATAACTTCATTTTCGGATGGAAAATCCAAATAACCATAATACATTGAAGAATATTCGGAGGAATGACGATGCGTGTAAGTAAAAACTTCTTCTTTTTGAAAACTGTAATAAACGGAATCTACAGAAACTGTATTTCCCGAATCATCGGTTGTAGATTTAAGTTGCCACATACCGTTTAACCTGTGAGGAACATCATCACAAGCAACATAAAACAATATGGAAAATATTAACAATATGGCATTTCTCATAAATACGCTGTGTTTTGCAAAAAGAGTGACAAAGATACTTAAAATACTTATATGTTTTTACATTTAAGCAATAAAACTATATTTTCCTACAGAAATACTAAAAAATAATATGATTATCCGTTATATTACCTAATTGCTTTGTCATCCCGCACTTGATGCGGGATCTTTTATCAATCATTACTGATTATCAATAGATTGCGGGTCAAGCCCGCAATGACAAATCAGATATTTTATTCATTAGGTAAAAACGGATAATTATTAAAAATAAATAATTAGCTTACTCCTGAGGCAACAATTCCAAAATATAATCCATTCCCGAATTTTTATTTAATTCCTTTTGAGGATTCAATACATGTAAAAGTTTAGGATTATTGCTGAACCAAACATAATATCTCTGTTCATCTTGAGGTTTATCCCAATCCAGAATAACTACCGTGGCATCATTGTCATCTTCAAATCCTTTTTCCGTGTTGAATTTTCCGGTTGAAGTAAAGTTACCTCTATCGATATATTCTTCCGACAATGTATAAGTATTGTCTCCTCCATTTTCTTTAGTCCAACTTAATTTTAGATTTGTTTTAATTCCCGGGCAATCAGCGCATGGGATGGTGCCTTCATATTCTGTGACCCAAATAGAATCATTTTCGATAAGTTGAGCGTTTTCCGCGCTGTTTTCTTTTTTATTCTTACAACTTACCATTAATAACCCAACCAAAATTCCAATACTGGTTAAATAAAATAATTTCTTCATGACTTCATAATTTTATGTTTATAATATTTTGAATTTAAGTATTGAACTCATCTCAACTTTTGTCAAACACGGAGTGTAAGGAGTTTATTTCACGGAGTATCTCGTCTCTTAAATATATGAATCTGCTCTGTGAATAATTACTCCGTGTAACTCTGTGTTTAAAATCTATTATTTTATCTCTTTTTTTAAAAGTTAAGACGACTTCAATCTTATTTCACTTTGAATAACCATCGAATGCCGCCCAAAATAGTAGATTGATATTGATTTTCTTCTGCTGTATAAGGCCCTTCAAAATTGGTGTCGTTATAGGCATACATCAGATGAAATCGCAAATCTTTGAGTTTACCTTGAAAGGGATAATACTCCATAACTGTTGAAATACCCCAATTCCGGTACGCATCTTGACCTAAATCTTTGTCGAACCGATCATTCCATACAAACTTAACGGAAGGTTTCCAATTTTCACCTTCATATTTCAGGTTTAACGCAGCAGATTGGTCGAAAACTTTTTTCAAGCCTAAATTGTCAATATCAACAACAGAACTATAATCCATATAACGTGTTCCGGTATAATAATCTAACTCTGTTGTTATTTTGTTGATATTCAACTGTAATCCGAGTGTAACCCAATTCAAAAAATTGCCTTTGTCGTGTTGGAATGCTCCATAAGCCCAACGCGTATTGAGTAATCCATCAAACAATTTTCCCTGCCACAATAAATTAAAAGCGACTCCTTTGTTAGAATATGCCGAATCTGCGAATTGAGTCGCGTCGGAATTTACTACTTGAAAATTGAAAACTTGTCCTGCAACATTATATGCCAGATTAACGCCTGTCTTATAAGCGTCCAAATCATTGAAACACATAGTAGGCAGATAGATGTCGGCAGGATTGTAATCATATTCAAATGTTCCAAACTGAACGGATTGTTTTCCAACAGTTACTGTCCATCTTTTTGCGAAATCAAAAGCCAACCATGCTTGGTCTGTCGCTCCGGAATATCCTTCCCGCAATGGCGTTTGGGGTTTATTTAACCGTTGTCGAATGCGATAACGGACTCCTTCGGTTATCTCTCCTGCAAACCATAATTTGAATGTTTGCGCCTGAAACGAGCCATCTTGCCAACCCGACCGATCAAAATCGGCTTGGTAATCTACACGCATATCAATCATGATATTCAGCATTTCATCATCCCATTTTAATTTCTCAAGGATATTTGAACTTTCTTTATGCTGAGATTGTAGTGTTGCATAAGGGAGAAATAACAGAATAAATAATATGTAATAATTTTTCATCGTAATTCATTAATATTCCGTAAACATGCGTTGAATTTCTTTATAATCGCTTGTTTTGGTTAATGCCAATAACAAAAGAACTCTTGCTTTTTGAGGATTAAGATACCACGATGTAGCGAATCCCAACTGGTCGTCATTTACTTCATCCCATTGCGCAGTAGGTCCGGTCGGTACACGAGAAGAACGCACCACAGACACTCCTTTTTTCACCGCGTCCGCCAACGCGTTTTGAGCTTCTGTTGTAAAATTTCCATTTCCCACACCGGCATAAACAATTCCTTTTACTCCATTATTAACGGCTGTATCTATAAACAATCGTCCTGCATTGGAATAGCCCATGATAATTTCTACCGGTGGTAATTCTTTTATTCCCGTGATGTCAAATTCACTTTTAGTTGTATGCTTTTTAACAGATTCCCTGACATATATTGGTTTTCCGTTATACACATAACCTAAAGGTCCATAATTCGGACATTGAAATGTTCCAACACTCAGCGTATTGGTTTTAGTCAAATCGTCCGCACCCAGAATCCGGTCGTCCATCACCACCATAACTCCCTTTCCGACAGATTGTTTGTCAACGGCACACGCTACTGCATTATAGATATTTCTCGGTCCATCGGCGCTAATCGCGGTTGATGGCCGCATGGAGCCTACCAATATAACAGGTTTTTCGCTTTTGACCGTAAGATTCAAAAAATAAGCTGTTTCTTCCTGAGTATCAGTTCCATGCGTAATCACAATTCCGGAAACATCACTTTGTTTCAACAATTCATTTACCCGGTTAGTTAATTTCAACCAAACATCGTTATTCATATCTTGGCTTCCGATATTAACAACTTGTTCTCCCTTTATATCAGCAAGATCCAATATTTCGGGAACTGCTGCCAACACTTGATTTACAGAAACAGCTCCGGCTTTATAGCCTGAAGCAACATCAGATTTACCTGTTCCTGCAATTGTTCCACCTGTTGCGAGAATATAAATTCTCGGTTTTTGCGCCTGAACTGTTAACGTCAATAACATCAAACAGAAAACGAGTATAAAACTTACTCGATTTTGTAATCTTTTTGTTTTCATTTCTTTATTTTTTATTCAACCATAAATCAACATATTCTTTCAATATCTTATTCAACGCTATTCCGATAGTACGGTAATTTTCATCTTCCAAATTGGCTAATGATACACGTACCGACCATTCAGGCCCGCCAAATCCTCCTCCATTAAGCAATACAATTGAAGTTTCTTCGGCCAAACGAAATAAAATATCTACGGGTTCGTAATTTTTCTCCAAATATTCTCCGAATTCTTTTCCCTGATGACGAATCGCCCATTCCATTACATCAAGTTCGCAATAATATCCCGCTCTGTTAGAGTCAGGTATAACAGGTAAATTCAGACCTTCCCAAAGTAAATCATATCGTTTGTTTATCAATCTCGTACAAGTTTTTTTGTAATAGTCTTCTTTGTCAAGCAAGGCAAAAGCTGCAAAAAGCATCATTTGTATTTGTTGAGGAAGAGATAATCCTGCCGTATGATTCAATGCCACTTGCCGGCTATCGGCTACTAAACGGTCGATGAATTTCAATTCCAAAGGTTGTAATGTGAGTGTTTCGTATAGTCGTTTGATATGTTTCTTTTCTTCTTCAGGTAGGAGACGTAACATTTTATCATAAACGTTTTCTTTTTGCAAAGCAATCACTCCCAAGCGCCATCCGGTAGCTCCAAAATATTTGGAGAAAGAATAGACGCAAAGCGTGTTAAGTGGAAGCAGTTTCAGTAATGATTGAAATTCCGGAACAAATGTTCCGTAAACATCATCTGTAATAATCATTAAGTTCGGATTATGCTTATTTACGATATCAACCAAATAATCTGTACTTATTTTATCCATAGCAACAGATGTCGGATTACTCGGATTGATTATAAAAAAGCATTTGATAGACGGATTTTTTAATTTATCCAATTCCGTTTCAGGATATTGAAAGGTTGATTCTCCTCTTTTATTTTTCGCAGAGCCATTGATGTGTATTACGTTAAATTCATATCGTTCCAATTCGGGAATTTCCAAATAAGGCGTGAATGCGGGAACTCCCAAAGCAACGGTATCCCCTTTTTTCAATAACCGATTTTCTATTAATGAATTAAAAATATAACAAATGGCGGCAGTTCCTCCTTCGGTTGCAAAAAGATCGAATTGTTTGTTCCCAAAGGTGTTTTTTTCATTACACATCTCTTTCATCAGATAATCGTGAACAATAATTTCTGTATGTTCGAGCATTCTCACCGGAAAAGGATATTCATTGCCGATGATTCCTTCCGCCAATTCCATCGCCCAATTGTCCTTATCAAAATGATGTACATCTAATCCGTAGCGATAAATATTTTTCAATAATTGAATACCCGGTAAATCCTGATTTTTATCCAAAAACAATTCAAACCGTTCCCCAATTCCGTTTTTATCAGGAACTCCGGCATTTCCCGATTCTTTATTTTTTATCCGTTTACATTCTTCAATGCCAAATAAGCCCAATGTAAAAAATGCTTCTCTCGGTGTCGAAGCAATCCAGTTAGGATTACCTCTTCCTGCATTCAACATAGATCGGGAAGAATGTTGATGTGATTCGGAAGCTAAGGCTATTAGGCTGTTTTTTAATTCAAAAGGACTTAAATGTTCCAATTTTCGTTCTTCTTCTCTACTTGTCTTCATAATTTTTTTAATTGGAGATTATAAATTGTTTCGATTAATTAAAGTAAGTTTTTATTGTTAAATAGTTTATATTATTTATTCCCGCAGAATACGCAGATTTTTTATATTTAAATATTCGCAATTTGCATTATTCTGCGGGATCTGCGGGAAATAATTCTTTAATTTAATTTTCAACTCATAAGAAGTACGATTACTACGCCCCAGATAATTAGCAGTGTATTTCCTACCGCATACGTTACTGTATAGGAAAGGGCAGGAATACGGCTTTGAGTAGCATCTTGAATTGCTCCTAATGCCGCGGTTGTTACCCTGGAGCCGGCGCATGCGCCTAAAGTAATTCCGGGATGAAATTTAAATAAGTAACGGCCTAACAATATTCCGATAAACATAGGAATAATACTGACGGCGATTCCGGCAATAAACAAACTAACTCCGGAGGATTTAAGTCCTGCCATAAAATCCGGCCCTGCTGAAATACCGACAACCGCAATAAAAACATTTAATCCTAAATTATTCATCAGCCAAAGGGATGAGTTAGGAATCGAACCGATTGATGGCCGCAACGAATGAAACCATCCGAAAATAAGTCCGGCAATCAAAACTCCTCCACTCACACTCAAACTGAATGGAATGTTGTCGATACGAACAGTCAAGGAACCTAAAATTCCTCCGATAAATATTCCTAAACCTACATATAGTATATCGGTTATATTTGTAGGCCGTTCTATGTATCCTAATAAATTAGCAAATTGCTCTACGTTTTTCTTGTTTCCTTCTAATTCTAAAACATCGCCTTGTTGAATTTTTACCTTAGGTAATAATGGAATTGAAGTTCCCGAACGTTCTATATTCCGGATAATGACACCTTGCCTTTCTTTGAAACTTTTCAGTTCCTGCAAAGTTTTATTCGCCATATTTTTATTTTTTAGAATTACTTTCAGAACTTCAACTCTGAAATTTGTCATTAATTCTAAATCAGTCACTTCTTCTCCAATCAGGGATTCTTCTTTTAAAAGCGTATCTAACGGACCATTCAACAATACTCTGTCTTTATTTTGTAAAATAATACTCGAATTTATATTATCGATTATCTTCCCTTCTTTTGTGCGAATACGGTCAACAAAAACAGGCCAATCGTTTTTTGCTAAAAAAGCTTCCAATTCAGCAACAGTTCTTCCTTGTGAAAAATAATCCTTGTTGAGTTCATACACTCTGAAAGTAGCTCCTTCGTATACCGTTTCGAATTCAGGATCTTCTTCCGCAATAGCTCCACCTAATGTTTTTTCATATTCCTTACAACGTTCAACAATGTTTCCTCCCAACATTTTAGGTCCGATATATGACAAAAACCAAGCTGTTCCGGCTGTTCCGAAAATATATGTTACCGCATAGGCCACCGGAATTTCATTAATTAATTTTTCCTTTTCATCCGGATTTATTGATAATTGACCTATCATATCAGAAGAAACTCCAATGACTGCTGAAATTGTATTTGCTCCTGCCAACAATCCGGAAGCATTTCCGATATCGAAACCTGCAATTACGGCAGCAGCCCAAGAAACGAGTAAACAAACAACGCAAATGATAGTCGCGAACGCGATTTGAGGTAATCCTTCTTTTTTCAATCCGTGTACGAATTGCGGACCAACACCGTAACCTACCGCAAATAAAAATATAAGAAAAAATGCTGATTTAACTGTCGGAGAGATATTTAAATGTAATTGACCTACTAAAACGCCCATCAGTAACACTCCGGTTACGGGACCTAAACTAAAACTTCCGATTTTTAACCGGCCAATTGCAAAACCTAATGCAAGCGTAATGAAAATAGCTAATTCTGGGTATTGACGTAAAATGTTTATTATTCCTTCCATAGTCGTTTTTTTGCTCAGAAAATTTCATAGTCTGATGATTAAACAAATAAAATTCAACTATTGTTTGCTTGAAAAAACATTTTAACAGAAAAAATACGGAGTGAAAGAAGGAGTCTAACAAAATATTTGGTTTTTAATAAAATAGAATCCGAAGGATTCAAATGTTTATAGCATAGTATGTTGTCCGTACATTCATACGACTCCTTAGGAGTCGTATAAAACGTGGTAACTAAATTTTTCTATAAACATACAATACCTTTGGTATTGGTAAATAGCAACTTGGAATAACTTCCTGTAACTTCGTTTAACTTCTTCTAATTCTTCCGAATTTTCTATTATTTTCCTGAATTTTGTAAAAAATTAATTAAAATATAAGTGTTAAAATCATTTATTTGTTAACGAATGGTAATTATTTTGATTTGTGGAAACAATTATTCTTTCGGTTCGAGATTCCGCCGTACATTTGCATTGTAATTAAACAACACACACAAACAACAATTAAAAATTAAACAACATGAACGCAACAATCAACAACAACAGCAACAACGAAAATCAAAAAAGAATCAACGGACAAATCAAAGTTTTCGCTTTTATGTCATTACTTATCGGATACGCAGTAGTTTCTCACTTCATGGGTAATTTGGTTACAATCCTACAATAAGAAGATATTAATAGATATTGGTTGATATTAAGATATTCATTGTTTTAAGATATTTAGAGGATATTAAAATTCTCAACTTTCCACTCTCAATTCTCCATTTACAAAGTTCATAGTTTAATAAAATAGTGTGTTATCCCCGAAGAGTTGTTGCTTCGGGGATTTTTTATGCTTTAAATATTCATATATTTGTAACTTCTCCAATGAAAGAAGAAAAGAGAAAGAACGTAATTCAAATATTTTTACTTTTGTATTTTTTAATTCAACACTTAAAATAATCCTTATTACATACATGAAACATTCAATTAGTTTGGCAGAATCGAAACCCCATTATGAGATACTTGATGGACTACGTGGAGTTGCTGCGATTATCGTTGTCTTTTTTCACATTTTCGAAGTACATTCACAAGGAGATCATTCAAAACAATTTATCAATCATGGCTATTTAGCTGTTGATTTCTTTTTCCTTCTTTCGGGTTATGTTGTTGCTTACGCTTATGATGACCGTTGGGGGAAAATGACACTCAAAGATTTTTTCAAACGAAGACTTATCCGGCTTCAACCGATGATTATTATAGGTTCAATCATCGGAGCTGCTTTATTTTATTTCCAAGATTCTCCCGGTATGGGTTGGGAGAGAATCGGTGAAATTCCTGTTTGGAAGATGTTGTTAGTTATGCTTATCGGATGTACATTGATTCCTGTCGGTAAAAATCTGGATATAAGAGGCTGGGATGAAATGCATCCGCTAAACGGGCCGGCTTGGTCGTTATTTTTTGAATATATCGCAAATATTATCTATGCTTTATTTTTACGGAAAGCTTCTAAAATAATACTGGCTATATTGGTTGTTATTGCTGCTTGCATTACCATTCATTTTGAATTGACAAGTCCCACTGGAGATATTATCGGAGGATGGTCTCTTAACGCGGAACAATTGAGAATTGGTTTCACCCGGTTGGCATTTCCTTTTCTCGCAGGTCTTTTGTTGGCAAGAACTGTAAAATTGCGATATACAAAAAATGCTTTCCTCTCCGCAAGTATTCTCTTAATAGTCTTATTTTCCATTCCACGCATAGGCAATGCAGAGCATCTTTGGATGAATGGATTATACGAATGTTTTTGTATAATTATTATGTTCCCTCTGATTGTATGGTTGGGAGCCGGAGGAAAAATAAAGGGAAAGAAAACATCTAAAATATGTACATTTTTAGGCAATATTTCATATCCGGTTTATATCACCCATTATCCGATTATATACATATACATGGCTTGGGTTACCAACAACAACTTGACTCTTGAACAATCTTGGCCTGTTGGTTTATTATGCGCGATTTCCGCAATTATCTTAGCGTATGTTTCAATGAAATTTTATGATATCCCTATTAGAGAATGGTTACGAAAACGATTTCTAAAATAGATTTGGATAGGAAAGAAAAAAAGGAAGAGCAAAACTCTTCCTTTTTTTGTACGCATCCCGCAACTATTTACAAACCAATTCTATGTATAGTTAAAGGAACGTTGTTTCCTATAAAAACTGAAATTTATACCAAGCTATTTTTTGATAATAATTTTCTTAGTTACCGGAATACCGTTTGTGAAAATCCGGGCAAAATAGAATCCATCGGGCAAATGTGAAACATCCAATTTCTCAATGAAATTTTCATTACTCAAAACACAAACTCCTGATTGATTGTAGATTTCTACTTTTTCGAGAGCTTGATAGGAAGAAATATATAAATCGGATTTGGCCGGATTTGGATAAACTGTAATATCATTTTCTTTATTAAATATTAAAGATTCAATAGAATTTATAATCAAATCTTCTTGATATTTTAGAATGGGATGTCCTTCATTAATGGAGTTTAAATTAGACATTTTCCATATTTCATCGAAATCCCATTCTAAATTTTTTTCAATCCAAAATTTAGATAAAAAAGAAGAAATATCCTCATTTTTTTCATTTTCATTTATAATGTCACCATTGATCTCTGCTAGATGGGAAGTATAGCAATTTTCAATTATTGTGGAAGAGGATGCGCTTATTTTTCCTGAATATGATGATGATATTGTTTTGTATTTACCTATAGAGCCGGTATTTTTATTTGCAATTGATGATGACAAAATTTCACCAACATTATAGCAATTCTCAATTTTAACATTTCCATCTCCGTTTATGCCTCCCGAATAAGAATAAGATATCGCAGTTGTAGTTAACTTAGATTCTGTCGGAGGCTTAGCAATAGAATAAGAAAAAACATTTCCTGCATTATAACAATTTCTGATGACAGAAGATACATCTCCTATTGTACAGATTCCTCCTGAATAGGATTTGGACGAAGCCGAAATATTATTTAATAAAGAGAGCGATTTTGCAGTAGAAGATGAACTTGAAAAAATTTCTCCTATATTATAACTATTGTTTATTATCGAGTTTTCAATTTTACTACATATTCCAGCGGAATAGGAAAGGGATTTGGACGAAGCAGGAGATGAATGTGCAACATCTTCTGAAATAAATGAAACCTTCCCAGTGTTATAGCAATTATTAATTTCACTCGATTTACTATATCCACATATTCCACCTAAATAGCGATATTCGTATTCAAGATTATCATTCAAAGAAAAAGAAAGTTCACTGTAATTACCGCAATTTTCAATTTTGGAAGATGAGCTATATCCACAAATTGCTCCTATACCCCAATCACCATATCCAGGACAGTATGAAGATATAATTGAAAGATATCCATTAATAGATAAATTTTTTATAGTGGCGTTGTTAATTGTACCAAATAATCCCACATGAGAAGGGAAATCAGCATTTTTCATATTTATATCAATGCTTATTTTATGATTTCCTCCATCAAAAACACCGCTAAATGGACTATAAAAAGAATTGCCGATAATAACTGTAATAGGCTCTTCTGTCAAATCCGTTGTTAATAAAAAATAAGTTTCTGAATGAGAATTACCTTCATTTACAATAGTTGCTAATGATTCCATATCCGCTTTGGAGGAAATTAGATATGGGTCGCCTTCCGTACCGGATCCACCACTATAATTTTGTGCAAAGCTGCTTATAGAAATTAATAAGCATAGGATTATTAAGAGTATGTTTTTATTCATAATATGCTTCATTTTTTATTCAACCAATTCTATTTTTGTCTTTGTTATATTCATCTTCACTAACAATAGTTGCATTAAAATAGCCATCAGTCATAGCTTCATAAACAACATTAGAGCAGTTTGGACAACGGGCTTCTTCCCTTTCTTTTCCACCAGGCACTCCCATTGGAAATTCAAGGACATGAACATACTTTTTACAATTATCACATTGAGTAATAAATTTTCTTGCACTTGCCATAGTAATATAATGAGTCTTACATTCCTACTCTTTTATATAGGATTTTCGGGAACTCCTTTTTCTTAGGCACCAAAAGAAAAGAATTGATTTAAAAAGGAAAGTGTGACGCCGTAAACTTAATTTGAAGAGTACAGGTTCTGACAAAACCCTCAAACATCAAACAAGCAACAGCCCCACACCATATACGAAGATATGATGGGAGAGTTATGCTCATTCTCTGTTTTATTGAACTGTCAGATTCGTACTCTGAGAATCAAGCTAACACTTCCGTGTTTAACAAATATGTGTGTGCCCGAAAGCACATCGCAAATATACAACTTTTTGCTAATACACAGAATTTTACTCCCTAAAATATGGAAACTGTTGCTTTAATATTATAATTTGATGGCAAATATAATCCTTTCATTCCTAAAATATTAAATTCATTGCATCCATTTCGTCCATGTTCGATTTATCTTTATTCTAAAACATTTGTATGTTGTTATCTCCAATCATTAAAGAGTTGATAGAAAAGAGGATAGGGAAAGAAATACGTTATCCGGCAGATTGTGTACAACTGTCTTATGAAATCGAAAAACATACCACTCATCGCATTAGTGCCAATACACTCAAACGGTTATTGGGGTTTATCGGGGAAGTTCAGACACCACGACTTTATACGTTGGATGCAATTGCAAAATATATCCATTTCAATAATTGGAATGACTTATCAGAAAGCCTTAATCAGCCGAACAATACAACTTTATTAGAAATAACAGAACAAAATAATGATGACAACAGAAAATCAGTAGAGAAATGTTTGTTTCGGGTTGTTAATAGCCTCAACAGCCGGTTTCAGATAGGAGAAATTTTAGAAATCAGTTTTTATAAACCGGATGAAGAGTGAGAATTTTTATATGGGATTTTTTATATGTAAAAAGCGTCAATAGCTTAAAAATAAAACTATTAACGCTTTTGAAAGTACGCGGGACGGGATTTGAACCCACACACCGTAACCGGCACCACCCCCTCAAAGTGGCGTGTCTACCAATTCCACCACCCGCGCTTGATAAAAGTGTTGCAAAAGTAATACAATATATTTATTTACGCAACTCTTTTTTTTGTACCCGGAACAGGGCTCGAACCTGCACATCCTTGCGGACACTAGTCCCTGAAACTAGCGCGTCTACCAATTCCGCCATCCGGGCTTAATCAATTAAGAGTGAAGAATTAAGAATTAAACTTGCGCATAAAAATCCTTAGTTCTTCACTCTTATACTTTAATTTTATGAGCGAAAGACGGGACTCGAACCCGCGACCCTAACCTGGGCAAGGTTATGCTCTACCAACTGAGCTACTTTCGCAATTACAGGCACTTTCGCAATTGCAGGCACAAAGGTATAATCTTTTTGAAATCCTGCAAAATATTTTTTTATTTTTCAATAGTCCTATTCAAATGCCTCATCTATTCCCTGGGAATTAAATTGCATGCTTCTGTCCTCGCCTCTTTCGTTACCAATAACAGCGCCTCCACATGTATTCCGATACTCCTGCGGAACCTCAAACGATTCTGTTTGAGAATATCCTAACGATGTATCCGCATACACTTTTTGCATATATTTTGCAAAAACAGGCAAAGCCGTACTCGCCGCTTGTCCGTTACTCATATAATCAAAATGTATAGAACGGTCTTCTCCTCCAACCCATACTCCACTTACTAATGAAGGAGTAAAAGACATGAACCATCCATCCGAATTGTTTTGTGTAGTTCCTGTTTTACCTCCGAGAGGAGCATTGATCCCATATTTAAAACGTAAACGGGAACCTGTTCCTCCATCTATTACGGCTCTCAACATATCTAACATTTTAAAAGAAGTTTTTTCACTTAAAACTTCATGCATTTGCGGACTGAAAGTCGCGATTGTATTTCCATAAGCATCTTCAATACGCGTCACATAAACCGGATCTATACGTATTCCTCTATTAGCAAAAGCGGAATATCCACTTACCATTTCCGCGATCGAAATATCACATGGTCCTAAACATAATGAAGGAACAGGATCGATGTATCCTTTAATTCCGAATGAATGCAACAAACGAACAAACGAACTCGGGCCAAAAAGCCCCATCAAGTTGGCAGTCACCCAGTTATCCGAATTTTGGAGTCCCCACCTGATAGAAACCATTTCTCCGTATCTTTTATTAGCACTCGGATTACGAGGCGTATATAAAGGTTGTCCGGGCCCTGCTTCCAGGTGTTGTTCGACATGAAGAATTTCATCACAAGGCGTCATTCCTTCTTCCATAGCCAATGAATATAAGTAGGGTTTTACTGTAGAACCGATTTGTCTACGCCCCATACTTACCATATCATATTGGAAATACTGAAAATTAACACCTCCGACATAGGCTTTTACCGCGCCTGTACGAGCATCCATCGACATCATGCCCGAACGAAGGAACGTTTTCATGTATTTAATCGAATCCAACGGGGTCATTATCGTATCTTTCGAACCATACCATGAAAATACAGTCATTTCTGTCTTTTTATTGAAATTCGCTTTGATTTTTTCGTCACTATAGCCTTCCTTTTTCAAAAACCGGTAACGATCGGATTGTTTCATCGCCCTTTCCAATATCTTTTCTCTGTCTGCCGCTTTTATCGAACTGGAAAAAGGCGCATATGCCCGTCCTTTTTTTTCGGCAAAAAACTTTTCTTGCAAATCAAGTCCAATATGTTCTCTCATCGCGGCTTCGGCATAAGTCTGCATGCGGGAATCTACTGTCGCGTAAATTTTCAATCCATCTACACCAAGACTATAGTTCTCCCCGTTCGACTTTTTATTTTTATTACACCAACCATATAATGGATTCGTAGCCCACGCCAATGAATCGTCAGAAAAACGTTGCGCCATATAATCGGGATAATCACTTCTTTTAGGTTCTTTGGCTGTCAACACCATCCTGAGATATTCGCGAAAATAAGGTGCCAAACCTTCTTTATGATCAGCTTTATTAAATTTGAGGATTAAAGGCTTTTTTTGCGAAGATTCTTTTTCAGTTTCCGTTATATAGCCGTTTTTACACATCAATTCAAGCACCACATTACGGCGTCCTTTTGTTAACTCATTTCTTTTTACCGGATTAA
Source organism: Bacteroidales bacterium (assembly GCA_031553755.1). GTDB lineage: Bacteria > Bacteroidota > Bacteroidia > Bacteroidales > Azobacteroidaceae > JAIRVZ01. Next base: position 109,756 of record JAVBKZ010000034.1, on the reverse strand, counting down.
AATAAGCCGGATTTTTACACATACCTATCAAAGTAGCGGCTTCTTCGGTCGATAACGTTTTAGGTGTTTTCCCGAAATAAACCCATGCCGCCGATTGTATTCCGACGGCGTTATGCAAAAAATCAAACTTATTCAGATAAAGATTAATAATTTCTTCTTTGGTATAAAAACGTTCCAATTGTACGGAAATCACCCATTCTATTGGTTTTTGCAATAATCTTTCCGATAAATCTTCAGCTTTGGGAGAAAACAACTGCTTTGCCAATTGTTGAGTGATCGTACTTCCGCCTCCCGCGCTCTTTTGCCTCATCAATCCGGTTTTCACAAAAGCCCGCACTAACGCGTAGAAATCAATTCCGGAATGTTGAGTAAAACGCTCATCTTCCGTTGCGATTAAGGCATTTACCAAAGCCGGAGAAAGGTCGTCATAACTCACATAAATCCGGTTTTCTCTTTCCCTGCTATAAGTACCTAACAGTTTACCATCTGCCGAAATAACTTGGGAAGCATATTTATCTATAGGATTTTCCAAATCTTCAACAGGAGGCATATATCCTATGTAGCCTTGATATATAAGGAAGAATATAAAGAAAGTGACTAAGATTACCGAACAGAATAAAACCCAAAACCATTTGACAACTTTTTTTGAATTAAATCTGTTTTTTTTTGACTTTTTGTTCATTCTACAATTTAGTTGAAAACTTATTTAAAAGAACTGCAAAGGTATTTAATTTTCACCGAAAAAACCTTGTTTTTTTAATGTTTCCAACAATATTTTAGAAAAATATTCATTATCCGTTTTCTTATATCGAACATCAGTAAATACCTGTGCCAACGTTTCTTTGTTATTTTCCGCAATAAATCTATGATTTTCAGGAAGAGATTCTTTCAACGAGTAATAATTGTCAATGTCTTGCGGAGTGTAATCTTTATATGTTTCTTTATGAACAAAAGAATTCAATGGTAAACGATCGGGTTGAGGCGGAACAACCGCAGGATATCCCATTGTTATAGTTGTTAATGGAACTACAAATTTAGGAAGATGAAGAATGTCTATAATCTTATCCGGATTATAAGTCGTAGTTCCCAAATAACAAATCCCAATACCTTTTTCTTCCGCCGCTACGCAAAATGTTTGGGCAAAAAACAAAGCATCCATCGCCGCGTTAAAAAACGACACGAAATTGTCATATCCGGGAACGGCTTTACATTGTTCGCACCATTTGTTAAAACGATTAAAATCAGCACAAACAGTTAAAACCACAGGCGCTTGTTTCAACATTGGCTGATTAAAATGAGCGGGAGATAAAGCGGATTTCATTTCTGCATCTCGTGTAACGACAACGCTATACAATTGCATATTGCCCGTAGTTGATGTCCGGGCAGCTACTTCGAGCAATTCATTTAACAATCCATCACTTATTTCTTTATCGGAATATTGCCTGATTGTCCTCCTGTTTACTAATGATTCCATAATTTCTTCTATCTTGTTTCTAATAATCTTATTTGTTCTGGAGAAAAACCTGTCAGACGCGATATCACATCAAGAGAAAGCCCCTCTTTTATACAATTTTGAGCCATTAGAATTTTTTCTTGCTCAATGCCAATTTCTACACCCTCTTCACGACCTTTATCAACGCCAATTTCTATGCCTTTTTCTACACCTTCAGAAAAACCTTCATCACGACCTTTTTGCTCGTAATAAAGTATGGCGTCCTGAACATCGGCATATTCCGTTATACTTTTCTTGTATTCTTCCATTTCTTTTGTTGTTAATTGTGAAATCTCAGCCGCCTTGAACAACATGTCAAAAACCCTGCCTTGCAATTCCGGCGGACGGTTCTCAAATGAGGGCAACTTCTTCAATAAATACACCCAACGGTCGAAATTTGTTGCAAGTTGGGATGATTCTTTTGTGAATTTAGGCAATTCCAAGTATTTATATACTAACTTGTCATAAAATACTTCACCCGTTTGTTTTTCTATCAGCATCACATCATGGAAATAGTTTTCATCATTCTCAAACAAGATAAAATCCACAATGGAAATAGTGTACACTGCGCTTAACTGGAAATTCCATTTCCCTTTGACTGCTTGCGATTGAATCGGAAAAGTAGAGTAATAGATACTTCTTTCCTTGAAATGCGCTTGTCGTACTTTCTGTAACTCAACGATAAAATACTTGTCACAATCGGTTTTGCAATAAATGTCGAAAACTGCTTTCCGGTCGGTTTCTCTTTGTTCCAATTGTTCTGTTGTCAAATAATTGAGGTTAATGATTTTTCCCTGCCCATGAATCAGTTCATTGAGTAAATCAATTAATAACTCTTTGTAAGTTTCCGACCCGAAAATGCGTTTAAATCCGTAATCTGTGAGGGGATTCAAGTACTTCATCCCTTCTAAACATAACTCTTCCATGAAAATAGATGGTTTTAATGATTAAAAAATTGTTTTGATTAATTATCGGGAACAAAAATAAAAAACTTTTTTTGATGTTTCCATAAAGGATTCATTTTTTCAAAAAAAATATTACAAACACACATTTTTCTTATCTCATTTTCAACAATATCCGAATTGTTAATTTATAATAAATTTTCATTTTGGAAAACTTTTTAGCCATTACAAAAAATTAATCTACTAATAATCAATTATTTAAAAAATAAAATAGAAAATTATAAACATTTTATACATTTATTCTATTGTTTGTTTGGAGATTTTAAAATGAATCTGTAATATTGCAGTCGGATTTTTGATCGCGTTGATATAGGGATAAAAAAATACACTCTTAGTTTCGCTAAACAACAATAACATTTTAATAAAAACAGTCGTGGAAAGACAAACTTATTCTTTCGATGAAGCGTTTCAGGCTTCATTGGATTATTTTACGGGAGACGAGTTGGCCGCTAAAGTTTGGGTCAACAAATATGCGTTAAAAGACGCATTCGGAAATATTTATGAGAAATCTCCCGATGACATGCACAAACGTCTGGCAAAAGAAGTGGCTCGAATCGAGTCGAAATATGCCAATCCTTTATCAGAAAAAGAACTTTACGATTTATTTGACAAATTCAAATATATCGTTCCCCAAGGAAGCCCAATGACGGGAATCGGAAATGATTTTCAGGTCGCGTCTTTATCGAACTGTTTTGTAATCGGAATCGATGGAAGAGCTGATTCTTACGGAGCTATTATCAAAATAGACGAAGAACAGGTGCAATTGATGAAACGCAGAGGGGGTGTAGGACACGACTTGTCGCATATTCGTCCTAAAGGCTCTCCGGTAAAAAATTCGGCGTTGACTTCAACCGGATTGGTCCCTTTTATGGAACGTTACTCCAACTCAACCCGAGAAGTAGCCCAAGACGGACGTCGTGGAGCTTTGATGTTAAGCGTTTCCATCAAACATCCAGATTCAGAGTCTTTCATTGACGCCAAAATGTCGGAAGGAAAGGTAACAGGGGCTAATGTTTCCGTCAAAATCGATGATGAGTTCATGAGGGCTGCAATAGAAAAAAGACCTTATTTCCAACAATATCCGGTTGGTTCTGACGATCCTTGGTGTGTAAAAGAAATTGACGCGGAAGACTTGTGGAAAAAAATTGTCCACAACGCATGGCGTTCAGCCGAACCCGGAGTTTTATTTTGGGATACAATCATCAAAGAATCTGTGCCGGATTGTTATGCCGACTTAGGATTTCAAACCGTATCCACCAATCCTTGCGGAGAAATTCCTCTTTGTCCTTATGACAGTTGTCGTTTATTAGCAATCAATCTATATTCTTATGTAGTAAATCCTTTTAAGCAAGACGCTCATTTTGATTTTGATTTATTCAAAAAGCATGTCGCTTTGGCGCAAAGGATTATGGACGACATCATTGATCTTGAATCTGAGAAAATCGATTTGATTTTAGAAAAAATCGACAGCGATCCAGAGCAAGAAGATGTAAAGCTTTCTGAAAGAGCGCTTTGGCAAAAAATCAGACAAAAAACCCTACAAGGACGTCGTACAGGAGTTGGCATTACTGCTGAAGGAGACATGTTAGCAGCTTTAGGACTAAGATATGGATCGGAAGAAGCTGTTGATTTTTCGGAAAAAGTCCAAAAAATATTGGCGTTGAACGCTTATGCTTCATCTGTAGAATTGGCAAAAGAACGTGGCGCTTTCGAAGTTTATGACGCGAAAAGAGAAGAAAACAATCCGTTTATCAATCGTTTAAGAGCGGAAGATCCTGATTTTTATAAAAAAATGGTAAAATACGGACGTCGTAATATCGCTTGCTTAACGATTGCACCAACCGGAACAACCAGTTTGATGACACAAACAACATCGGGTATCGAACCTGTTTTTCTTCCTGTCTATAAACGCCGCCGCAAAGTGAATCCTAACGACGTTTCTGTAAAAGTTGATTTTATCGATGAAAGCGGTGACGCTTGGGAAGAATATATTGTTTTCCATCATAAGTTCGTAACATGGATGGAAGCCAACGGATATCCTACTTCTAAAAAATACAGCTCGGAAGAAATTGATGAGTTAGTAGCTAAATCACCTTATTATAAAGCGACTTCGAACGATGTGGACTGGTTACAAAAGGTAAAAATGCAAGGCCGGATACAAAAGTGGGTCGATCACTCGATTAGCGTTACGATTAATCTTCCGGGCGATGTAGAAGAAGATTTGGTAAATAAGCTATATATCGAAGCTTGGAAATCGGGATGCAAAGGATGTACTGTTTACCGTGACGGTTCTCGTAGCGGAGTATTGATTGCTGCCGATTCTCCGGAAGAAAAGAAGAAAAAAGACTGTAATTGTATCGAAGTAAATGAAATCGTAGCGAAACGTCCACGTGAATTAGAAACCGACATTGTTAAATTCCAAAATAACAAAGAAAAATGGATTGCTTTCGTGGGAAAAATCAACGGACATCCGTATGAAATTTTTACCGGAATCAATGACGAAGATGAAGGAATATTTCTTCCTAAAAATATTACATCCGGAACAATCATCAAAAATGTAGATGAGCACGGAAACAAACGTTACGACTTCCAATACGCCAATAAAAGAGGATATAAAACAACCATCGAAGGATTATCCGATAAATTTAATCCCGAATATTGGAATTATGCCAAACTGATTTCCGGCGTATTGAGATATGGAATGCCAATCGAACAAGTTATCAAATTGGTGCAAGGATTGGAACTCAACAGCGAATCTATCAACACATGGAAAAACGGTGTGGAACGCGCTTTGAAGAAATATGTGATTGACGGAGTGGAAGCCAAAGGGCAAAAATGTCCGAGTTGCGGAAACGAAACACTTGTATTCCAAGAAGGTTGCTTGAGATGTACAACTTGCGGTAATTCTAAATGCGGATAATTTTTATGGCATTATACCCCAAATTAATTACAGACGCCCTGCTCAATGTTCGTTATCCGGGAACGGGTAAGAACATTGTGGAAATGGGCATGCTTGAAGATGATATTCGGATAGAGGGAAACAAAGTTTCGTTTTCCCTCCTATTCGAAAAGCCAAACGATCCATTTATCAAATCGGTAGTCAAGGCCGCCGAAACAGCGATATTGACGTACGTTGGCGAAGATGTTGACATCAAAGGAAACATCAACATCATCACTAAACAAATAGCTCGTCCCGAACCGGACAAGTTATTACCCGAAGTTAAAAATATCATCGCGGTTTCTTCCGGAAAAGGAGGAGTCGGGAAAAGTACGGTAGCTGCCAATTTAGCCGTAGCATTAAGCAAAGCCGGTTATAAAGTAGGGCTACTCGACGCGGATATTTACGGACCATCCATGCCTAAAATGTTTAATCTCGAAGATGCTCGTCCTGTATTAAAAAATATGGAAGGGCGTGATTTGATTGTTCCCGAAGAAAGTTATGGAGTGAAAGTTTTGTCGATAGGATTTTTCGTCGACAAAGACAACGCTTTGGTTTGGCGGGGAAATATGGCAAGCAACGCCTTAAAACAACTGATTGCCGATGCCGATTGGGGAGAATTAGATTATTTTTTGATTGACCTTCCTCCGGGAACAAGTGACATTCATCTCACTATGGTACAAACACTTGCCATAACCGGAGCAGTAGTTGTAAGTACGCCTCAGGAAGTCGCTTTAGCTGATGCCCGAAAAGGAATCAACATGTTTGTAGGAGAAAAAGTAAATATTCCCGTACTTGGTTTAGTTGAAAACATGGCTTGGTTTACTCCGGCAGAGCTTCCTGAAAACAAATATTATATCTTCGGAAAAGAAGGATGTAAGCGTTTAGCCGAAGAAATGAATATTCCTCTATTGGGACAAATCCCTATCGTACAAAGCATTCGCGAAGGAGGAGACGAAGGAAAACCCGTTGCCCTAAATGAAGACTCTATCACAGGAAAAGCATTCGCCGATTTAGCTCAAAAAGTAGTGGAACAAGTGGAATACCGTAACAAAAACATGGAGGCGACTAAACGGGTGGAGGTGAGATAAATTCATTTACGAATACATATAACTATCTATTTCCCGCACAAAATTTTCGGGTGATTCTATGTGCCAAACAAAATACGATTTTTTTGCCAAAGCCCATATATTATATTTATTAAATAACGCAATTACCTCTTTTCCTGACAATTTTTTCTTGTTGCGGTAATATTCAACTACAAATATTAAAAAATCATTTTCTTTACTCATGATTGTTCCTCCGGATATTCGATTGTTAGCCCACTTACTTCTGTCAAAAACAGTTGAGATAGCGTTTTAGCGCTCAAATGCCAAAGTCCTGTTTGAGAGTTTTGCAATTTATCAAATAGCATTGATCTATAAAATTCTTTTATGGCAAGTTCCTCGTCATTATCATAAAATCCTTTTATCTCCTCAATAACTTGCGGAATAATGCAAACGCCTAAAAGAGCCGATATTTGGTTGTTATCTTTCATTTTTCTACTTTATATGAGTTGGTAAAAGAGAGATAATTTAAAACGGAGTCGTTACAAAACACCACTTGATTATACAATTTTTTCACTTTGAATCTTTTAATGGCACTTTCTTTATCTAACTGCCCTGATTCGTACAAAATGATCGTACCAAAAACATCATCGTTGGCCACCGGACCAATTATTAAATCGTACTTTTTTGTTAAAGCAATCCCTTTTCTTCGTTCAACAACAAAGTCCAGCCATTTTTCGTCCGGTGCATCAAATACAAGTACGGTAAATTTTTCCAAATCCTCACTAAACTTATAACAATTTACAACAGGAAAAAGTGACGGATTTCTTCGTTCACAAACTTTTATTGCAAAATCTCTCGCTTGAATTTCATTCTCTGTAGTGTAAAACCCTTCACCAAAATCAAGCGTTTTGAAACGATTGATAATTTGAGGTTTCTCTATTACCGTATTTGTTCCGTGATATACTTTCATTTTCGATTTATATTCGATAGTTACAACTCTACTGATTAATGCAAAGGTAAAAAATCCTATACAAATAATGCAAAACCTGCCAAGTTTTTAATCCTTAGCAGGTTTCGTTGTATAGAAAACAATGTTAAAATAAATTCTATTTAACAGAAGCGAGTAGGTGGGTGGAGGTGAGTCTGAAAGCTGCTATCCTTTTAACAAAAAGCTGCTGTCCTTTTCTGTAAAAGGACAGCAGCTTTTAAAATTTACTCTTGCAATTTTTACCTAATCTTTTCGTACTTCAAAGTGGCAAGCATTTCTTTCAAATCCAGCCCCGGACGAAACATTACCTTCGCGCTTTTAATCAGCGATACATGAAACTTATCTTCGGTTTCTGCACCTTCGCTACCGATACCAACTTGAAAAGTACCAAAATCACCAAAACGAACAATTTCTCCGTTTTCCAAATGGCGTTTCAAAATCTTAGTCAAATCATTAAGAACAGCTAATACATCTGTATCACTTACGGTGGTAGAACCTTCTGCAATTTCTTTACTTAACTTTCTGAAGGTTAATTCACTTCTGCTCTTAGCCTGAGCATAAAACTTCTTTTGAGCATTCCTGTCTAAAGGATTAGCTTTAGGTACAACAACATAGCTGACTGCCATAATTTAATTGTGTTTTAGTTAATAATTCACTACAAATGTAAATATTGTTTTTGAATGTGCAAGGTTATTCACTATACAAAAAAGAGACTTCCTTATTAGAAAGTCTCTTTTAAAGGAGAAAATTTTATCTTTTCAAAACCTTATGAACAAATGATTCTCCATTAGATTTCAATTTTACCAAATACGCTCCATTGTTACAATGTGCTAAATCAATACTACAAGATGATTCATTATATAAATATTTTTGGGCAATCAATTGTCCAGTTATGGAGAATACTTCAATCTCGATTTTTTCTGATTGTCTTTTTAAATCAATAAAATAACAATTACGAATAGGATCATAATAGATATCAGGCTCTATTTCTAAGGAGAGGTTGTTTATTCCATTATGTATTTCAGATGATTGAACAACATAAACAATTTTTGAATATTTCTCGGTTTCAGGAGCAGTAATTGTCAATGAACCAACTCTTCGTTTTTCAGAAGAATTTGCATCAAATTCAAATGTAATAAAATCAGTATCAATTCCCTCTTTACCACTTGAAATTTTCAACCAAGAATCATTGCAAGTAGAACTCCACTCCATTTCTTCAGAACCTTTATTTTCTACTTTAAGAGCAGCGACACCTGTCTCTTGTTTGACATACACAGTATCCACAACACTTAAAATGGGCCCCATGTATTTGTAGTTAGCTTTCAAATAAGTGTCATTATCCATATTTGCCATAACCGAAGCTTTAGTTGAAACTGTTTCGTCATAACGGTTTGTCCAATTTACAAACTTATAACGGCCGTATTCTCCTGGAGCTTCAAGATTTACAGATGTACCTTTGTTATAAGTCCTATACAAAAGCCCTCTTCCGTTGGCTCGTCCACTTTTATCGGATTTTGACATTTCAATATACGGGGAAAGAGAAATATCACTTTTTTCTACATCACCCGCATAAACATCCAAATTACGATTATTAATCGGACGTTGAGTAAAATCGTATTGCAATTCAAAAGTCAATTCGTCAATCACCATTTTTGTACCGTTAGACACAATATTGTTTTTGGAAATCCGAATATTTGCCCAAGCTCCAGGGCGGGAATATATCATAATGTTATTTGCTTGCCCCAGCTTATCAAGCAAGGAATAAAGCAATGACTGGCTTGCCGAACTTGGCTCCTGTTGATCTACTATTCCATGCTTAGCATCATAAGTTATCCCCCAAACTATCGGATTTTGATTTTGAGTATTGATATGGTCAAACCAATAAATTTCTCCATTCTTACGCATCATTGATCTGCCTGAATGTTCCAACAATAATTCAAAGTTTGCAAAAGAAGGATTTTGGTTACCTTCCAAGTGTGCTTTTATATCATGAATTTTAAAATTTACAATACGTGCATTTTCATGATTTGGAGGAACCATTCCTCTTTCAAAAATATTTAGAATAATATCTCGATTGGAGTTTAATTCAGATATATCGTTTTCGGTGAGAGTAAAACGAATCGGCGTTGTAACTTCAGGACGATTGGTATTATATTCATCCAAAATATTAGCAGTTACTGTTGATAATTGCTCTTCGTATATTGCTTTTAAATTTTGAAAATCTTGTGCATCTAATGCCGTTTTTTGGGGATTTGCCTCCGCAATAGTAACAAACCGATTCATCATTGCCGATAAATTCAACTCGGCAGTATAGGGTTTCAATAAGCGATACTCATAGGATTTCCCCATATAATAATGATATTTCAACAAACGTTCTTTAGCGCGTCGTTCCATACCATCCAAATATTGCATGGCTCTCAAATCTCGTTTGCTATTATTATTAAAAACATCTCTTCCTAATCCATCAATAGCAACTATATTATTTTGAATATTGACACTTGTCGTAGTAATATTTTCAAAAGTACTGGCTAATTTCTGCAATAATTGTTCTTTTTTAGCATTCAATACCTCTGATTCTGCTATCAATGCTTGATATTCTTTCGATTCAGCCTTCAATTTATTTAACTCTGCTTGCACTTGATCGCTTGGAGTAGAACTTTGAGCAAAAGTTTTATGCAACTTTTCGATACTATTTACTAGTGGCCCTACTGTTCCATTAATAGTTTTATAAGCATCCTCTACTGTACTTGCAGAAGAACCTAAAGAAGAAATATCAATTTTGTTTAAAGCATTTGTTATATTAGAAAATCCTCCCGATCCTAAAAAACCACTTGCGGAGTCAACAAATCCTCCTACAGCATTAGCATATCCATAAGTGTCCGAAGCATTGGTCGCCATAGACAATGCCGTATTACCGGCTGTCACTGCTGTACTAATAGCCATACCAACAGCGGTGCCAACTCCTGGAACAATGCTGCAAACAACCGGAGCAACTTTTGCAACAGCAGACAATACTCCTGAAATTTTATTGTATCGGTTTTGTTTTTTCACATTATCCTTTGCATGAGCAAGTAATTCTTGTGTTTTTTGTTCTATTCTGAGAATCAACTCATCTATTTGCTGCTCTAAAGCTGTAGCTTCGTCTTGCAATTCAGGAATAAGACGGACTAATTGATTTACAAAATCTTTATTATCCATTAAATCTTGTTTGACCAGTTTAATGGCTTCGCTACAAGCATTAATGCGCTGTTCATTACTGCCTTCAACGTTCTTCAACCAATAACTGAGATACATTACCCGAATAGCCTTTTCGATTTCTTGCTCAAATGCTAATTTATTTACTTCAAACGAAAGCATTGGTACCCAACCAACCGGATTGCCAAAATAATCTAAATTTTGTCCGATACGATACATCACAGCTTGCATCTCGTTCTCTGCATTATTTAATTCCATTTGGATCTCTTCACTTAGCTCTGCCCATTCATCTGAATTTTTGAGATCTTCTATTCGTTGAGTATATTTCGAAAAAACATCATTTGTATAACCATTATAGATATTCAAATATGCATCTTTGGCCTGTTTTACAACGGCAGAAATAAGATTGGGATGCAACCAGGTAAATTCTTTTTCATAAAGCACAAAACTACCATCATTTCCTGCATTTCCAGTTCCTACTATTTGAGTATTGTCATCTATCTGAATACCGGCGCTACCATGGATTGCATCACAAAACTCACTCACATCAATAGTTGAAGTTAATAGTCCGCCGTTGCCTCCATTACCTGGTGTTCGATTGGTTTGCTGTGTAGTCCATGGAACATTTTGTCCTTTCCCTCCAACTAATATAAATCGTTTGCAGGGAACGCTTTGCTTATAGTCTTGAATATAAAGGGTAATATCTCCTGCATCTGCACCATTGATACCATTGTTGTCAGAAAGTATATCAATCATCTCCGGAGAAGTATTGATAGATGCTTTTTCTTGCCCAAGGACATCTTCAAAAACAAGTTCTTTGGCATATATGGTCAATTTCGTTTGAGGCAAATGCAATGCTTCTCGGACAATTACTTTCTCTGCAAAAAGATTTAATTCATAAATATCACTGCGCCCATTCAAATAACGTAACTTGTTTTGAATTTGACTATCAAATACCAATTCTTTTCCTGTTATGCTGAAACTTCGAACAGTATCTTTGAGCGAATTATTGAATTGCACATTTCGTTGTATTGTCTGGGCAACAATAGTATAATCATCGGTAGACTCTGGCATCGGCTTGAGCGGTTCAACACCAAAAGCCGCATATTCCGGCGGAGTAGTAGGCATCAATGTAAAAACAACATCCTGCACAATAAGTTTGTCTGTAGTTTCTGCTCGAAAAGTAACAGTAAAAGGTTTTACATCAAACTTATCAGGAAAATATTTGAATCTCCCTGTTTGTTCGTTAAATACAATCTTTCCTTCCGGTGTAGAGTCAATACTATAACTCAAAGACACATTTTCGGCCTGTAAGGTATCGGTGAGGACATAAAATCCAACAGTAATATCACCCTCGTGCCATACTGTTTGATTAGGAATAGCTCCGATTTGCAAACGAGGCATTGTGTCTAATTCAACATTGATAGGTACAAGTTGGTTAGCCGTAATTTTATAATTATCTACTGAAACATCTTGAACAGCTAAAGAATAACCCAACAAAGATGAAACCATCATCTTATCTCGTTGAGTAGATTCTGTTTGTGCGTATAAATCATGTATTATAGCTAATATAATACCAATTAACAACAATCGTTTCATGGCTTTAATATTTAATAATATAGTTTACATATACGTTTACAGGACGATTATCCGCACCAACAGGGACAACACGAGATGCATCAAATTGAGCAATAATGCATTCATTATTACTATGATATGGCTCCATTAAACCTCCGCTATTTCCCTGAGAACAGAAAGCTCCTGTTGTTTTTTCTATTGGTTGTCTAACGGTCTTTACTGTACCAATAATATTTCTTATCGCATCATTTTGTAGTGACCCTATATTATTTCCGCTATTACTTCCTTCTTTAGAGGGTAATCTACTTTCTGAATCTATATCTTTTCCGGAATTCCCTGAAACACCTCTTAAGAACATCCCTCTCATATCAGGAAGATTAAATGTCGTAGAATTATTTCCATGTCCCCATGCTGTCCTTATCGCATTGTATAAATTGGCATAGTCGGAACGACTGACTTCTCTTCCATCACATAACAACCATCCATCAGGAATTTTGCTTTCATCTCCGGCAAATGAAACTACTGTTCCCGGAGGTATAACACTTACATTATAAGCTGATTCAGAATATGGAGTACTTGGCAGTTGCGAAAAGCCTATCTCCCGATAATTTGAGCCATCTTTTATTTCTGTCTTTATCCAATAATAAATTCCTGAAAAATTCACATCTGAAAAACTATTTACAAGTCCTCCTGATTTTGTACCCTTCCCAATAGTAATCGCGATTGTACCAAATTGATCTGTTTTTACTTTATGCGTTTCTACCCATGTTGGAGAGGTCGCATGTTGCCCAGGAAACAAAGAGAACCGGATTTCGACATCTTTCGAAGCAATCACATATCCATCCGCACCTCTCACTACTGCTTGATAATTAAAGCCCAACCCGCTGTTTTTTTGACTAAAAATTGCCAAAGAAATTGAAAGTAGTAATACTGATAAAAATACTTTTTTCATAATGATACTTTTTTAAAATAATTTATTAATTGAAATTCATATATCTGATGCATTTCTTAATTTTAGGTAAACAAAGAAAATAAAATTCAACGCACAATACTTAATCATTAAACTTGTAAAATACAACAAGTGAGGTGTATTTTACTCCATTTTTCTTTTAATAAGAATTTTATATACATTTGTCTTTGAAATTCACTAACATTCTAAAATTTATGAGAGAGGATACAATGACTTCTGAATACAAGATTCATCATGGAAGAAACATCAAACGTTTGCGTGAAATGTTGGGTATAAAACAAGAGACCATTGCTGCTGAACTCAATATTACACAACAAACGATGTCGAAGTTGGAACAAAAAGAGCAGATTGAGGATGAGACCTTAGAAAAGGTCGCGAGGGTGTTGAAAGTGCCTGTTGATTCCATTAAAAAATTCACAGATGAAGCTGCAATTAATGTCATAGCAAATACATTCAACGATACATTTCACGAAAATTCTTCCTTTATTGGTTATAAACCTACATTCAATCCGATTGATAAAGTGATAGAACTTTATGAACGTATGCTAAAATTAGAACAAGAAAAAGTTGCTTTATTAGAAAAAATATTAGGCGAAAAAAGATAAAAAAGTGTATGAATTTGTTGTAAAATCGTTGTGAAATTCGGACGAAAAATAGAACTTTTAGCTCCCGCGAAAAATCTCGAATGCGGAATCGAAGCCATCAATCATGGAGCTGACGCGATATATATTGGCGCGCCTCAATTCAGCGCCCGCGCTGCTGCCGGTAATTCGGTCGAAGATATCAGAGCCTTGTGCGATTACGCCCATCAATATTACGCGAAAGTTTATGTCGCGCTCAATACAATCATAAAAGATTCTGAACTTAGGGAAGTCGAACTTTTAATTCATAAATTATATGAAGTTGGCGCCGATGCTTTAATTATTCAGGACATGGGAATTCTTCAAATGGATTTACCTCCGATCACGTTGCACGCAAGTACCCAAACCGATAATCGCTGTTTTGAAAAAGTAAAATTTCTCGAAGACGCTGGATTTTCACAAGTTGTTTTAGCTCGTGAATTGTCTTTGAATCAAATCAAGGAAATAGCCGAACAGACAACGGTCGCTTTGGAAGTTTTTGTTCATGGCGCGCTTTGCGTTTCCTACAGCGGACAATGTTACATCAGTCAGGCGCTATCGGGAAGAAGCGCGAACCGTGGTAATTGCGCCCAATATTGCCGTCTTCCATATACATTACAAGATTCGGAAGGGAAAACGCTTGCATCCAACAAGCACTTGCTTTCGTTGAAAGACTTGAATCAATCCGAAAACCTGAAAGCACTTTTAGACGCGGGCGTTTCGTCCCTCAAAATAGAAGGACGGTTAAAAGATTTATCTTACGTAAAAAATATTACAGCTTATTACCGCCAACGTTTAGATGAAATTTTCAGCCGGAGGCCCGAATATTCAAAAGCGTCTTCGGGAAGTACGGTTCCATTTTTTGTTCCCGACCCATATAAAAGTTTCAACCGGGGATTTACTTCTTATTTTATTTCAGGAAAAAGAAATGAAATCGCGTCTGTAAATACGCCTAAATCGATAGGTGAACCGGTCGGAACAATTAAAAACCTGAATAATAATTCGATTATTGTTTCAGGAAAACAAAAAATAAATAACGGGGATGGCTTGTGTTTTTTGAATGAACAAGGAGATTTACAAGGATTTAAGGCAAACCGTGCTGAAGGTGATAAGATATTTCCGGCCGATATGCCTCGCCTGAAAATCGGATTGACTTTATTCAGGAATTACAATCAGGATTTCGAAAAAAATCTATCAAAAAAATCTTCCGAAAGAAAAATCGGATTGGAATTACAATTCAATGAAGTCGAAAACGGATTCCAATTAACAGCCACAGATGAAGACGGTTGTTGCGTTACGGTTTCCGAATCCATTAAAAAAGAAACGGCTCAAAAAGAACAGTCAGAAAACATACGGACTCAACTTTCCAAATTGGGAAATACGATTTTCGAATTATCCGGACTGAAAATCAATTTATCCGGAAATTGGTTTATTCCTTCTTCTTTTTTATCCGATTTAAAACGTAAAGTGATAGAAAAATTAATGTTGGAACGAATTTCACAACGCCCTGCTGTAAAAATAAAAATCAGACCGACTTCCCACCCCTACCCTCAAACTCAACTTACATACTTGGGAAATGTTTCTAACCGCTATGCCTGGAATTTTTACAAACAACACGGAGTTTCTGAAATAGCTCCCGCCTTTGAATTGAAACCTCAGGAAAATGTTCCGTTGATGTTTTCAAAATATTGTATTTTATATCAATTCGGATATTGCAAAAAAATTAAATCCGACAATTATTTATTCAAAGAACCGTTTTATTTATTATCCGAACGTAGCCGGTTAAAATTGGAATTTAATTGCAATGATTGTGAAATGACAGTTAGTTGAATATATAAAGTATAGCATCCTGAACATCGGCATATTCCGTTATACTTTTCTTATATTCTTTCATTTCATCTTTTGTTTATGATTGTTTTGATTATAAATTCGTCTCGATTTTTTATCAAACACGGAGTGAAAGGAGTTTATTTCACAGAGTATTCCGTCACTTGATATCAGAATCTACTCTGTGAATAATTACTCCGTGTACCTCCGTGTCTAAAATCTATTATTTCATATTTTTTACAATGGCAGAACAACTTCTCTATTAAAAGCAAAAGTACTAAAAAAATGAAAATTGAAACAAATTTAGACTAATCATTTATTCGTCAAATTTAATTACTTTTGTTTCTTTAATTATTAACTAACTGTTTAAATTTACAATTGAGACGAAATAGAACCACGTAGTCACATAGGACACATAAGATTTTAGACAAAAGAACAAAGACTAAAAGACAAGTCTTAAAGTTTTTTAATCTAAATCTATCTTCTTTGTCCTATAAATCTTTATTCTCATAATAATTTCTATGTGCCTACTGTGTGGTTCAATTATTTTTTTTATAAAATGATAAATAAAAAACACATTCTCCTTGCCATATTTTTCTCTCTACCGCTTTTTTTGAGAGCGCAAAATTTGCCGTCAAATAAAACTGATGAAACGATTTTTAAAGAATGCTTGCAAACAATCAAAAATGCCGGAAACAAAGAAAACGGAATGGTAACCGCCGCGAAATATTTTCTCGAGGTTCCTTATGTAGCTGCTACTTTAGAAACAAAAGAACGAGAAGAACAGCTTGTCGTAAACTTAAGAAGTCTCGATTGCATGACGTTGGTTGAGAACTGCCTGGCATTGAACTTAACGGCTCAAGTTGACACCGCCGACTTCGAAACCTTCAAACAAAAATTACAATCAGTAAGATACCGTAACGGAATTATCGACGGATACCCTTCACGGTTGCACTATACTTCCGATTGGATTTTCGACAATGAAAAGGCCGGAGTATTAAAAGACAAAACTAAATCGTGCGGTGGAGAAATCCTTCCCCTGTCTATCGATTTCATGTCTACGCATCCTGAATCGTATCCTTATCTTCAAAAACATCCCGAAACGATTGAAGTGATGAAACAGTTTGAAGACTCGATCAACAAACGCACATATTACTATATTCCTAAAGAAAAAATTGAGAAAAACAGTAAAAAAATACAAGATGGAGATATTATTTGTTTTGTCACTTCGGTCAAAGGATTGGATATTTCTCATTTAGGTATCGCGTATAGAAAAAACGGGATGCTCACTTTTATACATGCATCCAGCAATGCTAAGAAAGTAATTATCAATCCTGAATCTATAGCGGATTATTGCGCGAAACAAAAAAAGAACAAAGGAATAATGATAGCCAGAACGGTAAGTATAAGTCAAAAATAAGTAAAATTATTCATCTTTCGTTAAATCCAACTTTTCATTATCGGAACCTCTTTCGAAATATTGTTTTTTCAGCGGATTCGCGGTCATTTCCTTATATGAATTCCGGTTCCTGAAAATATCGATAGCCATATACATGGCATTCCTGAATGAATCTTCCGAAGCTATGTTTTTTCCGGCAATATCGTATGCGGTTCCATGATCGGGAGAAGTGCGGATAACAGGCAATCCGGCGGTGAAGTTAACTCCGGCCTCCATCGCGATGGTTTTGAAAGGCGTTAGTCCTTGGTCGTGATACATCGCCAATACGCCATCGAATTTATTGAAAGCGCCCGAACCAAAAAAACCGTCCGAAGGATAAGGTCCAAAACATAAAATCCCTTCTTTTCCAGCTTCTTCCATCGCGGGGATGATAATGTTTTTTTCTTCATCTCCTAAGAGTCCTTCTTCTCCGGCATGAGGATTTAATGAAAGTACGGCGATTCTCGGACCAATACATCCGAAATC
This sequence comes from Bacteroidales bacterium, assembly GCA_031553755.1. Classification (GTDB taxonomy): domain Bacteria; phylum Bacteroidota; class Bacteroidia; order Bacteroidales; family Azobacteroidaceae; genus JAIRVZ01. The sequence continues at coordinate 92,213 of JAVBKZ010000034.1, read as the reverse complement.
TGCGACAAGGCTTTTTTGGAAATCTTTTAGTTTCGACAATATTTTTTCGACTGTCAACGTTTTAGAAACTTCCGACAACGAAATATGCCCGGTAACCAGAGCTACCCGCAAATTGTCGGTCGCTAAAATCATTAACGCGTTTTTTCCGTTTCCAGCTACTTCCTGAAGGTATTCGGTGTGACCGGGAAATTTAAATTTATCGTTTTGTATGTTATTTTTATTGATCGGAGCGGTTATCAATACGTCGATCAAACCATCGCGCAAGTCCTTCACGGCCTTTTCCAAAGCTAAAAAAGCGGCTTCTCCTGCTATTGGGGTCGATTTTGAAAGTTCCACTTTCACCTCGTCATCAACGCAATTGATAATATTGATCCTGTTATTACCTATTTGCTGTACATTATTGACAATACTTAAATTTACATTGGGAATTTCCAATACTTTTTTATGGTACGCGGCAACTTTGGCGGAACCATAGATAACAGGCGTGCAAAGTTCCAGGATATCAGGGTTTGACAAAGCTTTCAATATAACTTCATAACCGATTCCGTTAATATCTCCGTGGGTAATACCTGCTCTTATCATGATATAATTTTTTGTTTTTTCAGGCTACGAAGGTAACATTAAAAACTGAAAATTGAATAAAAACGTGTCAGCAATTCTTTGTTTTTGATGATAACATTCCGCAAGCGGCTAAAATATCTTCTCCTCTTGACGAACGGATTGTGCAGATAATTCCTTTAGAGTTGAGGAAATCCCTGAACTCCTGCATATTTTTTTCGTCCGAACTTTGCAAATCAACGTCAGGAATGGCGTGATACCTGATCAAATTCACCCGGCAAGGAATGTTGCCTATTCGTTTAGCTAATCCTAAAGCATGTCGTAGATCGTCATTGTATCCTTTAAACATGATGTATTCGAACGAAACACGTCGTTGATGGCTGAAATCATATTTCCGGATCAAATCCATTACGTTTTGCATTGGGTATGCCTTTTCGACCGGCATCAACTGGAGACGTTCGTTTTCGAAAGGAGAATGAAGGCTGATTGCCAAATGACAATTAGATTCTTCGATAAATCGTTTCAGGTTAGGAAGAATACCGATTGTAGAAACTGTTATACGTTTCGGGCTCCACGCGTATCCGTAAGACGAAGTAAGGATTTCCAACGTTTTCAACAATTCATCCGTATTGTCTAATGGTTCTCCCATTCCCATAAACACGACATTGGTTAATTTCTCGTGTTCGGGAATCGATTGTATCTGATTGAGGATTTCGTTCGATGTGAGGTTACCCGAAAACCCTTGTTTTCCTGTCATACAAAAAAGACAATTCATTTTGCAGCCAACTTGAGTTGATACACACAAAGTAGCCCTGTCTTCTTCCGGAATATAAACGGATTCGATGAACTGATTATCTCCTGTTTGGAATAAATACTTAATCGTTCCGTCTTTCGATTCTTGTTTTTGAACAGGAGGCACGCAATTGACACTACATTTAGATTGAAGTTTTTTTCTTCCTTCTAAAGAAATATTTGTCATTTCATCGATTGATTTCACTTTCTTCTTGTATAACCAATCGGCAATTTGTTTGGCCGTATAAGCCGGCATACCTAATGACGAACAAATTTGTTGTAACTCCTGCAACGTTTTTCCAAGTAAAGCTATTTCGGACATTATTTTAAAATTAAATTTATTTTCCACCTACAATGTTAACATCTCCTTTTTTTACGTGTTTTTTTCCAGTCGCGTCTTCTGCTTCTATAACGTAATAATATGTACCGGGAGGAACAAATTTCCCTCTGTATTTACCATCCCATCCTTGCGAAGGATCCGACCAATGAAACAGTTCATTTCCCCAACGGTTAAATATCCACGCGTTGAATTTAACTATTGATTTATAAGCGACCTTAAAAACGTCATTCACTCCGGGAGATGAGTTTGGACTGAACGCGTTCGGTACTTTCAGGATAAAATCGGAGATAATAATATCGGAAGCCGAATAAGAATATGTACAAATAGATTGAGCGTCACTCACATCTAAATCCACCCGGTAACGACCGGTTTGTTCAAATGTGTAATGTAAATTTCGCGCCGTAGATTGCGATACCGGGTCGGTTTTACTTCTGTCTAAATTATAAACTTTCCAATTATAAAAAACAGCAACAGGCTCATTGGCGTAAGCATTGAATGAAAAATCGGAAGGCGCTGAAATTCCATCACCTGAAATTTCGTTTCCGGCAGTGGTAGCTGTACTGTCAATAAGGACTGTAGCCTGAACAGCTATCGCTTTATATCCGGAAGTCGTCATCGTTTTTCCCATGTTGAAATAATTAGCGAACTGATCGCCTGAAAACTGAAATTTTGTATCTTCCAACACCGAATCGACAGTCAATTCAACCGGAGTTCCCTTGATAGTTTCCTCAATCGGTTCGCTCATATATTTTGATTGCGAACTATTAAATTTCATTGTTGTATAATCCAATTTATATTCCCTGAAAATTTCAGTAGGAATTCCTGACTTCGGAATAGAATAGAGTAATTTATCCGCGTCAACATCAATGAGTAATTTAATACGTTCGCATTTATCATCTGATTCTTCAACTTTGATAGAATTGAAAGCCGGAACATGCTTAGAATAATCTATAATCCAAATATATGAAGTTGACGTACTTGCCGGATCTCCGACATAATATCCCATGCCATCTTCTATGTCTGTTAAAACTGACGTATTTCCAATGGGAGTCGCGTCTGTCGCTTTTCCTGTAAATTTATACCATTGAATAGATCCCGATTGTGAAGTAAAAGTGATTTCGGCATTTTGTAAACCATTCAGGAAGTAAACCTGAATACGTTCATTGATATTATTTTCAGCAAGTAAAGGCGCGCCTTGACCGCCTTTAACCTCGTATTGGGCAAAAAGGGGAAATGCCAATAAACAAAGAAAAATAGGAAGTATCTTTTTTTTCATGTCCCAAAATTAATATTTATTTTTAACTTTGTCGTCGTTGTTATATTTACATATCTGTGAATAGTGAGTTGTGAGTTTACTATTCACGATTTTCATTTAATATCAAAAATATGTTCAAGCGTTGCCTCTTTTTTATATTTATCGCTACCTTGCATTTATATAACGTAAATTCTCAAAATGCATTTTATCCAAAAGAAAATAATTCTGCCGGTCAGCAAGAAAAAACATTTTACCATACAATAGAAAGGGGACAAACGGTATATTCTATTTCCAAAATGTATGGAGTTTCGGTTGAATCGATTTACAAATTAAATCCTGAAAGTGAAACCGGCATACAAATTGGGAATACGCTAAAGATACCTCAACCCAAGGGAAACATTATTTATCATACAATATTACCTAAAGAGACATTATATTCCGTCTCAAAAAAATATAAGTTAAAAGGAGAAGATATCCTGGATGCCAATCCCGGACTTTCGGTTCAATCATTTATCATCGGAAGAACGATTCAAATTCCGTTGAATAAAATGAACCAAGATATTGAAACGATGAAGGAAGCCGCTACCAATTCTTTGTTATTCAAATCAAAAGAATCAAAACAGGTTGACGTTATCAATATCTCCATTTTATTGCCTTTCGGAACGATAGAAAAAACCAATCCGGCTAATCTACAAGCGAAAATCGTGGAATATTACGAAGGTATCTTGTTGGCTTTAGACAGCCTGAAACAATCGAGAATTTCGGCTAATTTACAGGTAATCGATATCGGGAACGATGTTCAAATTCTTTCAAAAATATTAAACGCGGATGATCTAAAATCTTCCCATTTAATAATCGGAGGGATTACAGACGAACAAATCAAGTTGATTTCCGATTTTTCCAAAAAAAATCAAATTCCTTATATAATTCCTCTCACTTCCAAATGTGATGAAGCCGCGAATAATCCTTATTTATTTCAAATCAATACTCCGGCTGATTATTTATACGCCAACGCGGCTAAAGCTTTTTTGAAAAAATATGAAAAGTATAACATTATTTTTATAGAGGAAGAGAACAATAACAAATCGGATTTCGTACAAACGCTCAAAAATGATTTGGCTTTGGAAAAGATTCCTTATAAAACAATCACTTTTTCTACTAAATTCCGCGCGGAATTAGAAACGATGTTGGTTTTTGATAAAAAAAATGTCGTTGTTCCGTTATCCGGAACAAAAGAATCTTTATTGAAAATTATGCCTACACTTTCTTCTCTTTCCGAAAAACCGGAATTTGATTTGTCGTTATTTGGCTATCCCGAGTGGCAAACTTATGAAACATCGGCCGAAATTTCCGATAATTTATACAAATTGAATACTACAATTTATTCCAATTTTTATGTAAAAGCGCTTGCTCCCGAAACACGTTTGATTTATCAATCGTTTTCTCGTTGGTATAATCGCTCTATCAATAATTCGTATCCAAAATTCGGATTACTTGGTTTCGACACCGGAATGTTTTTTATTAAAGCGGTCAACCAATTCGGATCGGATTTCGAATCCAATATCAACAAAGTAAAATACCGGGGAATACAAACCGATTTTAATTTCCAAAGAGTCAATAATTGGGGAGGATTCATCAATACGAATATCTTCTTCGTGAACTACACTCCCGAATCAATTATTCTAAAAGAGAAAAAACAATGAATAAGTTAATCCTGATTCTGGTTATTTCAATTTGCGGCAGCACCGCGTTTTCTCAAAATAAATTCCAACAAGAACTTTCTTTTGGAGCGAATGGAGGATTGACGTTTTCTTCAGTCAGGTTTACACCTTCGGTCAGGCAAAAATCACTGATGCAATTTGAAGGAGGATTGTCCGCCCGTTTTATTTCGGAAAAAAATTTCGGCATACAAACAGAACTCAATTATTCGCAACGAGGATGGGAAGAATACAATCCCGACATTCCGGAACATCAATATGCCCGTTCGTTAGGATATTTAGAAATTCCGGTTCTTACCCATATTTATTTCGAGACAGGAAAACGTTTCCGCATCATTTTTAATTTAGGTCCCCAAATCGGTTTTTTATTGAATGAAAAAACATTAAAGTCTCACATTGTTTATCCCGACGGAGAAGAAATTCCTCCTTATTATTCACAACCGACACAACGTGTTTTTGATTGGGGATTGTGCGGTGGCGGCGGTTTCGAAATTCGTTCGGGAATTGGAAATTTCGCTGTTGAAGGCCGCTATTATTTTGGACTTTCGGATATCTTTAGTAATAAAAAATCAGATTACTTCGATTCTTCTTCTAATCAGGTTGTCGGCGTTAAGTTGACTTATTTTATGTGATATTTGTTGATATTCATTGATATTCATTGTATTTTTTTCATTTTTTTCATTCTTTTCATTTTCTTTCATTTTCTTTCATTTTCTTTCATTTGATCAAAATAATAAAAGATATCAAGTGATAAGATACTCCATGAAATAAACTCTTTTCACTCCGTGCCTGACAAAAAAATCAAGACAAATTCAAAATTTAACCAAAAAAAGCCACTTCGAATAATCAAAAAATAAATCATCGGAAATCAGGACAAAAACACTCTTTTTTAGAACAAATTTACACGTAACCAAGGTCTTAAAGCATCTATTTTTGCAAAAGTATTCTTGTCTAAAAAAGAAACACTAATATTAATTTTTAATACATTTATTTCCATGAAAAAAATTACATCTATTGTAGTCGCTTTAGTTTGTGGCTTGTGTGTTTACGCGCAAGATTACACAAATCGTATTGTCAATGCACATTTAGATTCTGTTGCAAAAGGAGTTCATTTTTCTGCAACTACTGATCCAAATTATCCAAAACACCCTAATGGAACACCTGGTAATGGTGGTAGTGGAACTATATTCCGTCCTATATTAGCGAGCTATACCACAGTAAACAACCACCTCGAATACTATGGATGGCAACTCTCTGATTGGGGTTTTTTATTTAAAAAATATGATGGAACAGACATTGTTGCCGGTGGAATGACTGATTATCAGGCTACAGGTATTTATCAGGTTTCGGGTACAAATGGTATGGTAAGTATTGGAGGAAATAAGTATTGTAAAATGCCCGAAGATTTTGAATTTTATCAAATAATAAATGGCCTTCCTGCAGGCGAATACAAGGTAACATGCGGATTGGGAGTTCAAAACAATTATCTTACTTCTCAACGACTTTTTGCCAATAACAGTGTTCAGTTTTATGGAGCGTCAACGAATTATGCTCAAAATAAAACAGCAGGGGAAACATACTCTTATGCGGGTTACTCTACAAGTTCCGATGCTAATACGCTTAATGCGATGACTGTATCTGTTACGATTGCAGAAAACGAACCATTAAAGATAGGAATTCGTTCGGGAAATACGAAAGGTGATGGAACTACGAGAACCGGAGGAGAAGCCGGTTTTGGAAATATGTATGGTTTTTTTAAAGTAGACAATTTTACCATCACAAAAATAGTGCCTCCAACTTATGCCAACCTTGAGTCCTTATCAGTAACCGGCGCGACATTATCGCCCGCGTTTAATCCCGCGACAACATCATATACTTGCACATTGCCACAAGGAACAACTATCTTCCCTGGGACTTCTATCATCGCGGCTTCTGCCGCTACTGTTAGTAAGCAAATGGGAAGTGTTGATGTAACCGGTGGCTCTGACACCTACAAAATTGCGGTAACGTCATCAGATCAATCCGTTACAAATGTTTATACAATTACCTTTACTGCTCCTATGGCTGCTCCTATTGCCAACGCTACGGATTATACAAGTTCTGTCATCAACAACGACTTTGACTATGCGGCAGCCGGAATCGCATGGAACGCGACTACAGATTCAAATTATCCAAAACATCCTGATGGAACATCTGCTTATATTAGCAATGTATTCCGTCCGATAAAAGCAAATTATACGACAGCAAGTAATCACCTTGAGTTTTATGGATGGAATTTTTCGGATTGGGGATGGTTATTTAAAGACGGTAGTGGAACAGATATTGCTACCGGTGGTACTACTACAAGTCAAGATATGGGTATAATTGCGGGATACGACTCTTCCCATGGAGCATCCGCATGGATCAATGGAAACAAAAATTGCATCATGCCTGACGATTTTGAATTTTATCAAACAGTAAACAATCTTCCGGCGGGAACTTATAGGTTATCTTGTTTAATGGCAGTTCAAGCAGCCCAAAATCTCACATCGCAACGGCTTTTTGCTAATAACAATGTTCAATTTTTTGCAGACGAATCGAATTATGCCGCATATAGTACCTCAAATGAAGTAAAGACTTATGCCGGTTATGCGACGACCACGCCTGTTACTGATTTTAAAGAAATGAAAGTATATGTTACAATTCCTGCCAATGAACCCTTAAAGGTAGGAGTTCGCTCAGGTAACGGAGGTAGAGGAGTTCCGGGTACTTCTAATATGCACGGTTGGGTTAGAATGGATAATTTCCGTCTTTTCAAACTCGCGGCTACAGACGCGGCTGATGTAACACTTTCGAATATCACTTTAAGTACGGGAAGCATAACTGATTTTTCTCCGGAAAAAACTACTTATAGTGTAACTTTACCTCTTGGAACTACTGCGGTAACTCCTACTATTACTCCAACTTTGTCTGATGTGAAAGTTTCAGGCGCCGGAGAAGTGGATGTTACTTCAGGTTCAGGCCAATCATTTGTCACTGTTACAGCACTTGACGGAACGACAACACAACTCTATACAATTAATTATACTGTTGGTAATCCTACCGGAATTAACGAAGCGCAAATAGCGAAAGCTACCTATTTTATTAACAACAATACCTTAACGGTTTCGGGTGCTGACTATACTGTTTATAATGTGAATGGTATAAAAATTGCCAACAATGCAATGGGAACTTCCATTGACTTGGCTCCGGGTGTATATGTTGTAAGAACAAATACTGCTCAAACATTTAAAGTTGTTATAAAATAATAAATCTTTCAGGAATTAGAGTTGTGTCAAAAGTAAAATAGTTTTGACACAGCTCAATCTTTTAATATCGTTATTTCCATGAAAAAAATTACATCTGTTTTAGTCGCTTTAGTTTGCGGCTTGTGCACTTATGCACAAAAGGAAGTTGATTATACCTCCCACATTGTCAACGCAAATTTAGACTCCGTAGCTCTTGAGATTGCCTGGAATGCATCTGCTAACCCAAATTACCCTAAGCATCCTAATGGAACTTCAGCTAATTCCGATGGCACATTCCGTCCGATACTAAAAAATTATACCACAGTGAATAATCACCTTGAATTTTATGGATGGCGACTCTCTGATTGGACATGGTTATTTAAGGATGGTAGTGGAAATCCCATTGTTGATGGCGGAAAAACGACAGATCAGTTGATGGGTATTGGTCTGCTTTCGGGTACAAATGGTATGGTAACCATTACAGGAGCTAAAGCTTGTGTAATGCCCGAAAATTTTGAATTTTATCAAATAATAAATGGTCTTCCAGCCGGGGAATACAAGGTTTCATGCGGATTGGGAGTTCAGGGGAGTGACGCGAATTATCAATATCATACTTCGCAACGGCTTTTTGCCAACAACAATGTTCAATTTTATGGAAAGGAATCGGATTATCCTCAAAATAAAACAGCCGGGGAAAACTATACTTATGCAGGTTACACTTATAGTAGCAATGGAAGTCCGGTTTACGCGATGACTGTATATGTTACCATCGCTGAAAATGAGCCTCTTAAGATAGGAATTCGTTCGGGAGCTCTCAACGGCAATGGAGTTAAAAATACTTACGGGAGTCTGATGCAAGGATTTTTTAAAGTTGACAATTTTACCCTTATCAAAATAACTGATGATCCGGTAGATCCGGACCCGACAGAGCCAACTTCCTACAGATACAATTTATTAGAACTACTTACTCATACCGGAGACAGTGGTTTTGAAACCGGAGCACCTGTTTATAACTTGTGGGATGGTCTTACCGGAAGTGGAGCGAATGACACCAAAGCAACCGGAAATACTGAAGCTTGGGTAGAATTTGATTTCGGCAGAGAAGAAGAAATCGCTGAAGCCGGTCTTTTTCAGGATCACGCGGGCGCGCATGTAACTGACTGGAAAGTGACATACTGGACCGGAACAAAATGGGAAGATATTTTTCCTTATATAGCTACCACTGAAGCCGGTTGGCAGAAAAAGACATTTGATATAACAGCCCGGAAAGTAAGGTTTTATGCCAAATGTACAGATGGAGGTTTTGTTAGTATTCATGAAATCCAACTTTTCACGAAGCCTTCCACAGAACAAAAAAAGATCATTATCGGTTGTGTCGGAGACAGTAATACCGAAGGTGCCGGATCTTCTATCAGAGGAAAATACGCGTGGCCTTTCCAATTGGGAGGAATGTTGGGGCTTGATTATCAGGTAAGCAATTGCGGTTTGGGGGGAACTACTCTTTTGAAAGCCGCGGATAAGCCATGGGTTGTTCAACCTCAATACACCAAACATAAAGAATTGAATTCGAATATTTCAATCATCGCGTTGGGAACAAATGACACTAGAGCCATCAATTGGAGTGGATCCTTAATATTCAAAAATGATTATGTCAGTTTAATACAGGAATTTCAAAGTTATGCTTCTCATCCGGAAGTGATCATTTTCGTACCCATCAGAAATTTTAACAGTCCTGTAAATGACCAGATTACCATTGATCAAATTCGTCCGACACTTCGAGCTATTTCAAAAGAATATGGATTAGGAATGATAGATGGTTATGCTACAACTGCGAATATGAGCCATCTTATGCCTGATGGCGTTCACGCCAATGATGAAGGATTTAGGATTATCGCGGAAAAAGTAGCCTCAATATTAAAAACTCCCAAGCCGGTTATTACAATTAATGGCAATCCTTCTCCTTCTGTTTATGCGGAGTACCGGTGGTATCGAAACGGAACATTCATTTCTGGAGCAACGGGTTCAAGCCACATAGCAAGCCAGCCGGGAACATATAAAGTCGCGGTAAAACTGTCAGCCGGAACCGATGATGTCATTGTTTCAAAAGATATTGAAGTCACAGAATCCGGTATAAAATTAGTTGTTTCGGATGGAAATCCGACGTCTGTACCCGTTTTGGATACCAATGCTATTAAAGTTAACAACTTCTCTAACAGAATATTGATAGAAAACGCGGCAGGCACAAATTTTGTCCTGTTCGACATGTATGGAAGAAAAATAAAATCAGACAAGATACAAACAACTCACACAAACATAGATATCAACGACTTAGTTTCAGGAATATATCTATACAAAGTCGGAAAAAGCTCAGGAAAATTTTTAAAAGTAAATAATTAATATATTCACATTTAACTTATTCAACACAAAAGTGCTTTTTTCCAAGACAATTTTACACATTGTTAAGGCTTAAATGCGGCTACTTTTGTAAAAAATCAATTTGTACGTTCGATATCTAAATAATATGAAATGAAAAAAAATGTTGTTTTATTTTTTTACTTATTGTTGACTGTTAATTTTACTTGTTTGGGGACAGAACTTCCTCGTCCTGAATATCCACGTCCTCAATTTGAGAGAGCGGAATGGATCAATCTGAACGGAGTCTGGAGTTATAAATTTGATTTCTCAAAAAGTGGAATTGAAGATTCTTTATTTATTTCCAATGGTTTAGGAAAAACGATTATTGTCCCTTTTTGTCCCGAAAGTCCGCTTTCAAGTGTAAATCATAAAGATTTTATCAACGCGATGTGGTATCAACGTAAAATTTCAATTCCATCCACATGGGATGGCAAACGGATACTGCTCAATTTTGGAGGTGTGGATTATAAATCGACCATATACATGAATGGCAAGCAAATTTTTGTTCATTATGGAGGCTCTTCCTCTTTCTCAGTAGATATTACCGATCATGTAGAAGCAGGTTCTGATACTAATTTAGTAGTTTATGTGGAAGACGACCTGCGTTCTCAGCAACAGACAGGAGGGAAACAATCGCGCCGGCTTTATTCCTACCGGGCTTATTATACGCGGGTAACAGGTATCTGGCAGACTGTATGGCTGGAAGCTGTTGCGAAAGGAGGGTTGAAAAATTGCCACATTACTCCCGATTTGGATCACTCCCGGTTTACATTTGAACCCATATTCCATGATTTAGACCAGAAAACTTCATTTAAAGTAAGAATAATGGATCAGGGAAAAGAAATATTTTCGCGACAGGCGCTTTCGAGTAACAGTACTTTTGTGATTGCCGACTTGAAAAATGTCAAAACATGGTCACCTGAATCTCCATTTCTTTATGACATAGAGTTTTCAGTACTGAATCCCGAAGGAAAAATCATTGATAAGGTTAACTCATACGCGGGAATGCGTAAAGTTGAAATTCGAGGAAACGCTTTTTACCTGAATAATAAACCTTATTATCAACGGTTGGTACTTGATCAGGGATATTATCCCGATGGACAGTGGACAGCACCCAGTGATGCTCAATTAAAACGAGATATTGAATTGAGTAAAAAAATAGGATTTAATGGCGCCCGTTTGCACCAGAAAGTCTTTGAACCAAGGTATTTTTATTGGGCGGATAAATTGGGTTACCTTACCTGGGGTGAATCGGCAAGTTGGGGAATGAACTGGACAGATCCCGTGGCTGCACGGAATATGATCACAGAATGGGAAGAATGTGTTTACCGCGATTACAACGTACCTTCACTTATCGCGTGGTCGCCTTTAAATGAAGTTTGGTTGGACGATGTGGATGGCCAGCGCGCGCGATTGACAAATGATCTCTATTTTATCACTAAACGCATAGACCGCACTCGTCCAGTTGTGACCGCGAGCGGCGGGTATCATGCCGGATTTACCGACATATACGCGGAACATACTTATGTACAAGATCCTGTTTTGCTTCATGAACAACTTCGCGATGGTGAAAACGGAAAACCTTATTTGCGCCGTCCTGACATAAGCGCGCCTTATAAAGGAGAAGCCTATATGATAGACGAATTTGGAGGTATTCAGTGGATCAAAGAAATGCAAGTTCCTGAAGTAAAAAGTCAGCAAACCTTCTGGGGGTACGGAGCACCGCCGGCTACGCTGGATGAATTTTACAAAAGACTGGAGGAACAAGTCAATGTAATTCTGAGTTTAGATCATATTTCCGGATTTTGTTATACACAGATTGTGGACGTGGAACTTGAGAAGAATGGAATTTATACTTACGACAGATCTGAAAAATTCGATATGGAACGCGTTTATAAAATCTTTACTAAATCCCGCGCGCAAGCAAAAGAAGAAGTGAAGAAAATGCTGTCTGATAGAAAGGTGGAAAATGGAAACAACTGATCAGGTTGGTCAGTACTCTGATTATTTACATAAATAGCTAATATTAATTATTTAAAATTTGGAAAACATGAAAAAAAAGACTCTGTTATTTTTAATTTGCATGGCATTTGTAGGAGAAATATTTTCTCAATTGCCTGAAGGTATGATAAGTCTCCTTCCGGCTGGAGTAAAAGCCAACGTTGATACCGAACTTAAAGGTGTTAAGAGAAAAAATTTAGTTGTGGCAGGAGATAAATCAAAAGGTTATAAGGCCTTTTTCGCTGCTTCAAATGAAGCTAATGGTGAAGAACTGTGGGTAACAGACGGAACAATAGCCGGAACTAAAATAGTAAAAGATATTTACCCCGGAAGTTCCAGTTCGGATGTAAATTACCTGACTCGCTTCAATGATAAAGTGGTATTTGGAGCTAACAACGGAACAAGCGAAATGGAATTATGGATTTCTGACGGAACTGAAGAAGGTACGCGCATGATAAAGGATATTCATGACGTTGGATCTTCTGATCCGCGCGGATTTACACAGTTGAATGAAACGCAGTTTATATTCTGCGCGAAGACTTGGGAAAGCGAAACTTACGATCAAGATCGTGGTGCGCAATGGTGGTTGTATGTAAGCGATGGAACTGAGGATGGAACCAAAATGATTAAAGCATGTGATACCAAATTTCCCGGAACTTACGCGACTACCTGGGTTACTCCATACGTTCGTGTCGCGCGCCAGGTTTTCTTTAAGGCAGACACAAAGGATGGAGAAGTAGGAATCGAACTTTGGGTAACAGACGGAACAGAAGACGGAACAAAATTGGTTAAAGATATCAATACAGAGGCAATGACTTTAGGAACCGGGAGCGCCTCTATTGACCAAATGGTGAATTTTTATAACGAAAAATTATTTTTCCAAGCTTGGACTGTTGAATATGGTAGTGAACCTTGGGCTACAGACGGAACAGAAGAAGGCACATACTTAATCAAGGATACGGATCCTACAGTAGTAGACGGAAAAGGAGTTGGTGGAATGGTTTCTTGTCCGGGAGTTTATCCTTACAATGGAAAGGTTTATTATCGCGGACACTCTCCTGAATATGGAAAAGAACTTGCCTGTACAAATCTAGAACCAGGAGATTATACCGTTTTTGATATTAATACGAACGATCCAACTGCCACAAACTCAAGTACTCCTGATCCCGGAATTGAATTCGATGGAGTATATATGTTTTGTGCCACCACAGGTGGTGACGCGGCGAAACCAACTAATTTCGGAGGAGAACAATTTTATTGTGATGGAGATAAAGTTACTATGCAATGGGATATAGCCCCCGGAAACTTGAGCCATTGGGTAAAAGATCCTATCGTAGTTTCCGGTAGTTTGTATTGGTATAACGCGGGAGCCGCTGTGCCCGAAGATAAAGGAAAATTATTCAGAATAGATAGTAAAACAGACAGACCACAGCGGATTACCAATTTTGATGCGGCTGGAGATAAAGTCCAAACATTGCGTAATCTAAATGGAGATCTTTTGTTTTTTAATAATGACGAAAATAAAGGATTGTATCTTTATAGTTACCGTAAACCTGGTTTTGATTTAGTAAAAGACGCTGATGATTTGGACAAAAGTCTGGAATACAGAACCCGCGCGGAAATTGCCGCAGCCTCCGGTATAAAAGAAATCAAACATTCGAATGATGTAGCTATTTATCCGAATCCGGTTGTTGATAAATTTTCTTTCGATGTAGAAGGTATTTGTTTAAACATCAAAATTTTTGATTTGACCGGAAGAATGTTGAAAACAGAAAACAACCCCGTAAACAATTCTGTAAATGTTGATTTTCTTGCGAGAGGTATTTATAAGGTTATAATTACAACTACCGGGGGTACTTTTGTATCAAGCCTGATTAAAAAATAATCATTACGTTTTTGATGAGAGTGTCCAAAAAATAACTTAAAGCACACGGAATACACGGATTTTACAAGATAACACTATTTAATGTTTTTAGATCAATAATTATAAGCAAATTGAAAAGATATAAAAATATAAAGTTTCCATATATCCCGTGTATTCTGTGTGCTAATTCAATTGTTAAGACAACCTCATTCCACTTTTTTTGAAGAGTCAATTAACTATTTCAAATCATACTAAAATGATTAAAAACAAATTTATAAAAATAACAATGTTCTTTGTCGCCCTGTTTTGTTCCCAAATTTCATTCGGACAAAATAAGGTTCCTGCATCAGGGAAGGTATTAGACAGTAAAACGAAAGAGCCACTCATCGGTGCTTCTGTTGTAGAAAAGGGAACCACAAATGGTTCAATAACCGATATCGACGGGAAATTTCAATTAAACACGGCTCCCAACGCTACCCTTGTCATCAGTTACATGAGTTATAAAACTACGGAAGTCGCTGTCAAAAAAGGCAGGGAACTAACTATCTTGTTAGAAGAAGACAATAAATTGCTGGATGAAGTAGTAGTGATTGGTTACGGAGTTCAAAAAAAGAGTGATGTTACCGGAGCCATATCATTCGTTTCCGCGAAAGAAATCAACAATGTTCCTGTTTCATCCCCGTTACAAGCATTACAAGGAAAAGCCGCAGGTGTTAATATTATTCAGAATTCAGGTTCGCCCGGCGGACAAACAACAATTAAAATCAGGGGAACAGGTACCATCAATGATGCCGATCCGCTTTATGTGGTTGACGGTTTTATCGTGGATGGAATAGATCACCTGAATCCTAACGATATCGCCAATATCGAAGTATTCAAAGACGCGGCTTCAAGCGCGGTATATGGCGCGCGCGCAGCGAATGGCGTGGTAGCCGTAACAACAAAAAGTGGAGAAAAAGGTTCCATAAAAATTACCTTTGACAATTATTGGGGAGTTTCAAATCCTTGGAAAACAATCCCTGTGATGAATACCGAGCAATATGCCCTTATGTCGGACTATATTAGCGGACTATCAAATTATTCAGTTGATGGACAATTATATCATTCCAAAGACAAAATAACTCAAGACCTTTATTATGATAATTATAAGGCCTTTTTGGTTGATACGATCAGAAATAATTCCCCTACAAACTGGTGGGACGCGATAACCCAAACAGGTATTAAACAACAATACAACTTGTCGGTATCCGGAGGAAACGACAAAAATAAATACATGGTCAGCGCGAGTTATTACGATGAACAAGGAATTGTGAAAACTTCCGAATACAAACGTTTCAATACACGTATTAATTTGAATAACCAATTGACAAAAGCGCTGAATCTGAGCACCAGTATCATGTATGCCAACGAAGACCGTCATATTGTGCCGGAAGGGAGTAACAGTATTCTGAAACGTGGTTTGTTTCAAAACCCGATGATATATACTTACGATTCGAAAGGGTATTATTCCGAAGATCATCCGATTGCGACTCTGAATCGGAATCACAATGAAACGCAACAACACCGTATCGACTTAAATATGAGCCTCACCGCTCAATTAGGAAAACTCTTGGTCTATCAGTTCAAGGTGTCGGATTATTTTGTTCCCGAAACCCGGTCGAATTTTACCGAAGTAAAAAAATTAAACGAAGACTTTCTTATGACTGATTTGTCAACGGTTTATAGGCGTCAGAATCTAACTAATAAATGGGAGATCAACAACCTGTTCACATTTTCGTGGAAAAAAGACATACATGATATAACCGTATTGGGAGGTCAAACCGCGGAAGGTTATAAATATTCATGGCAGGAATCAACCCGGAAAGGGACGCCAAGTAACGATCCGGAATCTTGGTATTTGTCAAGCGCGTATACCGGCGATAAAACTTATGGGCTTGACCGCCAATGGACCGCGTTGGGTTTTATCGGTCGGTTAAATTACAATATGCGCGACTGTTATTTGCTTCAGGTAAACTTCAGGGCGGATGGATCGTCAATTTTCGCGCAAAAAGAACGATGGGGATATTTTCCATCAGTTTCTCTCGGTTGGAAATTTTCTTCCGAATCATTCATGGAACGGTTTCATTGGCTTTCTTTAGGTAAACTCCGTGTAGGATGGGGACAATTAGGAAATAACAGGATTGATGAAATGTCCCGTTATACTCTCCTGAATACACAATATAATTATCCATACGGTATTGGCAACCATATTCTTTCTCCGGGTATAACCGCTACAACCATAGGAAATCCGGATATTCACTGGGAAAAAACGGAAACTTTCAATATCGGACTTGATCTTGGACTTTTTAGCAACGCGTTGACTGCAAGTCTTGAGTTTTTCAATAAAGAAACTTCCGATATGTTGTTGCGTGTCCCTGTTTTGATATCGGCAGGTTTAGATGATGCTCCGATGACGAATGCAGGTTCTGTCAGGAACCGTGGAGTGGAATTGAGTTTCAATTATAAAAAGAATATTAACAAATTTAGTTATTCTGTTGGTTTTAATATATCTTATATTCAGAACGAGGTAACAGGTTTGGGTACAGGTAACGAACCGATTTACGGTTCGAAGTTAAATGAATCGAGTATCGCTGATTTTGTAACTAAAACAGCGGTCGGAAAACCTATCGGCAGCTATTTCGGCTATGTAACAGACGGAATTTTCAATACGTATGAAGAAGTAAAGGCAAGCGCTCAATATGAATACGGAAAAAATGACCTGGACCAGATAACTCGCCCCGGTGATTTCCATTTCAAAGATTTGAATGGCGACGGACGTATCACTGCCGAAGACCGGACGTATTTAGGTTCTCCATTACCTGATTTTGTGTTTGGAGTACCATTGTCATTCAGTTATGCGAACTTCGATTTGAATATATTCTTTCAGGGACAAACCGGAAATAAAATTTTCAATGTGATGGATTATTACCTGAACAACGCGAGTGGGGGCAATAATCTTTATTCCGACATACGGAACAAGCATTGGTCGGGACAATTAGCGGAAAACAGGGCATTCTTTCCTAAAAACCTGAGCGCGACAGTCCCAGATCTTGATCCTTCCGATTCTCCCCGCAATTTCAGGGCATCCGATTTTTATGTGGTAGATGGTTCTTACATTCGTCTTAAAGAACTTCGTTTGACATATAATTTTAGTGAAAAACTGGTTTCCGGATTACATTTATCAAATTTATCCGTATTTCTTGGTGGATATAATTTACTTACTTTTACGAAATATAATGGTTTTGACCCGGAAGTGGGAAAAGTTTCCGGAACCGAGGGTAATAACCTGAATATGGGAGTAGACCATGGAAATTATCCTCAATCGCGGACATTTACAATGGGATTTAAAGTTGTTTTGTAAACCTGAAATAGCCGAATAAAATTCAACAATTATGCAAAAAAATATATTCAATATACTGTTTATTTGGAGTTTTTCACTGATACTTCTGACAGGATGCGATGATTTCCTGGATAAGGAAGTCCTCGGAAACTCCACTGATGAAAATTTTTATGATACGCAATATAAATTGCAGGCCGCGTTGAACGCAAGTTATGATGTATTGCAAATGGACCAATTCAACGAATGTGAGTGGCGTTTCGGTGAAGCTTGCGGCGATGACGTGGTAGGTAGTGATGAAGGCCTAAGCAGCCAAATGGGCCAATTGGTTCAAT
Organism: Bacteroidales bacterium; assembly: GCA_031553755.1. Taxonomy (GTDB): domain Bacteria; phylum Bacteroidota; class Bacteroidia; order Bacteroidales; family Azobacteroidaceae; genus JAIRVZ01. Next base: position 74,293 of record JAVBKZ010000034.1, on the reverse strand, counting down.
TCAGGTTCAACACATCGAACACGTGGATACTGAATAGGTACACGATTAATTATAAAGGAATTCACCGCGCGAATCAAGTAATTGCCAACGCGCATAGAGTGAAATTATCGATTCAGGACTATGGTTCTTATAGAGCTGTAAGAGAGATATTGGCTCAAGCTAAATTTTTAAGGGCATTATACTATTTTAATTTGGTCAAAACTTACGGAGGAGTACCTATTCGTCCGGAAACAGAAACAATGGATAAGCTTGTCATACCCCGAAGCTCTGCCGAAGATGTATATGCCTATATAGAAAAAGACCTGAGAGAGGCAGCCATAATGTTGCCTGCACAATACGCGGAAAAAACAGCCGGTAAAGCAGGAGCCGGTGCTAACATCGCGTTACTGATGAAAGTACTTATGTATCAGGCTACTCCCGGAGTAGAATCGGAAAAATGGAAAGAAATGGTACGTTTAGGAGAATTTTTTGTGGATGGAAAATCAATGACATTCGGTGAAATACTCAAATATGACGCATCGAAAGAAGACTGGGAAACGCTCCGCAAACGCCTTTGGTTTCCGCCACAAGAACTAAAGTTAACGGAGCCGGAAACGGTAAATACTAAGTTGCCCGAATTGCACACCACCTATTCGCTTGAATATAAGGATTATTATGGCGCAGGCATAAAGTATTATGATCAGTTCTATAAAACAGGAGAGTTTTGCAAAGGTTCTATTTTTGAAGTAGTATTTAAAGAATCCGGAGATGGTTCTACCGGAGATGTGAATGAAGGGTCTTCTGTCTTTAATACGCTTTGGGATAACATGAACTCCTCCATATTATGGGCAAAAGCCGATATAAAACAGGAAATATTCGGTAACGATCCACGGATCGCTTTTGTTTGCGGTCATCATGAATATACTCCCGATGGAGAAATAAACAATTGTGGATCAGGTAAAATTCTTTCACTGAAATGGTATACGCCTATAAAAGACCGTCCGCTGTATGGTGGTGATAACGATAAAAACCGTCGCTTGATACGTTATGTCGATGTAGTGCTGATGTATGCCGAAGCGTTGAACGAATGCGGAGAAGGCGCGCGGGCTTTAGTTCAATTAAACAAAAGCAAGGTACAAGCCAACACAGTAAACAGCAGCGCGACTTTATATATGGGTGGAGGTTACGGATACATGCGCGACCAAATATGGACAGAACGCCGTATAGAACTTTCTTTTGAATGGGATCGTTTCTTCGACTTAGTTCGTCAGAAAAGAGCTGCGAGCGTATTGCAAACTTTCGGCGCAAAACAATCCAATAAACGGGGTTATTTTTTCAGGAAGGGAGTGAATGAAATATTTCCCATTCCCCAAAGTGAAATAGATATTTCCAATGGAGTTGTAAAACAAAATTCTGGTTATTAATTCTTTAAAAATTTGATAAAATGAAGATAGTTATAAATATATTATTGGTTATATGTACCTCTTTATTTATTATTTCCTGCGAAGAAGAAAGCGCTCCTGAACCTCAGGCCGCGATAACTATTGATAAGGTTCAGTTGAATATAAACGAATCGATGGTTATTCGTTTCACGGGCTTTTCGGAGCAAGCGGTTATTTATACAGGCGATAATATGCACAAATATGAACTTCGGGATCAAAGCAACACCGGATTTGTGGTCAATAAAAATTTATTTACCTACGCCTATACAGTTCCGGGTACATACAAAATCGTATGTGTGGCTTCTACCTATACGGATCGCGCGACCGATTTGAAACGCGACACATGTTCTTATATTGTGACGGTAGTTGACAATGAAACCGAAATCGAAAAACTTTCCTGTCCCCAAGTATTATATGATGAGGTATTTGCCAATAAACTGGGAAACGACGAATGGTTGATGGTATTACCTCGTAAAGTAAAATACAATACCTCGACGCCTTCAATATCGCTTTCTCAAAGATTACGATTTTATATACATTCGGATTCGACTAAAGTTTTTATCAATGATAAAGAATTTTCAAATAAAAGTACAACTAAATATGACTTATCAGCGTCACTGAATATTGTGGTTAAGTCGGATTATGGAACAATTCGTCCTTATAAGTTATATACCCTTTATTATCCGGAATTTAATACATTTACTATTCTTGGAGCTAAAGGTACACTTGTTCGTTCCGAATTTGATTACAGCTCGTTTGAAATGCAGGTAACATTACCGGCGGGTACCAATGTCAGCAGTCTTACTCCTGAATTTACCACATATTCATCTTCAGAAAAAGTGTATATTGGAGATACGGAGCAAGTGTCGGGAAGTTCAGTCGTTGACTTTACTCAAGGTATTACCTACCGTTTGGTTTCAACATTACCTGAAAATCCGGCGATACAGGCGGAATCTACGGTAAAAGTCAAGATAAACTATCAATAGTAAAAAATTATTCTGGTTGATTACGCTGAATCGCGCGGATTATTAATTTTTTAATTATAAAAATCCGCGTATTCCGCGGGAATAAATTAATTAAATTCGACTCCTAATGAGTTGTATAAAAAAAATACTTTTTTTATTTTTCTTGACCGTAAATTCTTTACAACTGATATCGGCTGCCGATTACCGCTTTATGCATATCACAAGTAAAGAAGGGTTGCCTCATCAACAAATTGAAAAATTAATGCAGGATGATAAAGGAAGACTTTGGATAGGAACACGCAGTGGGCTTTCGCGCTACGACGGTTACTCTATCGAAAGCTACTTTCATCAGGAGGGTAATCCATACTCGCTGAATCATAATTTTGTCAAAGCGCTATATCAGGACAGTAAAAAAAGAATATGGATAGGTACTTACGAAGGAATATGCATGTATCAACCGGCTACAGACGATTTCAAGCGGTATGATTTGCCAAATGTAAAAATTTTCTCCATATTGGAAACCGGTAAGGGGAAAATCGTATGCGGTGGAACAAATCTTTATGTGTATAATGAAGCAACCGATGAGTTTGTCATGCAACCGCGCCAAGAGCAACATTTTATCATTTCGATGGCAATAGATGCAAAAGACCGGTTGTTTATTTCTACTAATTATTCCATATTTTATTACGACGATTCTTTTTCAAAGACAACCCAGATAAAACCGGCCTATTTTTCTGATTTTATTACAGGTGTGGATGGGATAATTCCATTGTTTTTCGACTCCAAAGGAGTCCTTTGGATAGGCTGTAATGGTAAAGGGGTAATGAATATTGATATGGCTACCGGCAGAAGTACAAGATACGACTTGTCTTTACTCTCCAATGGAACTGTACGTGTTATTACCGAAGATAAAAAAGGCAGGATATGGTTGGGTACGGAAGAAGGGATCTCCATATTGAATCCGGATAACGCTTCGGAAATACTCAGGCAGAATTTTGTTGATAAAAGTAAACTGAATGACAATGCCATATACACTATTTTATCGGATAAGGACGACAATATATGGATTGGAACCTATTTTGGGGGAATCAATGTATTGCTTAAAAATAATGAACAGTTTCATTGGACCGAGGCAGGATACACTTCAAAAAATATTCGGGGGAAAGTGGTCCGCAAAATAGTTGAACCGCAAAAAGATATTCTCTGGATAGCGACTGAGGATGGAGGATTGAATATTTACAATACGATAACAGGCGAAATCAAGCTTTTTGATCGCATCCCTAATTTAGGCCATAATGTACATGAGCTTTTTTATGATGACATCAATCAGGATATATGGATCGGGACTTTCAGGAATGGACTTTTCTGTCACCATTTATCCTCCGGAACATCTGTAAGATATATGCCGGATAACCAAAACGGTTTATCGTCGGATGCCATATTTTCCATTAAAAAGCAACAGAATGGAACGCTTTGGATAGGTACGAGCCGGGGGTTGAGGTATTATGATCCCGAAAAGAAAATCTTTCTCAAAATCAATCATCCCATGCTTGATACTGATTTTATTTATTGTATCCTGATAGATAAGCGGGATGATGTCTGGGTTGGAACCCGGAATAAGGGACTTTTCCGGATCAATACGCAAACAAGCGAAATCAACGAATGGATGGTAAAAGCGGATAATTCGCTTAAAGATAATTATATTACTTCCCTGCATCAGGATTCGAATGATATAATCTGGATAGGAACGAGTAATCATGGGTTGCAATATATAAATCCTTCGGATCTGACAATCAGAACATTGAGTAATGAACTTTCATTGTCGGAAACTACCGTTTGCAGTACGATTGAAGATGAATTCGGACGCTTATGGATAGCTACAAGCCGCGGATTGTATCAATTCAATAAAGATCGCAGCGCTTTTGTCCGCTATACGGTTGAAGACGGATTGCCGATCAACCAGTTCAACTTCGCGTCATCTATTCAGGCTCAGAACGGGTTGTTATACTTTGGTAGTGTGGATGGACTTATTTCTTTTACTCCGAAAATAATTAAAAAAGGCAGAGGACCTTTTTCCGTTCATCTTAACCGGTTGGTTATAAACAATCAAATTATTACTTCAAGAAGTCCTGACTCTCCGTTAAAAGCCGCTTTGGATGACGTAAAGGAGATTTCTTTTTCATACGATCAATCCCGGTCGTTCAGCATTGAATATACAGCGATATCTCTGGGGAATACAAGTACCATCAATTATCAGTCCAGGCTGTTAGGTGCCGACGAGGGATGGAGAAATGTAGGACAAGAACGTAAGTTTGTTGGCGCTAATCTTCCGTCCGGATCATATACCCTGCAAATCAGGGCCAATAATTCGAATGAAGGTTGGGATGAAGTTCCGGTAAAGGAAATTAAACTCATTATCTGTCCTCCGTTTTATCTTTCTTTTTGGGCATTCCTTTCTTATTTCATCATATTCGTATTGATATTATACTTAACCTATCGTATATTTTCCATTCGTTTGAGAGAAAGAAACGCGGTGAAATTAGCTCACATGGAAAAGGAAAAGCTGCAAGAAATCGATAACGTTAAAACGGATTTTTTTACCACCGTTTCACATGAATTAAAAACACCCCTTTCATTGATTATTGCTCCACTTAAATATATCTCCCAGTACCAGGGATTATCGAAAGAATCATCTGAGAAATTAGATATAGCAATAAAAAATACGAGTAAGATGGTCGGATTGATTGATGAATTAATTACATTCAACAAAATAGAATCCGGAAATTTTCAATTTTGCATTCAAAAGGGTAATCCGCTGGATTTTATTGAAAATATAGCGTACTTGTTTAAGGAAAGCGCTCTCGAAAAATCAATATCCCTTTATATTCATTGTGAAAATAATGGTGAAGATGTTTGGTTTTCAACCTCTTACGTTGAGAAAATTGTCAATAACCTTTTATCGAATGCCATAAAATTTACGTTTCCGGAAGGAACTATAGCTGTCAACGCGGCCATAACGGATAATCCCGATGGTTATACCTATCTATGCATTGAAGTTAAAGATACGGGAATAGGGATCGCCAAAGAAGAGTTTAACAATATTTTCAACAGGTATTACCAGACCAAAAGAGGACAAAATGTAAATAGTAAAGGATGGGGAATCGGGTTGGCCCTTGTAAAAAAACTGACAACTATCCATAAAGGGAATGTGAATGTTGAAAGTAATATAGGAAAAGGCAGCCGTTTTGTTGTAAACCTGAATGTCTCCGAATCGGCTTTTAACGCGCAGGATAAAATCAACGCGGATAAAATATTGGTACCTATTAACCAATACGAATTTACCACACCCTATTCGGAACATATTCAAAAAAACGCATCTCATGCCGACAACAAAGAATTCTCTATTTTGCTTGTAGAAGATAATGTGGAGTTGCTAAAATTTCTGTCGAATATTTTCGCATCGAAATATAATGTATATCTGGCTGAAAATGGTATTGAAGCTTTAAGAATCACCCACAAATATCCTATAGATTTAGTAATTTCGGATGTCATGATGGCTGAAATGGATGGAAATACCTTGTGTCGAACTTTGAAAAATGATATTTCGACTTCTCATATACCTGTGATACTCTTAACGGCCAAATCAGACACAGACGATGTCATGAAAGGTTACGAAAGTGGGGCGGAAGCATATATACCCAAGCCTTTCGATCCTGTTATTCTGGAGCTTCAGGTGAAAAATATCATTCAGATAAAACAAGTACAACGGGAAAAAATTGTAAACAATCTGGGAACTGATGTTGAATCTGCCTCTTTGAGTAAGTTCGATGAAGAGTTTATCAATAAGCTCAATGAGTTTATTGATAAAAATATAGACAAAGAAGATTTTTCTATCGCGAATATAACCAGTAACCTGGGAATCAGCCGAAGCGTCCTTCATGTTAAAATGAAAAGTTTGCTGAATATTTCCATGGGCGACTATATTCGTAAAAAAAGATTGAAGAAAGCGAGCGAGCTGCTTCTTGAGGGCTATAATGTATCCGAAACTTCCTATAAAACCGGATTTGCGGATCCAAGTTATTTTTCAAAGAGTTTTAAAAAAGAATTTGGAGTTAAACCTACTGAATATCAAAAAAAATAAATCAATTTATAATTTTGAAAATGAGAAACATCAAAAAAAGACTTTTAGTTGTCGTTCTGGCATTCTTTACATCATTTTTTTCTATATACGCATGGCAAAATCCGATGAATCTTTCCGGACAAGCCGAGATGGGAATAGGCGATCCTTATATATTTAAATTCAGAGGTACCTATTATTTATATTCAAGCAGCCGGAATCAGGAAATCTTGTGTTGGACATCAAAAGATTTGATTAGCTGGACAAAAGCAGTTGTATGTTGTTCCGATGCTACTACCTATAACTCGTATGCGCCGGAAGTGGTATACTGGAATGGCACTTTCTATATGTACGCTTCTCCCGCGGGTGACGGTCACTATGTATTAACCAGTAATAGTCCGAAAGGCCCTTTTACAGCCGTAACCGGAAATCTGGGAAAATCAATTGACGGATCCGTTTTTATTGATGATGATGCCAAATGGTATTTTTATCATGCCAATAGTGCAGGTATTCATGGATGCGCCATGAGTGAGCCGACAAAATTCGGATCAAGCCTCAACCTGAATGCGCAGATGTGTGGCCAATGGACAGAAGCTCCATGCGTCTTCAAAAGAAATGGCATTTATTATTTATTGTATACAGGCAACCATGTATGGTCTAACGGGTACAGGGTAGATTATGCTACAAATACATCAGGTCCAATCAGTGCTTATACTCCACAAAAAGCGCAAAATCCGATATTGATAAAAACAGAAGGCAGTTTTTACGGACTTGGACATGGAACGGCTTTTATCGGACCCGACCTGGATACTTATTATTTCACATATCATAACTTGGTAAGAATTGGTGGTGGATCACCTCCAAACAGGCAATTCGACTATGATCGTATGGCTTGGAATGGAGATAAGATGTTGATGTTAGGCCCAACTAACTGGGCCCAGCAAAATCCTGAATCAGCGACTTCAGATTTTTTTGACAGAGATGATATTGGCGCGAACTGGACAATTCCTGACGGAGGTAATTGGAAGATTGTAAATAAAGATTTGATGTCACAAGATAAAACAGACGCTGAGTATAAAGCCGTTTTTACGCCTTTCTCATCACCTGATTATACTGCTGAATTTACTGTTAAGAAAGGAACGCTAAACGGAACTGATCCGAAACTTGGCGCCCTTTTCAGTTATACAGATGAGCAAAACTATGGAATTGTTTTATTGAATAGTACCACCAATCAAATAGAAATTAATTTTTTGGTGAATAATATATGGGGAACTTCTATGAAATATAATTTACCCTCAGGGTTCAACCATACAGTTTGGCATAGCATCCGGATTGAAAAATGCAATACAAATTATAAATTCTTCGTAGATGGATTGTTCAAAGCTTCTTTAACAAATAATTTGAATGGAGGAAAAATAGGTTATGTTACCCGCAATTGTGAAGGACATTTTTCTTATATCGCCATAAGTGATAAGGTAAACGGATCGGGTATTTTTGATACTTACAAACCAGTTCCGGGCGATATTCAGGCTGTTCACTACAATACCGGAGGGGAAGGTGTCGGATACCATGACCTTACAAACGGAAATGCCGGTAATTCGGGTACTCAATACTCCCGAAAAGACGATGTGGATGTAAGCAAAAATAGCAATGGAGGATTTCATGTCAGCTCTATACAAGCCGGAGAGTGGTATAAATACAATGTAAATGTGAAATCGACAGGAGCGTATAATGTGGGTATCAGGTATTCAACATCAGATGAGTCTTCTCAAATAAAGATATTTCAGGGAGATACGGAATTGATGGGAGTCATTACACTTCCCAATACAAATAATACATGGAAAACACATACCATCAAAGGATTGAACCTGACTGTCGGTTATCAGACTTTAAGGATAGAAGCGGTTTCAGGAGAATTCGAATTGTACGAAATGCAGTTCAAGGAAGGAAACAATGAACCCGTAACTATCACAGATACATTTGATACGGCATTCGGAAAAAATTGGAACTATACTGACGGTAGCTGGTCGATAGTTTCGGGAATGGCAAGCATTAACGGCTATGGCAAGCGAGCTTTGGGAAATACAGGATGGACTGATTACACGATTGATTGCGATATAACGTATATAGAAGGAATGAATGCCGGACTTATTTTCAGGGTAAACAATCCGGCGAATGGAGGAGAAAACAACAATCCACAATTAGGAACCGATTTCCTTCAGGGATATTTTGTCGGAATCGGAACGGAGAAAATAACTCTCGGAAAACAGAATTACAGTTGGGAGGTTCTGGCTACAAGTCCGGGCTCGCATTCCCTGAATAAAAGCTACCATGTCAGAGTGGTTACGAACGGAGCAAACATCAAAGTATATGTCGATAATATGACTACACCCAAAATTGATTATACCGATTCGAATCCTATTATTTCCGGAAAAGCAGGCTTTCGCTCCCATTCCTGTCATGTTCGTTTCGATAATCTTGTGGTAACAATTCCGGAAAATTCGGGAGCAGGAATTAAAACAGTAAATGCCAATCAGGATTGGATATTTTATCCCAATCCGGTAAAGGATATGTTATTTATTCAAGCGGATGAAAATATAGGCAGTATTTGCATTTATAATTTAACAGGAAATTTGATGTATGCGCAACAAGATTTTGAACCGGTCGATATGAAAAATTTTCCCGCCGGAATGTATGTGGTGGAAGTAAAAAACGCATTGGGATCCAGTTGTCAAAAAATAATGAAAGAATAGATTTAAACACAGAGTTGCACGGAGTGATTATTCACAGAGTAAATTCTAAGATACTCCGTGAAATGAACTCCTTTTACTCCGTGTTTGATTAAAAAAATCGAAACGAATTCATAGTCAGTTCGATAACAGTAAAGTCAGACATCATGAAAAATAAATATAAAATCTTTTTTTGGGGAATACTAATCTGTATATCCGCTTATTCAGGAACTATATTTTCCCAACCGCAGGCAGACAGACTCTGTAATCCTGTAATACTCGGTTTGCGGGATGGTTGCGTGGAGCGCTTTATGGGCTATTATTACGCGATGGGAGCCGGAACTAAGGGAAAATTCTATCCGTCAAAAAACTTAGTAAATTGGGGAGACGCGACACAATCAATAACTACCGATAAGGCGCTTTGGTTGAATGATCCTAAATGGACGCAGGCAAGTACTTATAAAGAAGTGCAAGCCGGCGACATTACCTACCGGAACGGAGTTTTTCACGCGTATTGGAATGGTATCGGTCATGCCTATTCAGCTACACCACTTGGTCCATACAAAGAAAGTTCAATCAATGAGCCTTTCGATGATTATGGAATTGATGTACAGGTGTTTCAGGATGAGGACGGCAGTTTTTATTGGGTAAAAAAACGAAATCCGGCAGATCCGCATCCTTTGACAGGAGCAGCTTCCAATATCAACGGTCCCGAACTATGGACAATGAAGATGAATTCTCCCTTTTCACGTAAAGACATTACAGTTGGAAGTGTGCAACTTACACATCAGCCGGGACATCCTACCAGTGTTAGCCATCATAATTTTGAAGGCCCTGAATTATTCAAACACCGCGGAAAATATTACCTGTCTTTTGCCGTAAACCGGATGGGAGCTCGTTCCGGAATGTATGAAGTAGGAGTTGCCGAAAGCGATGATGTGATGAACTTTAATAACTCGAAAAAATATCCGCATCCGGTGTTGGCGCGCAATACCGAACAACATCTGATTGATTATAAAGTGATTTTAAACACGGCGGAACATGGAGGCTGGAATTCCAAATACACAACAGCAACACCCGGAGCAAACTGGATGAATCCCGGATTTGACGACAGTTCGTGGATAACCGCTCAAGGAGGCTACGGACGCCAGGAATACGATCTTTATTCTGCCACAGTTGCCACAAACGCCAAAGTACGCGCCCGGAAAACGCCATGGACTACGGCCAATATTTATATCCGGAGAAAATTTACGTTGGATCAAGTGCCTTCGAAAATAGCGCTGAAACATTGGATTTATGCCGATGCCAATTTCTACATTAACGGAAATAAAATCAACATCAAGACCAACAACCACACATACAGCGCGATGCAACTCGATCCTTCTTTATTTGTTCAGGGAGAAAATATCATTGCAGTGGAGGCTGTCAGTCCCTGTTCCGATCAGGCTTGCCATCAGTTTGTCGATTTCGGATTATACGATACCGGGAATAAAGACATGGAAGACATCGTGATCTGTCCCGCGCAACCCAATTTTGTGGTAGGCCCAAATGGTTTCGAACGCTGGATGATGTACATGGCTTATTTCAACGCGAGTCAGCAACAGGGAATCGACCGTATCCATTTTTACAATAAAGAAGTTGTTGTGGAAAACAGTACGGTGAAAAATACTTCCGGTTATCGTCCTAAACCTGCATTGCCGACTTTTATAACCTATTGCGATTATTCATTATATTATCCTTATCAGTTTTTAGAAAATACTTCATGGAAGATTTCGGGAGGTATACTCCAACCTGCTATTTCTTCAGGAGGAGAATTGCTCTTCCGCAAGGAACAAGAAACCAATTACCGTTTCGAAGTTCCTTTCCGTATCAAGGGTATGAGCAGTTCAGCCGGAGTCTATGCCTTTTATCAGGATACACAGAATTGGTTGCGTATTTCCATCGGACGGGACAAAACATGGAAAATTGAAAAGAATGAGAATGGAATGATAACGGAAACGACAGCCAATTTACCCGAAAAATTTGCTTTCCTGGAAAATAATCCGCTGGTATCTGCTTATGAAGAACCCTGGCATACACTGACGGTTTATAAAAACGATAACCGTTTCAAGGTGGAATTAGATTATTTCAATCTAACTTTGAATGGAGAAATTACTACTTCGTTCGATGGCAAAGGGACAGTCGGACTTACCGCTTCTTCCGATCAGGTTTCTTTCGATGCCATTCAATATACGATGGGTTGGGACGAATATGATCAAAATATCGGTGGATGGAAAAATTCATCAGGAACATGGAACGTATCCGCGAATGGATTAATACAGTCCGACTTCAATGCAACAGCAGCTACATTCAAAGGCGATCCTGCCTGGAACTATGAATTTTCGGTGTATATGAAAAACATACAACTTCCTTCTACCGGAAAAGCAGGATATTATCCATTGTATATTGATGAACGGAATTATGTCCGTGCAACGGTAAATTATGCGACAAAGTCCCTCGAAATTGAAGGAAAGGAAAACGGAACTCCTATAGCAGCTCAATCCATATCGTTAAAGAAAAAAAAACTCCGGTATTATACGTTCGACCAATATCCTGCCACATCTTACCGGTATGATTTCCGGAACGAATCGCTCATTTCCGGAGTGGATATCCTGTGGTTCGAAGGAAATTATCCATACCTGAACCAGACATTCGACTTGCCGAAAACCGTACAATTTTATGCTCTTCAAAATGGCTCATGGACGCTGCTGAATGCTCAATCAGATGGAGAATTACGTTTCTCATATATGAATCATTTCAGTTTCCCGGCAATAAAAACCAATGCTATCCGGATGGATGTCACTAACAATGCAGGCAAAGCTTCCAGGGCTTTTTCCGCATATTTTGATGAAGAAGCAGCCGCGGGATACTTCCTTCGTTGTCGCCGTGAAGCAGATGGTTTACATTTATTCGTAGATGATACTTATGCTGCTAAAATTGAAGGCAATTGGGGAAAAGCAAGTGTCGGATTGTATACGGAGAATTTACCGGCTATATACAACGGAATGCTGTACTACCAAACCGGTGGTGTGTCTGTGAAAAGCATTACAGTAGAACCTGTTATATGTGCAGTTGGAGAATCCGTAAAACTCACAGCTGCGATTTTGCCACTGAATGCTACCAATCAAACTTTGTACTGGGAAAGTTCTGATCCTTCTATCGCTTCTGTTTCTGAATATGGAACACTGACCAGGCACAAGTCCGGAAATGTGAAAATTACAGCATATACTACCGATGGAGGCATTGTAAAAGGAACGGTGGAACTTCAAGCATCCGGGTTGAAAAAGGCCAATAGCGAATCATTCAGGATATTTCCTAATCCGGCAAACCAAGTGCTTTATTATTCACCGGAAAATTTCAGGGAAATGACAATATATTCCCTTACCGGAGAAAAAATGGCATATCATATTCCTGATGGATCCAATCAAATACGGATCGACGCACTGAATCCCGGAATGTATTTCCTGTCCGTGCAAAATAACGATCGTATTTATGTTACCCCTTTTATCGTAAGCAGATAAACAATTGTATATTTGTATTTAAAATACATTTTTCACAATATTTTTAATAGTCACGAAGGCTCAAAGTCACCATTTTTTTATTTTTTGTCAATAGTCGATGACTGACGACCCAAATTGCCTTCGCGCCAAATAATTATTTAATATGAAACGCTTATTCTTTTTTTTATTTTTAGCTTTATTATCAGGTTTCACTTCTCTTTCAGTAGGTGAAGAAACTATTGAGAAACCTGATGTAAATCCGTTAGACCTGTCATTTCAAAGATTGGCTGTCAGGCGTTTTATCTTTTCGAATAATATTACCCTGAACGAATTTGTGCCATCGGAGATTGTCGCGTTTGAATCGATGCATCCCGCTTTTGCCGTATCTGAAAATGAAAAACCTAAAGTGGACGAAAACTTCAAAGGCATAATCGAAAATGGAAAATTAATCCTCAATGCAAGTGCAGGGAAGGGAAATGCAAGCATTTATATGGGAGGAATAAACCCCTACGCGACTTATGAAGTAGATGTTGATTCTTATGTTCCCGGAAAAACATCCGCAGAAATAGGTGTTGAACTTGCCCGTATGGGATTACGAGACAGAATACAGGTGATTTCTAAATTATCCACCCAAGGCAATGAGATTTTTTTCAGGACATACAAAGGGAATGAGTTGAAAAAAGAACTGAAATATGGAGACTTACTGCCAAAGGGAGCTTTTACCCTGCGGGTTCAGTTGTATGGACGAACATTGGGTATATTTGTTACTCAAAATGGAAAAACTCAATACATTGGTCATGTACCTGTAAAAGAACATTTCGGAGATATTCTTGATTTCAGGAATATCAAGACCGCGGGAGAATGTACATTCAATTTAGTCTCGAATCTCGAAGGAAAAGTTGTAATAAAAGGCGCCCGTTCTTTTCTTTCTTCCGGTATGGGGCAAGCCGATATACGCCTGATCTCTCACGAAGATTTAAGTCCTTATATGGAGAATGGAAGATTATGGTTTACGTTCAGTTGCAGAGGCATTGACACTCCGCAATCGGCGCAAGGCATTTTAAGTTTGGATCCATCCGTTTTTGATATCAGATTTGAAGGCATGATAGTATTCGATCATGGAGATGGTTTACTGAGAAATGATTATGCTTCCCATTTGTTCTACGACCGGAAGGCCAAAGAATGGAGAGCGTATGTTTGCGATTTTGGCGGCAGCGCACACAAAGAAGGAAGAACCGGTACCGGTTTGATAACCGCGTCTTCTTCCAAAGATCCGAGAAAAGGATATTCTGTGATGAAAGCCGTACTTGTAGATACCTCTTTCATTGATGGGCATAACGAAGATCCCTGTATTTTTTATGATGAAACTGTAAATAAATGGAAGTTGCTTACTTCCGCCTTCGTTCATGGAACCATTACATCACGGACTTTCGAATCGGACGAATGGAATGGTAAATTTACAATAGTAGCGCCGCCTATAAAAATAAATTCCACGGGAACTTCCATTCAAAGAATTGGAAATAAGCATTACGCCTTAATGGGTGGACTTGGAAACCTGAGAATTCATAATTATCCTAACTTGGATGAACTTGGAGAATTGAAACTCAGTTTGCAACCTCACTGGCCGAAACCTGCCGGTCGTGTATGGGCAAGTGTGGTTCCGCTTCCGGAAGGGTACCCATACAGGTATATACTTCTGACAATGGACAGGCCTAATTTTCCGGGAATAACTGTTCCGAACTGGAGCTATGGGGCCTTGTATTTTTATGGAGCAAATCCGGAAGATATATCTTCGAATAAATACGAATTCTGAACTATTTATCTCATTTATAAATTCTTAATTTAATAATATATGAAAATTAAAGTTTTATTTCTATTATCTTTTCTTTCAACTATCCTCTTCGCTCAACCCGGAGAAAAATTGGTAAAAATAGCTGTTGCTCCCGATAAGGCCGACTGGAATTATAATCTGAAAGAAAACGCGGAGTTTAGTGTCAGCGTGACTAAAAACAGTGTTCCACTTGATAATATAGACGAAGCCCGCTATGAATTATCTTATGATATGATGACTCCTTTCCGGACGGGCAATCTGGAATTGAAGAACGGTAAGGCTACTATAAAAGCCGGAGCGATGAATGTACCGGGATTTCTCCGTTGTCGTATTTTTATTAAACACGACGGACGGAATTACGAAGGTATGGCTACTGCGGGATTTGCTACCCGGGGAATAGCGCCTACTACCGAAATGCCGGCTGATTTTGTTACTTTTTGGGATGAGGCTAAGGCCGCGAACGCTACAATTCCAATTGATCCTATTCTCACTTTGTTGCCCGAAAAATGCAATTCGAAAGTAAATGTTTATGAATTGAGTATTCAAAACTACCAGTCAGGAAGTCGTATATACGGAATTTTATGCGTGCCGAAGAAACCGGGAAAATATCCCGCCCTGTTGCGGGTGCCTGGAGCCGGAATCCGTCCGTATGGAGGAAACCTCAATGATGCTGAAAACGGAAATATTTCACTGGAAATAGGCATACATGGTATTCCTGTAACAATGGACAAGAAAATTTATGACAATTTATCGCGTGGGGCGTTAGATCGTTATCACAATATGAACTGGGACGACCGGAATCTTGTATATTACAAAAGAGTTTACATGGGCTGCGTCCGTGCTATCGATTACATATTCAGTATGGGAGAGTTTGACGGGAAAAACATGTATGTTATTGGAGCAAGTCAGGGTGGAGCTTTGTCAATTGTTACAGCTGCTTTAGATAACAGGGTAACAGGGCTTGTATCCATTCATCCTGCCCTTTGCGAAGTGAGTGGCTATCTGAAAGGTGGTGTAGGAGGATGGCCTCATTTACGGAAGAAAATTGAAGAACCGGATTGTGTAACACAACAAAAAATAAAAACCATGGCTTACTATGATGTGGTTAATTTTGCCCGGCTGGTTAAAGTTCCAGGATTTTATTCATTCGGTTATAACGATATGGTTTGTCCTCCAACAACCATGTTTTCAGCTTACAATGTTATAACTGCTCCCAAAGAACTTTTATTAGTTCCCGAAACCGCCCACTATATTTATCCGGAACAATGGAGTAAAGGAATGGAGTTTATATCAAATAATATGAAATAAGATTGATGAAAGTTAAATTACTTACTAAAAACGCGTCAGCCGGTCTTTTAATGACCATGGCTTTGCAGGCGCAGGCAAAAGAAGATGGCCGCCCCAATATTATTGTTATTTTGGCTGATGACTTGGGGTATTCCGATATGGGCTGTTATGGCGGAGAAATTCAGACTCCGAATTTGGACCGTCTTGCTGATAATGGCCTCCGGTTCTCCCGGTTTTACAATACCAGCCGCAGTTGTCCGACCCGGGCCTCTCTTCTGACGGGCTTATATCCTCATCAGGCCGGAATCGGGAGGATGACATTTGATAGCAAGTTACCCGGCTATCGGGGAGAATTATCCTCTAACGCGGTAACGATTGCCGAAGTACTCAAAGATGCCGGGTATCAGACAGGAATGATCGGCAAATGGCATGTTTCCGAAACACAATTGAAACCGGATCAGAGGCAATGGCTGGCTCATCAGGTTTATCACGAAGATTTTGCCAGAAAAGAAAGTTATCCGACCCGCAGGGGGTTTCAGGATTTTTACGGGATTATCTATGGAGTGGTAGATTATTTTGATCCTTTTAGCTTAGTGAATGGGGAAGAACCTGTAAAAGAAGTTCCCAAAGACTATTACTTTACACAGGCTCTTTCCGATTCGGCAGTATCTTATGTGAACAGATATGCCGAATCAGAAAAACCATTTTTCTTGTATTTGGCTTATACGGCTCCACACTGGCCGTTACATGCTTTACCGGAAGATATAGCGAAGTATAAAGATACCTATAAAGCAGGATGGGATAGTATTCGTGATAACCGTTACCAACAGATGCTGGATAAAAAAATATTTGGTAACCGAGCGGATTACCTTTCTCCCCGACAATTTAAGCAACCTTGGAATGAAAACGAAACAAAAGAATGGGATGCCCGAGCTATGACTGTCCACGCGGCAATGGTCGATCGGATGGACCACGGGATCGGACAATTACTTATGGCTCTGGAAGAAAACGGGCAATTAGACAATACGCTGATACTTTTTTTGTCGGATAATGGCTGTAGTAATGAAGATTGCCAATATTACGAAGGAGGCAAAAATGATCGTCCGGATATGACCCGTACAGGTGAGACTATCGTTTATCCGAAGGAAAAAGAAGTGCTACCGGGACCACAAACTACTTATGCTTCATTAGGAGCTGTATGGGCCAATGTTACCAATGCACCTTTCCGTTTTTGGAAAGCCAAAGCGTATGAAGGTGGGATCTGTACTCCTATGATCGCTCACTGGCCCAAAGGAATCAAAAAAAACAAAGGAAAAATTACGGAAGATATGGGGCATGTGATGGATATTATGGCAACCTGTATAGATCTGGCGGAAACCACTTATCCGAAAATATATAATAACAATGAAATTATACCGATGGAAGGATTGAGTCTGGCTCCGGTATTCAAATCCGGCAAAAGAAAAGGCCGTGATTTTCTCGGATTCGAGCATTTTAATGAAAAAGCTTTGATAACAGCGGATTTATGGAAAATTGTGTGTCCTGGAGAAAAAAATGCTGCTTGGGAATTATACAATTTAAAAACAGACCGGACAGAATTGAAGAATGTGGCGGAAATTTATCCGGATAAAGTAGATGAATTGATAAAGAAATATAACAAATGGACAGAGCGTTGCATGGTTGTGCCGACGCCTTAAAGTTAGGAAATCCATAAATTATATATACAATAATTATATACAAAACTTCTCCCAATAAAACAACCTTTGGCGGGATGGGTGAAAAAGATGATATCTTTTTCACCTGCCGTTTTATTTTCTTTTTCTGAATTTTATAAAAAATTGATTAAAATAAAAGCGGTAAAATAGCCAATTTGTTAACGAATAATAATAAAAATACAGTTTAAAAACTTTTTTTCTTCGAGTTCAAGATTCTACCGTACATTTGCATTGTAATTAAAACAACACACAAACAATTAAAAATTAAACAACATGAACTCAACAAATAACAACAGCAACGAAAATCAAAAAAGAATCAACGGACAAATCAAAGTTTTCGCTTTTATGTCTTTACTTATCGGTTACGCGGTAGTTTCTCACTTCATGGGTAATTTGGTTACAATCCTACAATAAGAAGATATTAATAGATATTGGTTGATAATAAGATATTAATAGGTATTGGTTGATATTACGATATTCATTGTTTTTAAGATATTTAGAGGATATTAAAATTCTCAATTCTCCACTCTCAATTCTCCATTTACAAAGTTCATAGTTTAAGAAAATAGTGTTGTAGAAGTAATTTTAGTTGAAAGCTGTCTAAAAAATTAGGCAGCTTTTTTTTGACGCTTTACAAATGTTACCTACTTTTGCAAAGTGAACTCTACGGTTAAACATATGGAGAATTTAATTAAACCACATAAGGCACATAAAAATAATTATGAGAATAAAGATTTATAGAACGGAGAAGATAGATTTTAGTCATTGTTCTTTTAACCTAAAATATTATGTATTCTATGTGCCTTATGTGGTTTAATTGTTCTCAATTATAAATTTAAACAATTACTTATGAAAAGTATCAAAAATATATCTATCATTTTCGGTTTATTGATTCTTGGCGCTTTTGCTTTCTTCCTAATATCCGGAAAATCAGAAAAAGATGTTGAAAAACAAAAAATAGAAGCGATTTCTTTTGCCAATTCCATGTCTGTTCCGGAATCTGTTGAGTTTTGTGGCGAAAAAATATCCTTAGACAGGATTGACATGCACGAGCGATTCGACAGGGAAATGAACAGTTTTGTTTATATGCATTCAACCACAATGTTATTATTCAAACGGGCCAACCGTTATTTTCCCATTATCGAACCTATATTAAAACGAAATGGGATTCCCGATGATTTTAAATACTTGGCAGTAATAGAAAGTAGCCTGAATCCTCGTGCTCTTTCCATAGCTAAAGCTGTTGGCGTATGGCAATTTATGCCCGAAACAGCAACTCGCTACGGTTTGGAAGTCGGCACTCAGGTCGATGAACGTTATCATGTTGAAAAATCAACGGAAGCCGCGTGCAGGTATCTAAAAGAATCATACGATAAATATGGAAATTGGGCAACTTCCGCAGCGTCATACAATGCCGGATCACGAAGAATCAGCACGGAATTAAGCGAACAAATGGCAGGTTCGGCTTTCGATTTGTTATTAGTAGAAGAAACTTCGCGTTATGTGTTCCGGATTTTGGCTGCTAAAGAAATCTTTTCAAATCCATATAAATATGGCATCATCCTGAAAAAAGAAGATTTATATCCGTTTGTTCGTACCCGTAAAGTGGAAGTTTCATCCGAAATCCCTAATTTGGCCGCATTTGCCAAAGAAAATAAAATCAGTTATTATCAATTGAAAGAATTCAATCCGTGGTTGCGCGAACGTGATTTAAAAATTTCGGAAAAATCGTCTAAAACCTATCAAATCGACATTCCGTTGACAGAAGATTTATATTACAGTAAGAATAAAGTTAAAGTACACGACAAAGCTTGGATTACTAACGACTGATTAATTCTTTTACAATATATTCCGGACGTTCTTTCACTTCATCAAAAAGGATTCCGATATATTGCCCCAATACGCCAATTGTCAGCAATTGTACGCCTCCGAAAAATATGACAATAATCATGATAGAGGTAAATCCGGATTCGGCATTGGTGTAACCGAATAATTTTCCGAAAAAGTACCAACAAGCTAAAATCAATCCTATCAAAACAGCGACAAATCCTAATCCGGAAGCAATTAATAGTGGTTTTTTAGAAAAATAAAGCAAAGCTTTGGAACCAAAAGAAAACATTTTTTTCAAGGGATATTTCGTTTCTCCCGCCAAACGCGCGTCCCTATCATAAAAAAACGGAACTTGTTTGAATCCAATCCATGAAATAAGGCCGCGAATATATTTTCCCCGTTCTTTCAAACCATTAAATTCTTGTATGATATGAGAATCTATCAACCGGAAATCTCCTGTATCTAAAGGAAATTTCACTTCCGACATACGGTTCAACATTCTATAAAACGTTTTTGCCGACCATAATTTAAATTTGCTCTCACCTTTCCTCGATTTCCTTACGCAATAAACCACGTTGGCTTGTTCTTTTTCCATCGTTTCAATCATATCGGGAATGACTTCCGGAGGATCTTGCAAATCGGCATCAATAATAACGGCCAAATCCGTCTTGCAAAAATTAATCCCAGCCGTAACAGCCGCCTGGTGTCCGAAATTACGTGAAAAATTTATTACCGTAATTTTTTCATCATCAAAAGCTATTTGTTTCAGTATCTCAATCGTATTATCCGAACTTCCGTCATTAATAAAAATAATGGACGAATTTTTATCATCCATTTTATTCAATACACTCTTAATCCGTTCGTAAGTATGCCGAATAACTTCTTCTTCATTATAACATGGAACAATAATACTTAGAGATTTCATTCTATATAAAGTTGTAAATAATGTGAATAGTAAATGGTAAGTTATAACTGGAGAATAGTGAATTTGAGATTGCGGAAATTACTTAAAAGTATAATATTTATTTAACAAAAAGTTAATCCCTGTGTAAACAACCATTCCCATTAATGTTATGTATTCTTCTTTTAAAACCGTATATTTTTCGAGTATCAAAACAAAACCAAGTTGAATTAAATAACAAACAAAAAAAGCGGTAAAAAATTTCAAAAATTCTTTTTTCCAATTGCTATGACCGGAAAAAGTCCACTTCCGATTCAATACGAAACTATTGACAAACCCGATCGTATATCCCGTTGCGTTCGCCACAACCAAAGGCGCTTGAAAGAATTTCCTCATTACCCAAATGATGAATAAGGTCAAAAGCGTGTTAACAACTCCAACAATGCCATATTTAATTAATTCAAAAAAAAAAATCTTTTTATCCGTTTTTTTCCAATTCCTTTTTGATATCCTCTTCATCGAATTTTTTCACATTTGTAATTATGAAAGTTGTGCTGATAAAATCCCCGTATTGATTACATTCCGTCAACGCGCTTTCCAGAATAAATTTAATATTTGAACGGATATTGATAAGAAAAACAACTGTAAAATAATTGCTTTCAATATTTAATTCTTCTACGATCCCATGATTTTCTTGTATAAAAAATGGAATTTCTTTTTCTATTAATTGAATTTGATATGAAGAAAACGGAGTTAAGTCTTTGGACTTAAAAAAAGAATAAAAACGTAAATTATCACCTTTTCCTCCTAATCCGGTGGAAATAAAAATTTGTTTTTCGTCCGAAAATTCGGATTCCAAAACAATTTTAGCTTGAAGGAGTGACAATCCCGACCAATCTTTCAATAATTCTTCCGGATTTTTAGCATAGGTTTCCAATGCTCGATAAGCTTTTACATCACCAGAAACCGCCAAAAAAGTCATTGAAAACTTTTTGTCATCTTCGAGAGAATCCGGATTATTTAACGTCTGTATAGCATCTTCAATAGAGATATTCTTTGTGCTATGCCTGACTTTTTCCGAATAATGAAAATATTCCATCTGTTTTTCAACGGGGACACTTGTCTCCAACACATGAAACTGGCCTTTCATATTTTCTATCGAATCCTGGAATTCTTTATATTGGTCTTCTTTGTTTTTCATACATCGCAAAGGTAAAATATTTCACAGTATATAACAAATTAAACATCCGATGGGTTGACCGGTAAACAAATTCATCTGTTATTTTTCTTCCTGATCCGGAGCTTTTATTTCCACAATATCCTCTTCTTCAATCATATCCGGAATATTTTTTTCTTCAGGAACATCATCTTTTACTTTCGACATCACTTTATTAGCAAAATACATCAAAACAATAACTGCCACAATATATAAAACCTGTTTCATATTCCATTCATTATGTTTTTCAACCGATTCATTTCTAATTTCGTTTTTTCTATCAATTCCTTATATTGTTCCGAATTTGGATTAAACGGTTTATGTTCCAGATTTCTCTGGATTTTTATCCACGAAGTTATCAAGCCTGATGTTTTTTTATCAAAAAAAGATGCTGAAAATTTTTCCCAAATATATTCGATCGCCACATTCGAAGGATGTACCATATCATCCGAATAATAACGATAATCACGTAAATCATCCATCATAATTTCATATGAAGGAAAGTAATAGCAGCAAGCATATTTTTTGATCAGCATATCGATTGCCAAAAGCAAAGTTGATTTACTGAGTTGATTCTCGTGAGCTCCATCTTTCCAGTGCCGAATCGGACTAACCGTGAACAAGATTTTCATTTCCGGATTAATCCTGTTTAATTTCAGAATTAATTCATCCCATTCGGAAACAATTTCTTCTACATTCAATCGGTTTCTTTCAAATATTTTTTCAGGTAGTTTGTGACAATTAGAAACAATTTTTCCGGTTTCTTTCAATGAATAAGCGAAAGCTGTTCCGAACGTAACCATCAATAATGAAATCTGTTTCAGATTTTCGGAAGACTCTGCCAGTCGTTCATTGATTCTATTCAAACATGCGCCAGACGAAAAATCCGAAAATTGGCTGTGATGATCATAACTATGAAAACATCCCTGGGATTCAAATAGATCTTGATTGGTATATTTTTTGCCTTCTAATAAAGTATTTAAATTTTTAGCGACAGATGCCGGATTGTAAGTTATCCCAAATGGATTCAAGTCAACATTAAAACCCGACAAGATCAACATTTTTGAGATATTTTCGACAAAACAAGAACCAATCATCATCAATTTATCCTGATGAGTAATTTTAAAATCAAATACCGGTATTTTTATTTCTGTCCTAAAGTTCATTTTCAACACAAAATTACATTATATATCCGGTTTATTATGTAGTTTTGCAAATTATTTTCAATTGTCATGTCAGAGAATAAGAATAATAATTTACTCGAAAAAATAAAATATCCGTCTGATCTTCGTAATCTTAAACCGAATCAATTGAAACAGGTTTGCGAAGAATTAAGAGACTGTATCATAGAAACTTTATCAAAAATCCCTGGACATTTCGCATCCAGTTTGGGAACCGTAGAATTAGCCGTAGCTCTGCATTATGTATTAAATACTCCTTATGATAAAATTGTTTGGGATGTCGGCCATCAAGCTTATGCTCATAAAATCCTGACAGGAAGGAAAGAAACATTCAATACACTTCGACAATTAGGCGGAATTTCAGGCTTTCCGAATCCTTTTGAAAGTGAATACGACTCTTTTGTCGCCGGACACGCGTCGGTTTCTATTTCAGCGGCTTTGGGAATGGCGATCGCGTCTTCATTAAAAGATGAAAAAGACAGGAAAGTGGTAGCCGTAATCGGTGATGGTTCAATGACCGGAGGATTAGCATTTGAAGGATTAAACAACGCGTCTTCCGCTCCGAATAATTTATTGATTGTACTCAACGACAACCACATGGCTATCGACAACAATGTGGGAGGCATCAGCCAATATCTAGTAAATATCACAACATCGCGGACTTACAATAAAATCAGATACGATTTATATCGTTTTTTACGTAAATACAATGTCATTCAGGAACAAGGAAAAGGCTTGATTTTGCGATTCAACAATAGTCTGAAAGCCTTGCTTACGGGGCAACAGAATGTTTTTGAAGGTTTCAATATCCGTTACTTCGGGCCTGTCGACGGAAATGATGTGGAAGGTTTGGTCAAAGTATTAAACGATATCAAAGATATGCAAGGCCCCAAATTGCTGCATATCATCACCCAAAAGGGCAAAGGATATAAACCCGCGGAAGAAGCCGCGACCGAATGGCACGCTCCCGGAAAATTCAATAAAGAAACGGGAAAACGAATTATTCAAAATTCGTTAGACGAGCCTCAACTTTATCAGGATGTTTTCGGGCACACTTTAGTGGAATTAGCTAAACGAAACGAAAAAATCGTTGGCATCACGCCAGCCATGCCAACCGGATGTTCGATGAACATCATGATGAAAGAATTTCCCAACCGGACATTCGATGTCGGAATAGCGGAAGGACATGCCGTTACCTTTTCCGCCGGATTGGCTAAAGAAGGAATGATACCGTTTTGCAACATTTATTCATCTTTCATGCAACGGGCGTACGACCAAATAATCCATGACGCGGCTTTGCAAAAATTAGATATGGTTTTGTGTCTCGACCGTGGAGGTTTAGTGGGTGAAGACGGAGCGACTCATCATGGCGTTTTCGATTTGGCGTACCTGAATTGCATTCCTAACCTTACAATCTCCTCCCCTATCAATGAACATGATTTGAGGAATCTGATGTATACCGGAACTCAAAAAGGGAATGGCGTATTCGTAATCCGTTATCCAAGAGGAAAAGGAGAATTAAAAGACTGGAGAAATACTCCCGAAGTACTCCCGGTAGGAAAAGGTAAAAAACTAAAAGATGGTAAAGAAATCGCGGTTCTTTCCATCGGCCCTATCGGATATATCGCAAAAAAAGCCATCGAAAAAGTTTCGGAATCAGGAATCAACGCGGCCCACTACGACATGGTTTTCCTGAAACCCATAGATACGGATATCCTGCACGAAGTAGGGAAAAACTTTAAATACATTGTTACCGTAGAAAATGGGACAATAAAAGGAGGGTTAGGTTCTACCGTTATGGAATTTATGAATGAAAACGGATATACTCCCCAGATAAAAAGAATCGGGGTTCCCGATAAATTTATCGAACATGGTTCTATTCCCGAATTATATAAACTTTGCGGAATGGATGTCGAAAGTATTGAAAAAGCTATCATTAAGTTTTACAATTAAATAATCTATTTTTTATGAAAAGAATTTTATTGGCATTTTTTTGCCTGTCAATCTGCCTTTTAACAAGTAAAAGTTTTGCCCAAGACATTATTACGTTACACACCGGCGAAGAACTTAAAGTGGAAATCAAGGAAGTTAGTAAAACCGAAGTCAAATATAAAAAGATTTCGTTTTACGATGGTCCTTTATTTACATTGCCTATCTCCGATATTTTTATGATTAAATATTCTAATGGAGAAAAAGAAGTATTCACCAAACCACAAGTAAGCAATGCGACTTCTGTAGGAAAGAAAGAACCGGCACTGTCATTCCTGTTTTCATTTTTATTACCGGGAGGTGGACAATATTACAACGGAGAATACAGGAAAGGAGCTTTGATGACAGGACTGTGGCTTGGTTCATTCGTAGGAATGGCTGCTTCTATTCCTTACGATGATGATGATTATTACGATAACCATAATAAATATAACGGAGCCAGCGATACCGGCCCTATTTTCACGTTATTCGCATTAGTATATATGGGTAATTATATTTGGTCGGTGATAGACGCTCCCGTAAGCGCCAATAAAATTAACAAACAGAATATGTTGAGTTGGAATATCGGTAAAGATACCCGGATATCAATAAAACCCGACTTCAATCTCCAGTCATATAATACCGGAGGTTTTAGATCTATCGAACCAACTTACGGAGCTAAAATCAGTTTGAATTTCAAATAATATTTTATGGTATTTTCATTCTCAATTCTCAATTTTCAACTCTCAATTATTTACGCATGAAAATAATTATTGCCGGAGCGGGGGAAGTTGGCACACATTTGTCGAAATTACTTGCCAGTGAAAATCAAGATATTGTTTTAATGGATCCCGATGAAGAAAAATTAAATTTTTCAAATCATTTCGAAATGATGACCATACAAGGCAATCCTACTTCTCTGAAAGATTTGGAAGATGCCGGAATCAAAAAAGCCGACATGTTTATCGCTGTCACTCCCGAAGAGTCGACAAACATTACGGCATGTATGCTTGCCACAAACTTGGGAGCGATTAAAACATTTGCCCGAATCAATAATTATGAATATTTACTTCCTAAAAACAAAGAATTTTTTCAGAATTTAGGAGTTGATTCTTTGATTTACCCCGAAATGCTTGCGGCTCAAGAAATTGTAAGCGCGCTTAAAAGACCTTGGGTAAGGCAATGGTGGGAACTTTGCGATGGAGCTTTGATTCTTATCGGAGTGAAAGTAAGGGAAAACGCTCCGATAGTCAATAAATTCCTTTACGATTTATCAAAAGACGAAAAAATTTATCACGTCGTAGCTATCAAACGAGGAACGGAAACAATTATTCCAAGAGGAAATGATCAACTCTTAGCCGGAGATATTTTATTTTTTACAACTTTAAAAGAACATATCGATGTAGTAAAAAAACAAACAGGCAAAGCCGGTATTCAGATACATAAAGTGGTAATCATGGGAGGAAGCCGGATCGCGATAAAACTCGCCCAGTATCTTCCGTCTAACATTCGCATAAAAATCATAGAACTCAACAAGGACAAAAGTTATAAACTGGCAGAAATTGTACCCGGAAATACGATGATTATCAACGGAGACGGAAGGGATACAGAATTACTCATACAAGAAAATGTACAAGGTTGCGACGCGTTTATATCGTTAACAGAAAATTCGGAAACCAATATTCTCGCTTGTTTGGCGGCTAAAACAATGGGGGTTCCTAAAACCGTAGCGAAAGTAGAAAACATCGATTACATACCTTTAGCCGAAAAATTAGACATCGGAACCGTTATCAACAAAAAGCTAATAGCGGCAAGTCATATTTATCAGTTTTTGTTGGATGCCGATGTTTCAAACGTCAAATGCCTTACTTTCGCACAAGCAGATGTCGCTGAATTAACAGCGCGTCCTGATTCAAAGATCACAAGAAAACCGGTGAAAGACCTGAATTTACCGAAAGACATGACTCTCGGAGGTCTAATTCGTAACGGAGTTCCTCAAATCATCAACGGAGAAACCCAAATACAGGCTCAGGATAAAGTGGTCGTTTTCTGTTTAGATACGGCAATGCGTAAAATCGAAGATTTTTTCAATTAAAAGAACATGAAAGGCCTCGACATTCATTATAAATTAATCTCTAAGGAATTAGGATTTATATTGTTTCTGGAAGCATTTTTAATTTTCATTTCAGGATGTGTATCCCTTCATTATAAAGAAAGTTGCGTTTCCGATATTTGGATAAGCGCAGGTATTACCTTGATTGCTTCTATTTTTTTGTTTATTTCCGGAGGCAAAACAAAATTAAAAAGTATCGGACGAAAAGACAGCATATTAATCGTAACGCTTTCGTGGATATCTTTCTCTGTTTTCGGAATGTTGCCATTCTACATTTCGGGTAGTATTCCATCCGTAACCGATGCTTTTTTTGAAACCACGTCGGGACTAACAACCACAGGGTCTTCAATCCTCACCAATGTAGAAGCAATGCCTAAAGGTCTTTTATTCTGGCGTAGCCTGACCCAATGGATGGGAGGATTGGGAATGATTGTTTTTGTATTGGCATTTTTACCTTTAGTCGCGGGAGGAGGATCTTCCCTGTTATTTGATGATGAAACGACCGGCATAAGTCATGACAAATTTCGTCCGAAAGTTGGTCAAATCGCGAAAAGACTTTGGGGTATTTATTTAGGATTTACATTAATCTTAATCTTACTGTTGAAAATCGCGGGAATGGATGTTTTTGATTCATGTTGTCATGCCTTTGCAACCATGTCTACCGGTGGATATTCTACCAAAAATCAAGGAATTTCTTATTGGGATTCCGCGCGAATAGACTACATCCTTTCTATTTTCATGTTAATCGGAGCGACAAATTTCACTCTTTGGTATTTCCTGATCAAAAAAAGATTCAAAAAAATATATGGCGATGAAGAATTCCGTTGGTTTTTGTCAATCGTAGCCATCGCTACAATAATAATTACTTACGGGCTTCTCTATAACGGAACGGAAAACGAACTTTCTCAATCCGTCAGGTATTCTTTTTTTCAAGTTTCATCCATGATATCCACTACAGGATTCGCTACCGCGGATTTTAATCTTTGGGGAGACTTCTTGAAAGTAACCTTAACCCTTTTGATGTTAATATGCGGATGCGGGGGGTCTACGAGTGGTGGATTAAAAACTATTCGATTCGTTGTCCTTTCAAAAAACACATTCAACGAATTTACCAAACAAATTCACCCTAAAGCCATTTTACCGGTGCGTATAAACGGCAATGTTGTTTCTATTGATGTTGTTCAACGTATTTTAGCATTTTCGTTCCTATACATAACCATTATTTTAATAAGCCTATTGGTATTTACCGCGACAGGATTAACCTTCGAAGAATCGTGGGGTGTATCAATTTCCGGATTAGGAAATGTCGGCCCCGCTTTGGGGAAATTTGGTCCGATGGGTAATTTTTCAGGAATGACAGACTTTGCCAAATGGTATTACTCATTTTTAATGGTAATCGGCCGTTTAGAAATTCTTACCGTATTGATTCTTTTCACTCCGGGATTTTGGAAAAAATAATCAGGATAAGATTATTTTTCAAGTTTGAATGATTGCGAACCGACAAGGTTACCATCAGCAAAAATGTCAACACGATAGGTTCCGGGAGAAAGGAACTCCTCAATTTTCCAGTAAATTGAAACCGGAACTTCCTCTCCATCGTATTCAATGGTTCGCTTAGCCGAATAGTTGATATCCTTATTTTCGTAGCGGAATACATCCGAACGGTTTTTTACCAACACGTCATCATCGGGCTTTTTAATTCGGATATAAATAGTTTTATCTCCTGTCGGAGCAGTTATGTTTTTATTAATCTTGAAATTGACAGCAATTTGTTCCATCTTACTGATTTGATCTGTCGGTTTATTTTTCTTATTGATTCCTGTTACCGAAATACCCGAAGCATCTAATTTGGAAGCTAAATTGACCCGTTCGGACAAAGTTTCTTTTTCTTTCGAAAGTTGGGAAACTGTAGCGGTCGCTTGTTGGTATTTCTGGGTAACTTCTTCTTTTTCTTTTGTCAATTTTTGATTTAAGCGGTTCAAAGAATCAATTTGCTGTACGTAACCACGCATGATTGTTTTCAACGTTTCTAATTCTCTTTTCAATTCTCCGATGCGCTTTGCATTAGTAGATTTGACGGTACGAAGTTCTTCCATCAAACGTTGCACTTTCATTTGTTCGGTTTCTAATTTAGCAACCAAAGAATCATTATTCACAGAAAATTTGTATCCTTCATACTGGAGTGAAAGTTCGTTATATTCATCAGCCAATTCTTCTTTATCCAAGTCAAACTGAACCGCCATATCTTCTATTTGATTTTGCTGACGCAATATATAATAAACGCCAATTCCAACAGCCATCAATAAAATAAGAATTATAACAATCCAAAGTGTATCTTTTTTCTTCATAAGGAGGAAATATTAAATCGGGTGCAAAAATAAAAGTTCTTCTGTTAAGGAACAAAATAACAGAGGTATATTTTGTTAAATAGAAAAATGTTTTTTTAGGATTGATAAAAAATTGATTGTCCCAGATGTATAAAACACAAGAAAAGAGGCATAAATTTTCTTAATTATTTTATAATTCAGACAATCCTGTGTAATTTTGTCGCGGCATTAGAGATAAAAGTAGAATACACACAATAAAATGATTTATTTATGAGAAAGATATCTTTGATATTAGCACTTTTTCTTAGCACTATTCCTTTGCTTGTATCTTGTTCTTCCGAATTAAAAACGGAGTATTTCCATACGCAAGTCAACATATTCAATACGACCGCTAATTTTAAATATAAGTTCAACAGGTCATTGGATAAAGAAATTTCCGCGAGATTAGACAGTTTTGATCTTTCCCTTAATCCGTTTAATAAAAATTCGATTATTTATAAAGTCAATAATAATATTCCGGTAGAAGTAGACGATTGGTTTATTACGGTCTTTAATCAAGCGCAAACCATAGCTCGGGCAACAGACGGCATGTACGACATAACCGTAGCTCCATTGGTCAACCTATGGGGGTTTGGTTATGAAAAAATGAAAGAACCCACTCCGCAGTTAATTGACAGTGTCAAACAATTTGTCGGATATACTAAAATAAATCTGGAAGGACGAAAAGTTATAAAATCAGATCCTCGTTTACAACTCAACGCTTCTTCTATCGCCAAAGGTTACGCTGTGGATGTTATTGCCGAACTCTTGGAAATGTATGGAATCAATGATTATATGGTGGAAATAGGAGGCGAAATCAGAGCTTCAGGAGTTAATCCAAACGGAAAATATTGGAAAATAGGAATTACAAAACCTATTGATGATAACACCGGAACTGATCAGGAGAATCAAAAAATAATAGAACTCAGGCAAGGCGCGTTGGCCACATCGGGAAATTCAAGAAATTACTATATCAAAAATGGAAAAAAATACGCGCATACGATTAATCCGCTAACCGGTTATCCTTCCGAATCTAATTTATTGAGCGCGACCGTACTTTTTCCCGAATGTATTACCGCCGATGCCTTCGCAACCGCATTTATGGCAATGGGCATGGAAAAAGCAAAGGCTCTCGCGGATAAAACCCCAAACTTAAGTTATATTTTTATTTACAGAGGAGAAAATGGCGAATTTTTAACACTTACCGGCGGTAATTAAATTAAAATTTTAGAATAGCATACTTAGCCTTAATAAAATTATTTTAACTTTGCTGAAAATAAAATAAATTTGAAGAAAAAGCTTTTTCTTTATATTTTAACTAAATGCAGCACCTTCCTACTTTGATATCCGATCTTGCTTTGATTTTGATTTCCGCAAGTATCATATCAATCTTGTTCAAACGCTTGAAGCAACCTGTTGTTTTAGGATATATTGTAGCCGGATTGATTGCCGGACCTTATGTCAAATTTATTCCTACCGTAACAGACACCGCCAATGTGCGGACTTGGGCCGATATAGGCATTATCTTCCTGCTTTTCGCGTTGGGATTGGATTTCAGTTTCAAAAAATTGATTCATGTGGGCGTAACAGCGATTATCGCGACAACGACTATTGTCATATCCATGATGTCGCTCGGATATGTAACCGGGATAAGTCTCGGATGGTCGCACATGAACAGTCTTTTTTTGGGAGGAATGCTCTGCATGTCTTCAACAATGATTATCATTAAAGTATTCGATGACATGGGATTACGCAATCAACGTTTTTCCGGAATCGTATTGGGAATTTTAATTGTAGAAGATTTGTTCGCTGTCGTATTGATGGTTTTGTTATCCACGTTAGCGGTCAGTAAACACTTTGAAGGAACCGAAATGTTGACAAGCATATTTAAGTTATTGGCATTTTTACTTTTCTGGTTTGTAACGGGAATTTTCCTGATTCCTACTTTCCTGAAAAAAGCAAAACGTTTCCTGAATGACGAAACTTTATTAGTCGTATCTCTCGGCCTGTGCCTTTGCATGGTGATGTTAGCGACAAAAGCCGGATTTTCGTCAGCTTTAGGAGCCTTTGTTATGGGTTCTATTTTAGCGGAGACAATGGACGCGGAAAGAATAGAGCATTTGGTACAACCGGTCAAAAACCTTTTTGGAGCAATATTTTTCGTTTCCGTAGGAATCATGATTGACATTCCGGTTTTAGGAAATTATATTCTTCCGATCATTGTTATTTCTTCTGTTGTAATTATCGGACAAATTATTTTCGGAACAACTGGACTTCTATTTGCCGGACAACCGCTGAAAGTTGCCATGCAATCGGGATTTTCGCTGGCGCAAATCGGTGAATTTTCTTTCATTATTGCGGGATTAGGTTTATCGTTGAATGTGATCAGCGATTTTTTATATCCGATTATTGTTTCGGTTTCGGTTGTTACAATATTCATTACCCCTTATCTGATTAAACTTTCGGAACCGGCATATCGTTTAGTAGAGAAAAAAATGCCTTCATCCTGGCATAAATTAATGAATAAGACCGCTTCTGCGGCACGACCTGTAAATCTGGGAAGTACTTGGAAAAAATTGCTAAATGCCATTGCGAAGATGGTCGTTATCTATCTTATATTCACAATAACGACAATCTTTTTGTGTTTTCAATATTTAGTTCCTTTGGTTACTTCGCACATAGATGGAATTCAGGGAAAAATATTCTGCGCCCTTATCATTATTTCACTGATATCTCCTTTTTTAAGGGCAATCATGGCAAAGAAAAATCGTTCGGTAGAATTTGAAGAATTGTGGAGCCGCAACAAAATAAACAGGGGACCATTGATTTTTTTAATCATTATCAGAATGATTATTTGTATGTTGATAATCACAGGAATACTCTATAAACTTTTCAATGCAAACTGGATCATAGCGGTTCCTATCGCGACAATTATCGTTTTTTTCTTTTTGTATTCCAAACAATTGAAAAAACAATCTATTTTAATGGAAAGACGTTTCAAGAAAAATTTACATGCGCGTCAACAATATCAAGAATTACACGCTCCAGTAAAAAAGAAATTAGTTAATCATTTATTAGATAGAGACTTACACTTATCCGACTTTGAAGTAAAACCCCATTATTCTATTGTAGGAAACACATTGAAAGAATTAAATTTCAGGCAACGTTGCGGTGTAAATGTTGTCAAAATAATTCGTGGAGAAAAACGCATCAATATTCCCGGAGGAGATGAAAGGATATATCCTTACGACCATATTATCGTATTAGGAAATGACAAACAAATGCTTATTTTCCAACGATATATCGAAGAAAAAAGCAAAAAATACCTGCAAAAGAAAACGGAAGAAGAACAACAAACACCCGATGTAAATATCGAACAAATCCAAATAGAATCGGGTTCCGGCTTAATTGGTAAAACTATTCAAAACTCAGGCATCAGGAGCGTTTTCGGATGTTTAGTTGTCGGTGTCGAACGAAATGAAACCTCGGTTATGAATCCCGATATTGATTTCGAATTTATGGAAAATGATGTTGTTTGGGTTGTCGGAGAACGTGAAAAAATTATCCGGCTAATTAATTGTTAAGCAATTCTTATTCCTTTAAAAAGCAGTTTGTTGTTTTATAACAAAATGAATACCTTTGACGTTTAAAAAATATCTATTAAAGTATGTGTTCTGTAATGAATAATCCATTCGATATACAAAATATTCGGGCCGATTTCCCAATCCTCAAGCGAGAAGTTTATAATATGCCATTGGTTTACCTTGATAACGCAGCCACTACCCAAAAGCCGTGGAGAGTTATCAAAAAAATTGAAGAGGTTTACTCAACTATCAACGCGAATATACATCGCGGTGTACACTTTTTAAGCCAAGAAGCTACTGGCGCACACGAAAACGCCCGAAAAATAGTACAACAGTTTATCAAAGCTCGTTCTTCTAACGAAATCATTTTCACAAGAGGAACCACCGAAGCCATCAATCTGGTAGCATCAAGTTTTTGCCGAGCCTTTTGTAAACCGGGAGACGAAATAATTATTTCCGGAATGGAACACCATTCTAATATCGTCCCCTGGCAATTACAGGAAGAAATTTCGGGCATTAAACTGAAGATCATTCCCTTAGATGAAAATGGAGAATTGAATTTAGATGAATTGAATAAACTGATTTCTCCTAAAACAAAATTAATCTCAATTACTCATGTTTCAAATGTATTAGGTACAATCAATCCAATAAAGAAAATTATTGAAATCGCTCATTCTCAAAATATTCCGGTTTTGATTGACGCGGCTCAATCGGTTCAACATATTCCTGTTGATGTGCAGGAATTGGATTGCGATTTCTTGGTTTTTTCTTCCCATAAAATATACGGGCCTACCGGAATCGGCGTTTTATACGGCAAAGAAAACATGTTGGATAAACTTCCTCCTTACCAAGGTGGCGGTGAAATGATAGAGACAGTTTCATTCGAAAAAACAACATTCAACGAATTGCCATTCAAATTTGAAGCAGGAACACCCGACTATGTTGGCTCTACAGCATTAGGAGAAGCTTTACTATACATTACCGCTTTAGGATTAGATAACATCAAAACGTACGAAGAAGAATTATTGCGTTACGCGACTAATCAATTAACGCAAATCGAAGGTATACGTATTTTTGGGAATTCATCCTACAAAAGTAGCGTTATTTCTTTTGCCGTGGGAAATATCCACCATTATGATTTAGGAGTATTGCTCGACCGCTTGGGAATTGCTATCCGCACAGGACACCATTGTGCCCAACCTTTAATGAAAATACTGGGTGTTGAAGGAACGGCGCGGGTTTCTTTAGCTTTTTACAATACAAAAGAAGACATTGATATATTGAGACAAGGGATCGAAAGAATTTTAAAGTTGTTTTAAATGTATTAATGGATATTAATTGATAATCATGGATATTATTGATATTAAAAAATAAAGCGGAGCAAATATCTATAAATATCAAAAAATATTGCAAAGAAAATATCTATAAATACCAAAAAATAACGCGGGGAAAATATCCATAAATATCAAAAAAATATCGTATAACATGATAAATGGGAAAAAAGTAGTAGTAGTGATGCCGGCGTATAATGCGGCCAAAACATTGGGAAGGACTTGCAAAGAAATACCGGCAGACATTGTAGACGAAATTATATTGACCGATGATTGTAGTAAGGACGACACTGTTGAGGAAGCTAAACGCTTGGGTATCCAACATATCATCCGGCACGAAAATAATAAAGGTTATGGCGGAAACCAAAAAACATGCTACAAAAAAGCGATTGAAATAGGAGCTGATATTGTTATCATGTTACACCCCGATTATCAATATACTCCCCAATTAATTCCTTCAATGGTTTACCTTATCTCAAACGGACTTTATCCCGTAGTTTTGGGTTCCAGGATACTTGGGAACGGAGCTTTATCTGGAGGAATGCCACTTGTTAAATATATCGCGAACCGGATTCTTACCTTGACTGAAAATATTTTGCTGAACAAAAAATTATCGGAATATCATACCGGATACCGGGCTTTTTCCATTGATGTAATCAAAGCTATCAATTTTGAAAAAAATTCTGACGACTTCGTTTTTGACAATGAAATGTTGGCCCAGATTTTCTATAAAAACTACACAATAGGAGAAATCTCATGTCCTACAAAATATTTTCCTGAAGCATCTTCCATTAATCTACGAAGAAGCGCCATATACGGACTTGGCGTACTACGTGTTTCATTAGTATATCGTCTTTGCAAATGGGGATTATTAAAAAGTAAATTATTTTAACTTTGTTGATAATAAACAACATAATATACATGAATAAAATAAAAACGAATCTTTTTATATTACTTGGATTTTCTATCGTATTTCTTATTTCATACAGCTACATTTTCAATGAAAAATTAGACTTAAACGGAGATAATTTCAGTTACCTGCTTTTAGCTAAAAGTATTGCCCAAGGTTTGGGATATACAGATATTTATTCTCCGGGCGCTCTTCCGTCCAGCCATTTCCCTCCGGGTTATTCTATGCTGTTAAGTGTATTTATGTTTCTAAAAATCAACAGTGTTGTTTTTTTCAAAATTTTGAATGGCATTTTTATGCTTACTTCTGTATGCTTATTGGCTTATTGGATAAAAGGGATTACAAAAAATGCGGCTTTCGCTTTTTCCATCGGAGTCCTCATTCTGTTAAACAACGGATTATTGTCTTTCGCGAGTATGGTGATGTCGGAGCTTCCCTACCTCTTCTTTTCTTGTTTGGCTTTTTGGGGAATATACAAATTAGACGAACGAAAAGATTTTTGGCGTTCTCCCTATTTTTACCTGATGGTTATATCCGCCACAATTGCTTATTATATCCGTTCTATAGCCCTTGCGTTATTGATTACTATCTTCTTATACTATTTAATAAAAAAACAATGGAAATTGTCAATGGCATATATTGTTTCATTTTTTATACTCTATCTACCTTGGATAATCAGAAACAAAATATTGGG
The DNA here is from genome assembly GCA_031553755.1 of Bacteroidales bacterium. Classification (GTDB taxonomy): domain Bacteria; phylum Bacteroidota; class Bacteroidia; order Bacteroidales; family Azobacteroidaceae; genus JAIRVZ01. The sequence goes on along the minus strand of JAVBKZ010000034.1, from coordinate 38,595 downwards.
AATTGAAGGCCGTTATATGGGGACAATGATGACTGTCAATCCCTGGCGTCCAGAAGAAGGAAGTATCAGTACGTTCGGTGAATTTTTTCAAAAATTAATAGATAATTTCAATGAAACCGTCATCAAAGGTTTTCAGGAAGTAATGTTCCCTTTTATAACCATTGATTATAATACCCCTTCAAGTTTTGGAAACATTCTTTTTTCAATTATCCTGTTGGTTTTCATTTTTTACGGAGCATGGAATTTAGGCAAATTCCGTTATTTATTCATTTTGTACATTTTAGGCAATATCGGAACATTCATGTTGTGGCATGGAGGAAACGGAGCAAGGTATGTTCATCCGTTAGCTCCTTTCATTTTATTTACTTTCTTTTGGGGTATTTTGTGTTTATGCCAGAAAATCAAATCGTTTCAAAAATCATATAAATTTCTGCCATATAGTTTTCTGGCACTCGCATTCTTTTTATGGAAACCATTAGAGCAACAACATCAAATAGCTAAAAGTCCATATCCACCAGCGTATAAAAATTATTTTGCTTTAGCGCAAAGTTTTAATCAATCAAAGAAAAAAAATGCTCCTGTAAATACGGATATTATAGTCTGTTGTCGTAAGCCATCAATGTTCAGTTATTATTCCAATTGCGTGGCAACCAATTATTTATACTCTTTAGAACCAAAAGAAGTCATACAAAATATGATTGATTCAAATGTCGATTTTGTGGTACTGGAACAATTAGGTTATTCTTCAACTTACAGGTATTTATATCCTGCAATCACTGCGTTCCCTGAAAAATTTGAACTTGCAGTTCATTTGCAAAATCCAGATACTTTTCTATTCCGATTTATAAAATGAAGCAGGATTAAATAGTTTTGTTTTGACAAAAAAATGGATCAAACTGAACCAAATCGTTATTCAACAAATGAAAATCCTACAAGAAGTAGAAAATCGCAAGCTATTAAAATGACCAACCATCAGGAAAAATATCAAAACAAATACCGTATTCCGTCGGCACGTGCGCAATGGTGGGATTATTCTGCAAATGGATGTTATTTCATTACCATTTGTACGGCCAACCGTACTTGCATTTTGGGAAATATTGAAAATGGTATCATGCAATTGTCATCCATTGGGAAAATTGTAAATAACGAATGGAATAAATCGTTTGAAATTCGTGCCGAATTATCCTGTGATATATTTGTAATTATGCCAAATCATATTCACGCCATTTTGCGGATTAATAACCCCGTAGGGACGCACGGCCGTGCGTCTGATTACAATATCGGAAAACCGATAGAAACGCACGGCCGTGCGTCCCTACAACCGCAACGTTCCCCAAAATCCATTTCATCATTTGTTGCAGGATTTAAATCATCTGCAACCAAACAAATCAACATATTTTGCAATACACCACACGCCATAATCTGGCAATCTCGTTTCCACGACCACATCATCAGAAATGATGCAGAACATCAACGAATTATCGATTATATTCAAAATAATCCGGCAAAATGGGAACAAGATAAATTCTATTCATAAGAATAACCGTAATGTCAAAAAGACGAAACATATCAAAAAAAGTATTTGATGTTGGCTAAAATCGTATTTTTGTATGCAAAATCAATAACATAATTCAATGAAACAAATAAAAATCATTTCGGAAAACAAAAACTATACTGCAGTCAATGTCGGTAGCTTAGATAAATTGACGGATTATTCATTTATTCATCCGAAAACAGGAAAAGAGGTTACCGGAAAGGTTTTTGTTAAGGAAGCGACAAAAGCAACAAGCTCTGAAATCTCATTCACCACATTACCGCCCCAGTCGGAATTGGGTTATTTCCATATTCATAATAAAGACGAAGAAACTTACATTATCCTAAAAGGTTCCGGGTATTATCAGGTTGATGACGATTGCTTTCCCATTGCAGAAGGAAGCGTCATTCGTGTTGCTCCCGCAGGAAAAAGAAGCCTATGCAACACATCGGACGAAGCAATGGTTTACATCTGCATCCAATCCAAAGAAAATTCGTTGGAAGAACATACAACCGATGATGGAGGAAGGGTTGTTGTTGAACCCAAATGGTGAAAACTCTCAAAAATACATTTATTCTCATCCATTACCCTAAATCAGGGTTAACAAAAAAACGAGGCTATTCAAAAGAATAGCCTCGTTTTTTTCTCCTATTAAAGAATGTTTCTACATTAAACAATAGAAACAAAAACTTCTTTTTCCTCTTCTCTTACATTGATTTTTTCTTCACGAGCCAACCAACCAAGAGCCGCATACAAATCTTTTTCAGCCAACTTTGTCGTTTTTTTGACATCCTTAAGGCTTACTTCTCCTTGTCCTACCAATGCATTCCAAACAAGACCTGCATTACTTCCGATTTTTTCTTTCATTTCCTAACTTTTTTTGATTAAACAATGAGGAATTTCATTCCTACAAAGAAATTGTGCGTAAAAATTCAGTGCAAAGGTAAATATTTTTTAGAGAAAAAAGAATTTTTTATGTTTAAAAACATATTTTTATTTCTTTGTAATAACTAACTTGTTTACAAATACTAACATCAATTCTAAGAAAAGACAGAATCCCAATGTAAATAAAATAGATTTCAACGCTCCTGTTTCCTGAATGAAATAGGCAAATAATACAATTAGTATATTGTAAAAAATGAGCAATACAACAGCTTGTTTGTGTTGCAAACCCATCGCTAATAAACGGTGGTGAATATGCCTGTTATCAGCTTTGAATGGAGAAGTTCCGTTTAATAGACGTGTAACAAAAACAGAAAGCATATCAAAAATCGGAATCGCGATAATTCCTAATGTGATAGTTTGCGGCATCGTTATGGTGAAAAAAGAACCATCAATATGATCTAATTGCATCATGCGTAGAGAAATACAGGCAAAGATTGTTCCCATAAACATAGAACCCCCATTCCCCATGAAAATTTTAGCCGGCTGCCAATTGAATACGAGAAATCCTATCAATCCTCCGGCTAAACACACACACAACAATGTCCACAAATATTCCCCGATGTCATAAAACATCATCGCGAAAATAAATGTTCCGAATAATGATAAAGAACCTAACAATCCATCAATACCATCAATCATATTGTAAGCGTTGATACAAGCGACAATAAAAACCGACGTTAACGCGAAACTTCCCCAATATGGTAATTCGTCAATATAAAAAATACCATACATTCTCGGAATACGTATATCTGTAATATAGATAATGAAAAAGGCGCACAAAAATTCATATATAAATCTTCGCCACGCGGCTACAGGCTCGATATCGTCTTTTAATCCGATGAAAAATAATAAAATGGTGATGGAAAATAGCTTGTCGGGACGGGGAACATTTTCATAATCGCTAAAAGCAAAATAAGTAAACATAGACGCGATAAAAATACAAACACCACCCATGTTAGGGATTTTTGTCTTATGTACTTTTCTGCTTTCCGATGGATTATCAACAATACCGGTCCTATTAGAAAATCCAATAACCCGGCTTGTAGCGAATAAAGATATTATCAAGCTGGAAACAAAAGCCAGCAACATTTTCTCGTCGCTATACATTTCTTTCCTGTTTTATTTTATATTCTTTATAAAGAAGTTTCGGTAAAGTATTAATTATAAGCCAACAACGAGCGATTTGTTTTCTGGGTTCGCTAAATATTCTGTGAACCCATTCTATCTTACACTTAATCATCCATTTAGGGGCTCTTCGATGGCCTGATAAACCTGAAAAAAATTTAAACGCGGCACCAACTCCTATACAAACGCCCCGATTGAGAAAAGGGATTAAGTTGTAAATGAAAATCTCTTGCTTTGGCATTCCTAAAGCAACCCAAATAATGTCCGGATTTTCTACATTAATAACATACGCGATATCTTCATAATCAAAATCTTCTACAGGTCTGAATGGAAGAGAAATAAATTGCATATCCAATATTTTAGGATCTATTTTGGATATATTTTCCCTCAGTGGTTTCAAGATAGCGTTGGATGTTCCAAGAAACATCATTTTATACTTTTTTTGATGCAAAACATCAGAAAAAAGCTCGCTCCCTGAATATTGTTTTCTTTGTATTTTATAAATGAAACGAAGGAAAATCGGAACCCAACCGCTATCACAAGTAACAATGGATGCCCCATTCAATATTGTCCGTAACAATGAATGGCTTTGAGACATTGACAAAGTAACTCCGTCAGCAACGCATACGTATCCTTTTTTTCTATTGGAAACAATTGAATTGATACTACTTAAGACGGTAGTTTTATCAAATTCGTATGGTATTTCAAAATATCTTTCCATTTATAAACTCACCACGCAAGTTGTTTATATTACGATTTAATTCAACTTTTGATATTTACGCGATTGGCGCAAATGTACAAAAAAAAACTTACCTTTGCTCAAATTTTTGAAAATGAATTTTAATCTCCAATATACAGATACAAAATCGAATGCCCGCGCGGGATTAATCATTACCGACCATGGTAAAATCGAAACCCCTATTTTCATGCCGGTGGGCACGCAAGGCACTGTAAAAGCGGTACATTTTACTGAACTTCAAGAAGATATAAAAGCTGAAATTATTTTAGGTAATACATATCATTTATATCTTCGCCCCGGAATCGATGTATTGGAGAAAGCCGGAGGATTACACAAATTCAACGGATGGAACAAACCAATATTGACGGATAGTGGCGGATTTCAGGTTTTTTCCTTATCTGAAAACAGGAAATTAAAGGAAGAAGGCGCAGAATTCCGTTCCCATATCGATGGCTCCAAGCATTTGTTTACTCCTGAAAATGTGATGGATATACAACGGAGCATTGGCGCCGACATCATTATGGCATTCGATGAATGTACTCCGGGTGATGCCGATTACAATTACGCGAAACGTTCTTTGGAATTGACTGAACGTTGGTTAGACCGTTGTATCCGCAGATTCAATGAAACCGAATGTAAATATGGTTATAATCAAGCTTTATTCCCAATTGTCCAAGGTTGTGTATATCCCGAATTGAGGATAAAAGCGGCGGAAAATGTAGCATCAAAAAACGCGGCGGGAAACGCTATCGGAGGATTGGCTGTAGGAGAACCAACCGAAAAAATGTATGAAATGATTGAGGTTGTCAACGCGATTCTACCCAAAGACAAACCCAGGTATCTGATGGGAGTAGGAACTCCCGCTAATTTATTGGAAGCGATAGAAAGAGGTGTGGATATGTTTGACTGTATTATGCCAACCCGAAACGGACGTAACGGACAAATATTTACCAAAGAAGGAATTATGAATATGCGTAATCAAAAATGGGAGTACGATTTTTCTCCATTGGAAGAAAACGGAGCTTCTGTTGTTGATAATTTATATTCAAAAGCATATCTTCGTCATTTATTCAAGGTTGATGAAATATTGGCGTTGCAAATAGCGTCTATTCATAATTTGGCTTTTTATCTGTGGTTAGTTAAAGAGGCCAGGAAACACATCATTGAAGGTGATTTTAGTTTATGGAAAACGAGTATGGTAGTTAAGTTACAAAGCAGATTATAATTGTATCTTTAAGAAATAGCAAATAATTTAAAATGGTTGGATTGAAGAAAATAGACATATATATTATCAAGAAATTTCTTGGTACGTATATTTTTTCCATACTTCTGATTATATCCGTATCCGTAATGTTCGATTTTAATGAAAAAGTCGACTATTTCATTAAAAGCGCGGCTCCTGCAAAGGCTATCATTTTTGATTATTACATGAATTTTATTCCCTACTACGCCAATCTTTTCAGTTCTTTATTCACTTTCATAACGGTTATTTTTTTCACTTCGAAATTGGCTGATAATTCCGAAATTATAGCAATGCTTTCAAGCGGTATAAATTTCAAAAGGTTAATGAGGCCATATATGATTTCCGCGGGATTTATCGCTATATTGACTTTTCTCCTCAATGGTTTTGTTATTCCGCCTGCTAACATCACAAGAATAGATTTCCTGAATAAATATTATAAAAATAAAAAAGTAGATTACGCTTCTAATATTCAGTTTGAAATAGAACCGGGATTAATCGCGTATTTCGACTCTTATAATGCAGACACTAAAAATGGGTCCCGTTTTTCTTTAGACCGGTTCAAAGGAAAAGAATTAGTTTCGAGATTGACAGCCAACAGCATACAATATGATTCGGCTTATCATTGGACGATAAACAAATATATGATTCGTAATTTTGTGGGAATGAAAGAAGAAATACTTGAAGGAGAAAAAATAGATACCACATTGAGGGTAATTCCTTCCGATTTCTTGATTTCTTCGGATGATTGCGAACAAATGACGACTATTGAACTGAATAAATACATCAACCGCCAGAAAGAAAGAGGCATTGGGAATATACAATTGTTTGAAATAGAATTTCACAAGCGTTTTTGCATGTCGTTTGCCGCTTTCATCTTAACGATTATAGGCGCGTCTTTGTCTTCGAGAAAAGTTAAAGGAGGAATGGGATTTAACTTAGGAATGGGATTGTTACTCAGTTTTTCTTACATCTTGTTTATGCAAATAACATCTTCATTCGCGATTTCCGGTATGGTTAGTCCATTTGTAGCTGTTTGGATTCCAAATATTTTGTATAGTCTTATCGCGGCTTATCTTTATAAAAAAGCGCCAAGGTAATTATTTCGAAACACACAAGGCGGTAGATAACACTTCTCCGGCTACAGCATTTCTTGTTACAACAGATATTACTTGTTTTGATTCCGGAGGTTGACCCGTTTTCGGATTAACGATATGAATATGTCCATCCGTATTGCCGGAAGTTGTAAGGCATTGATTGAATAAAGTTACTGTTTCAGTTTCCTTTTCCGGAAGATTTATCTTCCAACCTTTTCCATTCGGATGATTCCCTAAGGCAAAAACGGAACTATTCCCCATGCTAATCAAGGCATTGAAACATCCATTTTCAATAAGTATTTTCTTTGCACTACTTAGCGCGTACCCTTTTATATATCCGCATAAATCTATCTGAACATTTTCATTCTTAAAAAAAACAGTTTTTCCTGCCTGATTAAGAACAATGTCTTGAATACCTCCCCGGTAATTATTTTTCGAATTAACAGTAATATCAAATGCTCCTTTCGTTTTTTTATTATAGCGGATGCAACCTAAAATAATATAGTATAATTCAGAACTGATTTCAACCGGAATTTGTGCCGCGGTAGAGTTTACCTTGCTTATTTCACTTTTCGAATCAAAATGGTTTGCTAATTTCTCTATTCGTTTAATTTCGTTATAAATCTTTTCGGACAAAAGTAATGAATCTGTTTCAGGCAAATTACAAAGGGCAATATCCACGCGTGTATGCATGGCTTGGAACCATATATAAAATATAGATTTTTCTATGTCGATTTGTTTATATATATGTTGAAACAGCATGTAAACAGAAAGTTAAAAAATAAATAGGGTGTCTAAAAATTAAAATCAGACACCCTACCCGTTTTACCGTTTTTTATTTATAGTTCTTTGATTTTTATATTTTGAAACCACACTTCATCTCCATGATCTTGAAGAAGAATATATCCGGTTTCCGCGTTTCCAAAATTAGGCCAAACTTTATATTTGCTGTAAGCGACCAACGCGTTGAACATTTGAGTATTGCGATCGTACTCGATTATTTTCACTCCATTCAACCAATGCTCTACATGGTTTCCTTTTACAACAACCCGGGCAGTATTGAACGCTCCTCCACGGTAAGGCTTGTTGGTTGGCGCAGGAATCAAATCATATAACGAACCTAATTTACGGTTTCCTCCAACGCCTAATTTAGCGTCCGGATGGTTTTCGTCATCAAGAATCTGAAATTCACAACCGATAGAAGAACCTTCTCCTTTATTCAAGTCTGTATCTACAAAATATTTGATCCCGCTGTTCGCTCCCTTAGTGATTTTGAAATCAACAATCAACTCAAAATTTTTATATTTTTGAATGGTAACGATATCTCCTCCGTTGGTTGACTCTCCCCCATCCGATTTCAACACTTTCAACATATCGTTTTCAACAATCCAACCACTTTTCGGAAAAGTTTTTAATTTAGCACCTCTCCAGCCATCTGTTGTTTTTCCATCCCAAAGAAGTTTCCATCCCTCTTGTTTTTCTTTTTCTGAAATCGTATTTGGAATACCATTTTTTTGTGGTGCTCCGGCAGATTCCGGACGTTTTTCCAATTCGATACCTTCTGTACAAATGCGGATATTTCGCCAAGCTACGGTTTTTCCTTCTTGATCCGCATTTCCAATCGCATGTACTTGCAAGGCTATAAATCCCGAAGCCGTTTGATTATCCAATAGGTTAGCGCAAGGAACATCATTTACCCAAGTACGGATATTGTTTCCGATTGCTTCTATACGAGCTTTGTTCCATGTTCCATTTTTGAATGCTTTTTGCGCTGTCGGATATTGGCTCAAGTCATACAACCATCCTTTACGTCCTTCATCATAAATTCCTCCAGTCCAAGCTCTTGCAGAAGGATCAATTTCAAACTGATAACCATGAACTCTTCCTTTTTGATATTCTTTATTTGAAAGAGAACGAAACTGAACTCCTGAATTCAATTTATCATCTACTTTAAATTCAAATTCAAGAATAAAATCCCCATACGTTTTTTTCGTTGCCAAAAAAGTATTCGGAGTTTTCATTTTACTGATACCAACGATAGTTCCGTCTTCAACTTTATAGTCGGCGTTTCCATTTAATTTTGTCCAACCTTTTAAATTTTTTCCGTTAAACAGATTTTCCCATTTAGCTTGTGAAAATCCACTCAAGAAAAATCCCGCGAAAATTGATAATAAAATTACTTTCTTCATCTTAAATATTTATTTTTTTAGTTTTATATAGTTTTTTATTAAATAGAAAATAATCCTCAATAAACTCCACGCGACATATAAAGCTACCGAGAACAACAGTACATAACCTTGTAAGGTAAATAATTCTTTAAAATCAGTATCGTATGCTATTATCGCGTACAAATTGACCAAATTAGCCACAACAATACAAATCAATAATGTTATTATTTCCGTTTTTTTGCGTTTTGCCGTTATAACACTATCTTTCATACAACCGCTTTTATATGATTCAAATAATCTAATTTATATTCTTCAGGGAAAGTAAGAATTTTTTCCTGTTCAATCGCATCGTGTCCTAACAAACATAACGCGCTGGCATAATATCCTTCCTCCGCTATGTTTTTAGGTTGTTTTTCCGTAATGACCGCTTCAACAAACGCGTCAAGCATCAATGAAGTTCCATCCGATTGCGGACGTTCTCCCACAATATATTCTCCCTTATTAACATTCGCTGTTTCCGGAGCCCAACTTGTTCCTGCAAAAGGAAGCGAATCAAACAAACTATGCTCGACATCATTAATGAGTTGCAAAAATCCCGGAGCCGGATCAATATTTTCAAAATAATACTTTCCTTTTTCCGGTTCAACCGTGCCTAAATGCCCGAGAATTTGCTCCTCCAAACCATAGAATTTGTTGGAAATAACGGATTCATAATTTAATTTGACTCCATTATCAAACACATAGATGCAAGAAACATTATCGTATACATCCCTTCCGTCTTTCCAATAAGTTATAGCCCCGTGTCCCATCACTTTATTGGGAATACTACGCATGGCCCATGTTCCCACCTGGATTTGATGACAAGCCAATTCTGTCATCAATCCTTTGGAATATTCTTTATAAAGACGCCAATTAATATGTCTTTCTAATTCGGGAGATGGAACGGAACGCCGCCAATCATTGTTACGGAACCAATGAGCACGGAATCCTTCCAATTCGCCAAAAGTTCCCGCATGAATCAATTCCATCGCTTTTATATAACGAGGGTCGAAAAGACGTTGCTGACCTGCAAAAAACACTTTTCCTGTGGAACGATGTTTTTCATACATCAAGAAACTATCTTTTATGGTCATCGCTAACGCTTTTTCACAAAATACATGTTTTCCCGCTTCGAAAGCATCCATCGCGATCTGAAAGTGCGTATTCAAGGGAGTCGCGATAACAACCGCGTCTATTTCTTTATTTTCGAGCAACTTCCGGTAATCATTATACACTTTTGCGTTTGGAAACATTTTGAGCGCTCCATCAATCGAAGGCTGATAAATATCACAAAGAGCCACAATATCGGCTTTCGGATTATTTTTCAGAAAACTCATTAAAAATTGGCCACGCGAACCCGGACCAATTACTCCGAGTTTCGCGGTGGAACCATTTGTATGTTTTGATTCGGAAAAAGCGGAAAACCACGGACTTGAGGCTAATAAAACCGCACCGCTCGTAATTCCTATATTTTTCAAAAAATCTCGTCTATCCATAGATTTTATAAAGTAAAACCGAACAAAGTTTTATAGTTTATAAAACTCTTCCCATCCTTTACGTGGAGGAGTATCAACCAACATTTGATTAGCGATACTATTGTTGGTTATCTGTTTTGTTTTTCTATCAAACAATAGCTTGGTATTTAATCTTTGCGCAATAACTCCAAGGCAAAATACCTGACTCAATGGACCTGCCACACTGAACGGAGAACGAGTAGTTTCTTGCCCCTTGCATGCCAACAAAAAATTTTCAAAATGGTTTGAAGGACTTTTTGGTACTTCCGGCAATTTAGATCCCATTTCTTTTGCTTTTTCTTCCGGAATAATGGATAATGTACTTCCATGACTTCCTCCTTTGAAAGTCAATTCCTTACTATAAATAATTTTGCCGGGATTCAATTTCGAAGGTTGTATTTGTCCGGTTGTGGGAGGCGGAATATTGGGATCGAGTTCAACGTTTCCATAACCTGCCGGAATCGGAGGAAGATTGTCTAATCCATCATACCATGTTATTTCACAAGGAGGCATTTCTCCACGTTCCGGGAATTTAAACGAAATTGTTGATGAATAAGGGAAGAAAAATTTATTATGTCCTTTAGCATAAAGCATATTCACTTCTGACGGAAGTCCCAAATCCAAAAATTCATGCGCGGTATCAAGGATATGAGCACCCCAATCTCCTAAAGCACCCATCCCAAAATCATACCAGCAACGCCACTGTCCATTGATATAATCATGGTTATAATCATGCATGAATTCGGTTCCTAACCAAACATTCCAGTCTAATGTAGAAGGAATAGGCTCCGCGGAAGGCAAACTTTTTATATTGGAATCAAATGAATGCCAACGGCGGGAGTTATTCATATGAGCGGTAATCGCTGTCACATCTTTGATGATTCCGGCCTCTTTCCATGCTTTGAATTGAAAATAATTTGCTTCCGAGTGTCCTTGGTTTCCCATTTGAGTAACAACTCCGTATTTTTTAGCGCCCCTCATCATCAATTCAACTTCATTGAAAGTATGAGCCATCGGTTTTTCCACAAATACATGTTTTCCATACGACATAGCAAGCATTGTAGCCGGGAAATGGCTATGATCGGGAGTCCCTATACAAACAGCATCGATTTGCTTGTGCATTTTATCGAACATCACGCGAAAATCTTGATATTGAGGAACATCCGGAAATTTCTTCATAATATCCAATGTCTGTTTCGCTCCCATATCTGTATCACAAAGCGCAACGATGTTACAATGTCCTGTTTTATAAAGTTCATTAATAATATCTGCAGCCCGGTTGCCAATTCCGACACAAGCAAGATTCACTTTTTCACTCATGGGAATTTTCCGGGGTTTTGGTTTTGTAGCGCAAGATGTTAATCCGAATTTACTGATTAACAATCCACTGGCAACCAAAGAACTGTTTTTTAAAAAATCGCGTCTATCCATAAAATTTAAATATTTTAATTATCAACTCACTAAAACTTTTACAGTCTCTTCTTTTCCTTCCAGAAAAATTTTAAGAATATATAAGCCTTGAGGTAGGTTGATTTTTGTGTTTTGAGTATTGATTATATTATTATACACAATATCTCCAGACGAAGAGAATATCATAACATTTGCAAATGTAAAACTTTTTTTGAAATTTATCAAGCAACTTCCTTTCTCAACTTTCACCGAAAAAATACTTTCTTTTCCTATTGATTTTATATTATTATTTTCGTGCAATTCTTTCAATTCCAATCGGAAATGATCTACTTTGAACCATCCTGAATTGTTGGTGGCGGCAGTTCCATCTTTTTTTTTGTTATTGGCACGAACTCCTATTTTAAGTGTTTCGTCTTTAGAAAGTGTTATATCAACTTTCATTTCTCGCATATCGAATGAACTTGAAGTTGAAGGAAACCATGATGCAAAGCTATAATTTTCATCTCTATTCAAATTTTTGTCATAATCCGATTCATAACCGTAGTATTGGACATTGTTATTGGCAAAAAGGCGTTGAGTTGTCAATTTACTATCATCTACAGCCATACGGCAATACACGGTATATTTACCTGCAGGCAAACCTGATATATTTTGATATAATTCGAAATTATCTGGCATAGGAGAAGATTGATACCAACATACGTTATTGCCTTCTTTTTCATTGGCGCCATTATTGATACCAAAAGAAGTTCCTTTAATTCCTGTATCTTTCCATCCATAAGGAGTTCCGTAAACAGTAGTTCCATCATTAAGTATTCCTTCCGACTTATATTCAAAGCCGGGATTAACAATAAAAGAAGTTTCCTTGGGTATTTCGGATTGAACCGGCTCGCTTGTTGTGAATTGGTATGTTATGGTTTTACTTCCTTTCAATAGATTTACCTGAGCTCCATGGGTTATGAATTCATCTTTAATCTTTAAATCTTCAAATATAGTGTTAGTAATATCGTAATTACCCCAAAATTTAATTTTGTTATTATCCAAACAGGTCAATCGGACTATCTTGATGCCTGATATGGTAGCAAGATTTGCTTCGAATTCAACCGCGTAAGCGCCTCCCGATATGGTTGACTCTGTTTCTTCTACTCTGATATCACGAAATTCGACATTTGTAATTGATTTTGTTCCTTCACGTGTATCAACACCAACACCTCTTCTGCAATGAACTACATCACAATTCCGGAATAAAATATTCGTCATGTCTCCTACACTTTGCATACCGGCTTTAACTCCTCCACTCCAATTATACGATATATTATTGCTGAAAGTACAATTATTCATGTTGGTATATCTTGCTTTCGAACAAAACGCATCATCAATTGTCATTACAAAACACTGATTTACAGAAGTATTAGAAGATGAAACGGAATTGATTCCATCGTTTTCGATTTTATATTTAACATCTTTATGATTTAATACTTTTATATTTTGAACTTGAAGATTTTCAGAACGCATAAGTTCAACCGTCCAGCCGGTACCATCTTTAACTACAATTCCATTCAATTCTATATTTGAAGAATAATCCAATTGCAACACTCTCCTGCGAGGATGTTCAACTGATTGTGAAGTAAACCCGGATGGAGGAGACATCAATTTGAATCCGCTTCCATCTATCTCTCCCCTTCCTGTTATTTTCGCGTTATTGGCATTATGAATAATTACAGCGGGAGGTAATGCCGAATTTTGTTCGTATTGATTTCTGTCGGTAATCGCTTTAAGAACTGCTCCGGGAGCAAGGTAAAGCTCTACATTATTTTTTAAAGCCAAATTTTCCTTAATCATGTATAATCCGTAAGGAATATAGACAACACCTCCGCCTGCGTTCGAAACATCGTTTATCGCTTGTTGTATCGCTGTTTGAGCAAATGTAATTCCTGTAGGATCTGCGGAATATGGCGCTTTTGTGATATCGTAAACATTATTTTTATTGATATCAGGAATATTATTTTCCGGACGATCTCCTAAAATAACTAACTTTTCAAGGTTATTGATTTGTACAATCAAGTATTTGGGTGTTTCATCGTTTGATGCAACTTGTGACAAATTAAATGTTAATTGTTTACCATTTGCAGTAGCTTCTATACCTAATGAAAGTGGACTTATTTTAAATGTATTGATATTTTCATTCGCAATAATCGTGATATTGATATTTCCATCAAAACCAAAATGTGTATAGTGATAGTCCATATATTTCATCACATTTGCGTCTTTGTTGTCGATTTTAAGACTAAATACCTGACTTTTTGTAGCGTTAGGCGTAACCGGATAAATATCAACAGTTGCAGCATGGATTACATTTATTGACAAAGTTAAAATCAATAAACCAATGGTTAAAAATCTATTAAATAAAAGGATTTGCATGAAAAGAAGAGTTTGTAAATATTGTTTTTAGATTTAGATAGCAAGATTATTTTACTAATATTTTAGCGGTATTTTCTTGTCCATTGAGAGATATGGATGCTAAATAAAGTCCATAGGGAAGAGATACTCTGGTTTCTTGATTATGTACTTTACTGTTATACATTAAATTACCGGATAATGAATATATTCTGACATGAGCATGTTTAAAATCTTTTTCAAAATTAATGACACAACTGCCCTTTTCTCCTCGTACTGTAAAAAATTTTCCTTCAACTAATTCCAAAAGTTTCGAACCTCCATGCAGTTCTTTCAATTCCAATCGGAAATGATCAATTTTAAACCAACCGTCATCGCTTGTAGAATTAGTTCCATTTGATTTTTTATTAGAAGAATAAACTCCTAATTTAAGCGTTTCCCCATTCGAAACAACAACGTCAACTTCCATTTCTGCTAATTCATAAGGAGTAGCGCTTAACGTATTTAAACTTGCAAAACTATATTCTTCATTGGCTGCTATATTGGAAACATAATCGCTTGCATAGCCATAATATTGAACATTGTTGTTTGCAAAAAGGCGCTGAGTGGTAAGTTTTCCACTGGGAACTGCCATTCTACAACGCACAGTATATTTTCCGGCAGGTAATCCGGCAATATTTTGATATAGTGAAAAATCAGCAGGCATGGGAGAAGATTTATACCAACACACATTGTCTCCATCTTTATTATTAGCATCACGGTTAATTCCAAAAGAAGTTCCAACAATATTTCCGGTTTGCAGCCACCCCGGAGGTGTTGTCCGAAGAGCGCCACTCGACAACTGGCTATCGGTTGTCGAGGTTACATCAATTGGAGTACCATCCAAATAATTTTCAAAACTTGGATTTTGTATGTATGCAGTGTAGCCAATTACACTTTCTTTATAAACATTTATCGCGTTCTTTAAGCTATTGAATGCTTCAAGAATTTGTTCCATTGTCGCGTTAGCATTTTGATTGACGGATTGAGCCGACTGTATTGCCGTATCAAACAAAAATCGCGATGCCTGTGGATACTGGCCTACATTAGTTCCCGCGCTTGTAGAATTGTATAATCCTTGTGCTTCTGTTATTAAATCGCTAAGCATTGTTTTTATATTTTCTTTGCTAATTTCCTGAATACGCTCCAAACGGAAATAATCGACCTTAAACCAACCGGATCTACCACTGTTATCTGAAGTTCCATCACCAAGTTTATTGCTTGTACGAATACCTAATGTTAATTCTTCTCCCGGTAGTACAATTATTTTTAACGCCATTTCCCGAAGTTCCATCATTGTACCGGTTTTACTTTCATATCCCGGAGTATAACCAGCAAACTGATTTTCTTCTCCATTTGTCAGATTAGAGCTATAGTCGCTTTCTTTACCATAATACATTACTTTTGTATTGGCAAATAAGCGTTGAGTTGTCATCAAAGATGCGGGAACAGCTAACCGACAACGGACTACATATTCTCCCGGAGTTATATTTTTAATAGTTTGAGATAATTCAAAATAGGCGGGCATTGGATCTGAAGCATACCAACAAGCATGTTCTCCATGCATATTAATTACATCCTGATTTGTACCCCATGAATTTCCTTTTAATGTTCCTGTTTGTTTCCAACCCGGAGGGGTTCCTCTATTTAATGTTCCCGATTCCAATTGATTTCCATTTTTATCAAGTTCAAAATCCGGATTTATAAGCAAATTGGTTACATCATTTTCGTGTTTAGCAAGTCCCAAAGTTTCTACTCCATTTATTACTAAACCCGGATCGGCAAAATAAATTTTAACAGTTGCTTCTTTATTTGTATTGCTATTTACAAACACATCACCTCTCGCATAACCACGGAGTATATTTGTACGCCATTCTTCGTTATTTTCAAGTTGGGCTATGTTTACAAATGTAGGATTAGCGCCATCAACTGAAATTGCGAATCGTAGAGACATTCCGGGATAAAGCGGAAAAGTCGGCAAACACAATACCCTAATGCGGTTATTACCTTTAATTAATTGCACTTTATATTCCGCAGATGGAGCTGATGATATGTTGGAAACGGTATAACTTGTCATATCAAGTGGTAATACGGCTAAAGCGTCTCCCATTACTCCCAATTGTTCAATAATTTTTACTTTATCTGATTTATTTTGATAACTTTTTGCCGAAACTTTTGTAGGTACCGGAATAATTTCTGCCGGAATAGGTTCGTTTTGCAAAGTTTTATTATTCACCACATCAGGGTCATAAAAGAAACCTATTGATCTTGGAGAATAACTTACCATTTCGTTCCATTTTCCACCGGCAATTGTTTTGTTGTAGTAAGTAGACAAATCTTGAATCACTCTATATGCTTCCCGCGCTTGAGTGGATATAGTTAATGCTTTTGTTTTTTCTCCTATCCTTGCATATTCAAAACTTAGTTTGGCTCCCAATATTTTCTCATTCATTGCTGCCGTACAAATTACCGGATAAGTTATTAGTTCGAAATAAGCATCTTTAAGACGTGTAGGAATGCTTGGTTCTAATGTTTTTACTTTTTGTACCAATGCCGCATAATCGGCTATTCGTTGTTCCATTTCGAGCACAGAAAAAGTCGACCAATCGGTATGCTCCGGTCTTCCTGATGCTGAAAGATAGTAATGAAGTTTTTGAATTTCGGCGATGTCATTTGCCAAAGTTGTTCCAAAAGTTTCTTCAGCCCAAAATTTCATATACTGATGCGCTTTTTCAGGACGCCATGCATCTATGTCCCATGCTAAATCCATAGCAAATTGATATTCAAACTCCGCATGCTTTAAGTCGCCCACATTGAATACCCAAATGTCTTTCGCGTTCATATCGTAGGCTTTCGACATTTCATAACTCGTTTTTACGGGAGAGGTAGAAGTCAACCATAAATACGATTGCTGAGGAGGTCCCCAATACGAAAAATGATAATATACACCACTACCGCCTCCACGTTTTTGTTCTTCCGGAGTAGATAATTGGCGTATGAATCCATGGTTATCATCAGGCCAAAGCAGAGTTATATCGTCAGGTAATTTAATACCCGCGTTGTATTGAAGTAAAACTTCTTTATAAGGACAAAATAGCTGCGAAATAGAAGCTTGTGGCTTTCCTAAATTTGTTTCTAAAATGTTTCGTTGGGTACTGATAATATTATTTACCGCGGCAGCTCTTTCCGTGTCATTACTATATCCTTCCATTACTTCGTCATGTACGCCACGCATTCCCATTGTAAATACAGCATCAATTCCTTTTGATTGTTTTACCCTATCAGTCCAATATGTTTTAATAACAGAGCTGTTTGTTTTCCAATTCCAATCTCCTTTGGTTACGCCGGGATATTCACTCGAAAAGCTTCGTTTCCATTCATCTTCATTATTTCGCAACATGGGTTCGCAATGACTCGACCCTAATACAATAGAATACTCTTGCGCTGCTTTCCGATTTGATTCATAATACCAAAATGCCCAAGTACATGCATGCATAGCGGGCCATATATAATTGGATTTTGTACGAAGCATCATTTCAAAGATTTTTTTATAAGCATTTGGGCCTATATCTCCTTTTCCTCCACCCCTAATACCCGAATCCATATTTTTAGCAGCCCATGGTTTTAATCCGAAATCTTCATCGTTAAGGAACATTCCTCTGTATTTCACTGAAGGAGGTCCGAATACGTTATCTCCTGATACATAAATCGTAGAACGAGTTTCCGGTGTTACATCAGCCCACCAAATCCAGGGAGATACTCCCATTTTACGAGAAAGTTCAAAAACCCCGAAAGCTGTACCACGAGGGTCACTTCCCGCGATAACAAGCCCTTGAGAAACTCCGGAAACCGGATTATCAACTACTGAGATGCAAAAAGTTTCCCATTTCCCTTCCAATCGCGACTTGTTTATTTTTCCGTTAGTGGCAAGTTGATCAATTAATGCCGATTTTCCAAGTGTACCGACAATTACCATCGGAGTGTTTTCAACACTAGTTTTAATAGTTGGTTTAACTCCTGTTAAAAGTTTTACATCATTGCTGAATGCCTGAGCAACAATCTTTACCACATCCGCATCTCCATTATCAATGAGAACAGGTGCGGAAACGTTATTTACGACTAAAGGAAAAGAACCGTTTGAAGATGATTCTGAAATAATGATATTTCCGGCTTGTAATGTAGAACATAAGAATCCACCCAATAGGCAGAACAATAATAAAAAGTTTTTCATCGTATTTTAATTATGTTTTTTGGAGTTTTCCGGGAAAAGAAAATCCATTCTTATAATTTATTTGACATAAATATAATAAATAGTAAGTTAACAGATGGGTTAATAAAAAGGTTAATTCAATAAAAAAAAATGTAATCTACTCGCTAAACACAAATAAACCAACATTTTAAAAAATAAAGAATTATTTATTTTTTCACATTACAATAAAAAAAAATTGAGAGACACTAAATAGCGACTCTCAATTTCTATTAAAAAAACGAGGATAAAACAAATTTAGTCTATCGTTACATATACTTCTAATTCACTCACATGGTATGGCGCTCTCCTATTATCTCCTTCTAATTGAATATTAGTAGTTACAAGTTTCACATATCTTGCTTCAACGCCATCAATGGTATATGTATCTTCTTTTTCATTTGGATTTGTCATTGTTGTCTTTTCACCTATCTTACTCCAGTTCGTATTATTCAAACTAACATGTATTTCGTATTTATGCCAAATGTTACTTTTAGCAAATTTCAACTTTAATCCATCAATATTGTAAGTTTTTCCCAAATCTACAATAGCCCAACCGGGAGTAATCATATCTTCGTAAGGTTTTCCTGTCGCGCTCAACCTTCCAGAGTCCCAATAAGAGGTAGTGTCTCCGTCATTAATTTTCAGAGAATTACCTGACGGATCGTTATGCGCTGTTACCGGCTTTCCTTTAGCAATGTTAATTGTTCCGCTCACACTTAAGGAAACTACGTAATCATACAAGTTCCAGTATACAGTATTTACTTCATCGGGCGAGGCTGAATTGTTGAAAGAATTTTGGGCAATTCCAGTCAACTCTTCAACACGGTTGATTTGCTCTACCGAATTGGCGTTAAAATTAATTTCCTTTACAGCATTTATCAACCTGTCTAATTGTTGTAGCGTCGGCAACATTTTTTCACCATAAACCCTAAATTCTTTGATAGCAATTTCTGTTTTAGATAAGTCATTCAAATGTTTTGAATCTTTTATACCGCGCAATTTGATGAATTTAGCGACACAATTATTCACGACCATTGTATCTCCATTTTCCGCATGTAATTTATCGGTTTTCTTTTCTCCTATTTTTTCCCAATTTTGTTTGTCGGCAGAAGTATAAATTTCATAATGATAAAAAGTGTTATCGGTATTGTCAAGTACTAAATTCACTTTGGATATTTGGAATTCACCAATCAAATCTACTACAATTTCAGGATAGATAACGCTTTGTCCCGCAACCGAAGCCGCTACTTTCAATTGCGTATCTGTCAATCCATCTGTCGCAAACGATTTTTTTCCGGTTATTTGTTCTGTATTCACCTGTACGGTTCTTTTCAGGGCCAAATTTCCGGCATCAGGATCTATTCCTCCTGTAATTGAATTTTTCTCAATTACAATGTCGGCCACTTTTTTTATATCTTCGGGAGAATTTTTAACTTCCCTGGTGTAATTTTGATTACCCATAATCCAATTCCAATAGAAATTGAAATATCCGGCGGCATTGATCGTCTGTATTTGAGTTCCGTCTGTCAGATTTTTTTCTACTTTATCTAAATAATCACTCCAAATTTTTTTATAAATATCTAAAAAGACGCCCTCATAATTTCTCCATCCATAGTCTTTCAAAGAACTGCCTCCACGAGATCCCCAAGTTGTAATTAACGTTTTCGCGTTCATTTCAAATGTCGCTTTGGAAAAATCGTCATAATTGGCGGCCAAATCTGTCGCCTTTCCAATCCATTCTCCTCCTAATTGTTCTTTTTGAGTAGATTGAACCATGTTTAAGATATCAAACGTATTCAAGAACTCTTCTTTCTTATTTTTGAAATCCGCGAGGGATTTATTTGCCTTAGCTGTTAAAACCGAATTATATGTCAGTACGGCATAATTACTCACTAATTGTCTCATTATTTCAGTTAAGTCGTAACGATAGCATTCACTGTTTTTGAATGTGTCGTAATCTTCCATCAGCAATCTAAAAGCCGTTTCTAAATTTTCCGCGCCATAAGGTATATTTTGCGCGGCATAATCTTGCGGGCCTTTGCCTTTCATTCCAAATAATTCATTTGTGTAGCGAACTCCATGATTGTAATTACTGTTTCTCATGGCTTTCCAAGCCAGTTTCGCTTTTTCCGTTATTCCGCCATATCTTCTTTTGAGGTATTTATCAAGCCATTGATTCAAGTCGAATGTATTGTCAGCCCAAACCAAATCAAAAATTAAATCGTACAAAATCGGATTTTCATAAGTAGCTTCCGAAATAATTCCGATTCCCTGCATGTGGTTGCTTGTCTTTTGAGCATTCAAAATGTCCTCAACCATCACATCTATTTGCCCGTGCATCGAAGGATTACCTCCAAAATTGGCCAATAGACACCAAGCCCAGTTTGTACCATTAAATTCAAGCGACTCTAAAGTTGTATTATCATATTTTAGTTTGTTGTATTTTGTCCACGATTTAATCGGATATTTTATCAAATCGACAATAAGCACATGTTTATTTTTATTTTCTCCCATTCCTTTCAGCAAGCTGTTTGTGGGATTACTTTGCCATCCCTGAACTACCCAAATGGCATCCTTATCATATTCAAGCAAAGATTCTAAAACTTCTTTCGCAATTTTATCGTCAGTTAATCCAGAAGGACGTATTCCTCCTTCATGGAACGGGTCAACCGCGTAATAATCAGATGTTTTTCCATAAACAAATTCCTGAGCCGCATAAAATTTCCGGGCATATTCATCGTATTCGGGCGAATCGGTCGCGATCATATAAGGCCTGCTAAATCCATTCCACCCTCCTTGCTCTATTACTGTTATATTGGGCTGAAATTCTTTAAAATTAGTAGGAACCATTCCGGCATATCCTTGCAATACAGTTTGCATTCCCAATGATTTTTTCCAACGTTGTGAACTTCGGGCTAATTCCAACCGGTCTTTCACATATCCGTCAGGAACTGGTCCTCCAAAACTTTCCATGTTATCCATGAATTGCCAAGCATAATAAGAAGGCCCTGTCAACCAGTCTTTCGCGTTATCAAAAGAATATCCGAAATTCATCAGAAATTTAATCCAAGTGGCTTCTTGCCCTGCCAAATCTAAAACAACATTCACCCCGTTCAGCGCTAACCAATCATTTTCACGTTGCCAACTTTCTTCTCCAAAAAACGAAAATGTATAATTCAATGTACAATAGTTAAAGGCGTACCTGACTTTGTATGGAGTTTCTTTACGTACTTTTTCTCCGATTAAAACAATTTGATTCGGCATCTTTACCTGTTTAGTTTGTTCGGAAACATGTACGTTCAAATAGTTTTTATAATAATAATTCAAGCCTGTCGTTAATGACAATCCTTCATTTCCTTTGATATGAATTTTTCCGGAAACATCACTTAATTCGAAATAATCATTTCCATTGATTTTATTACCAGCTAATTCGAAAGTAAACCAACCGCGATATTCAGCGCCGATTGTCCTGTCGATAATTCCATACACGTTTTCGATGGTTTCTACATTTGTAACCGGTTGGTTATATGGCGTTTCATTGTATGATTTTACGCCTAAAATATCTTCCAACGAACCTTGTCTCAATGTTTGTGTATTGATATTTTTCTTATTTCCATATACTTTTACTTCCGACAAATAAGCTTTATTGTCTCCATCGGTAAATTCAATATAAACGCGGACAATCCGATAGCCTTTATGTGTTTCAAAAGTAATTTTGTCGCCCTCCGTTGTAGCTGTTTTTGTTTCTCGATATTTATAAATCAGGTCATAATTTTTCCCATCATTACTTCCATAAAGAGAATAATATGATTTGGTGCCTACAGGAAAATAAACTGCAATTTTTCCTATATCATATACATCCATCAAATCAACATCAACATAGGCGGGAAAGAAAACACCCGACCACGATGTGGATAAATTTCCATCATTGATATTTTTGACTAAAGACTTAGATAAATTACTTCTTACGGGTTTGCCATAAGCGATATTTTCAGAATCATCCGGATCTACTGAAGCAATAAGTGATTCATAAGCATTTTTCAATTCCCGGTAGGCATTTCGATTAGCTGTTAAATCGTTGCTATTATTATCTATTAATATTTGTGCAGCCGTTAATTTTCCAGCAAATACGAGATAACTTTCATTTGTATAATCTTCTTTTTTTAAGACAGATACTTGAGTTACCAAATTTTTCAAATTTTGAAAAACATTCGAAGCAATGATTCTTGGTCTTTTATTTTCTTCAGCAGTTTCTTTACAATGAATCATTAAAGATGTATTGAGTGAAGAGGTTGCTGTTACAAATACGGTAATTCCGGTATGTCCGCCGGCTATCAAATTCTTGACTACTTCTGTTATATCTCTGACAATTATCTTTTTATTTTCATTCTTAAATTCGTATTCATCTCCTTTATCTATATGAAAAGTAAACAATATATTGGTATTTGTCCTGTCAATCGCCGACGGACGATTATTCCATGTTATTGTTGTTTCGCTCCAAGAAGTATCTGTCGTATAACGAAATACATAATCCTGATTTCCGGTATTGAAATCCGCGTTCTTAAAGATATTGAATTGAAGTTCGAATGTATCGAAATTGTTATCCGCGACTTCCGTTACAGTAGGTAAATCAAATTTCATCATTCCGGTGATTTCATTCGAATCCAGGTATTTTGAATTTATAACCTTATAACCTTTTCCCTCATACTGAGCTCCATGTGATGAAGTTATGCTTTCGGAATTATAATTTTTTGTGGCATTAGAGCCATTCCTTATATAAGCGTCTTCTTTTACAATATATTCTTTTATCGCTTGTTTTTCTTGTATTGCTTTCATGCTTGAAAATCCGGCTTGTAGACAGAAAATCAAAAGAAGAAATATTAAAGCGGCTGATTTTTGATATTTTTTCATAAATAAATATAAATTATTAGTTGAGAACTTCATATTTTTACAATTCTCACGGTTTTACTTTGTTTCCCGGTTTCAAGGTGCAAAACATAAACGCCTGCCGGAAACGATGATATATTCAAATATTCGTTTGTTTGTTGTTTTTCCAATACAACATGACCATTTATATCAATAATTTTCAACAAAAAATTAGCAGAAGAACTATGAATTTTTATCTCGCCGCTTGTAACACGAGGATAAACATCAAATAAATTTGTAATTGATCGCGAAATGATATTGGACCTTGTTTCGGCGGGAACCAATATCCAATCTGTACTGGGAGCGGAAGATAATCGGCGTTGAACAGGGGGCTTTTTTTCGAGTAATTGATTTTGATCCGCAATTCCAATATACTTTAATGTCTTCAAAGGAATTAATTTATACGTATTGTCAACATTTTGTTTAACAATAAAATGTTGATTCGAACCGCCGGTATAACTTACCTGAGCAACACTCAAACCATCGTGCAAATAGGACGTCTGATTGGTGTTTTCTATCTGCAAAACCCTTCCACTACCTTTATTTACTATTTTATACAAGCCGTTTTCAACAAGTTCAAATGTCCAAACACTATACCCTGTATCATCGGGATTCATCTGATGAATAGTTGAACTAATGCCATTTACTGAAGGTTTTAGCACAAAACCGCTTTGTTTGTTTTTAATCATGAAATTTTTACCAGAAATTTCATCGGAACTATTGGCCTGAATTCGCCACGAGTTTATATTATTTGTTCCGGATAACGCGCTTATATCACTTACGTTAGAAGTGACGACAATGGAGTCTCCCGTAAAATTATCTCCTGTAAACAAAACCATCCGCACGCCTTCATTTAATTTCAAACCAGCTAACTGATTCGAATTGAAACCTGTATTTTGAATTTGCGTTTTAGTATAGCTACCCATCACAAAATTTGTTTGTGGGGCTTTGTAATCTTTTACCGGATAAACCATCGCCACAATACTGCTACGGTCAATTACCGTTCCTCCGCCGAAAACTTGGTTAATCGGAGCGGAAAATTTCTTTAAATCACGGTCGTAATTATAGTTCCAATAAAATCCGCCAATAATTCCCGCATCGTTTTTCCAATTCGTCATCGTTGTTACAATTTCCGAAGAAGTTAGCCCCGGATTTGCTTCGATATCACGACTGCCATAAATCGGTAAATTACCGATTTTCCAATTCTTAGGATTATTTCCGCTGCCGCCACCATAACATTGCAAATAATTTCTATCGACTGCACCCGGACGAGCCGCTTCGATTTTTGAAACAAAACTATCCCAATACGTCTTATTCATATATGGCGCGATAGTGGTTTTAAATCCGATATCATACAACATGATATGAAATTGTGACTGCGTATTGGCATCGTAATCTTGCTCTATATCGTTATTAACAGCGATTACCGCGGGAATAGCGTCTTTCAATGCCTTGAAATTTTTATACAAGATACTTGAAGTACCCGTACCTTGCGCTTTTACCAAATCGCTGACATTTTTGTAGGCATTGTTAAGCCAACCTCCGATACAATATTCCAACCGCAACAAAGAAGTATTACTCGAAAGCAAAGAATTCACATCATCAACATAGTCGACCTGTGCTTTATCGCTGGCATAACCCGGAATAATTTTATCAAAAACATATTCTCCGTTTTTGCAAATTACTTCTCCATCGGTAATTAAAGTGCCATCGGCCTCTACATGAACATTAAAAAGGATACCGAAAGTGAATCCCGAAGCCTTTAAGGCAGTTACGGTTTTTGTGCGATCGCGACGGAAATGTCCGCAAATATAAATCCCTGAATCGGCCAAAATTCCTGTACAGATACAACAAAGAACAATTATAAGAAGTAATTTTTTATGTTTCATGAGTAAATAAATTTAGTTGAGAAGTTGAGAGTTGACAAATATATTCATTTTAATCTATTTTCAACACACGTTCGGTTTTTATACATGAAAAAGTAGCTATTCTGACTACATACAAACCACTTGACAATGTATTCAAATCAAGATTATTACCTGCATTATTTGTCTGCAATACGATTTTGGCATTCATGTCGTAAATGCTTATCTGTTTTATTTCTTCGTTTGATTCTATGTGTAATATATTTTTTACCGGGTTAGGAAAGACAGACACTTTTATTTTTTCTATTTCTGAAATACTTGAATATTTTTCCGCGTTTATACTTTTCCAAGTATTATCTTTCCAAACATTTCCGTTGACATTGTTTTTATATTCTGCTCCTTTTTCATTCAAATATAAATCGATATTCGCGGTTGTAACTCCGGAAAATACATTTGACCCCAAATTGACAATTTCAGAGGTTTTAAATTTTATAGTTTTTAAACCAGAACAATACTCGGAAGCCCAATCATTGACATTTACAACTGTGAGTAACTCCATCGATGACAAGTTGGTGCAAATTCCAAACGAATTGCATCCTATGCTCGCAACCGTATTAGGAGCGTTATAAGTTGTTTCCGTTTTTCCCGAAGGATAAGCTATCAGCAATGTTTTATCAACGTTATATAAAATGCCGTTTTCAACTGTGAAATATTCATTTCCTTCAGAAACAATTATGTTAGTCAAGTTTTTACAACCTAAAAATGGATTAGCGTCTATACTTACTAAAGATATTGGCAAATGGATAGTTGTGAAATTACAATTATAAAACGCATAAGCCCCAATATTTGTAAGCGCGGGCAAATCCACTTCTAATAAATTGGTACAAAACCGAAACGCCCAACTTCCAATGCCAGTTAGATTAGAAGCCGAAAAACGTTTCAACCATTGAGCGCCATGATAATGTTCGTAAAAACAGGCATTGGGTATATTACCTGTTTGCGCGGAAAGTTCGATACTTTCCAACGACTTGAAATATCCATTTCCCGAATTGTTATTCAACGTTCTTAATTTCAGCAAATCAGCAGCATCATTATTACCAGTAATTGTAATATGTTTTATATCGGCCGCGGCAACCTTATTGGCTTTCGCCCAAGTTATAGCTTCTACCGCAGAAGTAAAATCAATACTTCCGGATTGAGCGTGAATCAATCCATAAAACATGATGTGAAATAAAAAGGAAATTACACAACATTTCAATAATTTTGTTTTCATGATAGTTGATAAGATAATTGTGTTTTTGTTCAAAAGATATAATATAGGCGGTTACAATTTAGGTTAATTTTAAAAATTAATTGAATAAAAAACATTAACCCATTACAATATTCAACTAAAAATCAACAAGTTACAAAATCGTTCAATTATTCAAAATTTTGTTTGTTGTATGTTAATTTTTTATATAATAGTAACGATTCATTAACCGTTTTATCCATATCCCAGTATTGATAAGCGCCTAAGCGGCCTCCAAAATGGACATTTTTTTCTTTTAATGCTAAATCTTTGTATTTCAATAATATTTGGTTATTCCGTTCCGTATTTACCGGATAATATGGTTCCGAACCACGGTTCCATTGCTTGGGGTATTCTTTGGTTATGACAGTTTGGGATTGCGTTCCGAACTCAAAATGTTTATGTTCTATGATCCGGGTATAAGGAATCTCCCTTTCAGTATAGTTAACAACAGCATTCCCTTGATAATTAGGAATATCTAAGATTTCATTTTCAAAAACAAGTGACCGATATTCCAACTGTCCATAGCAATAATCATAATATTGATCAATCATTCCACTGAAAATGGTTTTCTGAGCAGAGTTTATAATATCTTTATTTGCAAAGAAATCTGTATTAAGAAATAAATCACATCCTTCAAAACATTGATCAAAAATGGAATTAAAACCGCCCTTGGGTATGCCTTGATAAACATCTTCAAAGTAGTTGTTGTTGTAAGTAAATCTTACCGGAATACGTTTAATGATAAATGCTGGCAAAGTTTTGGCATCTCGTCCCCATTGTTTTTCCGTATAACCTTTAATTAGTTTTTCATATATATCTGTCCCTACAAGCGACAATGCCTGTTCTTCCAAGTTGGTGGGATTTTCAATTTTTAGCCTTTGTTTTTCTATTTTATCAATTGCTTCATGTGGGAATCTAACTTTCCATAATTGATAAAAGGTATTCATATTGAAAGGAAGATTGAATATTTCATCTTTATATTTCGCGAGAGGAGAATTTATGTAGTGGTTGAACTCGCACAAATCTCGCATATAATTCCATATTGCTTTGTCGTTTGTATGAAAAATGTGCGCTCCATACTTATGCACGTTGATACTTTTTATATTTTCACAATAAAGATTACCCCCCTTATGATTTCTTTTTTCAACAACAAGGCATTTTTTTCCATCTTTTTTTGCCTCTCTGGCAAATATCGCGTTGAATAAACCTGCTCCGACAAGGAGGTAATCGTAGTGATATTGTTTCATCTTCTGGAAATATTCAATTTATTATCAAATTGAGTAGAAAGATCTTTTTGTTCCTCGAAATCATAAAGAGTCAGTTTTTTAATCTTAAAATAATTTAACCAATAATATTTTAAAGAAGATAAATAATTCCGTTGAGCCTCTTTGTAACGGTTCAATGAGAAAGTAAGACTGTTTATATCAAGCTTTCCAACAATAAACCGTTCTTTATTTATCTGATATGCCTTACCTGATAAAGATAGAACTTCTTGAGCCGAAAAAATCATTTCCTGTTGAACATTGAAGTTATCAATCGTAGATTTTATTTCTTGTTCTAAATTTCGTTTTTTTTGCTGAATGGAAAGATTTATCAAGCTCAAGTTGCTTTTAGACATATTATGTTGTCCTTTTCTAATACCCCAATCAAGTATAGGTATAGAAAAAGTAAGGGTAAATATATCTTGTTGTAAGGGATTTTTATAAGCAGTTGCAATTTCTTCCGCCGCCTGATTAAAACCAACACTGGCAGAAATGTTAGCATCAAATACCGAACGTTTTTTATTCTTATCGACTTCTCTTTCCGCTTCAAGAACTTCTTGCCTGTATGAAAGATAATCAGGGTTATTATTTTTGGCATACAATAAAGCATCATCTATAGGTATAAATATTTTGGTTATAATTTCCGGTAATCTAACTGAATAGTCGCAATCATTGCCAATATTTAGGAATGTAATAAACGCAAACTGCTTATCTTTCAAATTTAACTCCGTATTTTTGAGGGTATTTTGAGCATTGATCATATCCATTTTCAGAGTCAATACATCGGCATTAGATATTGCTGAAATTTTTTGTCTCTCTATTCCAACATTATATAAAGTGTCTGCAGACAACAAATTTTCTATCGCCAATTCATGTTCTTTTTGGGCCAATGCAAAATTAAAAAAATGTTGTACCGTATTTTCCGCAACTTCTTGTTGACGATATAAAAATTGGCTTTTGGCTTTTTCAAATTTTAAAGGTTCTATTTTTTTATTCCATCTAAAACTATTGAATCCAAATAATGCTTGAGAATAACCTATACGAATAGGAACCGTGCTGAATTGTACATTATCATTTTCTCCATAATTTTTAATGTATCCTAATTCCGAATCCATAAAAAAAGATCCTCCTGTGAGGCTTACATTTTGGTCCAATCTTAATCCTCCCGATGAATACAAAGATTGTTGGGTTCTGTATATATCTATATTTTCCTGAAAATCATAACGTTTTGTAATGTTCCGATTATATTGTACCGGAGTTAATCGGAGAGATAGAGATGGTAAACGAGTCGCTTTATATGATTGGTATTCCCAATATCCGGATTGATAATAGTTTTCTGCCATAAAGGCTTGCAAAGAGCTATCGGACGCGATTTTAACACACTGAAACATATCTAATTCTTTTCTTTGCCGGGCAAGAAGTTCAACTATTCCAAACATAAAAAAAGAGAAAATGAGTATTATGATTTTAAGTTTAAAATATTTTGAGGTATTATATAATAATATCATTATTGTGTCCTGAATTTTAAATTATCAAACAATCTTTCTATCAATCTCCTGTCTTTAACAATAATATCTGCAATTCCTCCGATTTCATATTTAAAATCCAATAGTTCGCCATAATTAGTTGTCAGTCCTTTAGGTAACTCAACCAAAACCAAATAAGTTTCAATGGCATTTTGTGTGGTTTTATATTCTTGAGTAAGAAGAGATATGGATTTTACTTGTCCTTCAACAGAACCAAATTCAGCATATGGATAATTATCCAACTTGATAGTAACACGACTTCCTGTTTTTACTTTTCCCGCGCCATGTACAGGTAGTAACATTTGCCCTATAATCGTACTTTTTTGCGGAACAATTCCAAACGCCTCTTCCCCTGCTTGTATAAACTGATTGTCAACCCAGAATTTCAGGAATTCTATTTCTCCATCGAAAGGAGATTTAAACACATACTGCTGTTCCCACAATTTAAGGTCATTATTCAACGCATGATAAGATGAAAGCAATTCCAATTGTAATTGTCTTTCCTTTTCTTTTTGTTCTACATGAAGTTGCGCCAAACGATTTCCACTTTCAGTAATTTGCATCCTGATAGAAGCGGCTTCTTTCTTCAATTGTTGCCGACTTTGCTTGGCCGATAAATATTCCATTTTGCTCCTGTCTACTTCATATTCGTATGTAGCAATAACATCGTTATTCAAAGAAGAATATTTTTTTAACCATTTTTGTGTAATTTCCAGGTTATCTTCTGTTGCCTTCAACACCTCTTCGGCTTCCGACAATATTATATTCCTCCATTTAATATCATCAGTCAAGCTGATTCTTTGTTTTTCAAACACATTGTCTTGAATATAGTTACAATTATTTTTCAGAGCTGATAAAAATGTGTAATACTTCATATTTAATTCTCCCAACGATATTTTTTCAGGAAAAATATTCATTGATCGCGTTAACAAGGATTTATCCGCAGGATCAAATAGGGATAAAAGCTCCATAACATGTATTACATCTTCTGTTTGTGCCGGATTTTGAATTACCGCAATGTATTCTCCCTCTTTCACATTATCCTGAGCATTGAAGTTATTCAGTTTTAGTTTTCCGGATGTATTCGCGACTAATTTAACCGGTGCAATATTGGAGTTTATTTTAATCTGTCCGGTAACCACATCCGGATATTTTATTACCCACCCGAATACAAATAGTAAAATGGTAAAAATAACAACAGCTCTTGCCACCCAATTACCAAAAGAAGTAGGCATGCGGTCGATAATATCACTGACTTCTTCGCTACGCTTTAATAATTTATCCTGCGAATTCGGCTTCGACTTCTTCAACTTTAACGGTTTCCAAATCATATTGGCTTTGTATTAATTCGTAATAATGTCTCTTATTTTGCATCAATGTTTCATGATTACCTATTTCTGTAATCATTCCGCTTTTCATAACGATTATTTGGTCGGCTTTCTTGATTGTACTCAACCGGTGAGCAATAACAATCACCGTTCTGTTTTTGAATACGTTATTCAACGCTTTTACTATTTTTTGCTCGTTTATTGTATCCAAAGCGTTAGTAGCCTCATCCAAAAACAAATAATCCGGGTCCTTATACAATGCCCTCGCTATCAAAAGGCGTTGTTTTTGTCCCCCGCTTAATCCTCTTCCCATTTCTCCAATCATAGTTTGATAACCCTGAGGCATCGATTCTATTTCTTTGGATATATTAGCTATTTCGACTGATCGGCGCAAAGCTTCATAGTCAATCCGTTCTTCATTTAATACAATATTATTTTGAATTGTATCATTGAATACTTTTCCATCTTGCATTACACAGCCACACTTGGCGCGCCATTGACGCAGGCTAACACTGTTGATATTCATGTCTCCTATACAAATTTCGCCAAAAGAGGGTTGATAAAGGCGTAACAACAATTTTAACAAAGTAGATTTTCCACATCCGCTATCTCCGACAATGGCAGTAACTTTTCCTTCCGGAATAGACAGGTAAAGATTTTTCAAAACCAAAGGAGCATGATGAGAATATTGGAAAGATAAATTTTTTATCATCAAGTTTTTTGTTTGTGGCAGATTGATATTATTTCCGGCAACAGCTACCATTTCATCTTCATCACGAAGTTGATGAATTTCATTTATCCGCATAAAACTGATTTTTGCATATTGGGCAGATTGTACAAAACCTACAAATTGAGCGACCGGACCATTAAGCATTCCTATTATAAACTGGGTAGAAATCATAACTCCAAATGTAATATCTCCGTTAATCACAGCAATGGCACAAAAAAAAGTTACAGCCATATTCTGCATTCCATTTATAAACTGCGCTCCCAGGTTTTGGGCATTGTTGATATTCAAAATCTTTACATTCAACTTATATAAACGAGCCTGAATCCCTTCCCATTTCCAACGTTTAGTATCTTCGTAGTTATTGATCTTGATTTCCTGTACATTCCCGATGGTTTCCACCCAATAGCTACGGTCTTTCGACATCAGGTCGAAATATTCCCAATCGAGTTTACGCCTGATTCTCAGGAAAGTCATTACCCACAGCACATATATTATGCTACCTCCAAGAAAAATAAAAAAAATTGTTTTATTAAATACTAACAATATGGCGCTGAATATAAAAAAGGTAATAGTAGAAAATAGCATTCCGATAGAGTTATTCATCACAAAGCTACGGATACGTTCATGGTCGTAGGCCCGTTGTAAAATATCTCCTACCAATTTATTTTCAAAAAACGAAACCGGTAATTTCATTAATTTGATTAAATAATCGGATATCAATGATATATTCACACGAGTAGTTATGTGTAGTAAAACCCAATCGCGGAGAACATTAGACAAGGTTATACTAAATAGAAGAACAATATTGGCTGTCAACACCATATAAATAAATGTGGTATCACGAGTATGAATACCAGTGTCGATAACCGCTTTGGATATAAATGGCAAAAAAGCCTGTAGAACAGTAGCAATCAGCATGATAAAAAACAAGACTCCAAATGTTTTTTTGTATGGAGTAAAATAACCCAACAAATTTTCAAAACTTTTCAAACGCTCTATCTTTTCGTGCGCTTCGATTTGTTTAAAATTTGCCATGGGTTCCAACCCCATCAAAACGCCATAAGGTTCATCTTTTTTATACCATTTTTCTTTGAATTCTTCATGTGTATAAGAAGTCAATCCTTTGGCAGGATCTGATACATATATCTTATTCTTCGTTGCTTTGTAAATAACAATAAAGTGGTCGGAATTCCAATGTATAATGGCAGGTAAAACAACTTTTTCGACAAGATCTTCAATCGTAACTTTTACTGAAATTGTTCGTAATCCTATTTTATCCGCGGCATAACTGATATCCAACAAAGAAACTCCTTCGCGTGTAATTCCGCACAAATCCCTTAGATATTGAAGCGAATAGTATTTTCCATAATATTTGGCAATAATTTTCAAGCATGCGGGACCACAATCTTTAGCATCCATTTGGCGTTCGTTGGGAAAAGAAGTAAAAAGCATAAATTATTTCCTGTAATTTTACTAAACTATAAATTATTCGTTTCAAAACCCATTGGAAGAGTAAATATGCACTTACTTAATTCCTCCAACGGGTTAATTCTATTTTTCACCTAAGATTATAAAAACTTAATTCGCATTATTCACTTACCCTTATCCAAATTTCATTAAAAGGATTACCTTCCAAACCAACTAAATAAAGATATTCTCCTTCTATTTTATATGAAAATTTGAAACTTTTTGACAACATATTTTTTATTCTTGAATCAGTATAAATAACTGTTTCTATCATTTCCTTTTCACCATTAGCTGTCGTTTTTCCTATAAAATCTACATAAGTCGTATTATCGGATTTATTGACTTCCAAGACAACATAAGAATCTTTCGTATAAATTTTTTGTCGTACATTGGGTAATTCTGATTTTTTTCCATCCTTAGTACAAAGTTCCCATCTGCCAACTAATTTTTCATTTACTGTTAAAAGTTGAGCATTAAGATTATTAACACAAAATGCCAATCCGATAACAAGACTTATTAAAATCTGTTTCTTTTTCATGTTTTTAAAAATTTAATTTTTACGTTATTAATATTTAATTATCACTAAGTTTATTTTTAAATTGTTCTATCACTTCTTTTTTATTATTATTTTGCAAGGTGTTTAATAATATTTCTATTGATGTACGTTCCTCAGCAGGCAACGGTTTCTTAAGTATTTCTTTTAGATTTTGAATGCCTCTTTCTTCTTCTCCCATCAAAAAATGCAAGAATTCCTGGGTAGCTATTGAATTATAATTATCCGGATCTTTTTCAGATTGTTTGTGAAACAATTCAATAGCACGTTGGTAGTCTTGCAATGCTTTTTCAGGTTGATTAAGCATATCGTACTGAATTCCCCTACCTACTATAAGTTCCGGATTTGTTTCAGACAAATTCCTATCAATCGCCAACTGAATAACTTTCAAGGCTTCTTCATATTGTCCATAACTATTCAAGACCTGTATTTTGGTAGAATACGCCAACGAATAAGTAGAATCTAAGGCTATAGATTCGTTTAACAAGTTCAAAACAACGTTGATAGAATCTGCTTCGGTTTGTTTCAATACAATCTTACAATAAATAGAAGACGCTTCTTTTTGTTTATCAATAGCCTTATCTCTATTAGATGCTAATGATGAATTTGTATTGCTACAAGCACAAATACAAAGAAGAAAGAATAAGAAAAAATAAGAAATTGTTTTCATATTAATTGATTTTTAGGAAATATTTCAACGTTTTTCTATCCAACTATTGATAATTTGCCAGGCTTCTTCGCATCGCGTTCCATGCTTTCGTTCCCTTCCACCGCCAGGATTATAATCCATTTCTTTACCTGTCCAGATTTCATAATCATGATTCATACTATCTATGGAAACCGTCAACACTTGATGGTTCTTTCCCATGTCTAAGCCTTTTTTCAATCCACTCAAATTATTTTCCGCATTAATTATATAATCTTTGAGACCCGAAATCGCAAGAACAGGAACTTGTATCTTTGGCAGGTAATCCAAAGGATCATATTTAATCACAGACAGAACCCTATTAGAATATAATTCGCTTCGCAATAAAGCCTCGCAATATTCATCAAAACTTGCTTTGGGACGACTTTTTATCCATTCCGGTTTTAACTGTTCATTCATCACACGTTGTTTGATAATATTTATATCATTTTCTTGATTAACGATATTTATATAGGTAGAAAATGAAGATAAGATATTCTTTTCCATTTCGTTGGCAGTTGCCGTATCTCCTTCGATACCCGGAAAATTATTGTAAATTGAATTTCTAATTCGAACCCGATCCATCGTAAAATCTCGACCAGAAATCCCCAAGGTAGATAAAAGCACTAAAAAATCGACATCTTGATTTTGAGAACCAACAATGACACACGTACTGCCTCCTTCACTATGACCAATAAGTCCCAATTGTGCGCCTCGAAACTTTTCTAAATTTCTTAAAAAATCAATCACGCACCTTACATCTTCCGCTTGTGTATGCATACTTGTATAAGACGGACTATAAGACCTATTTTTAAAATTTAGCACAGCAATCCCCTTGCGACTCAAATATTGAGATAAATCGGAGAAAAATATATAATTACCTTCCGCTTGTGGCGGTGATACTAAAACTACAACTTTTTGTTTTTGACCTGTCACAATAATATCGGGAATTGTCAATGTGCCGGATAAGCAAAAATTTTCATCTCGCATGGGAATAAAAACTTCCTTAATGCTATATTTGACCGAATCAGCGGAATTATTTAACATTAATTTTGCTGATAAAATTTCTCCCTTACAATGCCAAAGCATAATAAGGAAAGTTATAAAAAAAGAAGAAAATAAGATAATTTTACGTTTATTATTCATTGGTTTTTATTTAAATTGTGATTAGACCAGTTATCAATACACGTTTGTCTGATAGTATTCATTCCCCTTTGATGTTGCATCTTGCTCAAACGATTGATTATCATGATTTTCGGGATCTATAAGTAGAGAAGTCATGCTTGGAATTCCAACATTTACAACATAACTAAAATCACCCATATTTTTTTGTTGCAAATAATGTCCATATTCGTGCATAATACTCATTGTAGACCAGTCTGCAGGTTCTGCTATGTGAATTGTACCATTCCATTGATAACCCGTTCCTGATCTAACCATTGAATCACTAAACTTCACTCCTTCAAGGAAAATAACATTTCCATTATTTTGGTATATCCTTATACCATTTTCTTCCTGTGATAAATAACCATCACTAATTTTCCAATACTCGGATGTATTTTTACCAATTGTCACTTCCGGACCAACATACCCCCAACCATATACAAAACCGCCATACCACGCACCTTGCCAATTATCAAACTGGTCTTGGGTAAACGGATAAGCGTAGCTTCCATTATTCTCGTGCCAATAAAAATTTCCGTAAGCATCAGTATAACCTCTACCTTGTTGTAACCATGCCTCAATTTCTTCTGTAGTAACTCCACCTACGACACTATTTTCCTCTTCTTGACTCAATACATAACTCTCTTCTTTCAATCTTTTCAGATGGCTTCTTTCCAACTTTTTCATTTTAATTGATTTTTAAAAAATTAAACAAAATATTGCTATCTATAAAAATTATGATTGTATCCTTTTACTTATTTTTCAATACTGCCAAGCCTCAACATTCTATATGTGTACATAATATTTCCGTTTCATTTGGCTCTTCTTTTAAAATCTAATATTTATTTAGTTTTTGTCTCATTCTCATTCGTTTATTTCCCGCCACTTCTCCAGCTTTAAAAAAGGGATATTTCTCGATATTATGTAAGTTACTACTGTTTCTTATGAATACTAATCCGTCAAAACGTTTTTTGATGGAACAAAAATAAAACTGATCTAAATACCTTCCTG
Organism: Bacteroidales bacterium; assembly: GCA_031553755.1. GTDB lineage: Bacteria > Bacteroidota > Bacteroidia > Bacteroidales > Azobacteroidaceae > JAIRVZ01. The sequence continues at coordinate 2,291 of JAVBKZ010000034.1, read as the reverse complement.
TTTGGAATAATATTCTCAGCTGCGTTACGTCTTGGGATAACTGGTTAGTAGGATAGTAGAAACATCCAAGCCCCATATCTAACCCTCTATATTCAAAACTGTTTTTAGGCATTTGTTGCAACTCGTGTATTGTTGTTTTCCCGAAGGAAGTAGCTTCATCTTGCGTGTACATTCCTTCCGCTACCTGATACGAAATAACAAAGTAATCCTCCTTATATTTACTTGAGATATAATTTCCTAACGATAGTTGTCCTGAAAGAAATGAATTGTATTTATTGACATGATCAGAGTGGGAATAAACCATGACCTTTTCATTCCCGGGTGCATATATATCAATAACTTTCTCCATAACTAACCACATGTCTTCATCCCGGTTATAAGAATAGTTTTTAGCTGTAATCCGTTTTTCTACATCCATATCATCCTGTTCCAACAAAAATATCAGGAAATTGAAATCGGCTTGACTAAGTGTGGATTGAAGCGAAATGTCATTCATTGCCATATTTTTGACCTCCTGAAATTTACCTTCAAATATTTTTTCAAGATAATTAGGGAGATTGTGATTTTTCTCATCGATAATAAACTGAAAATATTCAAAAAGACAAGCTTGTTTTTCAATAAAACTATCAATGCCGAATATCCGAATTTGGTTTTTTGCTGTTTTATTATACTCACGTGCCCAATTCAAAAAATCAAAGAATGAGAGGTAATCATCGAAGTAACATTTGGCATCTTCTTTAATTTGATTTTCGAATGATTCCGAAATTAGGCCTCGTATATACAAATCACACATTAAAGTCTGGTCGATGGCTCTTTCTGTCAGTATTATTTTATAATTAAAGTCAGTAATTAATGTTTTCATAAACTGATAGTTAATTTTTTTTATCTCTTGGCTCCCATGTGTACTTTCACCTAAACCTATAATTTTGCAAATACGCTCACGATTAAATATTTTTTGGATATTATTATGGTTCGATAATGGGATAATGTATTTTTTCTTCAATTCAGAATTTTTCTTTGAATATAAGTTTTCTATTGTTTCATCATTTATTGTTTTACCTCCAATATAAATGGAAATCCCATCGATCCACGCGTATTTTGGTTTCCACAAACTTTCATCCTCCAAAGATATACTTATCCTTACGGCTTTAATCCTTTCATTTGCAAATGAAATACGATGGTTTTCCCACAAAAATTTTCCGATTAGGATGGAGTCCGAAAATAGAATATTTTCATTTTCATCGATATATGTGGCTGAAAATTTCAGGGTTTCCATATTTTCATTTTTACACCTGAGGACAACTTCACAAATTTCGTTGCAAACTCTTTCCGGAAGAGGTATGGTACGCGTTAATGTGAAATTGGCTTCATTAAAATGCCCTCCCCGGTGAGAGGATATTTTTAATGGATATTTACTGTCGACAGTAATGCTGTCGACAGTAAATACAATACCTTGCGCTCCAACAACCCAAGACCACCGTATATGTTCTCCTTGTATATCCTCAAAACTTAAATCATACATTTTTTCTATAGATTGAGACAAAACGATATGAATCGGTAAGATTAATAAAATTGCCTGTAGCACTTGTCTTTTCATATTCTAAAATATAAATTTCATTTTATCTGATTAATAATTTCAACGCGTTAGTAGCTATATGATTTTATATTAACAAATGATGATAATGGGTATTGGCATGACGTATTATTATTTTGTATATCAATACAATCAACCATGCCAGTTGATGCATCATATGATACGACTTTCACTACATGTTTGTAAACTAATCCGACCGCGTTATTGAAAGTCTGATTATAGTTTTCATTAATAGAAATATTATAACATCCACCCATAGCTCTTTGTAATACCTCATCAATTTCGTCTTCCCTCAAACCTGTTGTTGCAAAATTTTTAGCCGTTTGTAAAGAAATCTGATACTTTTCGCTAATATACTGGGCAGCATGTCCAATCACGCTTTCAACTGATAAACCTGTCACATGTGCAATAGATACAATAGCACAATCAGGGCAAACGCATCTTAATTAGTTAGGATTTTCAACAAATATTCATTATTCCAACCGGCATCGAGTCTTTTGCCTTTGACGCTTCTTTTCTTAGATTGTTCATTTTTAACCAGATTGAGAGCTATTCGATTAATCATGGAAAAATTCTGGGCAGCATATCCATCTCTTTTTCGAGAGCTATCCTCATTGAAAGAAACATCTAATTGCCAGTGTAGTTTGTTTTCTATACCCCAGTGTAGTCGAATGCTTTTTCCAATAGTTTGGGCATC
>JAVBKZ010000117.1:0-7147 GCA_031553755.1 Bacteroidales bacterium | reverse complement strand
GCATTGCTGTTAATCCGATTTTTTGATAAGTTCGGCATTTCCCCGAACAAGCCCAAAAATCAACAAATTTTCAAAGAACTCTTATTATTTGGCGCTAAAGCCGCGTAAATAATTACTAATTTTGAACGAACTATTGTTATTTCAAAACAATTTTTCAGATCTTCATTGAATATTTCTTTCATTTTTAACGCGAATGCCATGTCATACATATACGCGTTTATTTCAAAATTGCACTCAAAACTTCGGAAATCCATATTAGCTGATCCCAATACGGAAATAAAATCATCACAAACAATCGATTTGGAATGAATAAATCTTTCTTTATAAATATATATTTTAACTCCCGATCTCAATAGGGTTTCAAAATAAGAATGCGCGGCAGGATTTACGATCGGCATATCGGCCTTTTCCGGCAACATCATCCTAACGTCTACACCTCCCATCGCGGCAGCCTGTAAGGCATCATAAAGGCCATCTGTCGGAAGAAAATAAGGCGTTTGTATATACAGGTATTTTTGCGCGTTCATTACAATATGAACTGTGGCTTGTAATAAATTTCTCCATATGTTAACAGGGCTTCCGGTCGCTATTTGCATCAAATTATCTGTTGTTTTCTGACACTCGGGAAAATAAATCCGGTTTTCAATCAAAGGCATTCCGGAAGAATACCAATCGAGAATAAAATTAGCTTGTAATCCGTGTACGCCTTTACCTGTAATCCTCATGTGGGTATCGCGCCAAATTCTATAATCGTTAGAAATATTCATGCCACCCATGTAACCTATATTCCCATCAATGACAACTATTTTCCTGTGATTACGGTAATTTACCTTACTATGAAACACCGGAAACGTCACTTTCATAAAAGAACTAATTTCAACCCCAGATCGTTTCATTTCATTATAATAACGTGAAGGAACAAACCAGTTAGCTACATTATCGTATAAAAACCTTACTTCTACACCTTCTTCGGCTTTTTTCATCAATGCCTTTTTAAAGAGGTTTCCGGTTTCATCGTTATAAAATATAAAATACTCAAAATGAATATGGTGTTTTGCCGCTTCAATATCAGCCAATAACAATTCATATTTACGATTACCTTCTGTAATTATTTCAATTTCACTACCCGAAATAATCGCGGAATTGTTACTTTTTTCCAATAAATTAGACAACGTTACAAAATCTTTATGAAGAATTTTATTTTCATCGATCAGTACCGAATCAAAAGTAAAATTTTTTACGCGTTTATAATATTTAATTGAAATATGTTTCATTTTTCTGGCGTCTTGTCCAAAAAAATAAAAAAAAATCATTCCTAATCCGGGGATTAAAATCAACACCATCAACCAGGATACTGTACGGATGGGATTTCTATTTTCAGTGATAACCGCAAATATGCAACCAAAAAGCGTAATAAGATAGGCAATAACAAAAGCCCACTGAATCCAATCTTGAGGAATAAAAAAATTAATCGACATGTGTTAGCTGTAATTTCACATATATTAACATTTATAACTGAAAAAAGTTTTCTTTATCATAAAAATTCCGGATTATTTGTTTTTTACTACTTTTACCTTTAAAAACGTAAGTATTATGAATTATTCTAAAATCCTATTATTTTTTCTCCTACCCTACTTCATTCAGATTACCGCTGCTCAAACCTACGATGAAGACGTAGTAATGAAAGCATGCAGTTGTATTTACAATGAAAAAAATGACTCCATAAGCGTTGATTCCGTAGTTAATTCTTGCTTAATAAAAGCGCTCTTACACTCATTGAAAGAAGATGGAATCAGTCAACACGATATATTGAAAAAATACAATGTAAAAAACGCGGATTCGATTAATTACGGAAATCACAGTTTTTTTGGCGAATATTTAGAATCACTTTATAAAAATTGTTCCGCTACTCATTATTACATCGAAAAAAAACAAAATCGCTACTATAAAATGTCTAATTCTGAAAATGCCAACCGCCATTATCAAGAAGGAACCGACTATGAAAAACAAAACAGTCCCGACAGCGCTATTTCAGCTTATAACGATGCTTTAAGGTACGACAGTTTATTCGTAAAGGCACTCGACAATGCGGCCGCGCTTTACGGAAAAATTTTCGACACCGAAAAATCAATTGAATATTGTAAAAAATCATTGAATATTTTTCCTGAAGGATTTAACGCTTTGGTTAATATAGGCGCTGCATACTTGGCAAACGAAGATCAACAAAACGCGCTCAAAGTCTACACTAAATTAATCAAATATTATCCCGAAAACGCTGAAGGATATTTCGGATTAGGCTCTATTAGCTTTTATTCAGGAGATTATATTTCATCAGTGAATTTAATGAAACAAGCCTGCGTTATTTATTCGGCAAACGGTTCTGAACAAGCTATTGATTGTAAAGAATATCTAAAAACGGCTTATTATTATATGAAAGAATCCGGAGAAAATTCCCTTTTCATGGAAATGGCACCTGAATATGCTCCTAAAATTTATCAACCGGGAGAATTCGAACAATTGCAAAATATAGACTTGAAAAATGAAATCGACTGCCGTTTGGCAGAACCCCAAATATTGATTTGTGCCGATTACATTTTATCCACTCCTATCGATGAAAAAAACATCCAACGCGTTTATGCCATAACGGCTGTAAAAAAATGGATGGAAAAAACGCCCAATTACATATTCAACGTTGATAAAAACGTTGCTAAAATTTTAGACCGTAAAGGAAATGTTCTTTCCGTTTTTGCCGCCTCTATGGTAAAATTTAGCATTGAAAATCCGGAAAAAGGAAACAACAAAGAAGAAGTTGCCGCATTCGCGTGGAAAACAACATTAAATTATGCCGCCGACAAATCAAACAAAGTCGAATTAACGAAGGATTTAAAAAAAATGATAAAAAACAAATAAAAAACTACCAAATCTCGCAAATTATTTGTTATTTTGCGGCGAATTTGGGTGTGTTGTTTCCAATTCGGTACACCAAACATAAAATATATAAAATGAAAAGTAAAGGAGCTATCAGCAAAACTACTTTTATAAATTCCAAAGTAACATCGGCAATAAGTGTTTCGTTGGTGCTTTTTCTTTTAGGATTGATATTGATATTATCTCTCTTCGCAAACAATATTTCTATATATGTTAAAGAAAACATGTCTTTTTCGATTGTGCTATCCGAAGATATGAAAGACGTAGACATTATGAAATTGCAAAAAAAAATAGAAGCCGCTCCTTATGCCAAATCAACGACATATATATCTAAGGAAAAAGCGGCGGAAGAAGTTAAACAAGACTTAGGAGAAGATCCTGAAAAATTCTTAGGCTACAATCCTTTCCAGGCAAGCATCGAAGTAAAATTAAATTCCGAATACGCCAATAGCGACAGTATCGCGAAAATAGAAAATCAATTGAAACAAAATACAAATATCAACAACATCATCTACCGTAAAAATTTATTGGATTCTGTTAATAAAAATATTAAAAATATAGGTTTTATTTTATTGATATTGGCAGGACTCCTTTTAGTCATATCATTCGCCCTTATCAACAATACAATCAGATTGATGATTTATTCCAAACGATTTCTTATACATACGATGAAGTTAGTCGGGGCAACGAATTCTTTCATCAGGAAACCATTCATACTTTCAAATATCGTTACCGGAATCATCGCGGCAATTATCGCGATTGGCATGTTAGTCGGATTACTTTACTACGTTTCTTCCGGATTGAGCATATTCAGCGAAATAATAAATCCCGACTTAATATTTATCATATTTGGTATAGTCTTGATATTCGGTGTTTTAATTTCAATTATCGCTACTTTTTTTGCCGTCAACAAATATTTGCGAATCAAAGGCGGCGATTTATATCATATATAAGAAAACATAAAAGATAAGCCCTCGGGTTATCAATTCTCAACTTAATTTATTAACTAAAATATGGACAATAAACAATTTGCATTCGGCAAAGAAAATTTTATTTTACTGGCAATTTCTGTTATTATTATCATTATAGGATTCTGTTTAATGTCGGGAGGAGCCACCACAGAAGAAACAGGCTTTAATCCGGCCATATTCAACAAACAACGCGTTGTTATAGCCCCAATTATAACAATAAGTGGTTTTATATTAGTTGTCGTGGCCATCCTGAAAAAAAGTAAATAATAACATTTTTGATTTATGACAGAATTAACATGGTTTCAAACCATTATTATCGCTATTGTTGAAGGATTAACGGAGTTCCTTCCCGTATCTTCAACCGGACACATGATTATAGCAGAAAAATTATTGAATGTAGAAAGCACCGAATTTGTGAAAGCATTCACGGTTATTATACAATTTGGAGCTATACTTTCCGTTATATGCTTGTATTTCAAGAGATTTTTTCAAAGTTGGGATTTTTATTTGAAACTTTTCATCGCTTTTATTCCTGCGGCAATATTTGGTTTTTTGTTCAGCGACAAAATTGATGAACTGTTAGAAAGCGTTACCGTTGTAGCTATCACGTTATTACTTGGAGGTGTGGTCATGTTGTTTGTCGACAAATGGTTTAATAAACCCGAAAAAGACCAAACAATAACCCCAAAAAAAGCGATAATAATCGGTCTTTTTCAATGTATCGCGATGATACCCGGAGTTTCCCGTTCAATGGCAACCATCGTAGGAGGAATGACGCAAAAATTAACAAGGAAAAACGCGGCCGAATTTTCTTTTTTCCTTGCGGTTCCTACCATGTTCGCTGCCAGCGCGTATAAATTATTGAAATTACTTTCCAATGAAGAAAGCAGAACTGTTCTTTCTGATAATTTAGGAATATTGATTGTAGGAAATATTGTTGCCTTCATTGTTGCAATCCTCGCGATTAAATTTTTCATCGGATTTATTACAAAATATGGTTTCAAAGCATTCGGATATTATAGAATCTTGGTAGGAAGTATCCTCCTTATTCTCTTGTTAATGGGAGTAGACCTAAGCATAATGTAATATATTATGCGAAAAGACTTTCAAAACGGAGAAATTCTATATTTCGACAAACCATTGGGATGGACATCTTTCGATTTAGTAGCCAAATTAAGATATAAAATTTCACGGCATATAAGTGTAAAAAAAATAAAAGTGGGACATGCGGGAACGCTCGACCCGTTGGCAACCGGAGTGATGATAATTTGTACGGGAAAAGCGACAAAACAAATCGAATCATTCCAATATCAAACGAAAGAATACATAGCGACTTTAAAATTAGGAGAAACAACTCCATCTTTTGATTTAGAAACTCAAATAGATAAAACATTTGAAATTCAACATATTACAAAAGAATTAGTTGAAGAAACATTAAAAAAATTTATTGGTAGCATAGAGCAAATTCCTCCGGCATTTTCGGCTTGTAAAATAAATGGAGAAAGAGCTTATGAATTGGCAAGAAAAGGAGAAGAAGTTGAACTAAAGTCTAAATTATTGGTTATAGATGATATAGAATTACTTTCTTACAATATGCCTGAAATAAAAATCAGGGTAGTTTGTAGCAAAGGAACATATATCAGAGCCTTAGCACGAGACATAGGAAAAGCCTTAAACTCAGGTGCTCATCTGACCAATTTAATTCGAACACGAATCGGAAACGTGACTTTAGATAACTGCTTAAAAATAGAAGAAATAGATAATATATTAAAATATGAAACTTTCGAAGTTTAAATTCAATTTACCAAACGAATCTATAGCGTTACATCCTTCGGACAACAGGGATGAATCAAGATTATTGGTTGTTCATAAATCAACAGGAAAAATCGAACATAAAACATTTGTAAATATTCTTGAATATTTCAACGAAAAAGATGTTTTTATTTTCAACGATACCCAGGTTTTTCCGGCACGTATGTATGGAAACAAAGAAAAAACAGGAGCTAAAATAGAAGTCTTTTTATTAAGGGAATTAAATGAAGAACTTCGTCTTTGGGACGTTTTAGTAGATCCGGCGCGTAAAATACGTATCGGAAATAAACTTTATTTCGGGGAAGACGATTCTATGGTTGCCGAAGTTATTGACAATACTACATCACGTGGACGTACATTGCGTTTTTTATATGACGGTCCGCATGATGAATTTAAAAAAGTACTTTACAACTTGGGAGAAACTCCTATACCTAAGTACATCGACCGCTCGGTAGAACCGGAAGACGCAGAACGTTATCAAACCATTTTCGCTAAAAACGAAGGAGCTGTAATCGCTCCTGCTGCCGGATTGCATTTTAGCCGTGAATTGATGAAACGTCTTGAAATTAAAGGATGTGAGTTTTCATTCATTACCGTACACTCAGGATTAGGCAACTTCAGGGATATAGACGTGGAAGACCTGACAAAACATAAAATGGATTCCGAACAGGTTTTTATCGAACTTGAAGCTGTTAAAATCGTCAACAAAGCCAAAGATAACAACAATAAAGTTTGCGCGGTAGGAACTTCTGTAATGAAAGCGATTGAAAGTACGGTCACTACTAAAGGACATTTGAAAGAATTTTCGGGATGGACAAACAAATTTATTTTCCCTACTTATGATTTTTCCGTCGCCGATTCGATGATAACAAATTTCCATATGCCATATTCTACAATGCTGATGCTTACTTGCGCTTTCGGAGGATATGAATTAATTATGGATACATATCAGACAGCGATAAAAGAAGGTTATCGTTTTGGTGATTATGGAGACGCGATGCTAATCATATAATGTTAGTAGACAAGTAGACGAGTAGACGAGTGAATAATAGAGTTTATGTCAATTTAAATACAGGTATATTTTTGTTTTTGTTAAAATGTTGATAATCAGTGTTGATTAAATAGATTTACTTAAACTCTAATGAGTTGAAAGTTGTAAATGCTTACACTTATTTTGAATACACATCTAACTTGTCAACTAAATGCCCGGAAAATCAAAACATCCGGACGAAGGCAGTTGCAGGTCCAAGTCCAAGGAATATCGGGATAAACAAGGAGTTATTTGCCCTCATTGCGGCAGCAAAGACCACTATTGGAAAAAAGACAAAGATAATTATGAATGTAAAAAATGCGGTAAACGTCAAAGTTTACGCGCCAACACAGTCATGCACGGTTCTCAATTACCTTTCCGTTATTGGTTTATCGCTATTCATTTA
>JAVBKZ010000067.1:0-17421 GCA_031553755.1 Bacteroidales bacterium | reverse complement strand
GCTTTTGATAAAACGCCAATCAGGGAACTGCTTACCAATTTTCAAGTCAATCAAAATGTCAAAGAACTACAATACAATTTGTTTGATTATTGTTAAAAGTTAATGCAAAAGCAGTAAAATTAAAATTAAAATTTAACATTAATGTCAAGTCCTAATTGCATTGGTTTTCCTTTTTGTGTCAGATTTCTATTATTCATCGATTCGAAATAAAACGTGGCATATTCTTCGTTCAATATGTTTTTCATCCAGAAAGCCAAACCAAAAAATCCTTTGCTGACGCTTGCTTTCATGTTTAACAGGCCGTAAATATCTTGAAATGAATCATTTTTTTCTGTCCAATAAATTTTTCCCGCGCCATTGTATGATGCTTGTAAATTGAAGTTGTCAATCACTTTATTGTGGAAATTTTTGTTATAAACGGCACTAACAGAGAATGTATTTTGTGGCGCATAAGGAATGGATTTCCCTGAATAATCGGTTGAATCGTTGGGTTGGTATTGCTTGAATGTGGCATGCGTATATCCATAACTTGCCGACAAACTGAATCCATCGCACAGATTAGCGGTTAGAGCTATTTCTGCCCCATAACTTTCCCCTTTTTCAGCATTTGTTAAGATACGGCCTTGTCCGGATTGAACAAATTGTGTCAACTGAATATCTTTACTATCGATATAAAATCCGGCTATTTCGGTATAAAGAAAATCTTTAACTAATTCACCTTTGAATCCTAATTCATAATTCCAACTATATTCAGGCTTATAATAAGCAGCATCTTGTACGGACAAAGTATTTTTATACGTTTTATCGTATTTAGACCTGAAAGCATTTTCAGTCAAATCCGCGAACATATTTACATTATATCCACCCGATTTATAACCATTAGCAGCCGAAGCATAAATGTATTTATTATTTCCGAATTCGTATTTTAAAGCCAATTTAGGCAATACATTCACGTAATCCGTAGATACGTTTCCTTGCAATACCGAATCAAGAACCATCGGTGTCGCGGGTATTCTTGGGTTAGATGGAAATTTCATAACGACATCTATCGGCATGGAAGAATTATAATCTAATTTTACTTTTTCATAATCAACCCGGATTCCTACTGTCGCGGATAAACCTTTTATAAACAAATTATTATAAGTCGATTGATGAAATAAAGAAACACCTGAAGATGGTGTGCCGAAATCTCCGGGAACCAAAACAGTTTCGTCTGTAATTTCAAATACGGGAGCATTAGGATTTACTTTACTTCCCATATTAATCATCGGAGAAAGTAAATATTTTACGCCATCTTGTCCGAATGTTGTAGGAGCGCTTACTTTCAAATCGTCATAAAACCCCATTAATCCAAACGACCATTGATAATTTTTACGATGATTCGATTTGATATTGATTTCTTCGGTAAAAGCGTTTTGTTGTTGTTTCTGATTCAAAGAGAAAAAACTTAAAGGAGAATAATCCGTATCCATCTTCATATTATCTTTAAAATATTGATAATTTGTCGATGAATTTAAAACGATATGTTTGTTTTCGAATGTGATATTCAATCCGTTACCAACAACTTCGCGGCGATAACTTCCTTCGCTATTGTAATTCGGGTCTGAAATTTTACCGTCTTTATATTCTCCATAAGGGAAAGCGCCTTGGTCGGAATAATCATAATTCAAAACATATTGGAATTTTAAGTTTTTTGAAGCTCGCCAATCTAACCGGAAACGTCCTCCGGCCGCATTCGAAGCATCGGCTTTTTCGCCTGTGTATTGGTTGGTTACAAATCCATCGTTGCTATCGTAATATCCTCCGACAGAAATCCCTGTTTTGTCATCAAGACGATGGGAAATCGTCGCTTTAGCTTGCATCAATCCATAATTTCCGGTTGTCAACGTCACTTTGGTTTGGTTATAATTCAAAGGAGAATGAGTAAAAATATTCACGATTCCACCCATCGCGTTGCGTCCGTAAAGCGTTCCTTGTGGGCCACGGAGAACTTCAATTCGTTGAATATCGGTAAAATCGAAATCGAAAGTCGTTTTATCCAAATAAGGCATATTATCGACATAAAGTCCGATAGATTGTCCTGTCGAACGGTTTCCTAATCCTCTCACATATACTGGAGTTGACAGTTTAGAGCCATAATCAGGAATAAAAAAATTCGGGACAATGGTACTGATATCTTTAATGGAATTAATTTTCATCCCATCGATTTGTGATGGAGACAATACAGATACCGAACCCGGCAAACTGTTTAAATCGTTTGTTTCTTTAGAAGATGAAATGATTACAACTTCTTTTAAAGAATGTGATTTTAATGTATCGGAAACAATTGCGGATTTATTTCCTGCAAATGATAAGATAAATGAAGAAATCAGTAATAAACTGAAGAAAAATAAAGTTTTTTTCATTATAAATAAGCCTTTTACAAATAGGGTGCAAAGGAAGTATTAATTTCAAGTTTTATCAATCACTACATGTAGTGATTTCGTTTCATAGTTAGCTATTCTCTTTCCAAAAATTATATGTAACTTTGTGATTCTATTCTCAAATATCATTTAAAAATTAAGTGATTAGAGGATACTAAATTTTGACACAATAACCGCTCTTTGGATACTTTAGAGCATAAATACTATAAATCTATGAAAATAAAATGTTTACTTGTAGGGTTAGTTTGCCTAATTGGATCTATGCAAACGTGGGCGTACAATTGCTATGTGGATGGAATTTATTACTATTTATCGCAAGATGAAGCGACTGTAGCCAATGGTTACGGTCAATACAAGGGAAGTATTGTAATTCCGGAAACAATTGTTTATTCCGGAAAAACATACAATGTTACCAAAATTAGATATGCTGCTTTTTCCGGTTGTACAGATTTGACATCAGTATCTATTCCCAATAGTGTTACTGAGATTGGGAATGAGGCTTTTTGCTATTGCCCAAGTTTGACATCTATTACTATTCCAAAAGGTATTATTGAGATTGGAATTGCTGCTTTTTCTAATTGTACAAATTTGACAGAATTTATTGTTTCAGAACAAAATTCAAGATTTACGAGTATTGACGGAGTGTTATTTGATAAAGAAAAAACAACTCTACTTGCATATCCTAACGCCAAATCAAACACTTATGTTATTCCCAATAGTGTTGCTGAAATTGGAAATAATGTTTTTTCCGGTTGTGAAAATTTGGTTTCCGTTACTATTCCAAATGGTGTAATATCAATTGGAGATGGTGTTTTTTCTAATTGTACAAGTTTAACTTCTATTATTATTCCAGATGGTATTCCCAATATTGGAAATTATACTTTTTACGGTTGTAAAAATTTAACATCGATTTCTATTCCAAATAGTATTACAAGTATTGATATTGGTGCTTTTTACGATTGTGAAAGTTTAATATCAATAATTATATCTGATAACATTACTTCAATTGGTAATTATGCTTTTTCAGGTTGTAAAAAATTGACAGAATTTATTGTTTCAGAACAAAATTCAAAATTTTCAAGTATTGATGGAGTATTATTTAATAAAGAAAAAACAACTCTAATTGCATATCCTAATGCCAAATTAAATATTTATAACATTCCTAATAATGTTAATTCAATTGGTGATTATGCCTTTGCTAATTGTACCTATTTAACATCGATTTCTATCCCAAATAGTATTACTGAAATTGGACAAAATGCCTTTTCTGGTTGTAAGAATTTAACATCGGTTACTATTCCAAATAACGTTACCAAAATTGAAAACCAGACTTTTGTAAGTTGTGAAAGTTTAACATCAATCATTATTCCAAATGGTGTTACCGAAATTGGATATTCTGCATTTTCCGATTGTAAAAATTTGATATCGGTTACTATTCCAAATAGCGTTATTGAAATTAAAGGCTATGCTTTTGCTAACTGTAAAATTTTAACTTCCATTACTATTCCAGAGAATGTTACTAAAATAGGAGACAGAGTTTTTGAGGATTGCACACAATTACAAATAGTAAATTACAATGCAACTAATTGTACTCAAATGGGAAGTAATTCTAATCCCGCATTTTTAGGTTGTACGGCGATTACTTCTGTTAATATCGGAAATAATGTTACTAAAATACCAGATTATTCCTTTAAAGATTGTATAAGTATTATCTCCATCGATATTCCAAATAATGTTACTAAGATTGGATGGCACGCTTTTGAAAATTGTGAAAGTTTAACATCTATTACTATTCCAAATAAGATTACTGAGATTGGATATGCGACCTTTTCTAATTGTAAAAATTTGACATCTGTTATTATTCCTAGTAATGTAATAGAAATCGGATTTCGTGCTTTTTCCAGCTGTACAAACTTAAAAAAAATATACAGTAATAATCCTATTCCTCCCTCAGTTAATTTTACTGGTTTTTATGAAATTAACCAAGAAACATGTACTTTGCATATTCCTAAAGGTTCCCTTGAGGCCTATAAATCCGCCAGCGGATGGAGAGACTTTATTTATATTATAGAAGAAGAAAATAATGCAATAAACCACATTGAAGATGATAATTTACAGATAAACACTTCAACAAACGGTATTTATTTTGAAGCAAAAAAAAAAGTAGTTGTTTCGATCTATAACATCTCAGGAAAACCTGTCTACAATTCTTTAATTTATGGAAATGTAGAAGTAAATTTAGATAAAGGTATTTACATTGTAAAAGTAAAAAACAGTACTCAAAAAGTAGTTGTGGGATATAGTCAATAAATGGATAATAAGAGATTAAAAACAATCAATCTTCATTTTTTTGATTAATTTTGTACCATAAATCTGAAATATACCATGCCCAAAGGATTAAAAAATTTCACCTTTTACCTATTTATGTTGATTGTTTTTGGCGGTCTGATGTACGGAATTGTCCAATTAGGAGATCAATTCGATACCGGAATTCATAAAACATTCAATTTAAGCAGCGGAAAGGGCATGCTTACCGAGGGTTTCCAAATGTTCCAAAATTCGGTAGGAGAACACGCGCAAACTCCTATTGCGATGTTGCTACTTCAAATTGTCGCTATTTTATTGATAGCCCGTATATTCGGATGGATTTTCAATAAAATGGGGCAGCCTTCCGTTATCGGAGAAATTGTTGCCGGAATCGTTTTAGGTCCTTCCTTTTTTGCTCAAATAGCTCCCGACACTTTCGCTTTTTTGTTTTCTCCTTCATCACTCGGAAACATAGACATGCTCAGCCAAATGGGATTAATTTTGTTTATGTTTGCCATTGGAATGGAATTGGATATCGTAGAGGTCAAAAAAAGTTTAAAAGAAACTTTGTTGATTAGCCACGCGGGAATTATTTTCCCGTTTTTCTGCGGAATGTTGACTGCCTACTGGACATATCCTCAATATGCGTCCGGACAAACATCTTTCTTATCTTATTCTTTATTTATCGGAATCGCGATGAGCATTACCGCTTTCCCGGTCTTGGCAAGAATTATTCAGGAACGTGGATTAACTAAAACCCGGCTCGGAACCCTAACCTTGGCAAGCGCGGCTAACGGAGACGTTACGGCATGGTGTATTTTAGCGGTTGTTATCGCTATCGCGCAATCCGGAACGATGGTAAGCGCCATTTATGTCATCTTGTTTACTTCGCTTTTTGTCGCTTTCATGTTTATCTTCATCAGGCCGTTTTTCAATATCATAGGAAATATTTATCACAACAAGGAAGTTGTCAATAAAACGATTGTCGGTTTCATGTTTTTCTTCCTTATATTATCATCTTACGTTACGGAAATGCTTGGAATTCACGCGTTATTCGGCGCGTTTATGACAGGAGTCGTTATGCCGAACAACGTAAAATTCCGGAAAATATTAACGGAAAAAGTAGAAGATGTAGCATTGTGTTTATTTTTACCATTATTTTTTGTTTCTACCGGATTAAAAACCCATATCGGATTAATCAATACAACACAAGACTGGATTATTTGCCTGGGATTTATCGTGATGGCAATTATCGGTAAAGTAATCGGTTCGGCTGTGGCAGCCCGCTATACCGGAGAGAGTTGGTACAGCAGTTGGACTATCGGCGCTTTGATGAACACGCGCGGACTGATGGAATTAATTGTTCTCACCATCGGATATGAGATGCGAATATTACCGCAAAACATTTTTGTGATGTTGGTGATAATGACATTGGTAACGACTTTTATGACTACTCCTTTGATGTCGTTCATCGAATTCTGCTTTAGAAAAAAGAAAAAAACAGAACAGAGTCCTGTCGAAAAAAAGGAATATTTACGCATATTACTTTCATTCGGACGGGCAAGTAGTGGAAGTATTTTACTGAATGTTGCGAACCAGTTGTTTTCAAAAGGGAAATTGAAGCCCGATTATACAGCATTGCACCTTACGATAGGAACTGATGTGAATCCGATTCACGTAGATAATTTTGAAGAAATTAGTTTTGAACCGATTATTCAGGAAGCCGAAAAATTGAATCTTGATTTTACTCCACGCTATGAAGTGGCGAGTGATGCAGGAACAGGTATAGTCAATATTGTAAACAATGAAGGTTACGATTTTTTATTGGTCGGAGCGGGAATTTCTCTTTCGGATGTTCCGGCCGACATTGAGGCGGTAAGGAACAAGGAGTTATTTTATCAGAAATATTTCCAAAAAATAAAAGCGCCACAATCATGGTTTTATCCGGGAGATTTATTGAAAGATAAAACAAGAACATTTATTGAACAAACTTATTGTACGGTTGGCGTTTTTGTAAACCGGGAATTTGAAATCGCGGATAAAATTATCATTATTTTGAATAAACTCCACGATACCCGGTTATTTGAATATGCCGCTAATTTAGTTGAATTCAATCAAGCCAAAATAACTATTTTCAGTTTGGAAGATGAAATAAATAAAGATGCCCATACATTGAAAGCGATCGAACAATTTTTGAGATCATACCCCGAAACGTCTATCGTTAAGGCAAATGAATTGTCGGAAGAAACGTTTATCGACCAGAACTTTATGTTAGTCGCTTATGATAGTTGGAATTATATTTCTACCGAATATAAAGAAGCACTTCAAAACATGCCTTCTACGTTGATTATAAATGGTAAGTAAATTTTTTTGAATTCTATCCCTCTTCGAAACGTTCCAGGCTCAAAGTTTCGCCGTCAAAAACAGCATAGGTGTAATATTGAATCCAGTCTCCGAGAATCAGGATACGACTTTTTTTCGAAAGCATCAGGTCTAAAACAATATGCCGATGTCCGAAGATGAAATAATCAATCGAGGAATCTGTCTGAATGTAATTTTTCGCGAATAAAACGAGATATTCTTTGTCTTCACCCAGATATCCGGTCGGTTTTTCCAATCCTGTTTTCCGGCTGTGTGTAGACCATGCGTGCGCCAGTCCCATTCCCCAACGGGGATGAACGGAAGCAAATAATTTCTGACAAAGTTTATTGTGAAAAATAGAGCGGATTATTTTAAATGATTTTGAATCATCACCTAAGCCATCTCCATGAGAGAGGAAAAATTTTTTACCGGAAATGTTTACAATGTAAGGTTCTTTATGAATAATTACACCGAGTTCTTTCTCTAAATAATCGAAAAACCAAATATCGTGATTACCGATAAATAAATGTATTTCAATTCCAGAATCACTTAATTCGGCTATTTTTCCTAAAAAACGAGTAAACCCTTTAGGCGCTACATATTTATATTCAAACCAGAAATCAAAAATATCGCCAAGAAGATAAAGTTCCTTCGCGTCAGATTTAATACTATCTAACCATCTTACAAAGCGTTTTTCTACAATTAATGGATTTTCAAATACATCAGATCCGAGATGTACATCAGAAGCAAAATATATCTTGGTCCGCAATGTCATCAGTTATAAAAATCCAAGTTCCAACTTAGCTTCTTCACTCATCATGTCTTTGTCCCATTCGGGTTCGAAAACCAACTCTACATCCACATCGTTTACTCCTTCAACCGATTCTACTTTCATTTTAACGTCTTCCATAATGAAATCGGCAGCCGGACATGCTGGCGCAGTCAAAGTCATTTTTATTTTGACATTTTTTTCTTCATTGATTTCAACATCGTATATTAATCCTAAGTCGTAAACATTAACCGGAATTTCAGGATCGTATACCGTTTTGAGCATCTTGACAATTTTTTCCTCCAATTCCATAAATTTATTTTCCATTATTTTACAAATGTGTTAATTCGCTAAGTATGAGTCGAAAATTAAATTAAAAAATTATCTCCCGCTGATTACGCTGAATAACGCAGATTGCAAATATTTAAATATAAAAATCCGCGTATTCTGCGGGAATATAATGATATAAACTAATTAACAGCGAATACTTAATCAAAGACAAAAGTAATTATAATATTCTAAAGGAGTTTATTTTTTTCCTCTGATTCGTAAACTGTTTGTAACAACGCTGAAACTGCTAAGCGCCATTGCCAAACTCGCAATCATCGGATTGAGTAAAAAACCATTAACAGGATATAATATTCCGGCAGCAATTGGGATACCTATCACGTTGTAGAAAAAAGCCCAAAATAGATTTTGTTTGATGGTTTTAATCGTTTGTCCGGATATTTTAATTGCTTCCGGAATTTTAGCAAGATTATTTGATATAATAGTCATGTCAGCGACTTCGATTGCGATATCACTTCCTTTTTCCATTGCAATACTAACATCGGCTTGAGCTAACGCGGCACTATCGTTAATTCCATCTCCGACCATAGCGACTACTTTTCCCGGAACTTGCAATTTTTTTACAAAATCAGCTTTTTCTGCCGGAAATATTTCAGATTTATAATTTATGACACCTACCTGCCGCGCGACTTCCCGCGCGACATGATTATTATCTCCGGTCAGCATATAAGTACTGATGTTCAAATCGTGTATTTTTTTGATTGCCGCGAAAGAAGACGGTTTAATAGGATCACTGACGCAGAGACATATGGTGGCTCGTTTATCTTTCGAAAACCATACAATACTATTGATATCTTCACTCCATTCTCCAAATTTTTCTAATAAATCATCTCCTATTTCGATATCAGATTCCTTCAAAAAATTGAAATTTCCCATGTGGCAAACATGGCCTTCAATTATACCTTGTATGCCAAATCCCAACTTGCTTTCAAAATTTTCAATGTTTTTTGATTCCACGTCCGGAAAATGATTAGTTATACTCTGGGAATAAGGATGATTAGATCTTCTCGTCAGATTAACTAAATACACAATGTCGTTTTTATCTCCTACAAAATCAATTAACTTAGGTTTTCCTTCGGTAATTGTTCCCGTTTTATCCATAACAAGTACATTGATATTCTTAGCTATTTCCAACGATTTGGCATCTTTTATTAAAATACCTTTTTCCGCAGCTTTACCAATCCCAACCATAATCGCGGTCGGCCCGGCCAAACCCAAAGCGCAAGGACACGCGATTATCAAAACAGTTATCGCGGAAATGAGTCCTAAACTAAATTTATCGTTTCCTCCCCATATCATCCACGCGATAAACGTAATAATAGAAAAGATAATAATTACGGGGACAAATATCCCTACTACTTTATCTGATATTTTTTGTATCGGAACTTTTGAAGATTGGGCGTTTTGTACACGTTTAATAATATGTGACAATATCGTTTCATTTACCGGGTTAGTCACCTTAACTTTGAAAGTACCGGTTTGATTAATTGTTCCGGCGAATACTTTACTTCCAATTTCTTTTTCTACCGGAACTGATTCTCCGCTTATCATACTTTCATCAACAAGAGAGTGTCCGGAAATTATTAATCCGTCGATAGAAATTTTTTCTCCAGTTTTGATTTGAACAATATCGTCTTTTTTTACGTCTTTAACATGAATTTCTTTCGTTTGCCCGGATTCTTCAATTAATGTTACAAATTTAGGTTGTAATTTCATCAAATTTTTGATAGAAGATGTTGTTTTTTCTTTGGCTTTTTCTTCCAAATAATTTCCGAGAAGGACAAGTGTTATGATAACTGCCGAAGCTTCAAAATAAACATGAGGTAAAAATCCCTTATTTCCAAAATATGAGGGAAATAGGGTATTGAAAACGCTAAAAAAATAAGCAATCCCCGAACTCAACGCGATTAGGGTATTCATATTGCTCCGCTTATGTTTAAGTTGAAGAAAAGCCCCCTTAAAAAAACTTTCTCCGCAATAAAAGACAACAGGCGTAGATAAAGCCCACATAATATAATTAGCAAAAGGAATCTGTTTACTAAAAAACATGGCTATAATTACCAATGGAATAGAGCAAACGCATGAAATAATGCATTTGATTTTGAGTTTCCTAAGATTATCTTCCTGTATTTTTTGTAAAGAATGAAGAGTATCTATTTCATTTTCAGCTTCTTCTATAAACAAATCATAGCCAAGAGATTTGACTATTTTCTTTAAATCGTATTCATCTATAACAGAAGGAACATATTCAATATATAAGTTTCCGTTAGAATAATTTACAGTCGCACGCTCAACTCCTTTTTGGGAACTGAGCGCGTACTCTATATTAATCGCACAAGACGCGCAATGCATATTCAGTACCGCGTAGTTTTTTTTTATTGTATTTGTTTTCATGTGGTTTGTTTTCTTAACAATTATAAGTTATATTAAATTTCCGAATTTCCCTGAATTAACATCATTATAAGCCTGTAAAATCTCTTCTTTCGTATTCATAACAAAGGGTCCTTGAGCTACTACAGGTTCGTTAATCGGTTCTCCGCTCATTACTAACAAAATAACATCTTCCTGAGGATGCAAAAAGATATCTTCTCCTTCATTTTCGAATAAAACGAAATTGTTTTGTGGTACAATTTCTTTATTATTTATTTTTACACTTCCTTCAATTATCAATATACCGGTATTATAATTTTCCGGAAAACTAAGCGAAATGACAGCTCCTTTTTTTGCCCTGACATTATACATTTCTATCGGCGTAAATGTCGATGCCGGACCTTTCACTTTTCTATATTCACCGGCAATTACTTCTACAACTCCCATATCGGCAGGTAAAAGATATTTACCCATTTGTTCATGTGTAATCGCTTGATATTTAGGTTGAGTCATTTTGTGTTTCGCAGGCAAATTTACCCACAACTGCACCATTTGAAACATCCCCCCGCTTTTCGTAAATTCTTCCTCATGATACTCTTTGTGGAGTATTCCAGAACCGGCAGTCATCCATTGTACATCGCCTTCTCCGATAACGCCACTGTTTCCATAACTGTCATGATGCGCTATCCTTCCGCTATAAGCGATTGTAACTGTTTCAAATCCTCTATGCGGATGTACGTCTACTCCTCGAGCAATTTTAGATGGTGGAAAATATATTTTTGAATTATAGTCAAGTAAAAAAAACGGACTTGTCCTATTTTGTTTTAATTTATACCCTGTCGGGAAAAAATTATGTACCCTGAAACCATTGCCAACCATATGAGCAACCGGCGGGTTTAATACCCATTGTATTTGTTTTGTATTCATAACGCTTCTAAATCAACCTCTTCAAAAACAAAACGCCAGTAAAATAATTATTGTTTAGTTATTTAACATTTAATGGTGTATATTTTACATAATTTATATATTTTCCATAATTTTAAAAAGTCCGGAAACAGTTTCCGCTTTCAGCATCGCTATGCGTGTCGATTTAAAATCAGGTATTCCTTTAAAAAGGGGAGTCACAGCCAAATGACGGCGGATATGTAATATACCTCGTCGTTCATCTAAACGTTCCACGCTTTGTAATACCTGTTTTTTGAGAATATCAATATACCAACCGAATGATTTTTCAGGTAAAGTTTCTCCTGTTTTCAAATAATGCTTTACTTCTTCAAATATCCATGGACGGCCAATACAGGCCCTTCCTATCATTACAGCGTCAACTCCGTATTTTTCAAAAGCCAGCTTGCACTTTTCGGCCGAAGTTATATCCCCGTTTCCAATAATCGGAATATGCATGCGCGGATTGTTTTTCACTTCTCCGATCAATGTCCAGTCGGCTTCTCCGGTATACATCTGGGAACGTGTGCGTCCATGAATGGCCAATGCGGCGATACCACAATCCTGTAATTTTTCGGCCAAATCAACGATGATTTTCGAATCATGATCCCAACCTAACCGGGTTTTTACAGTTACCGGAATTTTAACCGCTCCAACAACAGCCTTAGTGATTTGCAGCATCAAATTGGGATTACGTAGCATTCCGGCTCCGGCTCCTTTTCCCGCGACTTTTTTTACCGGACACCCAAAGTTTATATCAATGACATCGGGTTGCGCTTCTTCACAAATTTTAGCGGCCTCGACCATCGCGTCAACCTCTTTTCCGTAAATCTGAATCACAACAGGCCGTTCTTCATCCGAAACCTTTAATTTAACGGTAGTTTTATTTACATGACGAATTAATGCGTCACTGGAAACGAATTCGGTATATACCATGTCGGCTCCGAATTGTTTACACATCAACCGGAAAGAAATGTCGGTAACATCTTCCATCGGGGCAAGAAAAACAGGATATTTGTCGAATACTATATTGCCAATATACATATTATCGTTGAGAAGAAACTATCTACTTTTATAAATTAATCGCACAAAATTAAATAATTTCTTAAATTTGCAGGCTATGATAAATTAAAATTTAAGTGAAAAATATTAATAATTATGAAATAATGGCTCCTGCCGGTTCTTATGAATCGTTGATGGCCGCTATACAAGGAGGAGCTGATTCTATTTACTTCGGAATTGAAGGATTAAACATGCGTTCGCGCTCTTCTAATAATTTCACAATCGAAGACTTACATGAAATCGTCCGAGTTTGTAAAAAAAATAACGTAAAAAGCTATCTTACAGTCAATACGATTATCTATGACAACGATATCGAATTGATGAAAAAAATCATTGACGCGGCAAAAGAGGCTCAATTATCCGCGATTATAGCGGCAGATGTGGCAGCAATGAGTTACGCGAGAAGTATCGGAGTAGAAGTTCATCTATCTACACAATTAAATATATCAAATATTGAAGCGTTGAAATTTTATGCTCAATTTGCCGATGTAGTAGTGCTCGCGCGTGAACTGAACATGGAGCAAGTGAAAGAAATTTACGAACAGATACAAAATCAGCAAATCAAAGGCCCTAAAGGAGAATTAATCCGGATTGAAATGTTTTGCCATGGAGCTTTATGTATGGCTGTTTCAGGAAAATGTTATTTGAGTTTACACGAAATGTCTTCATCGGCCAACCGGGGAGCTTGCAATCAGCTTTGCAGAAGAGGTTATACCGTTAAAGACAAAGAAACCGATATCGAATTTGAAATAGACAACCAATATATCATGTCGCCCAAAGATTTGAAAACTATTCATTTCATGAACATTATGTTAGATGCCGGAGTGAAGGTTTTCAAGATTGAAGGAAGAGCGCGGGGCCCGGAATATGTAAAAATAGTGACCGAATGTTATAAAGAAGCCATCCGTTCTTATTGCGATGATACTTTTTCGGAAGATAAAATAAAAGATTGGGATATTCGATTAAAACGTGTTTTCAATCGTGGATTCTGGAATGGTTATTACCTCGGGCAACGACTTGGAGAATGGAGCGATAAATATGGGAATGAGGCAACCGAACGTAAAATGTATATAGGAAAAGTGATTAAGCATTTTTCTAAACTTGGGGTTGCTGAATTTTTGATGGAAACACAGTTTCTTTCCGTAGGAGATAAAGTACTGATAACCGGACCTACTACCGGCGCTTTGTTTATAGATGTAGAAGAAATTCGTGTTGATTTGAAACCTGTCGAAAAAACGGAAAAAGGAGAATTATTTTCAATGCGGGTTCCGGAAAAAGTAAGGCCTTCTGATAAATTATTTAAGTTGGTAAATTTTTGATAAGTAGGGTATCGTAAAAATTATTTCAATTACCGGTAATTACATATTATACCGTTTTTTTCTTCGGGCAATCGGTTAAATTCTGACCGTTTTATTCGCCACATATTCGAAATCTTTCAGATGGGTGGCCATCAGAATAGTAATGTCGGGATATTGGTGTTTGATACGGCAAAAAATGGAAATTGCATTTTCGGCACTGATGCCAGCTGTAGGCTCATCAACAACTAACAGTTGTGGCTTTTTGAGTAAGGCTTGCGCTAACAATAGCTTTTTCCGCTGTCCTCCGCTCAGAGTCTCGCCATTCTCGCCTAACCAGCTTGCCAAACCATCGGAAAGCGACAGACGCCAGCTTGTTAAATCAACCATTTCCAAAACCTGCTCAATAGCTTCGTCGGGATAACCCTCAAAGTTTTCACGCAATGTTCCGGTGAGCAAATATGCTTTTTGGGTAACATAAATACATTCCGGAACCGGTAAATGCGATAATTCCATATTGCCGTTCCACATCAACGAGCCACTTCGGCGGTATTCCGGATAAAAAAGACTGTTCAACAGGGTGGTTTTTCCTCTTCCGGTTTCTCCGAAAAGAGCAATCCAATCCCCTCTTCTTATCTCTAACGATATTTCACCGATACTTACAAACGTTTCAGGAATTTTCGCACTCACATTCTTTAGACTCAAATTTTCCAAACAGGAATGAACTTGTATCGAATCAGCAGGCTGTTCACCTTGCCTGATAATTGATTCAACATCTCTGATTTGATGTGCAACAGAACTTTTTTCCGATTTTCCTGAAAAAAGCAATTCGGACAATTCGGCTTGCGCCATCATCCCAAAGAAAATCCCGATGGCCATAGGAGCATCTATACCGTTATTACTTGAATGATAAAATAAGTATACGGCAATGAGGCTAAACCCTAGACCTGCTATTAGTTGCAATCGGAATGAATTGTTTTGCAGCTTATTTTCTGTTCGCTCCAGTTGCAACAATCGCTGCTCGTACTGCCCGATGGCTTTCTCTTCCAAGTTGTATTTCATGATTTCAATCCGGCCCCTAAAACTTTGGATGAGCGCCTGATTGTTTTCTTCGCGGCATACTTTCAATTGTTCGTACAGCGTTCTGTTTTTTCGGAAAAATAATTGAGGGATGATAAAGAGAAGAATGGCAGACGAAATCAAGAATTCTACAGCAATGGCCTGCGAGAACGTCATAAGGAAGAAAAAGTAGATGCCAAGCGAAAGTATTAATGCTGTAAACGGTAAAAGCCACAAAAGAATGTGATTCAATATCTGATCAACGCCATTCGTGCTGCTCTCCAATAACGCCGAATTATTACTGACTTGTTTTTTGAAGTAGGAAAACTTGGTAACCGATTGAAATATTTTTAGCTGTAGGCGTTGTTGGGCTTCGAGTGTGGTTTTATGGTTTTCCAACCGTTCAAAATACCTTGTCGTAGTACGCAACAGGGCCAGTAAACGAATGATGGCCGAGGGAACTACGTACGCAAATGCGGTGTTTGCTGTAACGAACGCTACGCTGCACATAGCCAGAAACCATCCCGAAATAGCGGGGAGGGCAATAAACGCCACCGTCCAGAGGAGTAACAGGAAAGCCCCCCATAACCATCGGCCCGCTAAGGGTTGCAATATGTCTTTTACAATAAATTTATTCATGATCCATCTGTTCTCCCCAGTTTAAGTTCACAATGGCATCGGCAATGGTGTCGAACATATACTCGTGCGAGGCAACAATAACCAGTCGGTCTTCCGCCAATTTAATGATTTGCGGAAGAATGATTCTAACAGTATCTGCATCTAAATTTGCCGTGGGCTCATCTAAAATCGCTATTGGTTTCGGATGCATCATCATTCGCGCAAGCGTAAGCAATTGTTTTTCACCGCCTGAAAGCTGTTTGCCGTTATGGCTCAACATGGTTTGCCATCCATCTTCTTTTTTGTCAAGAATTTTATTCAAAAAATCAGGATAATCTTTATCGGCTTCCTTTTCGAGAAAAACGTTATATTGTAAGGTTCCGTCGAAAATGAAGGGAAATTGGTTCATGTACGACGAATTTGCTTTCAGCCATTGGTGCGACCAGTTATTGTCTTTCCCGTTTACCGAAACCGTACCGTCTTGCACAAACAGGCTTCCTGCACAAATTTTCAACAAGGTTGATTTTCCTGAACCTGAAATACCTTTTACCAGCACCAGCCCTTTCTTTGGTAATTTCAAACGAATGTCATGCAGTACTTTTACCGGCGAATTGGGATAAACAAAATTCAGCGCATTGATTTCAAAACTGCAGAGCGTTTCGGCTGTATCGGCAATTGGTGCATCCAGTTCTTCATTCAGTATCGGCATCAGCAATTTTGCTGATGCCAAGGCTCTGTTTCGATCGTGATAAGCACTCACGAATTTGCGCAAATAGAAGAAGAAATAAGGCGAAAGGGTCAGTAAAAACAGGGCGATGCGGAAGTCATACCCATTCCCATAGTTTGAACCCACCATAATCCCAAGAAGGCTCATTCCCAAATAAATAGCAATGGCTGCGATGCCAATTGTAACAAAAAGTTCCATCATTGTAGACGAGAGAAAAGCAACTCTCATCACGTTGGTAGTCGCACGGTTCAGCGCTTTACCCTTTTGCGACAAAAACCCGTATTGCGGTTTAAAGTTATCTAAATTGACGATTTCGGAGATGGTCTGCAGGCGATTGTAAAAAACTGCCGAATATTTCACGAAAAGATTGATATGTTTTCGGTGAAGCGCTTCGGCTCCCACTCCGATAACAATCATCTGCATAAAAATGACTGCCAATGAGACCAATAGTATGATACCGACCCAAACCTCCATCCAAAAACTAACCATCACCACCATGCCACTAACCAAAAATAATGCGACGGCATGGGGAATAAAAAAAACGAAAAAGGGTTTCAGGTCGTCACTTATGCGGGTAACGAGCAAAGTGCTTGATACGGAATCCGGCTGACTGTTGTTGAGCAACCTCGGATAGAGTTCTCTTTTGATTTTCGAAACAATGATATTCCCCGCTTCAAGATTGAACTGTGATGCAAAATGAGCAAAAACGTATCTACCCGTAAGAAATACCGATGCATACAGCAATGTATTGGGAAAAATCACTCCGTCGCTGAGCCACGATGCCGCAAAGATCGATAAATACCAGCAAAAAATGACAAAACAACCTGCGCTTAAAATGATAAATACCGAAGCAAAAATATAAGCGCCTTTTGCTTCGGTTATCTTTTTAACAAGCCATCGGGAAGCTGTTTCCTGATTAGAATTCTTCGATTGCCGTTTGTTTTCACTGCCCATTACATAAATTCAGTTTTTTCCAAAGGTAATATTTATCATTACACATTACTGCTTTTGCATTAACTTTTAACAATAATCAAACAAATTGTATTGTAGTTCTTTGACATTTTGATTGACTTGAAAATTGGTAAGCAGTTCCCTGATTGGCGTTTTATCAAAAGCCGATATACTCAAAATCTGCATTAT
>JAVBKZ010000013.1:0-10199 GCA_031553755.1 Bacteroidales bacterium | reverse complement strand
TCGCTCTTGCATTGATTCAAAGGCTACTTTGGCCTTAAATTCGGAACTGAATTTTCTGCGACTTTTTCTATTCATGTTTTTTTTATTTGGCACAAATATAATTCTCTTTTTTTCTGTCCAAATTTTTGGGAGTATTATATTTTGTCAATATATAATAGGTTATTATATTTGCATAGTTGAATAAATTGTTATGGAGCAGGTAAAAGACTTTATAGGGAAAACAGAGATAACCTGAATAACGTTTGAAATGATAAAGATGATATAACATATTCGATAACATGAAAATCGAGAAGATACATTTGGTATGGTTCAGCGCGACCTCCACTACAAAACAGATAGTCGGACAGATTCCATGCTATTCGCACCGGAGTCTGTAGAGAAACACGATATTACCAAAAGCGCATCGAAAGAAGTGATTCATCTCAGTGAAAATGATTTACTGATAGTCGGAATGCCCGTATATGCGGGACGAATACCTGCGATTGCCATAGACGCCCTCAATAAATTCAAGGGGAACAAAACGCCTGCCGTCATTGTCTGTGTTTACGGCAATCGTGATTATGACGATGCGCTGCTGGAATTGAAAGATATTGTTCAAAACAATGGTTTTTCATCGTTTCCGCCGCGGCATTCATTGCTCAACATTCCATTTTCCCAGCAGTTGGAGCTTCTCGTCCCGACGAACAAGACAAGGTTGCTATTGAAACATTCGGAAAAAAAAGTGCCGAACTGCTCTCATCATTGGACGAAATGTATAATCTGCCGGATATTCAAGTAAAAGGGAATCACCCTTACAAAAAGCCGGGCAAAATACCTTTGACCCCGAAAACCAGCAGGCAATGCAATAAATGTGGCCTGTGCGTAAAGTTATGCCCTACGGATGCTATTCCGGCATTCAATCCGCGTGTTACGTTCGGATCTAAATGTATTGCCTGTGCCCGTTGTATCGCGGTATGCCCTCAACAAGCGCGCCGTTTCGGGGGGCTGCTGTATAGATTTGCCGGTAAAAAATTTGTGAAAGCGAATGCACTCAGGAAAGAACCCGAAATGATGTATTATAAATAAAATCATGAAAAATATGGCAGAACATCAATGTGCGAATTGTCCGATACGGGCGAAATACGACAAATCCCCAAAATCATTTATCGGGCGCTTCTGGCGGTGGCACATTAGCTTTTGTCCGGGATGGAAACGTTATTTCCGTTCATTAGACGATGAAAAACGAAATTTGTTGAAAGCAAAATATCAGTTAAAATGAATATCGAAGAATTCCGTGACTATTGCCTGTCGATAAAAGGTTCGGTGGAGTCAATTTCTTTACAAAACGGCAAAATACTGGTGTATAAAGTAATGGAAAAGATATTTGTTTATTTTCCGTTGGAACCTGAAGACGGCGTATTTAAAGCATATCTTAAATGTCATCCGGAGCGGTCGGTCGAACTGCGTGATAAATACAACGGAATAAATCCCGACGATTTCAAGACCCTTTTGTGGAATTGGGTTACTTTAGAGAGCGATGTTCCCGACAAATTGATTGAGGAATTGGTTCGTCATTCGGCAGATGAGGTAATCTTGAAATTACCGAAAAAGAAACAAGAAGAATTCCGGAATAGTTAAATTTAAAACCAAAAAACGCCTTAAAACCAGCAGGTTAAGACGTTTATTGTTTCGTGATCAGGTTGGGATTCGAACCCAAGACCCACAGCTTAGAAGGCTGTTGCTCTATCCAGCTGAGCTACCCGACCATCCTTAATTTGAGAGTGCAAAAGTAGATAATTATTTTAGAATATCAAAGAAGTATGACAAAAAGTTTGATATATCTTTGTATAAGGGAGTTATGAGATTATGAGAATTCCTAAAAAAAAAGCAAGCCCCGAAAGTCAACGACAACTTCCGGGGCTTTTATCTAAGAAATAAATTCTTATTATTTCAAAATCACAACTAAATTACCAACAAAGTGAGAGAAAAGAATATAACCGAAAATCAACGCCATGAAAGCGAATACTTTTACTTGTCCCATGCTTATTCTTATCCTTTTTACTTGAGCTACTTCTTTTTCAACCGCAACATGTTTTTGTTTTGTTAGAGCAAGGATTACTCCAAATGCCAACAATCCGGAACCAAGTGCCAAAAGAATCATACTCAAAGAACTTCTTGTATCAACTTGCTGAAAACGAGCGAACAAAGACAAGATTCCAAACGCGATAAGCGATATTGACATAACAGTCTTTTTGTTGCTTGCTTGTTTTGCGTTTTCGTTGCTGATGTTATTGATAATTGAGTTCATGATTTGTATTTTTTATTTCGTTATTTTTATTTTGTTGTGTGTATCTCTGAATCACAATGCAAATGTATGGCAGAAATCGCAACCGGAAGAAAATTCGTTGGTTCATTACGAAATCATTATCTTTTATTAACAAATAACCTTATTTAATACCTTTTTAAAAAGAAATTTTATATAAAATTCAAATAAAATAGATAAAATGAATGTGATGAAATTCGTTTTTACTCATTAAATCTTACCTTTGTGAGAAGTGAGTAATGAATTGCGAAATGTGAATCGAATATATAAAAATGATGAAAAAATTATTCAACCGGATATTTGTAACATTATATATTGTAATTAGTATTTTTGTTTTCTCAAATTGTTCCGAAAAAATAACAGTAGACCGATTGATAGAGCAAACTATTGCGATAAATAAGCCTCAATGCCCTATGGCTATCGATAAAGATACGCGTTTGGATAGTTTGAAACATCCTCAAGAAGGTACAATCGAATATTTTTATACATTAGTTAATAATAGTGATGTAAATTCGGCAAACATAAATAACTTTGCTTTGGAAAATTACTTAATAAACA
This sequence comes from Bacteroidales bacterium, assembly GCA_031553755.1. Lineage (GTDB taxonomy): Bacteria > Bacteroidota > Bacteroidia > Bacteroidales > Azobacteroidaceae > JAIRVZ01. The sequence goes on along the minus strand of JAVBKZ010000013.1, from coordinate 7,339 downwards.
ATATAAAAAATAACGCGGAATTAAAATCTCTCAGAAGGTTAAACGCGACTTTCAAGATGACTTACTTTGATAAAAACGGAGTGTTTTTATTTTCTTTCGATATAACTCCTGAAAAATACAACAGATGAAAGCTTTGATTTTTGCCGCGGGATTAGGAACACGTCTTAAACCGCTTACCGACACAATGCCGAAAGCTTTGGTAAAAGTCGGAGAAAAACCGTTGTTGGCTTATGTTATCGAAAGATTAAAAGGCGCAGGCGTAACAGAAATTATTATTAACATACATCATTTTGGAGAACAAATCATCGAATATATTAAAAACAACAATAGTTTTGGAATTAAAATTGATTTTTCGGATGAAACAAATTTATTGTTAGATACAGGTGGAGGAATTAAAAAAGCATCTTCGTATTTCAACGATGGAAAACCCTTTTTCATCCATAATGTAGATATTATATCGAATGTGGATTTGAAAAAACTTTATCAAACACATCTTGAATTGAAAGCGTCAGCGACTCTTTTTGTAAGTGATAGAAAAACAAACCGATATTTATTATTCGATGAAAACAATATTCTAAAAGGATGGTGTAACAAACAAACCGGAGAAGTCAGGTCGGAAAATACCGGCATCAATCCCAATGATTATCAGCAATTGGCATTTAACGGAATTCATGTTATTTCTCCTGAAATATTTCCATTGATGAATAATTTTCCGGAAAAATTCCCTATCATTGATTTTTATTTATCGGTTTCTCAAAAAATACAAATACAAGCTTTTACCCAAAAAGATGTAGAAGTAATCGATGTTGGCAAAATCGATATTCTAAGCAATTTAATTCTCAATACTTAAACTCATTACTTATCATTTACTACTTAAGACTCAAATTAATTATGTTTACTTTCAAAAAATATCTGATCTCTTTTTTATTTTCAACTTGCGTATTTTCCTCTTCTTTCGCGCAAACTCCCGCGTTTCCCGGAGCTGAAGGCGGAGGAATGTATACCACAGGCGGACGTGGAGGAAAAGTGCTTTATGTTACTAACCTCAACGACAACAATGAAGAAGGTTCATTGAGGTGGGCTATCAGTCAAAAATATCCGAGAACCGTTTTATTTAAAATATCCGGGATTATCGCCTTAGAAAAGCCCCTTGTGATCAGAAACGGTGATATCACAATTGCGGGACAATCAGCGCCCGGAGATGGAATTTGCATCAAAGACCACGAATTTCTGATTAATGCCGACAATGTAATCATACGATATATGCGTTTCCGTTTGGGCGATAAAGAAGCGCAAAATCAGCCGGACGCTTTTGGCGGAAAATGGCATAAAAATATTATCGTAGACCATTGTTCCATGAGTTGGAGCATCGATGAATGCGCTTCGTTTTTGGAAAACGAAAACTTTACCATGCAATGGTGCTTGATTGCCGAATCATTAAACGAATCGCTTCATAACAAAGGAAAACATGGATATGGTGGTATCTGGGGCGGAAAAAACGCCTCTTTTCATCACAACTTACTGGCGCATCATATTAGCCGCAATCCAAGGTTCAACGGATGGAAACGTTTTGGAATGAAATATCAGAATGCCCAAGACGAAGAACACGTGGATTTCAGGAATAACGTAATGTATAATTATGGAGAGCACGCGACTTACGGAGGAGAAGGAGGAAAATACAATGTAGTAGGCAATTATTATAAGTATGGACCTGGTACGAAACCATATTTGAAAAATAAATTCCTACAAATCGATATAGACCAAGACACCATTAACTATCTTCCCGGATACGGAATTTTTTATCTTGAAGGCAATTACGTATATGGAAACGAAGTTGTTACAAACGATAATTGGAAAGGCGTAAAATACGCTGCCGGAGTAAACCCTGAAAAGTGCAAGGCTTTAGAAGCGTTTCCCGCTTATCCGGTTTCTCGGCAAGTGGCCGGAGAAGCATACGAAAAAGTATTGTTTTCGGCAGGAGCCTCTTTTGTGAGAGATACCGTAGACCGCCGGATTGTGGAAGAAGTAAGGACGGGGACAGCCACTTATAAAGGTTCAAAATCAGGTCTTTCAGGATTGATTGATTCGCAGGAAGATGTCGGCGGATGGCCTGAATACAAATCAAAATCCGCACCTGAGGATTCCGACAACGATGGCATTCCCGATAAATGGTTGAAGAAAAATTACAAAAAGAAAAAAGCGACCGACTTTAACGAAGATGGTTATACTTATCTGGAAGTTTATTTAAACAGTTTGGTAGATTAATTTAATTTTTGTCTCGTATTTTATTTTCAATTGAAAAAAAGTACCTTTGCGGTCGAATTTCTTAACCCTCAAGAATTAAATCAATTCTAATCATGAATTTTAAACTTATCACAGCCGAAGAGGCTGCTAAACTTATTAAAAATGAGGATGTTGTCGGATTTAGCGGTTTTACAGCAGCCGGATGTCCTAAAGCGGTAACTATCGCATTGGCAAAAAGAGCCGAAGAAGAGCATGCGAAAGGTAATCCTTTCAAAATAGGTATTTTTACAGGAGCTTCAACCGGAGATTCTATCGATGGATACCTGGCTCGCGCTAACGCGATTAAATTCCGTTCGCCTTATCAATCCAATGGCGATTTAAGGAAAGCGTTAAATACTCACGACGCTCATTATTTCGATCTGCATCTTTCAGAATTACAACAATACTTGCGTTATGGTTTCTTACCTCGTCCGAATGTCGCGGTCATTGAAGCGTGCGATGTTACTGAAGATGGAAAAATAACGCTGACTTCGGCTGTAGGAATTATTCCGACTGTCGCTCAATTGGCAGATACCATCATCATCGAACTCAATCATTATCATCCGAAAACATTATCCGGAATACACGATATATACCAACCGGCCGATCCTCCTTTGAGGAGAGAAATTCCGGTTTACAAACCGAGCGACAGAATCGGAACCCCTTACCTTCAGGTCGATCCTAAAAAAATCGTGGGAATCGTGGAAACAAATCTCCCTAACGAAATCGGCGCTTTCACTCCAACGGATGAAGTAACGGATCAAATCGGAAAAAATGTAGCTGATTTCTTCGCTTTAGAAATCAAAGCGGGACGGATTCCCGCGTCTTTCCTTCCCGTGCAATCAGGAGTTGGAAACGTTGCCAATGCTGTATTAGGCGCTATGGGATTGAGCAAAGACATTCCGGCTTTCGAAGTATATACCGAAGTAATTCAGGATTCCGTTATCGAATTGATGAAACAAAATCGTGTGAAATTCGCGAGCGGATGTTCTCTTACCTTAAGCACAGAAGCTTTAAATGAAGTTTACAATAACATCGAACTATATAAACAAAAATTGGTATTGCGTCCCCAGGAAATTTCCAACAGTCCGGAAGTCGCCCGCCGTTTAGGATTAATAGCCATCAATACGGCTTTAGAAGCCGATATTTTCGGAAATATCAATTCTACCCACGTTGTCGGAACTAAAATGATGAATGGAATCGGAGGTTCAGCCGATTTCTGCCGCAACGCTTACCTTTCCGTATTCACAACTCCTTCTACGGCTAAAGGTGGAAAAATCAGCGCGATTGTCCCGATGGTTTCCCACATGGACCACAGTGAACATTCGGTTAAAATTTTGATTACCGAATGTGGAGTCGCCGATTTAAGAGGATTAGCTCCTGTACAACGGGCCGAATCGATTATTGAAAATTGCGTACATCCCGAATACAAAAAATTGTTGAGTGATTACCTGAAACTTGGAGTTAAAGGTCATACGCCACAACACTTGGAAGCGTGTTTCGCTTTGCATAACGCGTTCAATAAAACAGGTGATATGAGAAATGTAGATTGGTCGATCTACAAATAACTTAAACATTGTGAACTTTTTTATAGTTCATTTGTTATAAATTTTGACATCAGAGGTTGTCCTTTTATACAGGCAACCTCTTTTATTTTATTTACCTGTTTATTGTTGATATGATTATGAAAACTAAATTCTTCATCGTAGCTTTATTTCTGACATTTTCGATATTAGCGCACACACAAACAGACGCGGGGGTAAAAATTACTCCTAAACAAGGAGAACTGTATGACAATACCAAAAATCTAAATAATCCTTACAGGTTGCCGCTCGGAGGAAAAAAACTTGGAGCAAGAGGATTCCTTTTACCTTATCCGATTGGTATAATGATAAATGGATATGCCGGAGAGCAGGATGTTACGATTTCTGATCTTTCCGTAGGATTTAACGATGGGGAAATGATTAATTTGGATGATGTTGTTAAATTCGGAGACGTAGCAGCAAAAGTAAGAAATCTCAATATGCGGGCGGATATTTGGGCCCTTCCTTTTTTGGATATTTATGGGATATTTGGGAAAGCTTGGGTGGAAACAGATGTTAATATCGCTGAGATATTGGGAAAATCAGCCAATTTAAGTACACAGGCCAATTTTGACGGATATGTTTATGGAATGGGAGCCATGTTGACCGGAGGAATCCGTTCGATTTTCTTTTCTTTGGATTTCAATAAAGTATGGACACATTTCGATGAATTGAAAAACGATAACTCCGCGATGAATTTGTCGCCAAGGGTAGGATATATTTTTCACTTCGACCATCAACCCGAAAAAAATATTTCCGTATGGACAGGCGCGACCCGGGTATATCTGAATAATCAAACAATAGGAAAAATCGCATTGGCGGATATTGATCCCAATATGGGCGAAAATTACAAGAACTCCGACTGGTATGAGGGATTGAGAGACGATACAGGTAAAACACCCGCGCAAATTGCAAAAGATGATAAAATTGCTGATATGGCCGACGCGTTAGCCGGTAAATTTACAGAAGAACATAAGGATGATGTTATTAATTATTCTTTAAATAAACGACCTTCTCATAATTGGTTTATGATTCTTGGCACCCAATTTCAATTAGATCGTCATTGGCAATTCCGGACAGAAGTAAACTTTTTGGGAGGACATAAATCTGGTTTAATTTCTGCTAATTACAGGTTTGGAATTAGATAAAATTGAGAGTGGAGAATTGAGAGTGAAAAATAAAGAACTTTCTAAAATATTCAAGTGTATTAACTCGTTTACTTGTCAACTTGTTAACTCGTCAACTAAAATATGAATCCATTAAACATTATTCAGAAGTATTACAAACCCAATACGCCTATTTATAACATATTAATATCTCACAGTAAACTCGTTTCGGAAAAAGCGTTGCAAATCGCGGATATGCATCCAGAAATGAAGTTAGACAAAGATTTTATTTATGAAGCCGCTATGTTGCACGACATCGGCATGTTTCAGACCGATGCTCCGGAGATCTATTGTTTCGGAGACAAACCCTACATTTGCCATGGTAGTATAGGCAGTGAAATTCTGATGCGTGAAGGTTATCCACGCCACGCGTTGGTTTGTGAACGCCATACCGGAACCGGAATTTCTTTACAGGAAATTATTACTGCTAATTATCCTATCCCTCTCCGGAATATGATACCTGTAAGTTTAGAAGAAAAAATTATCTGTTTCGCTGATAAATTCTATTCAAAAACAAAAGGTATTCAGGAAAAACCCATCGAAAAAATCAGGAAAGGACTCGCTAAACATGGGGAAACATCGCTTGCCCGTTTCGATGAATGGAATAAGTTGTTTTTGGGGTAATTATAGATGAGAATTCCCCGTTAATCCGGTTTTTGTGAATTTTCATCCACGCGGCAAAGTTTATAGGGTTTTCCATCGCGATAAACCCATGCATTGGTATATCTACCTTCGATATCATGATATATAATGTGACCCGAAAATTCCTTATCGCGTTCTAAATAATAAATTTGCGGGAATGGCTTGAAGTTTGATTTTTCCAGGTATTTCAAATCAGGCGAAATTGTCATAAAAAAAGCGTCTTTCTGTAACGTTTCCAAGTTAGTACGGATTACCAAACGAGTCAAAGATTGCTTATATTTGGGTTTTTTAGTCTCTTCATACTTTTCAAGACATTCGGGATGACAAAAACCGAATAGGTATTTCGATTTGAGTAATGTTTCTACAGTTCTGTATTCCTTATCCTGATGCACTGAAAAAAAATTCCAATTAGGTATTACTAACATTTCAGGACCAGTACCCGGTTCGAAACACAAAGTGTCTTTGAGATTAGAGTTATACCAATTTTTCGCGTCGGATAAAGCAGCTAAGTCTTCTTCGGAATATTTCGGCTTCGAATGATATAACTCTTCATGGCAAGAATACATCAAACCGATAAAGAAGATAAAAAAAGTAATTTGCCTGATTGTCATTGTTTTATACATAAGATTAAATTTTATAAAATGAATTAGTCTCGACTTTTTATCAAACACGGAGTAAAAGGAGTTTATTTCACAGAGTATCCCATTATATTAATATAAGAATCTACTCTGTGAATAATCTCTCTGTGTTTAAATCTATCATTTGATACCTTTTGTAAAAGTCAAGATGACTTCAATTAATAAATACCCTGCAAGGTAATAATTGTTTAAATTTACATATATAAGATTACTTCCGTTTCAATGTCATTGTTTTAGGAAGATCATATTCGAGTTCAGAAGGAGATGCATGAGCAAATACTCCTTCTCGAGGACCCAATTCCCATTTCATGGTCTTTTTATCGGAGGTATCTATGGTTAGTTTTACTTGCCCTTTCAATTTTTTTTCCATATCTTCATAAAGTAACCTCGCAGTTACTTCAGAATCAGCAAAACCGTGTAAGGGATTATTATTAGTATTTATTGGAATTACTCTTTTTCCTTTTCCTTTTTCGATATATTTAATAGACCCATGTATCAAACTCACATACAAATTATCTTTTTTAGAATAATGTTTATATTCTTGAAATTCAAACTCATACGATAAATCACCAACAGATCCAACCCAAACTCCCAAAAAATTCTTAGGGTCCGGTTGTTTTAATTTTTCCTGAGCATAAAAAACGGTTGAAATGCTTAGCATTATCAATGTTATAATTATTTTTTTCATTTGTATCATAAACCAAATTTTAATAATTATTGGTTATAATGAGGGTGTCCAAAAAGGCCTAACATTAAGCACACGGATTACGCGGATTACACAGATACTCACGGATTATATGATTAAAACGTTGATTTTCAATATGAAATATTTTTTATAAATCTGTGTAATTCCGTGAATTTCGTGTTATCTGTGTTCTAATAATACTTTGTAACTACTCAGGTCTCATTCTCCAATAAAAAATCAATAAAATAAAATATTTAGGAGTTTTAAATACTAAATCTCCCGATTTTTCGTTTAGTATATATAAAACAAAACGGTGTTTCTATTTTGACTTTACCAGTTACC
>JAVBKZ010000101.1:0-33429 GCA_031553755.1 Bacteroidales bacterium | reverse complement strand
AAAATTAAACAACATGAACGCAACAATTAACAACAACAGCAACAACGAAAATCAAAAAAGAATCAACGGACAAATCAAAGTTTTCGCTTTTATGTCTTTACTTATCGGATACGCGGTAGTTTCTCATTTCATGGGTAATTTAGTTACAATCCTACAATAAGAAGATATTGGTTGATATTAAGATATTCATTGTTTAAGATATTTAGAGGATATTAAAATTCTCAACTTTCCACTCTCCATTCTCCATTTACAAAGTTCATAGTTTAATAAAATAGAGTGTCTCCCGAAGAATTGTTGCTTTGGGGATTTTTTTAGCATTTCGGCAAAAGTAAATTTCTTAAGGAAGGTATTTGAACGGTTTTTGCATTAAAAATCCATCATCAAACTCATATAAATATTGGAAGGAATTTCGCCTGAAAATTCGGAATCTAACTGTTTAACCATTCCGGAAAAATAACTGGTTTTGCTTAGGCGATAATCTGATAAGGCTGCCTCTTCTAAATTAAATTTAAGTTTGATGGCGCCTAATAACAGTTGTTTTATACTTTCTTCTACATAAAATAATTCTTTGATGGCAATTTGTTTTTTCCATGGATAAACAAAAGCGATTCCTTTGTTTTCGGAGTAAAAAACACGTCCACCATCAATGAATAAATCTTCGAGCATCAATTCGAACTGTTCTTTTGTTTTTATTACGACGTTTTCTTCTTGAGATAAAAAATAGGAATAGACATCAAATAATTCTGTTATTTTGATTTGTTGGAAACTATCATAAACTTTTACCAAAGGAATATTCAGGTGATCGTATATTTTTAATTCTATAGAACTGAAAGATTTAGGGAAAGCTTTTTCGTAATTGTATTTACTGTAAATGTCAAATAATTTTTGTGTTTGAGGAATCAAAAAAGAAAATGTATATTTCTGTTCTTTCATCCATCCGAACGCGGTATCCATCAAAGCATTCATGTAGCCTTTTTGTCGATGGTCGGGATGTGTCATTACACCGGAAACATATCCGGAATTATAAACCATTTTCCCGATTTTCATTTGATAAGGAATGATTTGCAAGAAAGCTACCGGACTCCCATTTTCGGAGATAATAAATGAATTTTCTTCCTTGAAAATTTTATCGAAATAAAAATTGATGAATTTATCCGTATCTTGGAAACAGAGTTTCCAAAGTTTCATCAAATCCGCGATATGTTTTTTTTCAGGATGATTTATCATGACAATGGATATTTATCAGATTTTTTTTATGTATCCTTTTTCGAGTAAAATAACCGGATGATATGATTCTTTTGCCTTTCGGAGCGATTCAAGTCCGAGATCTTCTTCTCTATTTATATAAACAAATTCCGGGCATTCATGTTCCGCGAATTGTTGATTAATCATAGAAAATCCGCCATCGATATCGTAAAGGGATTTTTCGGCATGAACCCCGAATGTATCCGCGGTTAATTGTTGTCCATATGAATAAGCGATGATTTTATTATCAATGCGGATAGCGCCTCCTTTTAATCCGAGTTGCTCGAAATAGTGAAATGCTTTTTGAGTCGCATGGCGTTCTTCTATTAATGATGTATCTTCATTACATCCTCCGTTTTCTTTGCACCATTGATAGTATAATTCAAGACAATCGGGAATAATATTTCTTGTTATCGGTAAATATTCGTATCGGTATGTTTTTTTAAATTTGTTGATGTGATTCCGTTTGGATTGAAATTTTTTTCCGGAAAGAGTAACCAGGTCTTGTACACTGTAAATATATTCCGACCAGTCTCTGTCTGACTCATACTCGAATATCCCCGGAATCGCGGTTTCAATGTCTTCATACATTTTTCTTGTTATGGCATACAAGTGAAATATATCACCTCTTTCTTCCGCGTCTTTCAGAATAATGTTTAGTGCTTCTGTCAGATTGCCTTTCCCTAAAGGCATCATGTATCCCGGGTGATTGTGTCCGGCATAAAAGCGAAAAAACAAGAATCCGTTGTTCACGGCGAATGATGTATCATATTTGTGTTTCCAACAAAATATATTGGAAAATGAAAAATCGCAATTACGGTAACTGTTTTTTAAGAAAAATTCGTTGATAGTATCGCGATCTTCTATGCGAACAGGTTGAAAATTGAGCATTAAACAATCTTATTTGTGGCTGTATCCGGAAAAACGATAGCCGGTTTGAATGTTTTCGCTTCTTCGAAATCCATCAAAGCGTATGACACAATAATTACGATATCTCCTATTTGCACTTTGCGGGCAGCGGCTCCGTTGAGGCAAATCATCCCCGAATCCCGTTCCCCTTTGATTATATAGGTTTCGAAACGTTCGCCATTATTATTATTTACGATTTGCACTTTTTCTCCCGCGATCAGGTTGGCGGCATCCATCAAATTTTCATCGATTGTAATACTACCAATGTAGTTCAAGTTGGCTTCAGTTACCTTGACCCTGTGTAATTTTGATTTTACAACTTCAATAAACATTTTGTCAATGTATAAAAATTTGAGACAAATATAAGGATTTTAGGTGATATTATGTATTCTTTAATTCCGGTTATTCAATAATGACTTGAATTCCTTTTTTTGCAAAGTTTTTAACGGCTTCCTCTTTTTTCGCTTTACTCCAGGTTCCCATTCCTTCGAAATAGATAGTTTTTAAGCTTTTCATATCTCCGAGGAAATCAGGTAAAGAAGTCAGATATTGATTGCCGGAAAGGTAAAGTGTTTCTAATTTTTCAAGTTTTAAGATTTTAGGTGAAATTGTTCCTATCCTGTTGAATGAAAGATCTAAAATCCTTAAATTAGACATTTCAAATACATTTTCGGGGATTGTTGTTAGTTTAGGGCTTTGTAAGGCCATATCCAAACTGTCGCCTTCGACAAATGTTTGTGGAGGAATAATTCTCTCGGGAGAATCGTTTTGGGCTGAAACGCTATAATTTATAGCGACAGATAAAATAATAAAAAAGATAATTTTTTTCATGACGTTGAATTTCTATTTGTTATTAATGTATGTTATATTATCGATTAATCTGACATTTCCGCAAAAAACGGCAATGCATCCGACTACATAATTGGTTTCGTTCCAGTCGGATATGGATTGTAATGTATTTCCGTCTACAATGTCAAAATATTCTGTCTTTAACGTCGGTACTTGATTAACGGATTTTATTATTTCATTTTTGAATTCTTCAACAGGAGTTTTCCCCGCGAAACTACGACTTTTAAATATGATTTCGGATATTTTTGAAGCGTTGTGCCTTTCTTCGGTTGAAAGCCTTGTATTTCGGCTACTCATCGCTAATCCGTCTTTTTCGCGGACGATAGGGCAGGGAATTATATCTATATCCAAATTTAATTGTTTTGTCATTTCCCTGATAATCGCCAATTGCTGGAAATCTTTTTCTCCGAAATAAGCTTTACCGGGATTAACAGCATCAAAAAGTTTGCTTACAATTTGAGCTACTCCATTAAAATGCCCCGGGCGAAATGCTCCTTCCATAACTTGTTCTAACGGTCCGAAGTTAAATATTCTTGTATCAGGCTCCGGATACATTTCGTCTACTTCGGGAATAAAAACAAATTTGCAATTCGCGATTTGTAATAATTCACAGTCATTTTCAAGAGTCCTCGGATATTTGAGAAGGTCATTTTTGTCATTGAATTGCGTAGGATTTACAAATATGCTTACAACGCAAACATCGTTTTCGGAGGCGCATCGTTTCACGAGCTCGATATGTCCGGCATGCAAAGCTCCCATTGTAGGAACAAATCCGATGGTTTTATTTCTTTTCCGGCATACGTCCAGAGTCTTCTTTAACGTTGAAATTTTATTAATAATTTCCATGATAAAATGACTTACAAATTGTTGCAAAAGTAAATAAATAAATGCCAATCTAAAAATTATTGATATTTAGTTTGAATTTCGTGGTTTTTTTTTTATTATCTTTGCAAAGTTTTTTCAATAAAAAATACATGGATACAAAAAGGATATTGTTTATTACATCCGAAATAACTCCCTACCTTCCGGAAACTGAAATTTCCAATATATGTCGTTATTTACCTCAGGGAATACAAGATAGAGGAAAAGAAATCAGAACATTCATGCCAAAGTTTGGTAATGTCAATGAAAGGAGAAACCAATTGCATGAAGTAATTCGTTTATCCGGGATGAATCTGATAATAGACGATACCGATCATCCGCTGATTATCAAAGTGGCATCTATCCAGTCGGCCCGTATGCAAATATATTTCATTGATAATGAAGACTTTTTTCAAAGAAAATATACTGTTTCGGATGATGATGGAAATGAATTTGAAGACAATGACGAACGTTGTATATTCTATGTGAGAGGCGTTATGGAAACCGTAAAAAAACTACGCTGGGTTCCGGATCTCATTCATTGCCATGGTTGGATGACGGCATTAGCTCCTTTGTATATAAAAAAACATTATAAAGACGATCCGTGTTTTAAAAATTCGAAAATAGTGTATTCTGTTTATAATGATGATTTTCAGGTTCCTTTCAGGGATACTTTTTCCAAAAAACTTAAATTGGAAGGCGTTAAAGATACGCATCTTAAATCCATCAAGGAAAAAACGAATTTTGAATCTTTGAGCAAACTGGCGATTGACTTTTCAGACGGCGTAATACAAGGTTCTCCGGTTATAAATGAGAACGTCTGGAATTATGCGGTGGAAAAAGAGAATACGCATGTGCTTTCATACCAAGACAGCGAAATTTATATGGACGAATTTAATGCCTTTTACGATAAAATTCTGACAAAATGAAATTCAAAGCAATCATATTTGGCTTAATTACATTGGCTTTTGTTTCCTGCGAAGATGATTTGAATTCAGTAGGAGAAAATATACTGCCTGAAGAAGATAATATTTCCGTATCTATCGATACTATATCTTTTAATTCTTCGACTATCTCGGTCGATTCTATTTTTTTGAAAACAATTGAAGGTTGTTTGGGATCTTTTGATGATCCTGTTTACGGAAATGTGGAATATGGATATTTGTCTAATTTTTATGCTTCGCCCGATTCCAGTTTCAAGCACAAAGTGATTGATGACAGAATTGATTCAGTGATTTTAAGTATCGCTTATACCATTGGAATAGGAGATTCTTTGCAACCCATGGAAGCGACTGTTTATGGAATTCCAGAAGGAAAAACGATAGATAAAAATTTTTACAGCAATGTAAATCCGTGGGATTACGCAAGTAAAGACTTGGTATGGGCAAAACAGTCTTATACGGCGCGCAATATGAACATTCCTGACACTACATACGCAAAGTCATCCGGACATTATATAGATTTTTATCTTCCCGTTCATGTAGGTCAACGGTTGTATAACGCTTGGATAAATAACAGGGATGTTTTTTCTGATTTAGATAAATTTTTTAACTTTTTTCCCGGAGTATATATTGCTTCTACTTCAGGTTCCGGAAATGTTATAAATACTTATTCTACTAATTTGATAGTTTATTATACTACTAAAATACAAAGTGTCCTTACTGAACAGGTGGACTCTACCGTTGTCAGGTATGCTCTGTTCAGATCTACTGAAGAAGTCACTCAGTTGAACAAATTGGAAAGTAAAAAAGAAGACGACCAAAAATTGATTGATGATGTAAGTCGTACGTATATAAAAACGCCATCGGGAGTGATTACCCAATTAGAAATTCCGTTGAAAAAAATAGCTTCTCTTACCGGAAATGGAGGAACTTTTAATAATGTGAAAATTTCGTTACAAGCTGAGACGCAATCCGATTGGCAGTATCGTTTGCCAATGCCGTCAACATTGTTGCTTATCAATCCTGATTCGGTGAAAACATTCTTTGAAAAGGCGCGTCTTCCTGAAAATACTTACAGTTACGCGGCATCATTGAATTCCACAACATTGAAGTATGATTTCGGAAATATTTCGGTTTTAATACAAAATACGATTAACGATTTGAATAATAAAGGTATCAATCCTGATGATTGGGAACCGTTGAAATTATATGTGATGCCGGTAGAGCTAAAATTATTAAGCAATACAAGTTCATCTCCTACAATAACTACAAATTATTTCAAGCCTTCGGGAGTTAAATTGAAAACAGGAGCAGACAATTTGAAGTTGTATATCACTACAACCAAAACAAAGTAGGTATTGATAGAAATAGAATCTTTCACAAAAGATAAAAGATGGTTTCGGGCCCCATATTAAACAACAAATCAATAATACTTAAATTGGGTTGAAAACCGAATTTGTTTTCAAAAACCTGATAATATGGCTTGAATGTAGCCGATGGGAAATCTTTTTTGGGATGGATAGTTTCCCTGTAATCGAATTCTTCAGGAAGAAAATCGACTTTATATTCAGTCGTATAACTTACATTCGGTTGTATATCAATTAATTCACAAATCAGGAGGCGTAAAGATTCATTAAAATCGAACAAAAAATCTTGTTTTTTTTCATAAAATAAGGCAAAATCATCTTCATAGTATTCAAAAAAAGGCGTGGAATTATATGCCGAAACAATCGCGTTCCAATGCAAATGCCTCCAATTTCCATGTTCCGCGATGCGGATATCTTTTGTCAAACATTTGAGCGTTTCCGTTTTTTCGACCGGAATACTTAATGTTTGAATTCCATTGGCAGAAGCAATCATGCACCGGTTACGATAAGTTTGTTTCACATAGTTGCAATGTTTTTCTATTACAACTTTCGAATGTGATTGCGTTTGCATATAATAAGCAACCGGAGCAAGATAAGCCGTAGACAAATATGCGGTGGAGAGTGACATCAATTTACAGTTATAAAAACGCGATTCATCCGGTAACCTCCGAGAACGTTGAAAGATGGATCTTTACTGAACCAAACCATCCATGCTTTTCCAACGATTTTATTTTCGGAAATAAAGCCGAAATGCCGTGAATCCGCTGCCGCTTCCGCGTTGTCCGAAAGTAACCAATAATAGTCTTTTTTGAATTGGTATGATGTCGCGTACTTGGCGTTGATATAAAGTTTTCCGTTTTTTACAATCGCGTTACCATCGTTTTCTTCAGTTATAATGTGCTGATAAATAGGCAATGTTTGTGGCGAAATTTCGATTTCGTACCCTTTTTTTGGAATAAATAATTTATAATCAAAGTTATGTTGTTCATAAACAGGAATTTTAATGGAATCCGGTAAAGTTTCCCGAAGGGAATAAACTTCAAATCGACTCAAGTAACGGATTTTTTCTCCGTTTATAACATTTGTTTCCCTGAAAGGAATTTGAAGTTTTTTCATGTTTTGATTTACTACTGAAGAAAAACGAAATTCGTGTTTATAAGGTAAAATGGCATCCGGACTTTGTGGAATATTTGTTCCATTGATCATATATTTTCCTCCTTTCACTTCGATGGAATCTCCCGGCAAACCGATGCAACGGCTCATGGATAAAGGCGACTTATAAACGACAATATCATTGCGTTTTAATTGTTGTTTGAAAAAAACTTTTTCCGGATGAAATGTTCCAATTTTTGGAATTCGAAAGCCATAAGCTGTTTTATTCACAAAAACGTAATCTCCCCGCAATACGGCATTTTCCATTTGGGAAGATGGTACGCGATAAGATTCTACGAAAAAAACTCGCAAAACAAGTGCTATTACCAAAGATAACAGCACAAGAGCGAGCCATTTGTATTTTTTAAGAAAAGATTTCATCCTGCTTATGGGGATAATTGCCTGCTATTGGTTGTCGACAAATTTGAATAAGCGATTCCAACGAATGCCTCCGTCGAAAATACTACGGTCTTTGTCTAAAGAAAGCCAGACAACAATCGGTTTACCTACAATATGATCTTCCGGAACAAATCCCCACGAACGGGAATCGGCAGAGTTATGGCGATTATCTCCCATCATGAAATAATAATCGTATTTGAAAGTGTAGGTATTTGCCGCCTTATCGTTGATGAAAACTTGTCCGTTTTGGACTTTCATGTTGTTATTTTCGTAGTTAACGATACAACGTTTGTAAACAGCGATATTTTTTTCGTTTAATTCTATCGTAGCGCCTTTTTTCGGAATCCAAATCGGTCCGTAATTATCGCGCGTCCATCCTGTTTCATAATCGACCGGATAGCAAAAAGAGGCATAAATAGAATCAGGCTCGACAAGGATTGTTTTGGCATATCCGCTTTTTTTGACTTTGGCCAACGCTTCTTGTGTTAAAGGTATATGATAAACCGGATTATAAATATCCATTCCCTGCATGTTTTTTCCCGAAGGAGTAATTCCTAAAAGATACAACAAATCTCCATTGTTAACCAAGTGCTGGTCGTCTTTACTTACTTCTAAAACGGAGAAAAATTTATCATTCCACAAAGAACCAGTTGTTTCGATGATATAATTGAATTGTAATTTTTTCGGATTTTTTGCTTTTCCCCCATTAATATACACTTGATTTTCAATGATTTGTAGTGAATCTCCGGGCATTCCCACACAACGTTTTACATAATTTTCGCGTCGATCGACCGGACGAAATACAACTTTGCCAAATTCGGTTTCCCGTTCCCTGATAAATTGGGAAGCATTGACTTTAGCATGTAATTTTTTTTCATATTCGTAGCTTACCTGCTGTTCAAGAGTATATAAATCGGTTTGTTGATTATTCAAGGCAACCGAATCTCCGGCAGGGAAATTAAAAACGACAATGTCGTTGCGTTGTACATTGCCAAATCCTTTCAGCCTTTTGTAGGGCCATTGCGGCCAATCTATATAAGATTTACAATTGAGTATTGGTAAAGTATGTTGCGCCAAAGGAAATGAAAGTGGAGTATTGGGTACCCTTGGCCCGTAACTTACTTTACTTACAAATAGAAAATCACCGACCAGCAATGTTTTTTCAAGAGAAGACGACGGTATTTTATAATTTTGGAAGATAAAAAGATTGATGATATAAACCGCGATCAAGGCGAAAACAATCGCGTCGACCCATTCAGCTACTTTACGGACATGTTTGTTTTCTGATTTTTTCCATGCTCCCCATGGGATTATTTTAGAAATATATATGTCGAAAATAACAGGAACACCAAGCAATAGCCAATAATTTCCAACCCAAACGGTAAACAGTATATATATCAGCACAACAATGCCGAATTTGATCCACTGTGATTTTGTCGCTTCTCTCATTTTATTAAAAATTAAAAATATCATTCATTGTCAAGAATCCTTTTTTATTGCAGGTAAATTCAGCGGCTAAAACGGCTCCCAAAGCGAATCCTTTCCTGCTTTTCGCGTCGTGCTTAATGCTGATTATATCAGCTTCCGATTCGTAGATAACTTCATGTATTCCAGGTACTTCGCCTTTCCTCTTGGAGTGAATCAAAAGTTCTTCGCTTTTTTGTACAGCTCCGGTTTCTTTCCATGATGTTTTTCTATCAATATTTTGCAGGATACCTTCGGCTAAAGTAATCGCGGTTCCGCTGGGTGAATCTAATTTGTGAATGTGGTGGATTTCTTCCATCTTCACATCATAAGATGGAAATTGGTTCATTATTTTAGCCAAGTATTTATTTACGGCAAAGAAAATATTTACCCCCACGCTATAATTCGACGCGTAAAAAAACGTTTTCCCATCATTTTCGCATGCTTGTTTAATTTCAGGAAGATGTTCGAGCCATCCTGTTGTTCCGGCTACGATGGGAATATTTCGTTCAAAACATTTTTTATAATTATTGAACGCTTCTTGCGGACGAGTGAATTCAATCGCGACGTCGGCGCTCTTAAACGTTTCCGAATCGAATTCTTCCGGATTATCGATGTCTATAATTGAAACTATTTTGTGCTGACGGTCAAGGGCGATTTTTTCAATTTCTCTTCCCATTTTTCCGTATCCAATCAGGGCGATTTTCATGTGAGTCTATGTTATTTTGAAATATTCTAAATTTATTTAAGCCGCAAATTTACAAAATAATCGTTACAGACACTACATATTTTTTATCAATTCCAGTAACTCTTTGGTCGATAGCTTTCCTGATTGGTCGCTACCTTCTAAAAGGGTATCTGCCAAATCACGTTTAGTATTATGCAGTTCGATGATTTTTTCCTCGATTGTATTTTCTGATACCAAACGATAAACGGTAACCGGACGGCTTTGTCCGATACGGTGGGCACGGTCGGAGGCCTGATCTTCAATGGCCGGATTCCACCAGGGGTCTAAATGTATTACGAAATCGGCGGCAGTAAGATTCAATCCCAATCCTCCGGCTTTGAGGCTGATGAGGAATAAGTCCGTTTCTCCCGATTGGAATCGTTTCACACATCTTTCTCTTTCAGGAAGCGGAGTGGATCCGTCTAAATATTGATATTTGATTTTTTTCGCGTCCAATTCTTTTTTGACTAAAGCCAAGTGCGATACAAATTGGCTGAATACCAACGCCCGGTGGTTATTCTCCTTAAGTTCGGAAACAATTTCCATGAATACCGACAGTTTGGTCGAAGGGATTTTTGTTTCCGGATTTACCAAGGCTGTATTGCAACTGGCTTGCCGTAGGCGCGTGATTTCGGCCAAAGCCTTGATGTGTTTGGCTCCGGAATTGCTATCGTCGTTTTCCATATTGAAAACGGCTTGGCGGCGCAGTGCTTCGTAGAAAGCCGATTCTTCGGCGCTGAGTTGTATTTTTTTTATAATTTCGGTCTTAGGAGGCAATTCGTCCAACACTGATGTTTTATTCCGGCGCAAAATAAAAGGCATAACCAAATTTTTCAAATTCTTTTTCGCCGATTCATCTCCGGTATTTATAAATTTACCGGTGAAATCAGAAAGATTACCTAACAATCCGGGATTAAGGAAATTGAACAGATTCCATATTTCACCCAAATGATTTTGTATAGGAGTTCCTGTTAATGCTAACTTGAATGAAGCGTTCATCGTCATCGCTGCTTTAGATGTCTTGGTATTATAATTTTTGATGGTATGCGCTTCGTCTAAAACCAAAGAAGCCCATGTGATTTTATTTAACAAATCGGTTTCTGATTGAAGTAAACCATACGAAACTACCAATACATCTCCTGTTTCAACTGATTCGACAGTGTTTTTACGGTTATTGTTATTTAGTGTTTTGATTCTCAGGCTTGGCGCGAATTTATTGATTTCGCTTATCCAGTTTGGAATTACCGAAACCGGAGCGACTACTAAAGCTGCACCTAAAGAGGCGCGATGTAATAAGAGCGCTAAAGATTGTATGGTTTTTCCCAATCCCATGTCATCAGCCAAACAAGCGCCGGCTTCCCATTCGGCTAAGCGCGCCATCCAACGGAATCCTTCTTCCTGATAAGGACGAAGTTCGGTTTCTAAACCTATGGGGATTTCGAATGTTTTAGTTTGGGCTTTTGATATTTTATTTTGAAAATCTTTCCATGCTTTATCTGTTTTTATATGGTCGAATTCGGAGAAAAAATCTTCCATCGAAGCAGATGCGAATTTGTTGATTTGTAATCCTTTTTTGCCCGTTTGAGAAAATGAATTAAGTTCGTCCAATTGCTTTTTCAATTGGGTACTCAATGATAAAAATTCTCCATTTTTCAATTCTACAAAGCGGTTTTTGCTTGATGCCGACATGGCTATCAACTGTTGAATGGAAAGAACCGTTTTTTCGTCTATTTCCACTTCTCCTTGCAATTCAAACCAGTTATTTACTCCTTTTATACTAAGTTTGATATTCTCAAAATTGATGTTTTTCTTTATTCTATATCGTTCTCCTTCCGGCCATTCTACCACAGCGATATCCTGATATTTTTCCAGGACATTTAATAAAAACAAAGCGTCTTCCGGTTCGTCGAAAGCAATCAGGTTGTCTTCTGTTTGAATGTTTTCAAGCGATTGAATATCTTCGAGCAATATATTGGCATACTCTGTTTCTTTTTTCAAATCGCGGGTAACTTGTAATTGTTCTCCGTGTTGATTATGGATCAACACTTTTCCTCCAACCCCGGGTTTACAATAAGGGGGATGTGTTCCGAAAGGTTTGGCGAAAAGTTCGGCTTTCAATCCGTTTCCGAAAGGCAGTAATTGTACCCTGATCCGGGAGTCGGTTTCAACGGTTTTCAGCGTTTGCGATTGCGATTGAACTAAATCGGAATGTATTGTAAATTGGCTTGTGAAAAAAGATAAAATCTCAGAAAGTTTTTCTTTCCCTTTTTCGGGTATCAAAATATTATCGTTCTTGATTGTTTTGAAAATATGCCGTTGTTTGTCTGTCAACATGAAAATTTGATATCTTGTATTGGTTTCTTTTTGAATAACGACAGAATCATTTAAATTTTTGACATTACCGGATATCCGATAATTTTTTCCAATTTTGGAAACTTCTAAAATCGGTTCTCCAGCGAGCAGTTCGATGGGAATATTGTGTGCTCCTGCCAAAAAAAGATATGGATGACCTACTAATTCTTTAAATACTGTATCCTTGAATTCTAATTCGTCTTTCCCGTAGTAACCCGAATTCCTTCTCAAGCACTGGGCAATTCTGTGGTCTTGTTCTGTCATACCCTCTACCATTTTTTCATAAAATGTTTTAAGGGCGATATTACGTCCGGTAGTCCAGGTATTTGTTTTAGGTTGCCATTTTTGTAAAATAGGCTGTATGGTGTTGTATTTGAAGTTTATTTCATAAATTACCCGGTTTTCTACCTTAGATTGTTTATTAGTAAATGCTGCTTTATCTCCTCCGACCAGTCCCAACAATAAATTCAGTGATTTTTCCCAGTCCTCTTGTTTGCTGACTCGCGACAACATGGCGTCAAAACCTAACTTTTCTTTGATTTCTGAATATAATTTTTGTGAACGATCGTCATCCATGTATTTATCAACCGCGTAAGCAGCTTCCAATGCTAATAACCAATAGCCGTTTTGATAAGCTTTAGAAGTAATGGTGTAAGCTATTTCAGTCTCTTTTTCAGTTAGTTTTTCATTTGCAAAATGCAAAGCAATTAAGCTGAAAAGACTGTGATATTGCTCGGATTGAGAAGTTAAGAGAATTTTGAAGTCAGAAATAAGTTGGATTATAGATTTACTTGATTTAAGGGTGTATGTACAAATTGACAGAAAATATTGGTCGAAAGAAGTAATTTTTTTCTTTTCTAATGTGTGAATGATTTTGGCTAGGACAGGCGAATATTGTTTGGGTTCCTGATTTAATAAGGCCATAATATAATAAAAAGCAGTCATCGGATCCGTGGGTAATTGTGATCCGGATAAAACGGCACGTTGCTTTTTTAATCCCTTTTCAAATAAGACAAGGGATTTGGAAGCGTTGTTTTCTTTACAAAAAATGTTGATTGCTTCCATAAATAAGGAGGTAAATTCATTTGTTTCTTCGATATGTTTGATAGTTTCGATAAAATTACCCCGCATATATTCTTTGAAGAAATTTATATTGTTGTATTTTTTATAACTATCATCAATAATATCATCAATGGGATGGAGGTCTAATATCTTGAAATTAACCCTCAAATTAATGGCGTTAACCAATATGTCATTATTTATCAAATGCAATACCTGATTATATTCTTTTTGCTCAAAAATAATCCAAAAATGAGAAAAAATATATTTGTTTTCTTGCCGTAATAACTGTTTCTCATATTCTACAATCTTATTTTGTTCAAAAAATAAGCTATATAAATAAGAACTTAAAGTTTTCGGAGCATTGTAAAAAAAAGTTGTATATCCATATCCGGATATATTTTCCTTTTCTTTTTTATATCCTTCTAAAAAAGGCATGATATAGATTAAAAAATCTATGTTAATTTCATAATGAAAAAAAATTTTAGGCTGTAAAAAGATTTCATATTTTATGCATTCGTCAATTGTTTCTTTTACAAGTTTTTGCGTAATTCCTTTTCTTAAATTGTTATGGTAATAGATACTGTGTAAATTTATATTAGAAGCGATTAAAGCGCTTATGTTTACGATCCATTTTTTATCCTCAGGCAGTTGATTGTAATATTCAATTTGTTTACTTAACATATCAGGTATTTGTTTTTCTTAATGAAAAAATTTGTGAAACACAGTTAATCAGTATTTCCATGTTTTTGACAATGGAAATGAGATAAGTATTGTTTGATACTTTACCTAAATAAGAAGACACAAAGGTAACAAATATTATAAAATTTAATGAGTATCCGTTATTTTACCGAAATAAATTGAAAACCTAATTTGTCATTGCGGGCTTGACCCGCAATCTGTTGATAGTCAGCAATGATCGATAAAAGATCCCGCATCAAGTACGGGATGACAGAGCAATTAGGCAGTATAACGGATAATCATATAAAATTTAAAGGATGTCTCCTCTTTCGATAATTATCAAATCATTATAAATGATAGCAGGAAGTAATATTTGTATAATATTGTCATTTTTTGCGTTTAATGACTTTACTAGCGTGACAAATGTTTTATCCGAACGTAATTTTTTCAAAGCCCTTTCTGATGCCATCTGATGTGCCGCTTTTTTCGAATTGCCGGTGCCAATTCCAGCTAATTCTCCGTTTAATTTTACTTCTGTTTGAAATACGGGACTGAAATCTTCGTCTTTGAAGTTCTCGATTAATTCGAAAGTCATTTCAACTTTGTGCTTTTGACTCCATTCAAGCAACTTAGATTTGAAATTAACTTCTTGACGGGCTAAATTCTCAATATTCAGGTAGCGGTCGATAATTTTTTTTTCTATAAATTTATGCGTTTCGGCATAACCTTTATCTAAATAAATAGCTCCGATAAGCGCTTCCAACGCGTTACCAAGTATGTGTGTTTTCTCAGAATTGACTTTAGAGGCGGAAACGATAACTTTATTTAATCCTAATTCAAGCGCAATTTTATTTAAAGTATCCCTTTGTACGATTTTGGAACGGGTGTTAGTTAAAAATCCTTCATTTTTATTCTTAAACCTATGAAATACCAAATCAGCAACAACCGCGTCCAGAATCGCGTCTCCGAGAAATTCTAATCGTTCGTTGTTAAAATGTTTTCCCTGGTCGGTTTCTTTAGAAGATTTGTGCCTTAACGCTTCTTCATACAAGCGGATATTGCCGGGGAAAAATCCTAAGATATTATAAAAAGCAAAAAAAGACCCTTTCTTTTTATTCCGAAAGAGTCTTATTTTTTTTAATAAAGACTTAACCATTTAAGTTTTGAGTTATAAGTTCTGAATTTTTAAGAGAATAATTGCTTAAAACTTATAGTTTATTACTCACAACTACTTAAATCTCCTATTTCACAAATTTTTTAACAATAACACAAGCATTGTGTCCGCCAAAACCGAAAGTATTCGAAAGAGCGGCATTCAATTCTCTTTTTTGTGCCTTGTTGAATGTAAAGTTGAGATTATAATCAATTTCCGGATCTTCGTCTCCTTCAGTAAAGTTTATTGTTGGCGGGACAATATTATTTTGTACGGCTAAGATACAGGCCATTGCTTCCATCGCGCCTGCCGCGCCTAACATGTGTCCGGTCATTGACTTTGTTGAACTGATATTGATTTTATACGCGTGTTCACCGAAAACTTCTTTGATCGCTTTACATTCCGAAGGATCGCCTACGGGAGTAGAAGTTCCATGAACATTCACGTAATCAATGTCTTCCGGTTTCATTCCCGCGTCAACCAAAGCGTTACGCATTACCAACATTGCTCCTAATCCTTCAGGATGTGAAGCTGTGAGGTGATAAGCATCGGCCGACATTCCGCCACCGACAACTTCCGCGTATATTTTAGCTCCGCGAGCTAAGGCGTGTTCCAATTCCTCCAATATAATACATACTCCACCTTCGCCGATAACGAAACCGTCGCGGCTTTTACTGAATGGACGGGATGCTGTTTCCGGAGAGTCATTTCTAGTAGATAAAGCGGTCAGAGCGTTAAAACCTCCCACACCTGAAATAGTTACAGAAGCTTCTGCTCCTCCTGAAAGGATTGCATCTGCTTTTCCTAAACGAATCAAGTCGAACGCGGAAATTGCTCCGTGAGTTGAAGAGGCGCATGCCGAAACTGTTCCGAAATTCGGACCCCTGAATCCATATTCCATAGAAATATGTCCGGCCGCAATATCGCTAATCATTTTAGGTATAAAAAATGGGTTGAACTTAGGCCCTAAAGTATCTTTAGTTTCAGCGTAACCCAAGATTTCTTGTTCGAAAGTTCCTATTCCTCCGATTCCGGATGAAAAAACAACACCTATTCTATCTTTGTTTATCTTTTCCAAATCGAACCCGGAATCTTTGACAGCTTCTCTTGCGGCTACAACGCCCAATTGAGCATATCTGTCGAATTTCCGTACTTCTTTGCGGTCGAAATGTTGATTCGCGTCAAAGTCTTTGACTTCGCATGCGAATTGCGTTTTAAATTTTGACGCGTCAAATAAAGTAATGGGTCCGGCCCCACTCTTTCCTTCAAGCAATGCGTTCCATGTAGAAACAACATCGTTACCTAAAGGAGTAATGGCTCCCAGACCCGTTACAACTACTCTTTTTAATTCCATAAGGTTTTAAAATGCGAGATTTACTTTGCGTTAGCTTCAATATAAGAAACAGCGTCACCTACAGTGCCGATTTTTTCAGCTTGATCATCAGGAATAGAAATTCCAAACTCTTTTTCAAATTCCATGATTAACTCTACTGTGTCGAGAGAATCTGCTCCCAAGTCATTCGTAAAGCTTGCTTCGTTTGTTACTTCAGATTCTTCTACACTAAGTTTATCAACGATGATAGCTTTTACTCTTGATGCAATTTCAGACATAACTTTTTTAATTTAGATTAATAATATAAAGATTACTTTCTATTTTTGCAGTGCAAAGGAAAGCATTATTCTTGAAATACGAAAAAAAATTATAAAAAAATTGCACATAATGACATTTTTTGTGCATTAATTGTTACGATTTTATGAAGAAAAAAATTGCGATATTAGCTTCTGGTTCGGGTTCAAACGCCGAAAACATCATTCAATATTTTGCAGGAAACAATACTGTTGTTTTTTCTGTTATTCTTAGTAATAGGGCTGATGCGTACGTTCATGAACGGGCAAGGAAATTAGGCGTTCCTTCTTATACATTTAAAAAATCCGAATTTGAAAATGGGACAGTGTTGGAGCTTTTACAGAAAAATCAAGTTGATTTCATTATTCTTGCCGGTTTTTTATTGAAAATCCCGGAAAATCTATTGAATGCTTATCCGGATGCTATCATTAATATTCATCCCGCGCTTTTACCCAAATTCGGAGGAAAAGGAATGTATGGAGAACATGTTCATGAAGCGGTTGTCGCGGCGGGAGAAAAAGAATCCGGAATCACGATTCATTATGTAAATGAAAATTATGACGAAGGACAAATTATTTTTCAGGCGAAGTGTGAAGTGTTACCTTCTGATACTCCCGATGATGTTGCGGAAAAAGTACATGCTTTGGAATATCTTCATTTTCCAAAAGTGATTGAAAAAGTAATGGAACTTATATAGACTTTTAGATTATTGGACAAAAGAAGATAGGGAAAGATAAAAAGGCTTACAGATAAGTCTTTAAAATCTTAAAATCTATTGTCTATCTTCTTTGTTGTTTATGTCTTTTATCTAAAATAAAAATTCTAAATGACTTCAATATAAACTAATTAACAATGAATACTGACATTAAATTAACAAATACAATATATGGAAAAAATAGCGAAAAAATTAACCGATTTGATAGGTAATACGCCATTATTAGAATTATCCAATTTTAATAAATTATATGAATTGGATGCCAAAATTATAGGCAAGTTAGAATTTTTCAATCCTGCCTCGAGTGTAAAAGACCGCATCGCGTTGGCAATGATAGAAGATGCGGAAACCAAAGGCGTTTTGAAACCGGGAAACGAACTGATAGAGCCTACAAGTGGAAACACCGGAGTCGGATTGGCTTTTGTCGCTACCGCGAAAGGTTACAAATTAACGTTGACAATGCCAGAAACCATGAGTTTGGAACGTCGTAACTTACTCAAAGCTTTAGGGGCGAATATCGTGTTAACTCCTGGAATAGAAGGCATGAAAGGAGCGATTGACAAAGCAAACGAACTGAAAGTAAAAAATCCGGAAGCGGTTATTTTACAACAGTTTGAAAACCCTGCGAATCCTGCAATCCATAAAAAAACGACAGCCGAAGAAATCTGGAGAGATACAGATGGAAATATTGATATTTTTGTTTCTGGAGTAGGAACCGGAGGAACTATCAGTGGAGTAGGAGAAGTGCTAAAACAGCGGAAACCGAATGTTGAGATTGTGGCTGTTGAACCCGCGGATTCTCCCGTATTGTCTGGTGGAAGTGCCGCGCCGCACAAAATACAAGGGATTGGCGCGGGGTTTATTCCCGAAACATACAATGCGGCGGTAGTCGACAAGATAATCACGGTTTCTAACG
Organism: Bacteroidales bacterium; assembly: GCA_031553755.1. Lineage (GTDB taxonomy): Bacteria > Bacteroidota > Bacteroidia > Bacteroidales > Azobacteroidaceae > JAIRVZ01. The sequence goes on along the minus strand of JAVBKZ010000101.1, from coordinate 15,012 downwards.
ATGAAGCCATTAAAACGAGTAGGGAATTGGCACGCACGGAAGGCCTTTTAGTCGGTATATCTTCCGGAGCCGCTGTTTATGCCGCGTTGAAATTAGCGCGTCAACCCGAAAACAAAGGAAAAAATATTGTCGTGATTCTACCGGATACCGGAGAAAGGTATTTGTCGACTTTACTTTATGCTTTTGATGAATATCCGTTGTAGATGTGAATAATAAATGTTTAACGCAGAGTAATATATTCGGATTCGGTTAAAATTTATTTGCTTAAACATTGTATTAAATTTTAATTTTTGTATTTATAAAAAATAAATAATGTATTTTTGCGAACGACAACCTGTCGATTTGCAATTAAAATTTTCATGAAAGAATTTATAATTACCAATACACAGACTGAAAACGCCATTTTAGTAGGACTTATAACCCCACAACAAAATGAAAACAAGGTAAAAGATTACCTTGACGAGTTAGCTTTTTTGGCCGATACTGCCGGTATTAATCCTGTAAAATGTTTTACTCAAAAACTCGATTATCCACATCCTGTTACTTTTGTCGGTTCCGGAAAATTGAAAGAAATTAAAGCCTACACCGAAGATGAAGACAATGAAATCGGAATGGTTATCTTCGATGATGAACTTTCTCCGAAACAATTGAGAAATCTGGAAGCGGAATTAAAAGTAAAAATATTAGACAGGACAAGCCTTATCCTTGATATTTTTGCGAGCCGTGCACAAACCGCCCATGCGAAATCTCAAGTTGAATTGGCTCAATACAACTACATGTTGCCTCGATTAACGCGGCTATGGACTCACTTAGAACGGCAAAGCGGAGGAGGAAGCAGCGGATTCCGTATGCGTGGGCCGGGAGAAACCCAGCTCGAAACGGATAAGCGAATCATCATGGAGAAAATATCCCGACTTAAAAACGAATTGAAGGATATTGAAAAACAAAAATCCAACCAACGGAAAAACAGAGGAAAAATGGTAAGGGTAGCATTGGTTGGATATACTAATGTAGGCAAATCAACTTTGATGAACTTGCTTTCCAAATCCGAAGTTTTTGCCGAAAACAAACTGTTCGCTACACTTGATACCACCGTAAGAAAAGTGACAATTCAAAATTTGTCGTTTTTGATGTCTGATACCGTTGGATTTATAAGAAAATTACCCACCGAATTGATCGAATCTTTCAAATCTACATTAGACGAAGTGCGCGAAGCCGATTTATTGGTACATGTAGTAGATATTTCTCATCCCGGATTTGAAGAACAAATAGAAGTTGTAACCAACACGTTGAATGACATTATTAAGGAAGAAAAAACAACAATAGTGGTGTTCAATAAAATAGATTCGTTTTCATATCAGGAAAAAGAAAGTGATGATTTAACGCCTCGTTCGCGTGAAAATATTTCGTTGGAAGAGTTGAAACAAACGTGGATGAACAAATTACACGAAAATTGTGTTTTTGTTTCTGCAAAAGAAAAAGACAATATAGAAGAGCTTAAAAATGTTCTATATGAAAAAGCAAAAGAAATTCATGTACAACGTTTTCCCTATAATGATTTTTTGTATCAAGATTATGATCAAGATTGAGAATATAAATAAGAAATTTTTATTAAGACCTATATTAATGTGTTTAAAAACACACAATTTTTATCTATAACTATATAACACTAACATTTATGAACAGAAAGTTAACCCACTCGGAAATTGAAGTATTGCAATCAAATCATTGCAGAGCTACAGATTGGAATGAAATCCTGGTCAATGAAAACTTCAACCCTAACTACATCAATTACACCTGTTTTTCAGGAAAAGTTGTTTTGGGAGTTTTTGAAAAAGAATTTATGTTTCCCGGAGGCATTAAAAAACATTCGGGTTTAAGCCGTGTTAATTTACACAACTGCGAATTAGGTGATAACGTTTTGATAGAAAATATACAAAATTATATTGCCAACTACAAAATCGGAGAAAACTCTATTATTCGAAATTTGGATGTAATGTACGTAGAAGGTAAATCTTCTTTTGGTAATGGAGTCGAAGCTGCTGTTTTGAATGAAATGGGAGGAAGAGAGGTTATGATAAATGATAAACTTTCAGCTCATTTCGCGTATATCCTTTCCCTTTACAGGCATCGACCTGTTTTGATAAAAAAAATGCAGGATTTGGTCCGTTTTTATGCCGAAAAATATGCTTCGGAAACAGGGACGGTAGGTAAAAATGTCAAAATTATCAATGCGGGAACTATAAAAAATGTTCGCATTGGAGATAATGCCGAAATTGAAGGAGCTTGCAGGCTCGAAAACGGAAGCATCAACAGTAATGAATATGATCCTATTTATATCGGATATAAAGTAGTTTGTGAAGATTTTATTATTTGTTCAGGTTCAAAAGTTGAAGACGGAACAATGTTGAGACGATGTTTCGTTGGACAAGCTTGTCATTTAGGATACACATATTCGGCCGTCGACTCATTATTTTTTAGTAATTGCCAAGGCGAAAATGGCGAGGCTTGCGCTATTTTTGCAGGTCCATATACTGTTACTCATCATAAATCAACACTCCTGATTGCCGGTATGTTTTCATTTATGAACGCGGGATCTGGATCTAATCAAAGTAACCACATGTATAAATTAGGGCCTATTCATCAAGGAATCCTAGAGCGTGGAGGAAAAACAACGAGCGATTCTTATATGCTTTGGCCTGCCAAAATCGGCGCTTTTTCTTTGATTATGGGAAGGCATTATAAAAATCCGGATACATCGGATATGCCATTTTCATATTTGATTGAAAGTGGAGACGATTCGGTATTGGTTCCGGGAGCCAACTTAAAAAGTGTAGGAACAATTCGCGACGCGCAAAAATTTCCTAAACGGGATAAAAGAAAAGATCCGAATAAATTAGACCAATTGAACTTCAACTTACTTAGTCCGTATACGGTTCAAAAAATGATAAAGGGAGTCGAGGTCTTGGAAGAATTACAAAGAACATGCGGTAGAACTTCTGAAACTTATACATACCAAAGTTGTAAAATCAAAAGACAAGCTCTCGAAACCGGAATAAAATTGTATGAAATGGCCATTAATAAGTTCCTTGGAGGTTCTTTAGTAGTTCGTCTGAAAAATAAAAATTTCAGTAGCGAAGAAGAACTAAGAAAATGTTTAATGCCTGATAGTGAAATAGGAACCGGCGAATGGAGCGATATTTCGGGCTTGTTAGCGCCTAAATCTGAAGTAGATAAAGTAATTGACGGGATAGAATCCGGAGAATTAAAAAGGCTTGGAGATATCAACAAAGCTTTAACTACTTTGCACGAGAATTACTATCTTTATGAGTGGGTATGGGTAAGGAGTAAAATTGAAAAATTTTATGGAATATCCCTTGAAACCATTACTGCAAACGATATGACTAAAATAGTGCAAAGATGGAAAGACGCGGTTGTTGGTATTGATAAAATGCTTTATGAAGACGCGAAGAAAGAATTTTCTCTAACTTCTCGTACCGGATTTGGCGCGGACGGAAATCACGAAGAACAAGAATTAGACTTTGAACACGTTCGCGGTGCTTTTGAAAAAAACGCATTTGTAGAAGCCGTGTTGGAACATATTGATAAAAAAAGTAAATTAGCTGACGAAGTAGTCAATAAATTAAATTTATAAATTATAAAAGCATGGCAACACCTCCTTTTAAGTATCAAGATCCATTCCCAATCGGAAAAGATGAAACAGAATATTATTTGCTTACGGAAGATGGAATTTCGGTTTCAGAATTTGAAGGCAATGAAATTCTGAAAATAAAACCGGAAGTTCTCACAAAATTAGCGAATGCTTGTTTTCACGATTGTTCTTTTTTTCTCAGACCTGAACACCAGAAACAAGTAAGTAAAATATTGTCTGATCCGGAAGCAAGTGAAAACGATAAATACGTGGCGTTGACCATGCTCCGCAATGCTGAAATAGCAGCTAAGGGAATTCTTCCGTTTTGTCAGGATACAGGAACCGCGACCATCATTGCCAAAAAAGGACAACAAGTTTGGACAGGTGGAGGCGACGAAGAGGCTCTCTCTCTTGGTGTTTACAAAACATATACGGAAGAAAACCTTCGTTATTCACAAACTGTAGCGTTGGATATGTATACCGAAAAAAATTCGGGATGCAATTTGCCGGCGCAAATAGATATTCAGTCAATAGATGGAATGGAATATAAATTCTTGTGTATCGCTAAAGGTGGAGGTTCCGCGAATAAAACATATTTGTTTCAGGAAACAAAAGCGTTGTTGAATCCCGCGACATTAGAAAAATTTCTTGTAGAAAAAATGGCTTCTTTAGGAACAGCCGCATGTCCGCCTTATCATATCGCGTTTGTTATTGGTGGAACTTCGGCTGACGCCTGTTTGAAAACCGTAAAATTAGCTTCAACTAAGTATTACGATACTTTACCGACTGAAGGAAACGAAGGAGGACAAGCTTTCAGGGACATAGAACTAGAAGAAAAAATGTTGAAAGCCGCTGAAAAAATCGGACTTGGCGCTCAATTTGGAGGAAAGTACCTTGCTCACGATGTTCGTATCATCAGATTACCTCGTCATGGAGCATCATGTCCTGTCGGAATGGCAGTTTCCTGTTCAGCCGATAGAAATATCAAAGCTAAAATCAATAAAAAAGGAGCTTGGATTGAAAAATTAGAAGACAATCCCGGAAAATATATTCCTGAAGAACTACGTAACGCGGGTGAAGGCGATGTAGTAAAAATAGACCTGAATCGTCCGATGAAAGAAATTTTGGCGGAATTGACGAAATATCCGGTTTCAACACGTTTGTCTTTAAATGGAACAATCATTGTTGGTCGCGATATTGCTCACGCGAAACTTAAAGAAAAGATAGACAATGGAGAAGGATTGCCTCAATACGTCAAAGACCATCCTATTTATTATGCCGGTCCGGCTAAAACGCCCAAAGGAATGGCATGCGGTTCTATGGGTCCGACAACAGCCGGAAGAATGGATTCTTATGTAGATTTGTTTCAAAGTCATGGCGGAAGCATGATTATGTTGGCCAAAGGAAATAGAAGCCAACAAGTAACGGATGCTTGCCAAAAATATGGAGGATTTTATCTGGGTTCCATTGGAGGTCCTGCCGCGATTTTAGCCCAAAACAATATCAAGAGCATCGAATGTGTGGAATATCCCGAATTAGGAATGGAAGCTATTTGGAAAATCGAAGTTGTTGATTTCCCGGCGTTCATTTTGGTTGATGATAAAGGAAACGATTTTTTCAAAAAGAAAAGCTAATCATCAAGAGTATCAACCATAATAAAAGGGGTAAAATTCAACACTTTACCCCTTTTTGTATTTTGATAGATTACAATTATTTATGAATTATAAACTTACCTGAAGCAATTGATTTTCCGTTAACAACGAGCGAACATACATAAAATCCCTTAGGGAGATCGGATATCTTAACTGTCGTTTCCTGTAATCCTGTTATTTTTTCTGATTTCATTTTTAGGCCTGTAATACTGAATATTTCAATTTTTGAAGATTCTATGTTTTTGATGTTCGACAAATTATAATTTACTTTTAAATTTCCATTTTGAGAAAAAATATTAAAATCTTGGGATTTTTTTGTTTGTTTAATACCGGAACCTTCATTATATGAAAATTTATATATGATAGATACTTTGTCGTTAGGATTATTTTCTACATAAAATGTATATTTGATTGATGTAGAACCCGAACTTCCAAATTCGGGTTTATAACTGGCATATTTACCTACGGCAGTTGTTTCACCCGGAGTTATTGTAACAGGAATTCCGTCTTCAGTCGTAGGACTTTCATCATAACACATGGCCCAACAAAATCCTTCTTTGGCGTTTGGTGCCAAAGCTGAAATTAATTCAGGTTTTTTAATCATCACATTCACGTCCTGACCTGTTATGTTTTTTACATAAAAAGGGCCTTTCATCTCCGGCTTAAACGGATCTGCAAAAACATCTTCTATTATTTTATTAATAGTTATAACTTGTCCTTCCGTAACAACTTTGTCGTCATAATATATTTGTAGGCTTTGCGCTTGCAAAAACATACATACGGAACACTGTAATAAAAATGTGGTAAATAATTTTGTTTTCATATTTGTTCTTCTTTTTTATTTCACAATTATTTTTCGGGAAAATGTTTTTTCCCCCATGTTAAGTATTACAAAAAATATACCCTGATTGTTCAAACCAGATTTATTTATAGATGTCGAATGATTGCCGGAAGGAAGGCGCCCTAATACTTTCGTATTGATTTCTTCTCCGGTAACGCTAAACAACCTTAAAGAGACACTGTTTTCTTCTTTAAGATTAAAAGAGATATGTATTTTTCCCAAATCCTGATATACGTCAAATATTTCAGCATTCATTTTAACATCGGATATCGCAGATGTTTGTTTCTCTCTTAAAGTTAATTGATCTAAAGATAAAGTATTATTGTTTCCATTGATATTCCTGAATCTGACAATAACGGATGGCTTTTCGCCATAAGAATCTAAAGATACAATTTCTTCTTTCCAAGCGGCAACTGTCATAGGGATATTTTCTGTTGTTGTATAAGAATTAGCGCTTGTGTTTAATTCTATGCTCGACTTCCTGAATACCTCATCCCATGTATCTCCTCCGTCTGTTGATACTTGGATAACCAATGAGTCTGATGTTGCCTGATTACGAGGACAATATGAGTAAAAATAAGCTAATTCCGGATTTTTTACTTTTGCAAAAGTAGCGGTAGGAAGAGAAAAATCTTCATAATCGTTTAAGACTGTATTCCTAAAATTCCTGAACAATAAAGAAAAAACAGAATTGTTTGCTCCAATATTCCACGATTGAGAACCCGACCATAAAATGGTAGCTGTTTTTCCTTTATTCCAATCCACAAGAATAGAATTACTAAGCGGTCCGTAATATAATGCTTGATCTATTGTTCTTTCAAAATCTTCATATATAGGCAATTGTTGAGCCTCCGCGAAGAATTTTACAATATAGTTCGATTCAATTAAATTTTTTGTCGGATTTACGTCTATCAATCCATTGGGATTCGATAAAATAAATTTAATAGCAGACGCGCCTTCCGGAACATTTAATTTAAATTCGCTCAAGGATATAGTTTGAGTTTCTCCACCGGGAATATTTCCTTCCCATACATGTTTTTGCTCTGTACTATCCGGAAATACCGCTATTACTGTAGTTGAAACAAGTGGCTGGTCTGAATTGTTTTTAATTGAAATGGTGGGGATAAGATTTTTAAGAGACAATGGTTGTACTTCTGTCAGCTCAACATCTAACGTATTTTCTATTACTTTGGGAGCCGAATAAGCAGCCTGGTTCACTTTTTTCGTTCCATCATCCTGAATAAATCCGACAATGGCTAATTCTCTCAAATTTTTATAATACGATGGAATTATAACTTCTTCTTCTATCGTAAATTCTTCATTTGCCGCCCATGAAGATTTAAGGGATGTTCCATTCGCGTCAGGAACCATTTTCCTCATCACATGGTTAAATGTTTTTTCGCCATTGGTTCCGGGTGCTTTGTCATAATTTACAACTTCTTCTAATAGGGCAATGTGAGCTTTCAGTGCGCTGTTGGTTTGAGCAATCAACGATTTGACTTTCATTGTTATTTTTACCTTATACCCGTCAACATATACATAACTCAAATCAATATCCCAATCAGCATTAACAGCTGCCGCGCTTTTTATTCTCGCGTCTAAAGCTCCGGAAGAAATACTTGATCCGTATTTATTTCCCCCGTCAATTACACCTGTAGGAGCGCTATACGTTGTTGGCATGTAATACATTCCTCTGGCGTCTGACTCCTTTTGATTTTCGTAATACATAGGATCTACGTTTCCTATATTTCCTTGATATTTAATGACAACAACAATATTTTTGTTTGCATCATAAACAGGGTCTGCTACCGGATTAAAGGTTGCGCAAGGTGCGCAACCCGCGCTCGTAAAATGTTCTACCAAAGAGATTCGATTGCCCGCAAAAGACAATATTGAAATTGCGGAAAAACAAAAAAGAAATATTTTTTTCATATTTTAAATTTTAATTCATTTCTAAAAAAATACCTAATAAACAACAACTGATTTTAGAACAACAAAGTTAATGCCTTTTTTGCTTTTTTTATTCCATTCCTGAAAAAAAAGTATTTTTTATAGGATTTATGAAACAAAATGTTTTTCATGTCTTCTGTTTAAATGTATTTTTGGGTATAAAATAAACAAATTATTACTCCGTCAAATAAAAAAATAATAATTATATGGAAAATAAATAAAAAAGTATTTTACCTTTGTTTTCTGTTTTATATTAATTTGTAGATTATAACTTGATTAGTTAATCATTTTTTTATTTAAATTTATGCGTTTTTTTTTAATTTTTTGTTGCTCTTTTTTGTCTTTAGCATATTTGAATGCGGGAGAAAAGAAAACAGTCTTGTATGAAATTTTTACAAGCAATACGTGTGGGCCTTGTGTAGACGCCGAAAATAGATTTGCTCCTGTATTGCAAAAATTCAGAGGAACTATTGCGGCTACTGAATATCATGGTTGGTATCCAAGTCCCGGTAATGATCCTATGTATTATGCCGATTCGGCAAATATCAAAAAACGAGCGTCATATTATTTTCCAAGTGGTTCGATCGGTTTTCCGACTTATATCGTAAACGGAATACAATATGCATCTTATTTAGTGGCGATAAATTCCATACAGACCCTTTTGGAAGAAGACGCTTCTTTGAAGATGACAAGTTCATTTTATCTTTCTGAAGACAAAGATTCGGTATACATGAATTGTGAAATTGAAGCTTTGCAAGATATTTCAGGAGATCTCCGGTTCTATTTCAACGTAATAGAAAAACATGTTACTGATGCTACTGCAAGGGGAACAAACGGGCAAACGGAGTTTCATAATGTTCATAGAAAATTACTTCCTTCCGTAGAGGGCTTTATTTTACCTGCAAATATATCGAAAGGACAAAAGATTCAATGTTCGGACTCTTGGGAAGTGAAGAATTTTTATGATATCAACCAACTTCGTGTTTTTTCTTTTGTGCAAAATAGAGAAACAAAAGAAATACTTCAAGCAACAACAACCGACGCTCCGTCTGTTGCTAATGCCGTTACAATGATGAATCTGAAATGTCCGAAAGCAAGTTGTTCCAATACTTTTTCGCCAATCGTTCAATTTATCAACTCAGGTTCAGAAACGTTAACTTCGGCCGATATTCAAATTGAAATCAATGGTAAAACACAATTGACTCATTGGGAAGGTTCTGTTGAATATGGTAATTACGGAGAGATAAAATTGCCCGGATTCAGCAACTTTACACTCAACGCACCAAAAGCAAATAATAATTTCAAAGCGAAACTCATTAATATAAATGGAATTCCTTCAATCTCTAGTGACGTTTTTTCAGGATCATTTCTTACCTCAGACGCATTGCCCGGATCTTTGACCCTCAAAGTGTCGCTTGATAAACCATCCGAAACACGATGGGAACTTATAAATAGTCTCAATACTGTAGTCGCATCCGGAGGCCCTTATGAAACAGCGGATTTGTTCGTGATTCCTATACGTTTATCTACAATAGATTGCTATACTTTAAAAGTATATGATTCCGGAAATGATGGAATTGGTATGGGATTTGTAAGATTATATGAAACAGGAGGACAAGAAACCCGCTATTATTCATTATCATCGGATTTCAAGTCTTATGAAGAATATTATTTCACAAATAATACGGTTACGGGATTGGCAAAAGTAACGGATAAAGGGAATACATCAATCTTACCAAATCCTTCTTCCGGAATATTTAAAATATCTTCTGAAAGAGATTTGTCGAATGCCTTTATAAAAGTGTACAACGCCGCGTCTCAAAAAGTGTTTGAGATTGATGGAAAAGTTGTGAATCCGGAAAATACAATCAACCTTTCCCGGTTGAATTCAGGAATATATTTTTTGCAAATCATAGAAGATAACAATACGGAGGTATACAAACTTATTTTAAAAAAGTAAATTAAAAAATTTCGAACATTGATTTGAATAATTTATATAATTAATTTTTTTTGTTTTATGAAGAAAACGTTACTGATCATGACTTTGGCGTTGTTGTATTCCATAGGGATATACGCGCAGACTTCCAAAGTTTCTTCATTTTTTGGAGACACAATTTGGACAGCTAAATTCGATGGTGGAGATTCGGATTTAACAACATGGACACAAGCTACTAACAAGGCGGGCGGAGACGGAAGTCCGGTTGCCGATCCTAACTATTGGAGGACTGTATCGGGAACTTCCCCATACAATTGGTATATGCCGAATGCGAATTTTAGCAAATATATAGATCCTACATCTGTAAATTCTTTGTGTGCTCCATTTGCGACAGATAATATGATATTATCTTCAACATTATCTTCTCCGGAGATTGATGCTACAGGTAAATCTTCTTTATGTCTGGGATTTTCAGTATTTAAGCCATATTTATTAGATAATTATGCCTTTCCTGAGGGAATGGGATTTCTTATTTTGCAGGTATCTAAAGACAATGGGGCTACATGGCAAAATATTTGGAGATCAGATAAAAAATCCACAGGAATTGAGTATACCGAATATTATCATGATGTGACTTTCAAAGGATGGTATTCTATATTTACATTTTTACCGGCTGATTACAACAATCAAAAGATAAAGATCAGATTCTACATGGAATCTGAATCAATGAGGACTGCGGCAAACCAAAGACTTTATATCGATAATATCTTTGTATCCACACCATCTACAACTCCTAATGTGGTACTTAAGTCTGTTGGACAATTGCAACCAATTACAACAATAAATACAGGTGCTTTTTTTGATATCCCATTAGAATTAAAGGTTTATAATGGATCTGGAAATCCGGTAACTACAATTCAGGCGGGATTTCAGAAAAATAAAGAGGCTGTTGTTGTTGAAACTATTGATTTATCGTCTTCACCTATCGCTTACAATACGACAGGTGCATTTACCCTTTCTCAGAAGGCAACTACAACTTTTTCTAAATCAGATACACTAACTGTATTTGTGAATCTTACGGGAGATACGAAATTGAATGATGATACTTTGAGGTTCTATATCCAAAATGACATGATTACGGTTCCCTATAAACCTGAAGATCTTTCTGCTAAAACACAACCGGGTAATGAGTTTGAACAAAGCAAATGGACTAAACTAAACAAATCAACTTCTACTACACATTGGACTGCCGACGCGAAGAATTATAATACGGGAGGAAAAACCGTGTGGGTAATGGATTATACTAAACAGACTGTTGATGCGGACGCGTATTTGTTTTCTCGTCCTGTGTTTGTAGAGAAAGGTAAAATGTATGATATCAATTTTGATTTGTATACTTATACGACATCGCCAACAGATACGGAAACAAATCCTGTAGAAATATATTTTACGAGAACAGCCGATCCAAACGATACATTGCCAGGGTTTGCTAAATTGGTTAAATCTATTAGTAACGCGAATTATAAAAAAACTACATTGAAATATCTGGCTCAAGCAGATACTTCTTTTTATGTAGTTTACCATGCTACATCTAAAGCCGGAGCGAAACCGTTAATTCTTGATAACTTCTCAATCACAGAAACATTGGCTAAAGACGCCGCTTTGCTTTTTGTGAATTCGCCATTTTTAGATAAATTGGAGTATACTAATTCGGAAGATGTAAATATCACTGTTCGTAATTTAGGTAGCGAAGCCATTGCTTCCGGAAAATTAAAAATGTTTTATAAGTTAGATGCTCCGGGAGATACAATTGTTTACGCGACATATACGAATCAATTACCAGCCGGTTACGCGTTTGATGCTACATTTAAAGCGCCTGCTGCTGTTAAGAACGCGGCAATAGCCCATAAAGATACTGCCACTCTGAAAGTTTGGATTGAATCTGAAGGAGATCTGAATACAGTAAATGATACGATTTCTTTAAAACTAATTCCCCGATTGACAAAAATTCCTTATGTTGCTGATTTAGGTAAAAAAGGAGCGAGGACAAATCAAGAAGGATATTGGAATTTACCTGTTATTGGTACTGCTGCATGGCAGGTAGCGGAAAATGATACTAGCGCATGGTTCCAAGTTGCAATTACTAGAACTACAACAAGCGGAGAATATAACTTGTATTCCAGACCATTTAATATGAAAGCCGGAAATGAGTTGAATTTGAATTATGAGGTTGCTACATCAAAAGCTAGTTTCAAAATGCCATTAAGAGTGGGATTGTATAAGAAAGTAGATGGAAATTATTCTTTTGTTAAAAGTATATCACCGGATACAACAGTTATATTCTCAAAAGCCAATGAGTTTGACAAAAAAGAATATAAATTTTCAGCCTCAGAAGATAATACTTATTACCTTGGGTTTGTTTCATTAGGAAAAGATACACTTAATGGCAGCAATTTGATGGTTAAAAATGTCAGTATATCAGGAGTGACTGATGTTGCATTGACTTTACAAACACCTAAGTCGTATCGTAGTTTGGTGAAATCTACACCTATTTGCATTACACTTACAAATACAGGAACAACGCCTGTGTACGAAACAATTCCGGTTTCTTATCAGATAGATGGTCAGGAAGTTGTCACAGAAAATGTTTCAGTGGAATTCGAAACCAAAGAAAATTCAACTTATTCGAACGAATATATATTTACGTATAACTTTGCCAATCAGCCTGACATGTCTGCGGAGAAAGATTATGAATTTAAAGTTTATATAACATCTCCTAACGATAAAAATACGTCTAATGATACGATCAAAATGACTCTCTTAAAAGATGAACCGGTAGAAAAGTATGGTAATAATGTTAAACCTGTAAAGATTTCTACAGGAGAACGTTCTACTTCAGGAAGTTCCGGAGATATGGTAATTACAAATGACGGAAGATTATTCGCGTCTTTCTGGCAATTTGAAAAATCTTTTCTTCGAGGTGATGTTCCTACTTCCCGTTATGCCAAGTATGCGCAATTATTGAATCAGGAAGGTACTCCTCAATTTAGAGGTCAAGGTATACTTGTAACAGACAAAAACATGACCACTTTCTCTGTTAAGCAAGCAATGGGCATCGATAAGCAAAATAATCTTTTTATGATGTACATTAATATGGACCAATCTCAAGGAGATACAAAATATCAATCAATCCTTAAAAAGATTTCGGTTACAGGAGAAAACCTATTTGGGGAAGATGGCGTGGAATTTTCAAGTATGTCGACTTCCGCGTTACCTTGTACTGTAATAAAAGTAAATAGTGATGGTGATGTATTTGCCCAAATAAACGGAACTATCAAAAAAATAAGCGGAAAGGATGGGACAGTAATGAAATCTACCTCTATAGCTCCATTGGAATATGTCATTGATGATCAGGATAATATACATGTCCTTCAAATGAAATCGGGAGAAAATACACTTCAATATCAAATCTACAACTCTGATTTGGAAGCGGTTATCCCAGCAAAACATGTGGCTACTCAAATTGCAGGATTACCTATTTCTACAGCTAAGATAACATTTGACCCGAGCGGTGGATTATGGGTAACATATATGTCTGTTAACATCAATAATTATTTTTATGTGCAATATTTAGACAGCAGTTTGGAGGCTATGATTGGAGATGCAGGTGTTGCTGTTGCTCCTCCTTCATCTACTTCAATAGCTACTTCTGTAGAAATGGCTATAATTGACAATAAGTTGGCTGTGTTTATGTCGAAAGACGGAATTAGTGATGGAAAATGTTATTTGAAGGGTCAGTTAGTAAGTAAGAATGGAACTCTTGCTTATGATTCAAAAGAAGGAATGAATATTGAAAATCCGAAAGCCGGTAACGGATTGTATTATGTGAAAAATGTATACTCAGATGGTAATAATTTATATTTGAGTTTCAATTACTCTAAATATGGAAGCGCGGCATATCGCTCTAAAGCAATGAAAAAAATGGATAAAACATTAGATCCGGTTGGTGAAAATGTGGTCTATTTAGACAATAAATCCGTTTGGCATTCTGAAGCTAGGGTTCTTAATGACGGATATGGTTTTTATGATGTATGGTGTGGGGTGGAGTTGGATGCCGCTGTAGGACAACATGTTTATTTTGACGGAACTCTTGCTCCAAAATCATTGTTAATAGAAGCGGAAAGCGTTGACTATACAAAAGGATTTGTTACCGGAGGAGGTTTGTTGAATCAAGGCGATTCCGCAATAGTTAAAGCAGTCGCTAAAAAAGGATTTGAATTTGATAAATGGACAGTTAACGGAACAAGTGTTTCTTCTAAGAGTACATATAAATTTGAAGTTGCCGGTGCGACCAAATTAGTCGCTAATTTCAAAGAAAAAACAAGTGGAATAGAAACTACTAAGATGAACTCTTCTATTTATGCGTATCCTAATCCTGCTGTAGAATTTATTAAATTTGCCAACAATTTTGAAGGTGTGGTTAATTTCTACAATTTATCAGGAATTAAAGTTTACAGCCATGATGTGGCAGCTGGAGAATCGATTTCAGTGAAGAACTTAGAAAAAGGATTGTATATTATTGAAATGAATACTGGTGATAATGTTGTTCGTCAGCAGATTATTATCAAGTGATTTATAGAGATTAATTGAAACGAAAAAAGGGTGTCATTTATGACGCCCTTTTTTTATGCGGTTAATTTCAGTTGATTTTTAGATAGAAATAACAAATCATTGCTGGACACTCAGATCCAGCTGATTTCTAATTGTTTATAATTTAGTTCTTTGACATTTTTGTAATCACAGTTTGTAAGTATCTCTTTTATAGCAGCTTTGTCCAGTAAGGAAATGCTGAGAATTTGTAAAATTTCGTAGATTGAACGCTCAACTTTTAATTTGTAAGCAATAATTGCTACAAGACAGTAGGTGATGATTGCACAATACACTTGGATTTTTACGGCATTCATAGTTGTTCCCCAAAAGG
>JAVBKZ010000031.1:0-3115 GCA_031553755.1 Bacteroidales bacterium | reverse complement strand
ACGCCTGCACTCCATTCACAAAAGAAAAACAAGAAAAGAATTTGTATTTATCAAAATTAGTTGTAAACTTGCATGGATTAATTCCTCATTATACACTTAACGAAGTGGTTGTAAACTGTCCGAAGGATGGGGAGTACTTTACAGTAATAATTTTTATAGATAGAGTTAGTAATATTTTGTTTAATTTTTTAAAAATCAATTAAAATGAAAAAGTTGGAAAGAAGCCATTTAAAAAGATTGAAAGAAGAGAGTTATGTATTGAACACGGAAGAAGAAAAAAGAATAAAAGGAGGATGTTCCTTAGATGAAATGGGTCAAGGTTACTGGATTGGAGGTAATTATTACTGGTATAGGACATCGGAGTGTACCTGTGGTTCCGCAGGATATTACGAAAATGGGGGAAATAATACATACACCCAAGAACAGTTTTACAATTGGCAAGGTACATGGTATGGTGGTTATGTTGATGGTTGGGGATATGTGGGGCCGGAAGTAACGGTGTATGGGGGATATGGCGAAGAGGGATATATCTCTGGAGAAGGAGGTACTAGTATCGATTGTGCTTTTCTTTGTTTGAATTATATCAGTCCCGGAAAATCGGCGAAACAATATGAAAAAGAATATGAGGAATGGTTGCAAGAAAGTGGAGCACCTGAAGAACTTTATAAAGATAAAGGACTGTTTTATACAGACTTTAAGGCAGTATATGAAAGTCAGGCTCCAGGTGGCACCTATACTACGAATCTGGGAGCTTCTGGATTTACGCGTGGTACAGCAGTTGCCGTTATTAATAACAACTCTCATGCCGTTATTATAAAAGAAAAACAAATTGATACAAATGGTAAAGTATATTATTGGGGTGTAGATCCTCAACAAGATAAAGATAACAATGGAAAACCTGATACGGTTATGATTGCTCCAGAACAAATTAATCAGGCTTATATCTGTAATTAAATAACAGAATGAAAATGAAAAACATACAGCTCATTATTTTCTTTTTTCTCTTGTTTTTTAATAATAACCTCTTAAAATCCCAAGCTTCTTTACAGCCCGAATTCGAAAAATTGAACTTGCAAACCAATTTTGAACAAGAATTTACCATAAACGATAAATGGGTATTTTTTAAGGATTCGTTAGCATATTTAGAAAAAGTTTTTTTTAGCGTCGGAATCGGAAATGTTGAATCTCATGATGGAGAATTTGCCGCGTTCTTTTATCCTTCACCAATATCTTCTATTGATTTTGCAACTTCAAGTAATTTGAACGAACAGCATTTGAATCAAGTTCGTGCTAATTTACGCTATTCACTTCAATCAGATGATATGGAGATACTAATGAATGGAAATGTTCATTATTATACGAAAGAAGAAGCAAAAATGATGTTTAACGCGGATACTGTTATCACTTATCCGATACAATTACATGCAGATACTTTTTATAAAGGTAAATTTAAAAATGCGCAAGTATGGATAGTACAAAAAAACAATATCGGTTATATACAGATATTTGCGCTTTTTACAGATAACGGAATAAAAAATAAACAAAAATATCTGGAATTACTTGAAAAAACGATGCGATTCGACGATAAAGAGGTTTCTGATGCCGAGATGAATCAAAAAAGAAATGAATATTTGAATCAAAAGAAAGAATATAACTACAGGAATCGACACCATGCTTGGAACTATCATAAAAACAATATGAATATAAAAATAGACTTCGAACGAGAATTTTCATTAGTAGAACAGTCTTGTGATTTGGATAAAATTATACCAGAAGATCTACCGGATATGCCTACAATGGGTCGTTTTAGCCAACAGATTGAATCTCCGGACAAAGAATTTAGGGCTTTGTGCTATCTCTATTATCCGGATTTTTTACCTAGTATAAAAATACTGCTCGGGGATAATTATAATCCTAGCACAAGTCATTTAAATCAAACCTCAAATAAAGAAAATGTATATTATTATTCATCAAAAGAAGCAAAAAATCTATTTAATGCTGATACATTGATAACATATCCTGTGCAACTACATGAAGATGTCCTTTATAAGAATAAATATAATAGTGCCCAAGTTTTGATTTTACAAAAAAATGATACCGGCTATATGTTGATACTTGAATTATTTACAAATAATAGTATAAAAAGTAAGGAGAAGTATATGAAATTGCTATCAAGAACAATAAGATTTAAAGAGAAAAATTGATTATTCATTATCCAACAGAAGAAACTCTGACGCTTTTCAATACCAATTGGATGGTTTCGTATCTCATGAGTTTGCAGGGCGAAATGTGTGAAAGAAAATACTTATAATGATTATAAAATTTAAAAATTCTAAATAATTTGGTAGAAATAAATTTGAATGTAAAAAAATATTAATACCGCTTTTAGTAGGAATGCATCTTTTCAGACCTAATAGTGTCTTTATCATTTCTATGATCAATACGAGGTTGGAACTATCTGCTTATATATCGAATTTATAGAATAAAAAATGTACAACCTCTATCAGATAAATCAGATAAAAGCTAATTTGTAATGGAATAGCGAATTGAAAGCATAATAAAAAGGATATGATTTTTACATTGATTGAGATAATTATATTTTGTTTAATTTTTTAAAAATCAATTAAAATGAAAAAGTTGGAAAGAAGCCATTTAAAAAGATTGAAAGAAGAGAATTATGTATTAAACAAGCAAGAAGAAGGAATGGTAAAAGGAGGATGTTCCTTAGATGAAATGGGCGAAGGCTATTGGATCGGTGGTAATTATTACTGGTATAGGACATCGGAGTGTACCTGTGGTTCCGCAGGATATTACGGGTATGGGGGTAATACATATACCCAAGAACAGTTTAACAATTGGCAAGGTACATGGTATGGTGGTTATGTTGATGGTTGGGGATATGTGGGACCGGAAACAACAGTGTATGGCGATGATAAATATGGCTATATAGGACAAGGGAGAACGGATTGTGCTATCAGGGCAAACGCATCTAAAATTTTCAAAGGTTTTTAAACAATAAGTATCGTTGTGTATCGTTTAGCAATAAAAACGATATGCAATCCCCTATTCATTATTTTACAGAGATGAGCGATCCCCGCGTAGAGCGGACAAAAGA
>JAVBKZ010000073.1:0-6754 GCA_031553755.1 Bacteroidales bacterium | reverse complement strand
TATCGTTGTTTTTCCACTTCCACTGGCGCCAACAATCGCGGTTACTTTATCCTGTTTTATTTCCAGGTTGAGGTTTTCAAGCACATAATCGCGTTCGGATCCATCGTAACTAAAACAGGCATCTTTGATGTTGATTGTTTTATTTTCGGGGATATAATCGATTTTATGTTCGATGGTTTGTTCTTCATCTTCTTTGTTGTGTATTTCATTCAATCGTTCCAGACTGATTTTGGCATCCTGTAGCGATTGGGCAAAACCGATGACTTGCCCGATGGGACCGGAAAGTTGGCCGATAATGTAACTGATAGACATCATCATACCTAAAGTGATATTCCCTTCGACAACGGCTTTGGCCGAGAGATAAGAGATAAACAGTGACGTAGTTTGACTGAAAAAAACGGAGCCTAATTGTTGGTATTGTCCCAAAGCTGTTCCCTGTATGCTGATTTTGAATAATTTAACCTGAATGGCTTCCCATTTCCAGCGTTGTTGTTTTTCACAATTGTTGAGTTTGATTTCCTGCATGCCGGTTATCAATTGCACCATATTGCTTTGGTTGGCCGATGATTGGGCGAAACGGCTGTTGTCTAATTTCCGGCGGTAACGCATAAACAAGATAATCCATGTAACATACAATACATTGCCTGCCAAAAACACACACAATATTTGCAGGTTGTAGTAGGCCATCACAAAGGCGAAAATAAAGAAATTAAAGAATGAAAATATCGTAGACAACGCTGTCCCGGTCATAAATGATTGGATACGTCCGTGGTCGCCGATGCGTTGCATGATGTCGCCGATATTTTTGGCATCGAAAAAGCGGATGGGAAGTTTCATCAATTTGGCAAGGAAATCAGAAATCAGCGAAATACTGATTCGGGTATTCATGTGCAGGCTAATCCAACTTCGGATAAATCCCATTCCCATTTGCGTGACCGATAAGACCAACTGGGCAATCAAAATCAAGGTGATGAAATCGAGGTTGTTATTACCGATTCCCTGGTCGACTGTAGCTTGGGTAAGGAAGGGTAAAATGAGGGAAAACACGCTGCCAATCAACATTCCGACTACCAACTGGAACATCTGGGATTTGTAGGGAAAAAGATAACGAAAAAAATAGCTTAGGCCTTTTTCCTGTTTCTCTTTATCGTCTTCCTGTTCGTAGAAATCGGGCGAGGGATTCAAAAGCAACGCGGTTCCAACATCTTCCCCTTGTAATTTCGTGCTTGCCCAACATTTCATAAAACCTTTCTTATCCATCGGGTATTTGCCTTTGGCGGGGTCGGAGATGTAGAGGGTGTAACCGCCTCTACTTACCCCTCCTGAATCCTCTCCACTAACACCTCTCCCCCCGCCCTCTCCACAAGAGAGGGAGCTTAGAAATCCTGATGACTTTTTGATTTTATACAGAACTACGAAATGGTTCTGATTCCAGTGTAAAATGCAGGGCAAAGGGGCATCGCTAACCAATTGCTCGAAATTGATTTTAACACCCATCGTATGCATGCCGATACTTTCGGCGGCATCGCTGATACCCAACATGGATACTCCTTGGCGGGTAATATAGCTTTTTTCCCGCAGGGTTTGCAAGTTATAACTCCGGCCGTAATGCTTGGCTATCATCCGCAGGCACGAGGGGCCGCAGTCTATTGAATCTAATTGTTGGTAGTGGGGGAAGGAAGTCATTTATCTTATAATAAATTTTCTATTGTTTTTTTCATATTACCAGTTCCTGAATAACCAATAATTTTATTCTTCAAAACCCCATTCTTATCAAAAAACAAATAAGTAGGAATTCCAGTAAATCCAAAGTAATCCATCATATATTCCCATTCTTCCTGAGTCAGGTAGTAATGCTCTCCTCCAATATTTTTAATTTTTTCTTTCCATAAATCTTTAGGAGAAGATGTGGTGGTAATATAAATAAATTTAACATCTTTCTCTGAAAACGAATTTTTAATATCTCGATATTGTTCCATATTGACTAAACATGGTTGACACCAAGTAGCCCAAAAATCTACAACAACTACCCTGCTTTTATGCCCAGAAATAATTGTATCCATTAATTTTTCTTTCGATACTTCCGGTGTTTCATTAACAATCACAGGACATTTGTTTTTTGCTAAAATCTGGACTTTTTCATTCCTTGCCAAAAGAATTCTTACGATGTCTTGATTTTCAAAAGAATACTTCTTAAGGTTTGATTTTTGTTTATCGGATAAAGGTTTGATTTTTTCGTCAAACTGCTTAATATAAGCATGGGCAACCAACATTTCATAAAATAAACCTGAATTCAAACCTGTCAGTTCTGAAAGGATGCTTTTCGTGTTTTTCAACCAAATATCAATAGGAGTATCCCCTATTGTTGGGATATTGAAGGTTTTGTTGGATAGAATCTTTTTTGAAATCATGAAATATTCAGGTATATACAGGTTTTGTGGATTATTTAAATCAAAATATTTCAAAAATGTGTAATAAGAAAATGACGGTTCTTGTGGCACAAAATCATCAAATTTTTCTGAAGAATTGGTTGATTTATATTTCCAATACATTGCATCTTTATATTCCAAAAGAACGTCATTCAAAAAAAATAACCTGAAATTATTCAAGACAAATGTTTTTACACCTTTTGACAATGATGTATCTGTTTCAATTTTTGCAAGCCTTTTTGCCAAACTGCTATTTATCGCTTTGTGAGCATATTTCTCAGGAGAAAGTTCATAAATCGGTTGATTATCTGTAGCTTTGGGTCTGTCAATGTGCATCTGATGATATTTATCCCTCCAATTGAGCATATCGTAAGAAGTTATACCTTGTGAATTATTTGTTTTTGCGGATATATTTCCCTCCTCATCGCAAACGATCTCTATTTCACTTGTTTTATTAATTGACAACTCAATTAATAAAGATTTAGACTCCAATATTTCTGTTTTTGAACTGAGACTTCCTAAAATAACATCACATTCCAGAGACGCTTCAAAATTAAAACTGCCATCTGCATTTAGTTCAGTCTCAACTTGATTCATTCCGGCAGTTACCGGATTGGGATAGGATAAGTTAAGAATAATATTCTCATTATTATCTTCATGTTTGAAATTAATAATTTTACCTGATATTCTGGCTATTCCGGACTTAATATGGGGTTCTGCCAAAGAAAAAGTATTTTTCTGTGTACAAGAGGATAATAAAAAACAAAAAATAATAAATAAACTTTCTTTATATGTTTTCATATTTGGTGTTATATAAAATGGAATAAAAGTTAAGAGGGTGCAACATTGCACACCCTCTTTCATTCAAATTCAATCAATACCATGCATCAGAACAATATAATGCTCCTTTAGGATTAAACTGGTCAACAATACATCTACCTGTATATACTTTATTATTATATAAGATACAACAATCTGCTCCACGAGGTTTTCCCATGCAATCTAATATTTTTGAACCAGGTCCAGAAGGACAACTAGATATTACCACCTCAGGGAGTTGGTAAGGTTCATCTTTAGTACCAGATCCTCCTCCACTCCCCCCAACAACAAACTTCATTTCAGCGTCACTCATTTCGCTGAAATCTTTCAACTTTAATTTTTTAAGTTGTTTCATGATCTTAAAATTAAATAATTAATATTTTTTGTTGTAACTCCATACAATAAACGGCCTATTTATTGCCTGTTACTCTACAACGAAACAATAGTTATTAAGGATTAATTTCTAAATATTTAAGGCAAAACTTCTTCTATCATTTTCTTCATTTTTTCTGTTCCGGGATAAGCAGTAACCTTGTTTTTCAGCACTCCATTTGCATCATAAATCAAATAAGATGGAATCCCATCAAAATTAAAGCTTTCCTTTAAATACTTCCATTCGTCAGGATTCAGATAATAATGATCTCCGCTAATGCCGGCAGCTTTCTCTTTCCAAAGGGATTTAGGGGAAGAAATATCAGCTATGTAAACAAAAATAACATCTTTGTTCTGCAAATCTCTCTTTTCTTTATTAAATTTTCTCATTGCTTTTAGACAAGGAGCACACCAAGTTGCCCAAAAGTCTACAATAACTGTTTTTCCTTTATATCTAGAGATGATAGCTTCCATCAGTTTTTCTTTAGAAACATCAGGAGTGTTTTTTACTACCGAAGGTATTTGTATTTTTCCTATAGTTAATTCGTTTGCTTCTAAAAGATATTCTATAAATGATGAATTTTCGAAGTAAGATTTTATTTCTTCTATTTGCTTTTCTGACAAAGGCGTTGTTTCTAATTGTTTCATATAAGCGTAGAGTGTCAACATTTCATAAAATATGCCAGCATCTTTACTAATCAGCTGATCCATAGTTATTTTTGCTATTTTTAACCAATCGGACAATGCTTGATTATAGATGTCCGGAATATTTAAAATCTTATCTTCAAGTATACATTGATATATACTGGGATAATTAAAAGCATACAGTATCAAGGGAATGCTCCAATCAAAAGAACGAAGAAAAGAGTAATATTCTTTTTCCGGTTTTATTGGAGTAAAAAATACATTATTTATACCTCCTTCAGATTGTTGTTTTTCATAAAGATGTCGAACGGTATTTTCATAGTTAAATAGATATGTTACAAATATATACCTTTGTATTTGCGTATATAAAAATTGTTTCAAGTGATCGGACAGGGATTTACTTTCAACGATATTTGAAAACTGTTTTTCCATATATTGTATGACAGATTCTTTGTACTCTTCCGGCAATATGTCGAATCGAAGACCATTAAAACTATGAGGATCGGATACATTTTGGACTAACTCTAGAAACATTCCACTAATTTTATATCCATCTTCCGGTGTTATTCTGTAATCTTTCTCTATTCCTATTTGTATTTCATTGATATCATTTAATAACAATTCCACTTTATTCGTTTTATCCAAAGATAGATAGAAATAACCGTACTCTTCTCCATTAATTTTAAGCGATCCATAAGTAGAATTAAAAAGTGGAATAGAAAGCGAAAAATTGCCATTTCTCAATATGGTGTAATATATTTCTACTTCTTTACTAACTAAATTTGGGACCGATATACTAACATTAAAGGTTTGCGTCCCTGGAAACTTACCTGTTAACAATGCTTTTCCTGTTGGTTCTATAGAATAAGAATATATAAGGAACTTAAACAAAAACAAAAACAAAAACAAAACGCAGCTTTTTTTATTCATAATTTTTATTTTACCTTTAGTTGAATATTCCCATTATAAAAATAAATGGGAATATTCAATTTGGTTAGACTTATTCCTTTTCTTTACACCCACAAGTACTAACGCCCAAACTATCGATATAGCTTTTGCAAGTTTTCTTTGGAGAGCAAGTGCCGTCACATGTATAATGGTCGCAAGTATAGCTACCACTCGCATCTACTCCGCTACCAATTCCACTCCCTCCAACAACAAATTTCATTTCTGCATCACTCATTTCGCTGAAATCTTTCAACTTTAATTTTTTAAGCTGTTTCATGATCTTAAAATTAATAATTAATATTTTTTGTTGTAACTCCATACAATAAACGGCCTATTTATTGCCTGTTACTCTACAACGAAGTAACAGTTATTTAGTGTTAACATCTAAATGCGTAAAATATCTAAATTTATATAATTATGTCGTAAAAACGAAACGAGGGGATGTTCTCCGAAAAAACTTTCCGCGAATGTTTTGGTATATTTCACGCCTAATGAAGACAAGCATGACGTAAAAACATTTCTTGCTTTTTCCATGGTATATTTGTATGTTGATGTATGTTGTAAATTCAGCAAATTTAACACAACAAAGATAGTGTTTAATAAATAAAATACGTCTTATTCACAATAACAATTTCGATTAAATTCAAGCTGATAATCAATCACTTAAGATTTTAAAAATAACAATTTGCCATTTTCTTCACTTTATAAATGAAAAATCAGGTTGATTTTAAATTTAACTTCAAAGAGATTCAAACATCTTTTTATAATTCTTTTGCATTTTGTCTGCCAAATATAAAAGTTCATAGGTTTGCCGTGATTTTTCACCTAATTGTTTGCGTAAGCTTTCAGATTGTAATATTTCTAACATCGCGTTTGACAGATTATTTTGGAATTCTTTTGTTTTTGTCCTGTTTCCTATTTTTGCTGTTACTGCATTATTTTCATTTTGAAACATTTTCCTCACTCCTAAGCCATCAGATGCAACAACCGGCAAACCATACATCATCATTTCAATTCCGGTATAACTACATTGTTCTGTATATGAAGGTATAACTCCGATGTCAGAAATCTGATACCATAAAGCCAATTCTTCTTTAGAAATTTGTCCGGTATAAGTTACCTTAGACGCTATATTTTTAGTCAATTTCAACATGGAAGTGGTATCAGATATTCCTCCGGCAATAACTAACCTGCATTCAGGATGCTTTTTCAATACAATCCGGAATGACTCCAATAGACAATGAATACCTTTAGCTTTATTGGTCCGACCATTAAACAAAATGATTTTTTCGCAATCCCCAATAAACTTTTTTTTTCTCAGGATTTTTTTCTTTTTCTCCGAAATTGAAATGTGAGTATCTTCCAATCCATTGGGCATAAACTGTATTTTATGCGGTTCAACTCCATAAATATTTTCCAGTACTTTCAAAGTATCTTCCGACAAACAGATTACTTTATCAGATGCTTCGTACATCCGTTGTTCTTCGTAGAAATAATCTAACAGATGTTGGTGTTTTTGTTGTATCTTCCTCGATACCGAA
>JAVBKZ010000048.1:0-7925 GCA_031553755.1 Bacteroidales bacterium | reverse complement strand
TATCGTTGTTTTTCCACTTCCACTGGCGCCAACAATCGCGGTTACTTTATCCTGTTTTATTTCCAGGTTGAGGTTTTCAAGCACATAATCGCGTTCGGATCCATCGTAACTAAAACAGGCATCTTTGATGTTGATTGTTTTGTTTTCGGGAATATAATCAATTTTATGTTCGATGGTTTGTCCTTCATCTTCTTTGTTGTGTATTTCATTCAATCGTTCCAGACTGATTTTGGCATCTTGCAGGGATTGGGCAAAACCGATGACTTGTCCGATAGGGCCGGAAAGTTGTCCGATAATGTAACTGATAGACATCATCATTCCTAAAGTAATATCTCCTTCAACAACTGCTTTGGCCGACAGATAAGAGATAAACAGAGAAGTCGTTTGATTGAAGAAAACGGAACCTAATTGTTGATACTGTCCCAAAGCGGTTCCTTGCATGCTTATTTTGAACAACTTAACCTGAATAGCTTCCCATTTCCAACGTTGTTGCTTTTCGCAGTTGTTGAGTTTGATTTCCTGCATTCCGGTTATCAATTGCACCATATTACTTTGATTAGCAGACGATTGAGCAAACGGCTGTTATCTAACTTCCGGCGGTAACGCATGAATGAAATGATCCATGTGACATATAATACATTGCCGGCAAGGAACACACACAATATTTGCAGGTTATAGTAGGCCATCACAAAGGCGAAAATAAAGAAATTAAAGAATGAAAAAATAGTGGATAAAGCGGTTCCGGTCATAAATGATTGGATGCGTCCGTGATCGCCAATGCGTTGCATAATATCACCGATATTTTTGGCATCGAAAAAGCGGATGGGAAGTTTCATCAATTTGGCAAGGAAATCAGAAATCAGCGAAATACTGATGCGGGTATTCATGTGCAGGCTAATCCAACTTCGAATAAATCCCATTGCCATTTGGGTAATCGACAAAACCAACTGGGCAATTAAAATCAGTGTAATGAAACTGAGATTATTATTGCCGATTCCCTGGTCAACTGTGGCTTGTGTTAGGAAGGGTAAAATCAGGGAAAATACACTGCCTATCAACATTCCAACTACCAACTGTAACATCTGGGATTTGTAGGGAAAAAGATAGCGAAAGAAATAACTTAAGCCTTTTTCCTGTTTTTCTTTATCATCTTCCTGTTCGTAGAAATCGGGCGAAGGATTCAAAAGCAACGCAGTTCCTACATCTTCTCCTTGTAATTTCGTACTCGCCCAACATTTCATAAACCCTTTTTTATCCATCGGGTATTTGCCTTTGGCGGGGTCGGAGATATAGAGAGTGTAACCTCCTCTACTTGCCCCTCCTGAATCCTCCCCCAAGGGGAGGACTTTAAGGCCCTCTCCACAAGAGAGGGGGCTTAGAAATCCTGATGACTTTTTGATTTTATACAGAACTACGAAATGGTTCTGGTTCCAGTGTAAGATACAAGGCAATGGAACATCGTTGACTAATTGCTCGAAATTGACTTTAACACCCATCGTATGCATACCAATACTTTCGGCGGCATCGCTGATTCCCAACATGGATACTCCTTGACGGGTTATATAACTTTTTTCCCGCAGGGTTTGCAAGTTATAACTCCGGCCGTAATGCTTGGCTATCATCCGCAGGCACGAGGGGCCGCAGTCCATCGAGTCTAATTGCTGGTAGTGGGGGAACGGTTTTTTCATAATAATCCTCAGTTATTTTCCCATTCTGCAGTATATGGATTATACTTGCATTTAGCAGGTTTAGAAAATTAATTTTTAGAATCCATTATATAAGCCCTACAATCAGTGCACATATATCTAAATTCACAATCTTTACATACATCTATATCATCTTTTTTAATATTCCAATATTTTTGAAATTCGGTAGTTTTAACAATATCCTCAATAGATACATCCTTATGATTAATAAAGCGAATTTTTGTTCCTTTCTGAGAAATTTTAATTCAATCTCTTATTTGTTTTTGTAATTCACTAATCGCTTGTTCCAAGATATTATCTTTACCTTTCAAATACGCATTGTAATCTCTTTTAACTTCAATGTCAGGTAGTATGCCTGTTTCTATAGGTTGAGTTCCGTCCGAATTTACATATTTTTTTGCACAAATTCTTGCAACATATTTACCAGGCAATGATATAAACATTGGTTCACCGATTGCTCCAGTGCTTGGCTCTCCAATAACGGTTGCGCGTTTCATGTCTTTCATGTGAACTAAAAAATCTTCCGCAGCAGAGCCTACGTGCTGTCCTGAAATTATAAACAGTGGTTGATGTAATTTTAAAGAGTCTTCTAAAGTGTTCATATACGGAGAATGTTGTATTTCTTCCATTGCTGTTCCGTGGTAGTATTCCTTGAATCTATAGTCGTATTCGCCCCACATTGAGTAAGTAGTAACAGATTTTCTTGAAAACCACTTCCCTTTAGTTTGTATTTGAGATTCGGAAATGAGGAAATATGCAATATGCTCCCATGCTTCATCTGTGCCTCCCCTGTTTCCTCTAATATCTATAATCAAACCTTTACATTTCCTTAATTGCGGTAAATAATGGTTGAAAGTATCATGTATAGTATTAAGATGTGTCCCTAAAAAAGAATTTAATTGAATATACCCAATGTTCTTGTTGATAATTCTTATGTTGATAGGCTTTGTCTTGGTAGTATCGGCCATTATTTCGTTTGCACTGTTGAAATTGAAATTTCGTATCATGCTTACTTCGTTTTCTTTTCCTTTGGGTGTTTTCACTGTAAGGTTTACTGTGGACAGAGGTTTTCCATAAAGCATTTTATCAACTACAGCCTTGTCGAATTTCCAATGTGACGTTGATGCTGATACATATTGATATATGGAGTCTTTAAGGTATTCTATTACCGGAATGTGGTTTATTTTTAATATTTCACTCCCTAACGGAATTTGATCGAGCATGTTTTTGGCAACATTGCTGACTATGATTTTTTCGCCAAAAGTTATTGTTTTCAAAGGAGGAAGATCATCCGGACGGCGAGGTGTAGAAATGCCTGTATGCGCTTCGTTGAAATGGGCCATAAATTCACACAATATATTGTAATACTCGTAATTGTTCTTTACACTTTCCACTTTTGGCAGGTATGCCAAGTACAAACTGTCCAAATTTACCTGTTGAAAAGTTTCCGGGAATGCAAAACTATATTGCAATTCTTTCCACATAATAGATAACGAATAGATTCTTTCTGTTTTACTTGGCATGTTATCTTGGGCGATAATTTTATTAACAAATAACAAGCAAATAATCAAAATAATTAATTTGGTTTTTTTCATGATATTTCTTTTATTAAGTTCCTTTTTTTAGCCTCTTCTACAATATAAGATGTTAGAGAATACTGGGTATAATCAGCAATACATGGTAAAGGAGTATTATTTATCCGGGACTCATAATTCTTTTGAATACAAGGACCCATACAGACAGGTAGCCGTTTACATTCCAAACATTTACTATTTTCAAATGTGGCTCTGGAGAAAAGACTGCTTAGCAATTCTTGATTCCAGTCTATTTGGCCATTAGGCAATAAATTTCCTATTACTTTATCTTCTCCATAATCACGTGCTGTACATTTATAGATTTTACCATCGTAATTTATTGCATAATGATGGTACCTGTCAGAATAACATCTGTGAAAAGTTTTGGGTATATAGGACCAAAAACTTGAATTTAATCCATTGAGTCTAAATATTTCCTTAGCCACTTTCAATGAATTCATGTCTTTTTTTGTGCAATTTATCTATATCATTTTGCAAATTGAGAATTGGAATAAATCTGATTGGTTTTTGTGAGCCAGTGCGTATCTCCCACAAATCTCCCATTTCTTTTTTTTGCACTTCTTTAACAAAGTTTTGTACTTCAAGATTGGATAACAATTGACTCTCCAATACAATTACCCCTAAATTAACAGGTTCATATAATTGGTTAACGAGTGTAATAGCTTCTTTTAGGGATGTTTCAATTTTACTTCCACTCTGTGTGTTGTACAATAATATTTTCTCCTTTTTGAAATATACATATACATGCGATTTTAGAGAAAACCAATAATCTTTTATTTCCATGGCAGCATTTTTATTTAATTTTTACTTCAATTTAAATCTCATCTTTAGCAATACACTTCTTGGACGCAGGTCATAGCTATAATAATAAGCGCTGATGTCGCTGTAAGATGCCGAAACATATTGTTTAGTATTAAACAAGTTGTTACACTCCAGTTCCAAATCCAATTGTTTTCGTTTGAATTTAATGCCGGCATCTGCAAAAGTCGAATAACGATTAGTTGTAGCACTGTTGTAGTTATATTCAACGTTAAAATTGATTGTCACGGTTTTATGCGGAAATAGATTGATTTTACCATCTTGAGATACCGAATTAATAGGCTTTAATGATTTGGAAAGTTCCAAGGCATAGCTTTTATTTTTATTCCAGGAAACGTCATAATTAATACTGGCAAATTGTATAGGGCTGAAGTTCAAATTACCTCCAAGTCCATATCCTTCCGACCGATAGTTGAGTATATCATTTTGGATTAATTGCTCGCTTTTATTTTCACGATAATTCCCTGTTAACCTCACAGTCGAAGAACAAAATTTCAATCCTTTTTGGATACTGATATTTGCCTGGTATCCTTCTGATTTGGTTGGCTGGTCGATAGTGGTTTTTATTCTCATGATACCCTGGTAATCATAACCATAAAGCAGGTTTTTCCAAGAATTACTGTAGGTTATACCCGATTGAATAAATAAAGCCTCAAAAACATTCCTATAACTAATGGATGCATTGGCTTCGGTTGAATGGGTTTCAAACAACCGTTCAACAGTATTCCGCAATAAACTCCTGTAACTATGCATGATATAACCGGTATAAGCGGAATTCATATCTCCGAATGACTTAGAATAATTTGCTCCGGTCGAAAAATCCAGTTCGTGGGTTAAGTCATATTTCAATCGAATGGAAGGATTGGCGATCCATTTATCGTATTTTGTGAATTTATCGGGAATCCGGTCGTCGATATGCAGTATGTAACACGTTAATGGTAAGGACAATGTCGCTTTGAGTCGGTCTTTTTGGTAAGTATAACTTTGAAAAAAGCCGGTTTGGTAGTTGTTATACCCGAGATCGTTTTTGAGGGAATCTTCCGGAATCATTAAATTTCCTGTATTATATTTTCCTTGCAATTCAGAGTCCAAACTACGCAAGTCTACCCTACCCCAAATTCCATAATCCATATTCACATAGTCTATTTTCAATCCGTAAGACAACCGTAATACAGTAGCAAAATCCCTTGAAAGTATATTTTGAGAAATGGAAGATAAATCCCCGTTCCCAAAATAATCTGCCGGAGATACGGTCAGCGTATGAGGTTTATATCCATAACCGGTAGAAAAATAAATTTTATAGGAATTATTTTTCACGTTTTTAATCAGGTTCAATGTATTATCGACAGAAAAAAAAGGTTTTTCGAGATATTGGGAAATCATTTCATCCATGTTTCCCGAATTACTTTTTGTAATTCCAGAGCCGGAATCATCATTCCAACTACCTTTTAAATTGAAAGCATTATTCAAATAATAATTTTCGGCATTGTTATTGATCTTCATGGCAAGTTCAAGATTGTTTACCTTGCTCTTTGTTGTTACCTTTTCTTCAATCGAAAGAATACTGTCTCCCGGAAGATACTGTTCGTATATGGAATAACCTTCCTTTTCTATCCGGTCGTTGTAATAAATAGCGTTAATAGTACATTCCGTATCTTTAGATATTTTAAGTAATTGATTTGTAGTTATCGCGTTGGAGTGATTGTAAAGGTAACGTTTTTGAGGAACTGGAGGAGTCGTTGGATTTTGTATGGAAAGCATGCTTCCATCATTCATATATACACGTTCGTAATCGTAATGTGTACGAAATTCCGAGGCCACATTGTTTCCTGAATTATTTCCTTTATAAACACTCATATTTTGCGTTTTCTTTCCAAAAAACATGGAAACCAATTCGGCATTCCACAGAAACGGTTCATAACCTATGCCTGCCATTCCTGTAACGGCAAGAGTACCTTTTGCTTCTTCTTTTAGTTTGAGGTTGATAGCTGCTTGTTCAGAAATGATTTTATCCCGCAACGCTTTAATGGGCTGATGGTTTTCCATAACTTGTACCGTTGCTACATCTTTTACCGCAATATTACGGGTTGCAATACCATAACGGCCCTGCAATAAATCCATATTTTCAACATAAAATTTATTAATCCTTACTCCATTATAAGAAATAGTACCTGCAGGAGAAACTTCAATACCGGGCATTTTTTTCAATACATCCCCGATTACCCGATCATTTTGGTCTGTATATGCGCCAACTGAATAATTCAATGTATCTCCCGTACGGGTTATTTTATCGGGAACTACAGATACTTCTTTTAGTTTCAAGGGTTTTTCTTCTATTATAAAATCGATTTGTTGTTGTTTGTTCAATATTGTTTTAGTTTGTTTCCCAATATTTATTCCGGTAACAGAAATTATAAGTGTATCAGCCGTTCCCTTATATGTAACAACATAATTCCCTTGTTCGTTACTCATCGAAAAAGCAGAAATGGATACGCTTCCTTTTGCCTGTACCATCACATTTGCTCTCAAAGGAATGCTTTCTTTATTTTTCACAACACCGGTAATGACTGTTTGGGAAAATAATGTGACTGGTATCAGAAATAATATTAGAAAGGCTATTGAATATTGTTTTGTCATAGTTATTCTAATTCCAATGGATTATATGGTAAATATTTCCGTTCAAGATTTCCTGAAATAGATACACTTCCTATAATATCATCATAACGTTCAAAAATATCTTTCCATAATTTCCATAATTTTTCTCTTGTTATTTTCCCGTAATTACTATGGTTATAAGCATGGATAGCAAATCCTGAAGTGTTGTTTTCTATCCTAACACATTCAAAAACATAGTCATTCTTATCATCATAAACTTTTAATATTAATCCGGGCAATCCTCCGAATTTCCACGGTCCATTATTGATTGGAATCTCAGGAGTGAACCATGCAATGTAATTTCTTCCTCGAAAGGAGCATGTTGCTTTTTGGCACAAATAATTTGCAATACTTACCGTATCTTCTTGAATTTCCCATTGAAAAATAGGAATTGCTTCTGAATACCAGTAGTTTGGAATTGCTTTAGGCATACATACATATTCAGAAAGAGTATTGTTTTTATAATCTTTAAAGTATTCTCCCCAAAATAATTTGTTACATTTATTATATTGATGATATACCGGACCGGCATACTTCCTGTAGTAAGTATTATCTCCACTGGAAACAGTCGAATCTCCTCTGAAAATTACATAACTGGAATATCTAGACTGTTTTTCCCCGATTTCCAACATGTGTATATCTTCACTGTTTTCAATATCATTTTTATTCCGGTTATTCAATGTATATTTTATTCTGACATAACCGGAATCTACAACTGCACAACTAGATATGCCTCTTGATATTTTGGGACGGAAACTGTATTGCGCTTCTGTTTCAATGAAAAATAAAGTTAAAATAGAAAGTAAAATAATTAGTTTTTTCATTTTTATTTTTTTAAATGTGCCAAAATCCTATAACTAAAGTCTAAATGACAAGATTTTGGCACAAATTCAGATTAACCTATATATTCGCAGTTTCATAACGAGAATTACAATTTCCATAATCATCACATTCATAAACGTAGCAATTACTTCCTTGAGATGAATAATGTTGACCTTCATTATCATAATAAAGTACTCCCCATCCTTCGGACAGTTTACAACCACTTCGTTAAGTGTATAATGAGGAATTAATCCATGCAAGTTTACAACTAA
The DNA here is from genome assembly GCA_031553755.1 of Bacteroidales bacterium. Taxonomy (GTDB): domain Bacteria; phylum Bacteroidota; class Bacteroidia; order Bacteroidales; family Azobacteroidaceae; genus JAIRVZ01. Next base: position 56 of record JAVBKZ010000048.1, on the reverse strand, counting down.
TTTTGATAAATACAAATTCTTTTCTTGTTTTTCTTTTGTGAATGGAGTGCAGGCGT
>JAVBKZ010000022.1:0-6052 GCA_031553755.1 Bacteroidales bacterium | reverse complement strand
CAAATTAAAATAAAGAAACATGGACGAAGAGAAAAATCTCTATTCAAATATGGGTTGGGGGTTATTGCTAATATGTTGCTAAATCCTCTAAACAAAAGAAAGATAGACGTTTTTAAATTTTTGTCATGTACTTAGCTTTTTATTATAAAAATCTATATAATTATCGCATAATTCAATAAATTTATACTCTTCAGATACTAAAAAAGGAAAAATACTTTCGTATGGAAAGCCATAAGAAATTATTTCTGAGGGAGAAGCAATGATATATTCCGCTTTGTCTTTTAATTCATAAATAACTTCAATACTTCCCATAAAACAAGCATCGAAAATAATAAAATCAAATTTGATGGGTAACGCTTTTTTCAAATCCGCAATATCTATTTCATCATTATAATCTAAACCAAAACTTTTCGTTAATGGAAGCTTAGAAATTGAAAATTCGTTTATCTGAGGGTATGATAATTTTTTTTTTAGGTTGTTGGTCGTATGTTTAGAAAACCAAGAAGTACCGTGAGACCATAAAATAAGACCATATTTTTTTGCGGGATAAAAACTTATAATTTCTTCTAAGATTTGTTTCATATTGTCAACATCGCATGAATTTGTTTCTGGAAAAGACTTAATTACCGGACTTGTAATTTGCTTGACAGTATCATTTTTTATATTTAATACAATTGGATGTGAAGGTATCGCGCCATCTGCTCTATCAACGTATACAATAAGATTTACATTTTTATAATTTTCCCATCCTCTTTGCATTTCAATAATATTCTTTTCTGCAAAATAATCCAAATTATTGTCTGCTATCATATATACAATAATTGTTTTATCAGCAATATTTGCCGGGGGTTCATTACCATTTGTATCTTCTGTACAAGAAAAAAAAACTGAGATAACGAGTGATAATATTAAAAGTTTAATTGCTTGTCTCTTCATGAGAAAAAATATCAAATTATATCAAAAACCTGTAAAAAGTATGGCTATTTTTGACAATAGAGCCATACTTTTGTATGAAAAATAGTCTTATTTGTAGATTTGATCCATGTTATAAAGTTCCATATCTACACTTTCATTAGGTTTGACTGTTTTTATTCCTTCATAATTGACGTCAAGAAGCATGCGAAACAGGCTGTCTGTTGTTACCTTTTTGTAATTATTTTCTACATTTTGAATATCAAAAAAACGATAGCTTACAATAGGAGATATGTGGTATTCCATTCCATCACTTAACGTCATCAACGTATCTGATAAATAGCCAATTAAAAGTGTTAAATCTTTTGATGTGGTATTCGTCAAATAAACAGATGGTTTAGGAATATTTTTATCATTTCTCCAAAAATTCTCCATTTTACGAAAAGGTAATTTTACTGTTTCTGTGATGTATTTATTTGACTCAGACCTTCCATCCATATCTGTATTTTTGGGAATCGCAGCAGTATAAGTTATTGTTACATTGCTGCTTTCAGCACCTTCTACTACTATATAATAGATATCAGGAGAGGGATGTTTTCCGACATCTCCGTCACATGAAAAAAGTACCAAAGAAACAATACAAGTCAAAAATATTTTTATGTACATGATTTGTTATTTTTTAAGAATAAATTTAGTGTATTCGGGCTCTGGCAATTGTATTAATTTATACAAGACAGCTTGATGAAAAGCTGCCTTGCATATAAATTAATTTTGCCAATTATTTAGTAATTCCAATTTTATATTTTCATCATATTTAATACTTTACCCTGCGTTCGGCTTTCGCTACGTCGGGTTGGAAGCAAAGCTCTGCTTTGCATGCATATTATCGAACTGTCCTCATTAATGGAATTTTTTCCATTGGCATATAAATATCGATTATTTCAATCAAACCCTCCAATCCCGCATAATTCCTGGCGCTTGAATATAAATAATCCTCTGCTTGAGATACAATTCCTGAACGAACCGGATTTTGATGGATATAATTAATTTTTTGTTCCATAAATTGATTACTATAAATAATTTCTGCATGATTTTCATGTGTCCATATCTGGTATTTTTCATTCCGCTTGTGCTGCTTTGCCGAAAACTCAAAAATATCAAGCATCCAATCCCTGCGACTTTCCTGTTCGCCATTTATTGACTCCAAAATCTTTTTAGCTGTAAAACTTTTTATTTCTTTGATAGTATTACTTAAATTGCCACTATTGCTGCGAATTAACAAGTGGATATGATTGCTCATCAGAACATAAGCATAAATCTCTAATCCTTTGTTTTTTTGACAAAAACGAAAACTGTCAATGATAATATCACGATAAATTTGTCGTGTAAAAATATCAACCCATTTTACAATCTGGAATGTCAAATAATGCAATTCATCTTGTTCACTAATCTGATAACCTGTACTCATGTCTTGGATTTTTAATTTTGATTAAAATTTGTCATTGACAAATATATGAAAAATTAAACCTCTACAAATTGTTTCCTAATTTATTTGGTGAATAGTTTTTTTTTGCAAAGCAGAGCTTTGCTTCCATCTCGACGTAGCGAAAGACGCTACGCCGAACAGAGGAATGATCCCAATATGGACCTCTGTGAGAAAATCCAGGAATGCAATGTATCGCTTCCGGAATGTAGGTTTGCGCGTTCACTGTTTGCAAATTGTCATGAGATACTTCTATGGAATAAGACGCCTTTGCCTGAGGATGATGTTCGATTGTAAAAATAGAATCCGGCCAAATGTTATCAAACAATATTATTCCATTCTCTTTTAGAACAACGTGAGAACCGATTAACCCTTTGACCAAATACTTGTTTCCGGCCTTTTTCAACTCACATAGTTGAATGCGGATCTGTCTTTCAGGATTCAAATATCCATTGATAATTATACGATCGGGTTCATCCGTAAAAGAAGGATTTATATCGTAATCAACCGCGCAAGAAACAAGAAACAGGGACAGAAAATAGCCAATAAACCTACATTTCATTTACGATTATTATTTAAAAAGGAATCCATACGGATAATTGCCAGTCACGGAATTTTCCAGAATCAATATGATCTGTCTTTATGACATTCATCAAACCGTATTTATAATTAAAACCAACTTCAACAATCTTAAAGTTATAGGCAATCTTTCCTACAACCGGTATGTCAAAAGCATTTTTACTACTTTCTCCACTTTGACTGAAATAGTAAGTTGGTTCAATTCCTAAACCGATACTTAATCCTTTATATATTGGATAATTGGCAGTTCCGCTTGTAGAAAAATAAAAGTATTGAGAAGAAGCTTCATAAGCAGGAGGCTCCATCCGTGACTGTCCGTATAAAGATTGCCATGATTTCATCCCTAGATTAGCGTCCAAATCCAGAAACAAAGGAGAAATTTCTAAAGAATGAAAACGAAAACGATAACCCACGGAAAAATTTGATTTGTAGTCGATCTCACTGAAAGTTGTATTTCCAAGATAAGATGGATTTATATCCACGTTAATACTACCAGAACCAGTGCTAATTATAAGTCCCGATTTAGTTTGACCTTGAGAAGGTAATGATAACCCGCAAACGGTTAAAAATAAGATTACAAATTTGATGTTTATGTTCTTAATCATAGTTGATTGTTTAATCTGATATACAATTCATTTCTTAATTTTAATGACTGCAAAAATAAAATTTTATATTGTAAGTGAAAAATGTTTTTTTACTTTGTATTAAGTAGAAAAATTAATTTAAGTCAACGGGTATTTTTCCCTTGCCGTCAGTTTAAACTGACGGCAAGGGAATGGATGATTGTTCCTGATACCAATGATTATTATTTTAAATTAGCTCCTAATTGAATATAAGAGTTACCTTCCACCTTATTCACTAGTTTCCCATTCACATATATTTCACCTGTTAGTAATGCTGTTTCATCTCTACAAATGGCTGAAAATAACACTTTATATTGTTTTGTTACACATTCCCCTTCCCAACTATTTTTTATGATTAAATAATCACCCCATCCATAAAGGGTAACAGGGACATCTTGCGTGTTGCAAGTCAATTTAAACTTAAGTGTATTTTCCTGATTATTTCTCTTTGCTTCGCCGCCATCATAATCATCATCCCCACAAGAAAAAAAAGTGCATATTGAAACAGATAGCAAAACAAGCATGAGTATTCTTTTCATAATTTATAATTTATTAATTTCTAATAGCAAAAATAACTGTTTTTTTTATCTATACTATTTGACTGCAATTCCAAATGTAACATATCCTGTATTATATGAATGTACATAATACGGTTTTTCAATAATGGATGATGAAATCTTTTCAATAATGGGATCATAATAATAAATCCTTATGCTTCCTAAATCATCCGATTTTTCTTTTCTTACAATTACTACAGATTTAGAATCCTTTATTGTATTTGAATTAGTAACTTCTCCGGAAATCCCTCCGGTAAGTTTGTCTGAGTTTCCTAATCCAATTTCGAGCTTAACATCGCCATTGAATTTAGTTGAGTGTACTCGTGTAGATTCGTAAGTAATTGTTCGCGTAGTCTCAACACTTTCGTCTTCTTCTATAATATTTACATATCTATATATTGATTCCTCGGCAAGATGCCATTTACCCAGTGAAATGTTATAGGCGCTTAAGTTTATTTGTTTAGATGTAAATTTATTTGGATCAATTTTGTATGTGTTTTTTGAATGTCTGAACATGGTTGGATGTACTCTTGTATGATCTATGTTAAAGTCCCATATTTCATTGGGTTTTAAAGGTACAAACACAACCTGGGGATGCTGGTTGGTAGATGTTATAATTTCAAACCTAAAGTCATAAGCGCCCTTAGTCCACATCCGATCCAAAAGTTCCGCTTCACTGACTTCTCTTTTTTCTTGTACGATTTGGCTCTGTGAAATATATGGATCATCACTAGGATTAGGAGCGTTTGGATTAATTTGATCTGCAATTTTAAAATAGGCGCGAGGGTCTACTTCTATAAAACTTATATATTCAGAAATAGACCTGTTCAAGTTTCCCGATTGCTTTTGTGGTGTTATCCCATAATATATATAATCTCTTTGAAACGCTTTTTGATAAACACTTCCGTCGTCTTTGTTAAAATAGTTATAAGCTTCAATTGCTTTCTGGCCAACAGCACTCAAATTCATCGTACTTGCCCTCATTGTTGTTTCTGCCGGAATGTCTGAATTACCGTCAAAGTTCGGGGATTTAAACATAACAGACTTAGTCCCTGCACTTCTAAGACTTTGTGTCCCATTTTCCGGAGCTATAACCCGGCTGTTTTCATTTATTACAAATACGTGAAAATCAGGAATTTCTCCTTTTTGCAAGCTAAGTTCTTTTTTTCCATCTAAAAAAAGTGAAGTCTCTGTTTTTAGAGATACAGCTACGGGGATTTCATTATCTCCTGTGTCTAAATCTTTAGGATTAATATCAAAAACTGCGATCTCCGGAATCAAAATATTTAATAAGGGCACACTTGCTTCGATTTCTTCAATTATTTCTTTTGAAGAATAATCTATTAAAATATCCCTGAAAGATTTTTCTCCTATCAGTTCATCTTTTACTAAATAATAAAGAACATCATAATTTTTATCGAATTGTTTCAAAGATTCTGATTTCAAGAATTCTCTAACATCTTTTCTTTCGTATGTTGCTTTTGATAAAATACCCGCAAAATTTACCAAATATTGCTCTTGGGTATTAGGAACAGTTTTTGCCGGGTTGTCTTTTTCTTTGATATTTCCATTGGAAAGATCATCAGAACATGAGTTTAGCAGCAGTCCTGCTAATCCAATAAATAAAAATATTTTTTTCATTTTCATGATTTTATAAATTAATGTGTTTTTCCCTACTCTCTAAGCTTTTCGGGATCCGCTATCAGATTACGTTTACAATAATGCAAACGAGGTACAATTACATTTCTACAAAAGATTGTAGATTTTTTTGAAAAATTATTTCTATCTTTATTCCGCCTCTTTGTGATTTAAGTTTATATTCGGTTATTTGTAAGCGATTTAATTTGAATTGAATCCTCGCAAGGAGGTTTTTTTATTTGAATACCGAAAGGTGGCGA
>JAVBKZ010000055.1:0-7275 GCA_031553755.1 Bacteroidales bacterium | reverse complement strand
TTTTTTTTGTATCTTTCCCATAACCGGTTAAAAGCATATTGAGTCAAACCGGATATAATACCTATCAAAATGCCAAAAATTACCAATCCCAGAAAAGAATCATCGTTCCATAAATGGAATTTTTTATTTATGCACCTAATTCCTACAGTCATTAAAGCGGCAATTATCAGCCAGATAAAATATTCACTCCAGTTAAATCTAAATCCATTTCTATTTTTTTTCATTCAATATTTCTTGTTTCTATATTTTGTATTTTGAATTAAAAATTTTTTAAAATAATTTTATAATGATTAGTCTTTAACAAGGTAATTACTCAACAAATACTTTATTGGCTCTAAAAAACGATACGCTAAACTCCGGTTTTCAGTTATAATATTGGCTTCACCTATCAATTCTCCTGAGAAATGTAATGATTTATGAGATGTTGTTTTTAATCCTGTTGGAAATTTTACTTCTACAAAATAATATCTGTCATTGGCAACTAAAGATGTATTTTGTATTATACCCCTTAATAATCCATATTCCATGTAAGGATAACCAGAAACTTTGATGTTTACAAGTTGTCCTTGTTTGATTTTACCAAATCCGGAATCATGTACCTTGACTCTTCCTACAAGATTTCCTGGATTGTGAGATATTACGATAAAAACGTTTTCTCCTGCATTTACAAATTGATTTCGGTTCCAATATTCATTAAAAGTAATAATTCCAGCCTCAGGGGAGACAAGCAAATATGTTTGTTCCCAACTTTCAATGCTTGATACTAATTCATCTTTTGCTGTTTTTAACACAGTTAATAAATTTTCTTTTTCCTGAATAGTTTGAACTGATAATTTTGAAAGAGATTCTTCGAATTGTTTCAATTCGGTTTGATTGTTAGTCAACGAAATTTCGTATTGAGCAACAGATTGTTGCACAGATAAAAAATCTTGCTCTGCTTTTTCTATTTCAGCTTTTGAAATTGTTCCTTTTTGATGGAGTATAATTTCTCTTTGATATGCTTTTTCTGCCAATCCAAATTCTTTTTTCTTTAAATTCAATTGCTTTTGAATCCCTGAAATATATGCCTTTTTTCCTGAAACATTGATTTGAAGGGCTTTTTTTTCGTGATCTTGAAGTTTTAAAGATATAAAATTCAGATAACTTGTAGCCGCTTTTATAAATTGAGAATAGCTTGTTTGGATGGCTCCTAATTCATATTTATCAATCAGTAACTCAGGATGAATGGACGACGAAGTATCGTTGACGATTGTGTTTGATAAACAAACTTTCACCCGTTGTATATCTTTAGTTATGGATGGATTGTCGACCACAGCCAATAATTGCCCTTTTTCAACTGCATCTTTCTCTTTACAGTATAATTCCTTAATTTTTCCTGTTGATTTTGCCACTATTCTAACAGGAGGATTTTCTGTAGTGATAACTATTTCTCCTTTCTGGATGTCGGGATAAGTAAAGAAAAAACTGCCGATGAAAATCATTAGAATTACTACGCTGATAGCCGAAATTCCCCAGCGTACCAAAGCATGAGGTGTACGTGAGAGAATTTCTTGCATTTCATCACTTTTAAGTTCTATTTTTTCTGCTTCTGTCATATATTCAATTGATTTTTTACCAATTGATAATACTTTCCTTTCAAATCTAATAATTCATCGTGAGTCCCTTGTTCTGCAATTTGTCCTTTATCCAAAACAATAATTTTGTCGGCATTCCTTACTGTACTTAACCTATGAGCTACCACAATAACCGTTTTTCCCTCGAAAAATACTTGCAAATTATCCATGATAGTTCGTTCGTTGTTTGCATCTAAAGCATTGGTAGCTTCATCAAAAAAAATGAATTCCGGATTTTTATATACAGCTCTTGCAATTAAGATTCGTTGTTTTTGCCCTTGACTCAAACCATGTCCTTCATTACCTATTTTTGTGTTGTATGCTAGTGGAAGAGATTCTATAAATTCTCGGATATTGGCAACACTTACTGCATTATATAATTTTTCTTTATTTATAATCTCTTCTCCCGGAGCAATATTATTGGCTATTGTATCTGAAAAAATAAAACCTTCTTGCATCACAATTCCGCATTTTTTCCGCCATTCTCGGATGCTATAATTTTCTAATTTCGTATTTCCTAATTTAATTTCCCCTTTATCAGGAAGATAATAGCCTAACAATAATTTAATTAATGTTGTCTTTCCACTACCACTTAGTCCCACAATCGCAGTTTGTTTCCCTGCTATAATTTCTAATTGGATGCTATTTAAAACTTTTTCTTCTGTCAACTTTTCATATGCAAATGTAAGCTTATTGATGAAAATGTTTCTTCCTTTCGGTATATTACAGATAGTTTCTATATCTATTTTTTCCTCATCATCTTTTTGGTGTACTTCATTTAGCCGTTCCAAACTCAACTTGGCATCCTGAGTTTGGTGCATAAAACCAATCAACTGATTGACGGGGCCGTTCAATTGCCCTATAATGTATTGAACAGAGATCATCATGCCTAAAGTCATTTCTCCTTCAACCACCATTTGAGCTACAAAAATGGTTGATAATATATTTTTTGCCTGATTAATCAACATTGCTCCCGAATCTTGATATTGCCCTAATGCTAACCCTTTGATATTTAAGCGAAATAATTTGGCTTGTATACGTTCCCATTCCCAACGTTTTTGTTGTTCGCATCCGTTGAGTTTGATTTCCTGCATGCCGGTAATCAATTGAACTATATTGCTTTGATTAGAAGCATTTTGGGAAAACATTTTATGATCAAGTTCAGCTCTCTTTTTCATAAACATCCATATCCATAGAAAATAGAAGATACTGCCAATAAGGAATATGAGAAATAATTGCCAATTATAAAAACAAAGTACAAAACTGAATACAATCAGGTTGAAGAAAGAGAATAGCAAGCTTAAACTCGAACCTGTCAAAAAACTTTGAATCCGGCTGTGATCTCCGATACGCTGAAGAAGGTCTCCTACCATTTTAGTGTCGAAATACGACATGGGCAATCGCATCAATTTACTCAAAAAATCTGAAATTAATGAAATGTTGATGCGAGTTCCCATGTGTAATAAAATCCAACCTTGAATAAGTCCAACAACTGAACTTCCCAATGTTAAAACCAATTGAGCTATTAAAACCAGATAAATAAATTTCAAATTGTTATTGCTGATACCGAAATCAACAACAGATTGTGTGAGAAATGGAAAAATCAATTGTAAAATGCTTCCCATTAATAAACCTAAAAACAATTGAAAAAGTAATTTTTGGTGTGGAATCAAATAATTAAAAAAGAATCCGAAATTTTTTCGATTTGATTTTTGATTATCACTGGTTTCGTAGAATTCAGGAGTTGGTTCTAAAGCGAGAATAAATCCTTTATTTTCATTATTTCTTTTGGTAGTCAACCAACAACGGCAAAATTCTTCTTTGTTATAAACAACCTTACTACCTCCCGGATCTGCTACAAAAATAGAATAATCTCCATTAGATGTTTGTTTCCTGAAAATAAATGTTGAATGTTTCTTAATTTTATATACTACAACGAAATGTTCATGATTCCAATGGACAATACAGGGCAATGGAGCTTGACATAATTGCTCGAAAGCGATACAAGCTCCCATTGTTCGAAATCCAATTTTTTCGGCAGCAGCACTAATTCCCAACATGGAAACTCCTTCGCGTGAAAGATGTGATATTTCACGCAAAGATTCTAAAGAATATTGCTTTCCATAGAATTTGGCAATCATGCGAAGGCATGTTGGGCCACAATCCATTTGGTCATGTTGCTGATAGAGAGGAAAAGGTTTCATTTATTATAATGATTCAATATCCATTCTTTACAAACATCTCTCTCTGCTCTGATGTCTTCAATGGTTTCACGGACGATAATATTGGGATAAATGACATCATCATTTTCATGACCTTTTTCTGCTAAATTGAATTTCTTACAACTTATATTGCATTGAATGCTTGTGCTGGGTAATTTGTAACCAATAATATCCCCAAAACAATTTGGCTTTTGGCACGATTCTTCTCCAATAATAGTAAATTGCTTATTCCTCTTTAATTCCAATATTAAATCGGCAGCCGAACTGTAAGTTTTATTTCCCATAAGAAAAATTACATTTCCTTTGAATATGTTTTTGTATTTTGGTTTGATAAAAAATGGAGAGTTAGGATTTTCAATATCAAAAAAAGAGGTTTCTTCTTCTTTATTATTATTTATTTGAAAATCAGAAGTTTCATAACATTTTCCATCTTCCATGTTTGGAATTAGTTTTGCATATAACTCTAGTTCTTCTTCTCTGTTTTCTCTGAAAAGACAACTATTTCTGAAAATGACAGATGGGTTAAAATCTTTATTATTATTATTGTTATGATTATCATGTTTAAGACAATACAATAACTGTCCTCCTATTAAACTGAAACCGCCATCGTTTTCCCTTAAATCAACAACTAACAAATTGACATTGGCATTTATGATTGAATCAAAAAATAGTTCGTAAAAAGACCCAAATTTTCTGCCCATTTCTTCAAGATCGTTATTACAGCTTTCATCCCACATTTTCCTGAAATAAAAAAAACAAGTAGTGTTTTCTATTTGATAATCAACTGGAACCTTTTTCTCAAATTCCGGTCTTTCGTGATAATTTATTCGTTTTGGAAAAATGGAACAATAGCTGTTATCGGAGAAAAAGATCGTTAATGTATCAGAATCTGTTATTTTTTCCAGTTTGAGAAAATCAGGATTGGTAATAAAACTATTGAACCGTTGATTTTTTACTTGCAAAATACTTTCTGAAGGAATGTATTTGAGGCATAAATCCAAAAAATCGTTGATGTTTGAATCGTTGATTTTAACAATTTCTTTCCACAAAATATCTTCTTCTGTATTGTTGTAAACTTTAGTTATATATAACTTATTTTGTATCCAACGACAAGAAAAAGGATAGATAGTTTGAGGATAGAATGCTTCTTCCTGAAAAAATCCTGTGTGAGAATCGTTAATAATCGATGCTGTAAATCGACTAATTTCGAATACAAATTCGTTTTTCGAATAACATTTTTTTATATTTTCGATGCTTTTCAAACGTAATTTTTCAAAATTAGATATGTCAAAACCTTCAGAACATACGACAGGATGTGTTTCTATAAAAGTTTGACAAAATGATTCAAAGTCAAGAACAAACGATTGTTCTTGTGAGAAAACCAAACCAAATAGGAAAAATGAAGACATTAATGTTATTCTTTTCATGTGGAATTACATTTGTATGGTTTTATTTTTGTATTGGATGTGATATTTTAGAAATCGCTCCAAATTATATTTCCCAATATGACAGAAATCTATTTTTTTATTTTCATATTTTTTCTGAATTCTCATATAAGGACATCCTCCATCACAAATAGGTAATATTTGACATTTTTGACATTTTTGATCAGAAATTTGATCTGCTCCTTTTAAAAATCTAATAAGAATATTAGGATTTGTAATACCTTGTTTTATATTTCCAACTTTCATTTGAGGATTTCCTATTACAGCCCAACATTTATATAAATTGCCTTGAGGATCAATTAAAAAAGAATTTTTGTCTCTTGCAATACAATTATTAACATTGGTTTTAGGAAAAAAATCATGATGATATATTCCGTGAGATTCAAAATTATATGTTAAAAATTTTTCTTTTTGTTTTGTTGTAGAAAAACATGATGAAGAATTACAACTATCTGTGTAATCTGTAACAAATCCTGGGTATATAAAAATTCTCTCTAAATATTCAGAAAAATTCTCTCTAAAATAATTATAAACTTTAGCATATTCTTCTACGTTTTCATTATCAATATTTACTCTTATACTTATTTGAATATCCATATTTATTTTTAGTAAATAGGAAATGTTTTTAATAATCTTTTCAAATGAACTTCCGCCCATAATTAAAGGCCTTCTTTCATTATGAATATTTTCAAGTCCATCAATAGTTATTTGAATAAACCGAATATGTAATTTTTCCAATTTTTCGGATATTTCTTCATTCAATAAATATCCATTAGTAATTATTGCCGCATTTAAAATTTTGTTCATCAACAATATTTTATTTGATATTTTCAAAATATTTTCAAAAGACATTAAAGGCTCTCCTCCATACCAACAAATAAAAATCTCTTTTACATTTTTATACGATTCAATAAATACTAATAAATCATTTATAGTATTTTCATCCATATAATTTTGAGGGCGAGATAATTCATAACAATATTTACAATTAAAATTACAATCTTGTGTTGGTGCAATTGTTAAACAAAGGATATCATCTCTAAATCTGTTAAGCAAAGTAAGATAGTTTTTTTTCTCTATTTCATCAAAATCATTATTCACATATATCTTAGCTCTAATAAATTCTTCAATATTAGCATATTGTTCAAGATTTTTTTTAAAATAAAAATCTTGATACATTTTCTCTTCAATTTTCAAAAGAGAATTAGATAAAGAATTGTAAATATAGAATTTTGTTTCATTTTCCAATAAAACATTATATTTTGAGAATTTCATATATATATTAATAAGTTACAAGAGGATGCCAAAAAAGTCGTAAATTATAATTAAGGATCGCATCAAGACAATATCTGTAAAATCGGTGTTGTCGTTGTTATAGTAATACTTTTTGGACATCCTCTCTTATCATCACTAGATAATAGGATAATTAGCATCTATTGCTATTCCACAATTATTGCTGTTTCTAGTATTGACATTAATAAATGTGTCATTTTCCAAATAATTATTGTTTGGGGTCATATATCGAATTGTATCATTGGGAATACTAGGTATTGTGTCTTTAGGTAAGGATATTGGTTTTACCGTAGTCGTATCTGTTGGTATGGGATTATTAATTGTAATATTGGGACTACACAGGGCTAAAGCACATTTAAAACACCATCCTCCTTGTAAATTATTCATTTCCTTTTTATTCAAAGGGACAATTGCTGCAGCAAAGTCATCTAAAGAAATACCTTTTTCCAATAAAATAATATCTTTCATAATATAATATTTTAATAATAATTGATTGTTATTTTCCCCTACTCTTTTATAGCTTTTCGGGAACCGCTCTTTTTTTTTACGCAACCTGTTTGATTTTGCAAACAAGACACGCCAAAATTTTCACAACTAATGGTGTAAAATTCAGGATGTTAAAATTTATCTTTACCTTTACGGCGCCTCTTTGTGATTTAAGTTTATATTCGGTTATTTGTAAGCGATTTAATTTGAATTGAA
>JAVBKZ010000072.1:0-16639 GCA_031553755.1 Bacteroidales bacterium | reverse complement strand
ATCGCAGGAGTCATATCGAAGCATTCGATTGGTAATCAATGCTTTAAAGGTACGAATTCCTGCGGTTTTTTCCAAACAAAATTCAACTTATTTTCCTGGAAACCAACACTTTAATCATGTTTTGAACGAACTATTGTATATTTATTCGCAAATATAAAGTTCTTAAGTCAAGCCGAATTATACGATTTAATTTATTTTGTGGATTTTTTGACGGTTTTTGTCAATATCAATGTTTTTTAAGTATGCGATGCGGAATATTTCCATGGCCGATTAAGTCAAACGGACAATCGAAGTGTTTTTCCAACCATTTGTAATCTACATTTGTTCCGGCGTGGTAGTGTAATGTTTCATTTACACAAGCGATGTTTTTAACCGTAGAAACAACAGTTCCTATATCGTGAGAAACAAGAACGATCGCGGTTTCTTTATTTATTTCCTGCAATAATTCGTAAAAACGTGTTTCGAATTTTTTATCTACATAAGAATTAGGTTCGTCAAGTATTAACAACAAAGGCTTATTGATAATAGCTCTCGCAAGTAAAGTCCGTTGCAGTTGTCCTCCTGAAATTTCCCCTATGGCTTTTTCCCTGATGTCTGACAATCCCATCCTGACGATGGTTTCATCTATCCTTTCTTTCATTTCGGTCTTTGGTATTTTTTTTTCGAAAATAATTCCGGATTCAATAACTTCCCGCACAATAACCGGAAATTTTTTATCTATGTAATTGATTTGCGACATGTAACCGATCTTGGTTTTAATTTCGGGTTGGTTGTATATCACTTCTCCTGATTCGGGTTTCAATAATCCTAATATCACTTTCAGTAACGTGGTTTTTCCTCCTCCGTTCGGACCAATGATTCCAAGAAAATCATGAGAATAAACATTCAATGATATATCTTTTAAAACCGGTTTACCATCATATCCGGCATTTATTTTTTTTATTTCTATTAATTTATTCACGAGATAAAGCTTTGGCAATTCGAATTATTTCTTCATCCCAATCGTAAGCAAGCGGATTGATTACCACTAAATTACATCCGGTTTCTTTCTTTATGATTTCAGCGTTTTTTTTATCAAATTCCTTTTGTACGAAGATTGTCTTTATTTTTTTTATTTTGGCGACTTCTATCAATTGTTTCAATTGTTCCGGATTAGGCTCTTTTCCTTCAATTTCGATACAATACTGTGTAAGTCCGTAATCACGGGCGAAATAAGTCAACGAAGGATGATAAATTATAAATGATTTTGTTGTTGAATTCCGCAGTAAATTTGTAACGATACTATCTGTTTTGGCTATCTTTTTTTCTAACTTTTCGAGATTCGAAGTATATATTTCCGCATTATATTTATCAGACTGTATCAACGCATCGCACATATTTTCAGCAATGATGTATGCTTGCTTGGGAGAAGTCCATGTATGTGGATCTACACCTCCTATATGGTGATGAGCATCGCTATGGATGTGTATATCTGTTTCTGTTCCGGGAATATCTTCCTCCTCTTCTGAAGAGATAAAAGCGATTCCTTTACTATTGTCAAAAATTTTTAGTTTAGGATTATTTTGATGGATTTTATCCATCCATGCCATTTCAAAACCGATATACCCGATACGGAAATAAATATCGCTTTCTGCTAATTTCGCCATTTGGACGGGTGAAGGATCGTAAGTTTCCGGACTAACCCCGGGTGGAACCATTGTATTTACTTCATAAAGAGAATCTACTAATTGTTCCGCGAAATATCGTTGCGGTTCGATTGTTACCGTAACGATACGGTTTACTTGTTTTTTAGGAGTGCATGATACCGCGAAAAAAAGGATTATAAGAAAACCGAATATATTATTTTTATACATAATTTATTTTAACTGAAAGCTGAAAACTGAAAACTAATAGGCCGATAAAAATAAACCTATATCATTTGATGGAAGATTAAAATATCCCGCGACATAAGCATTTACTAATTTTCCGGTATACATGTAGATTCCGGAATGAAAGCCTGTATTTTGCTTATTTCCTATTATCATATCCACCGGATTTCCTTCTTGCATCAACAATGGAGTAAAAATGTTACTCAAAGCCATAGAAGTTGTACGCGCGACCTGTGAACTTAAATTTGGCACACAATAATGCAACACTCCATATTTTTCGAATATATAAGGATGATTTTTAGGCAAGAAACAAGTTGTTTCGAAACATCCGCCCTGATTGACACGGAGATCGATAATCAAAGCGCCTTTCTTCATCGTGTTGATAATATCTTCCGTAATAACATAACGGACTGGAGATTCGATATACCTCATGGCACCAATCACTACATCTGCCGACTTGAAGGCGTTTAACAGTACATTTGGTTGGAATACCGACGTAAACAATGTACGGCCTAACGCGCTTTGAATTTTCCGTAATTTATTTATATCGTTATCGAATACTTTTACCGAAGCTCCTAATCCTAACGCTCCCCGAGCCGCGGTGGTTCCGGCAGCGCCGGCTCCGATAATAATAACTTCGGTAGGAGAAACTCCGGGTACGCCACCCATAAGCACCCCTTTTCCTCCATGCGCATTACTCAACATCTCAGAAGCTACGGAAATGGCGGCAGCACCTTCGATTTCGGATATAGAGTTTCTTACCGGGTAACAACTTTCTTCTTCGCAAATCAATTCATATCCTATCGCGTTTATCTTTTTCATCATCATAGATTGAATCGTTCCTTTCGAAAAACCGGATAATTGTAACATACTACAAATCGTAGCCCGTTGTTTCATCATTTCGATCTCCTCTATAGTGGGAGGGCTTATTTTGAAGATGATATCACTTTGAAAAACAGTCGCTTTATCGGTAAATATTTCCGCTCCCGCTTCGGAGTAACGAGTGTCTGAATAATTAATCCCGAGTCCGGCTTCCGATTCAAAAACAACCCGATGTCCCGAATCTACCAACATGTCGACCGCTTCGGGAGTAAATGCTAATCTTTTTTCTTCTTCACAATTTTCTTTAGGAATGCCTAATACAATTTGGTTTTTAGACTTGGTTATCTCTTTTACCAATTCTTGTGTGATATGAGAAGTCTCTTCGATATGAGGACGTTGAGCTTTCATAAGTTTACTTTGTTAGATATGAATAATATCAAATTATCAACCATATTTTCGATATTTATTTTTCCAATCGTTTGATCCGCGTTAAAAATCAATTGAGCTTGATTATAAAATTCACTACGTTTTTCTATATTTTCAGCGATAAAAATACGTAATTCTTCCTTAGTCTTATTTTTCAACAAAGGGCGTACATTTCTTCCGGTTTCTAATCTTTTCATCAATTCACCAACAGAAACTTTCAGGTAAACTGTAAATCCGGTTTGGTTCATTAAATCTATATTGTTGTGAAAACAAGGCGCTCCTCCTCCGGTAGATATAACAACATTTTCATATTCCGAAACTTCTTGCAAAACATTGTGTTCCATCAATCTAAAAGCGGTTTCCCCTTTTTCGGAAAATATTTCACCTATTGTTTTCCTATATCGATATTCCATGAATCGGTCTGTATCAACAAATTGTAATTCGAGTTTTCTTGCCAACCGTTTGCCGATTGTTGTCTTTCCAGAACCCATATATCCGATTAAATATATCCTGTTAATCGATTTCATTTACTTTTAAACTTCCAAAAACATAACAATATTGCTACAAATATAGTTGATTGTATTGAGAAAAATGCAAATTATTTGCATAGAAAACTCTGATTCAATAGAAATCATCACTACCTTTGCAATCTTAAAAAATAATGGGGAGTTGAGAATTGAGAATTGAAAATGAATTTGTTATTAAAAAAATTTATTCTCCATTCTCCATTCTCCATTTTCAATTCATAAAATCATGGAGTACAATTTCAACGAAATCGAGAAAAAGTGGCAGAGTTATTGGAAAGAAAACAAAATTTACCAAGTAAAGGAAAATAAGGATAAACCCAAATATTATGTGTTAGATATGTTTCCTTATCCTTCCGGAGCCGGATTGCATGTTGGGCACCCGCTTGGTTATATTGCTTCCGATATTTATTCGCGCTACAAACGCCTTCAAGGTTTCAATGTATTGCATCCAATGGGTTATGATGCTTACGGACTTCCAGCCGAACAATATGCTATTCAAACCGGACAACATCCGGCAATTACCACCGACCAAAACATTGCGCGTTATCGCGAACAATTGGATAAAATCGGATTTTGTTATGATTGGGAACGGGAAGTAAAAACCTGCGAACCGGGTTATTATCATTGGACGCAATGGGCATTCATCAAAATGTTTAATTCTTATTATTGCAATGATGAACAACAAGCTCGACCAATCGAAGAATTAATTGATGTTTTCAAACTACAAGGAACCAAAGACTTGAATATCGCTTGTAGTGAAGAGTTAAGTTTTTCAGCAGAAGAATGGAATTCCAAAACGGAAAAAGAACAGCAAGAAATATTATTGAATTACCGGATTGCTTATCTGGCGGATACGATGGTAAACTGGTGTCCTGCATTAGGAACAGTTTTAGCTAATGACGAAGTGAGCGAAGGGCTTTCCGTTCGCGGTGGATATCCGGTAGAACAAAAATTGATGCGTCAATGGTGTTTGCGTGTTTCCGCTTATGCCCAACGCCTATTGAACGGATTAGACAAATTGGATTGGACTGATTCATTGAAAGAAACACAAAAGAATTGGATAGGGAGAAGTGAGGGTGCGGAAATGAATTTTGTTGTTAAAGATTCCAACATTCAACTTGAAATATTTACAACAAGAGCCGACACCATCTTCGGAGTTACTTTCATGGTACTCGCTCCCGAATCGGATTATGTTTCACAAGTAGTGACTGCCGAACAAAAAGCCGAAGTTGACGCTTATCTGGATGCAGTAAAGCGTCGCACAGAACGTGAAAGGCTTGCGGATAAAAGAGTGACAGGCGTTTTTTCAGGTTCTTATGCCATCAATCCATTTAATGGAGTGGAAATTCCTATCTGGATTTCCGATTATGTATTGGCCGGATATGGAACCGGAGCGATAATGGCCGTTCCTGCGCATGACAGCCGCGACTATGCTTTTGCCAAACATTTCAATTTACCGATTATTCCATTGATCGAAGGTTGTGATGTGTCGGAAGAAAGTTTCGACGCCAAAGAAGGAATCATGATGAATTCCGGATTTTTGAACGGATTGACAGTCAAAGAAGCGATCGCGAAAACCAAAGAATATATCGAAGATAACGAACTGGGAAAAGTCAAAGTTAATTATCGTTTGCGTGACGCGATTTTCAGCCGTCAACGTTATTGGGGAGAACCTTTCCCGATTTACTACAAAGATGGAATGCCCTATACGGTAGATGAAAAAGATCTGCCTATTCAATTACCGGAAGTAGATAAATTCCTGCCGACTGAAAAAGGAGAACCTCCGTTAGGACGTGCCAAAGACTGGACTTATAAAGGCTATCCGCTGGAATTGTGTACTATGCCCGGATTTGCCGGTTCTTCAGCTTACTACATTCGTTATGAAGATCCGAAAAACGACAAAGGCTTGGTTGATAAAGAAGTCAACGAATACTGGCGCAATGTCGATTTGTATATCGGAGGAACAGAACATGCCACCGGACACTTGATTTACAGCCGTTTCTGGAATAAATTTCTTTTTGATTTAGGAGTTGTTTGCGAAGACGAACCTTTCAAAAAACTGATTAATCAGGGAATGATTCAAGGACGCTCGAATTTTGTGTACAGAATCAAAGATACCAACACCTTCGTTTCTTTAGGATTGAAAGAACAATACGAAGTTACTCCTATTCACGTCGATGTAAATATCGTTTCCAACGATCAATTGGATCTATATGCATTTAAAAAATGGCGCCCTGAGTTCGAAACTGCAGAATTTATATTGGAAGACGGAAAATACATTTGCGGTTGGGCAGTCGAAAAAATGTCTAAATCCATGTTCAATGTCGTGAATCCGGATGTGATTGTCGAAAAATACGGAGCCGACACCTTGCGTTTATACGAAATGTTCTTAGGTCCGTTGGAACAATCCAAACCTTGGGATACAAACGGAATCGATGGCGTTCACCGTTTCTTGCGTAAACTTTGGAATTTATTCTACAAAGGTGATGATTTGTCTGTCAGCGATGAACAACCTACAGCGGAAGAACTGAAATCATTACACAAACTTATCAAAAAAGTGGCTTATGATATTGAAAATTTCTCTTTCAATACTTCAGTTGCTGCGTTTATGATTTGTGTCAATGAGTTGGGAAGTTTGAAATGTAACAAAAAAGCTATTCTTTCCGAATTAGCTATTGTTCTTGCACCATTTGCTCCACACATCGCAGAAGAATTATGGCATACATTAGGAAATACAACGACCATTTGTGATGCTAAATTTCCCGAATTCAATGAAGAATACCTGAAAGAAAGTAACGTAAACTATACTGTTTCATTCAATGGAAAAGCTCGTTTTACTTTGGAATTTCCTGTAGATAGTCCTGCCAATGAGGTAGAAAAAACAGTACTTTCTCACGAAAGTTCACAAAAATGGCTGGAAGGAAAAACCCCGAAGAAGGTCATTGTTGTACCGAATAAGATTGTGAATGTGGTGATATGAACCCAATGAAAATACTCCTTAAAACATTGCTTTTTATTGCGATTTTATTGCTAGCATATATGTGCATAAGGAGCGTTTTTGACCTCTAAACAACAACTTAAATAAAATGATACTTCCTGAAAATATGGATTTAAGTAATTCTGAAAGATATATTTTATCTTTCGATATCAATGAAGAAAATTATTCATTTTCTTTATATAATCCTGTGGAAGATGGGAGTTTCTTTTTTCACGAAATAACAAAAAAAAATCATACGGATGCTTTTTCCGCGTTCAAAGATTTTTTTTATGAAAATGATTTTTGTCTTCTACCCTACCGGAAAGTTTTCATCTTGAACAATACTCCCGATTTTACTTTTGTTCCCAATTCTGTTTTTGACGAAAAAAATAAAACCGATTTTCTCGAATTTAATGTTTCCGAAAATAAAGGGAAACTATTGCTTCAAATGCTTAGGAGACCTGAATTAACAATCCTTCATAACATGCGGGATAACGTTCATGATTTTTTTGTTCGTTCGTTTACAAATCCCAAATTCATTCACCATTTATCTCCTCTTTTATCATATTTTCAGGAAAGGAGTAAGATGGGAAACGCGAACAAATTAATAATCAACCTGAATGAAAAGAAATTAGACATAATCTGTTATTCTCCTGCCGGAGATCTGATATTGGGCAATAATTTTGAATACAATCATTTAAATGATGCAGCTTATTATATCCTTTTTACATGGAAACAGCTCAATCTCAACCAATCTAAAGATTTTATGTATATCGCAGGAAAAAACCCTTCAAAAAACAATTTGATGGAGCAAATGCAAAAATACATTTACAATGTTATTCCTGTAAATATAAGTCAATCCGGACATTTTGAGGGTGTTGATACACAAAACATACCTTTCGAACTCCTTGCGCTTACATTAAGCGGATTTTAAAGAAAAAACTTAAATATAATCTAAAATATCATGGACAAACAATGTGTAATTGGTGTTGATATGGGAGGTACAAACACCGCGTTTGGTATCGTTAACGCGAGAGGAGAAATTCTATACAGGGGATCTATTAAAACCGGTAACTATGTTACGGCGGAAGATTACGTAAGAGCCTTATGTCTAGAAATTAAGTTAATGATAGCAAATTCCGGTTTAGAAAATCATATAAAAGGAATCGGAATGGGAGTTCCTAACGGAAATATGTACACCGGAGCAATTGAATTTGCGCCGAATATTCCTTGGGCAAATCAAAGAATGATCCCTTTAGCCCGTATGGTAGGTGAATTAATTAACTTACCTTGTTACCTGACAAACGATGCTAACGCCGCCGCGATTGGAGAAATGGCTTATGGAGCAGCTAAAGGAATGAAAGATTTTATTGTCATTACTTTAGGTACTGGAGTCGGAAGCGGAATTGTTTGTAACGGACAATTAGTATGCGGACATGATGGATTTGCCGGAGAGTTAGGGCACGCGATTATCAACCGTCATAATGGACGTTCTTGCGGATGCGGTAGAAATGGCTGTCTGGAAACTTATACCTCAGCGACGGGTGTCGCGCGTACAGCCCGCGAATTTTTAGAAATCAAATCCGATGAAAGCCTATTGAGGGAAATCAGTGATCGGCCTATCACATCAAAAGATGTTTTTGAAGCGGCTGAAAAAGGAGATAAAATAGCAAAAGAAGTTTTCGAATATACAGGCAAAATACTGGGTGAAACCTTTGCTAATTTTATTGCGTTTTCGAGTCCCGAAGCGATTATCCTATTCGGAGGATTAGCTAAATCGGGAGACTATTTAATAAAACCAATCGAAAAAGCTATGAATGAAAATGTTTTAAGTATTTTCAAAAATAAAACACAATTGAAATTATCCGAGTTGAAAGACGCTGATGCCGCCATATTAGGTGCAAGTGCTTTAGTCTGGGAAAATTAAAATACAATTTCAGTCCTATTGTAGATTCGCTTGATTTATCGTATTTTTGCAGTCCTAAAATATTAATCAATTGAGAATTGGGAATTGGGAATTGGGAATTGGGAATTGGGAATTGAGAATTGGGAATTGAGAATTGAGAATTATATACCATATAACTTTCAGTTTTTAGCTTTCAGTTTTCAGCTTTCAGTTTTCAGTTTTCAGTTTTCAGTTTTCAGTTTTCAACTTTCAATTATAATAAAGAATGTTTGAAAATTTAAGTGATAGGTTAGAACGCTCGTTTAAACTACTCAAAGGAGAGGGTAAAATCACCGAAATTAATGTCGCTGAAACATTGAAAGATGTGCGTAAAGCATTGCTTGATGCCGACGTAAACTACAAAGTCGCCAAGCAGTTTACCGATACTGTGAAGGAAAACGCTTTAGGTCAAAATGTACTTACAGCCGTTAAACCTCAACAATTGATGGTAAAAATCGTACATGATGAGTTAACCCGGTTAATGGGAGGCGAAACTGTTGATATCAACCTGAAAGGTAATCCATCTGTGATATTAATGTCGGGATTACAAGGTTCGGGTAAAACCACGTTCTCCGGGAAATTAGCTAAAATGCTGAAAAGCAAACGAGGTAAAAAACCATTGTTAGTGGCAGGTGATGTATATCGCCCGGCGGCTATCGATCAGTTAAAAGTATTAGGAGAACAAATTGAGGTTGACGTTTATACCGAAGAAGGAAATAAAAATCCGGTTCAAATAGCTAAAAACGGTATCAAATATGCCAAAGAAAAAGGATTTGACCTCGTTATAGTCGATACCGCCGGGCGACTGGCGGTCGACGAAGAAATGATGAACGAAATCGCGGCAATCAAAGAAGCTGTCAACCCGAATGAAATATTGTTCGTTGTCGATTCAATGACCGGACAAGACGCGGTTAATACGGCAAAAGAATTCAATGATCGCTTGGATTTTGATGGAGTTATCCTTACGAAATTAGACGGAGATACCCGGGGTGGAGCCGCGTTGTCTATCCGTGCAGTCGTTAATAAGCCCATTAAATTTGTAGGCACGGGAGAAAAAATGGACGCGCTTGATCCGTTCCATCCTTCCCGTATGGCCGACCGTATTTTGGGAATGGGTGATATCGTTTCGTTAGTAGAAAGAGCTCAGGAACAATATGACGAAGAAGAAGCCCGCCGTTTGCAAAAGAAAATTGCGAAAAACCAATTCGATTTCAATGATTTTCTTTCCCAAATACATCAAATTAAAAAGATGGGAAATTTGAAAGATTTGGCTTCTATGATTCCCGGAGTAGGTAAAGCGTTGAAAGACGTTGATATAGATGATGACGCGTTCAAAAGTATCGAAGCGATTATTTATTCCATGACTCCCGAAGAACGATCCAATCCGGCTGTTTTAAATGGATCTCGCCGCGCCCGCATCGCTAAAGGAAGTGGAACTACTGTTGTTGAAGTAAACAAATTGCTTAAACAATTTGATGAAACACGCAAAATGATGAAAATGATGACTACGGCTAAAATGCCTGGAAAAGGAATGATGCCGAAAAGAAGATAATGTCAGTTGACAAGTTAACAAGTAGACGGGTAAACTTTTATTTTTAATTCGTCAACTCGTCAACTCGTCAACTCGTTTACTGATAATATTATGCAATTAATAGACGGAAAAGCAATTGCCGCCCAAATTAAATTGGAAATCGCGGAAGAAGTTAAACAAATCAAGGAAAAGGGAGGGAAAATCCCTCATCTGGCTGCCGTACTTGTCGGGCACGATGGAGGTAGCGAAACCTACGTTTCAAGTAAAGTCAAGACTTGTGAAGAAGTCGGATTCAAATCAAGTTTGATTCGTTATGAAGATGATGTAACCGAAGATGAATTACTGAAAAAAGTAATCGAATTGAATAACGATCCGGATATTGACGGATTTATAGTTCAATTGCCACTCCCCAAACATATTTCTGAGCAAAGAGTGATAGAAACTATTGATTATAGGAAAGATGTCGATGGATTTCATCCGATTAATGTAGGAAGGATGTCGATTGGTTTACCGTGTTTTGTTTCTGCTACTCCTGCCGGGATATTAGAACTTTTGAAACGATATAATATCGAAACATTCGGAAAACATTGTGTTGTGTTGGGTCGTAGCAACATTGTAGGAAAACCCATGTCATCTTTGATGATGCAAAAAGGTTATCCGGGCGATTGCACGGTTACAGTGTGTCACAGCCGTACGAAAAATATCAAGGAGTTGTGTTTACAGGCTGATATTATTATCGCGGCATTGGGTTCTCCCGAATTTTTAAAAGCCGATATGGTAAAAGAAGGAGCCGTTGTTGTTGACGTTGGAACAACGAGAGTTCCATCAGATAAAACGAAATCAGGTTTTAGGCTGGCCGGCGATGTTAAATTCGATGAAGTCGCTCCAAAATGTTCATATATTACTCCTGTTCCCGGAGGAGTTGGTCCGATGACAATCATGTCTTTGATGAAAAATACGCTATTGGCAGGGAAAAAGGTGATATACAGTTAATTCATTTTCTGATATCAAGTGATAGGATAGTCTGTGGAATAAACTCCCTTCACTCTGTTTTTGATTAAAGGTTCGAACGAATTCAAAATAAAAACGAATTAAAATTTTGCAAAATGCAAAGATTGTTTTATCTTTGTCCCCGCAAATTAGATGGTGGTTGTAGCTCAGTTGGTTAGAGCATCAGATTGTGGTTCTGAGGGTCGCGGGTTCGAATCCCGTCTTCCACCCAAAATAAAAAGGCTGTTCACTTCAAGTGTCAGCCTTTTTTTATTTTCTTGAGATTATTTTCCCATTGTTTCAATGTCTTTGATGTAACGATGTGTCTTTAGGGATATCCCTATTTATTAAGTGAAAAACATCCGAAAACAAACAACCACGAACTTATGGATTGGTTCCATAAAATCCGTGGTTGAAATATGATAAAAATTTATTAAGCTTTTTCCGCGCTACCCAATACGCTTTCAACTTTATGCATATAGAGTTGTTTCAAGCTGTCGCGAGCCGGACCTAAATATTTTCTTGGGTCGAATTCAGCAGGTTGAGTAGCGAATATTTCGCGAACCGCGGCAGTCATCGCCAAGCGTCCGTCAGAGTCAATATTAATTTTACATACCGCAGAAGCCGCCGCTTTGCGTAATTGTTCTTCAGGAATACCAATAGCGTCTTTCAACGCGCCACCATATTTGTTGATTGTAGCAACTTTATCTTGAGGAACGGAAGATGCTCCATGTAATACGATAGGGAATCCGGGGATTCTTTTTTCAATTTCTTCCAAAATGTCAAAACGCAAAGGAGGAGGAACTAAAATTCCGTTGGCATCGCGTGTGCATTGCGCCGGAGTAAATTTGTTCGCTCCGTGAGAAGTTCCGATAGAGATAGCCAAAGAGTCGACGCCTGTTTTGCTAACGAAATCTTCAACCTGATCGGGTTCGGTATAAGTATGGTGTTCCGCGACAACATCGTCTTCGATGCCAGCTAAAACGCCTAATTCGCCTTCAACTGTCACATCATGTGCATGAGCGTATTCTACAACTTTGCGAGTCAACGCGATATTGTCTTCGTAAGAATGATGAGATCCGTCGATCATTACGGAAGAGAATCCCATGTCGATACAACTTTTACATAATTCGAAAGTATCACCGTGATCCAAGTGAAGAACGATAGGAATGTTGTAACCTAATTCTTTAGCGTATTCAACAGCTCCTTGAGCCATATAGCGAAGTAATGTTTGGTTCGCGTATTTACGGGCTCCGCTTGATACCTGAAGAATTACAGGTGATTTTTTTTCAACACAAGCTTGAATAATCGCTTGCATTTGTTCCATATTGTTGAAGTTAAACGCGGGAATCGCGTATTTTCCTTCGAACGCTTTTCTGAAGATCTCTTTGCTATTTACAAGACCTAATTCTTTGTAACTTACCATATTGATTTTATTATTTAGGATTAGTAATTATACATCCGGAATATTATAAAAATAACTAATGAATAACGACTTGTTTGTGATAAAACGAATAAACTGCCAATTAGTTTATATAGTTATCAAATTCAGTGCAAAGGTAATAAATTAACCGGGTAAAATTTACGTAATTTGAAAGTAATTGGTTTTGTGTGCGTAAACGAAAATGTTAATAAATATTAAATTAATCAGATTGGAGAAAAAACAAACAACCACAAATCACACGATTTTTTATAATCTTTAAAGATTCGATTTTGTGTGATTCGTGGTTGTTTGTTTACAACAGGATCGTTTTTTATCAAATGATCCCTTGAGCCATCATTGCTTTGGCTACTTTCATGAAACCCGCGATATTCGCTCCTTTCACATAATCGATATATCCATCGGATTGAGTTCCGTATTTCGCGCATTGAGTATGGATATCCGACATGATGCGTTGAAGTTTTTCATCAACCTCTTCACGAGTCCAGTTCAAACGCATAGAATTTTGTGTCATCTCCAAACCTGAAGTCGCGACTCCTCCCGCGTTGGCGGCTTTACCGGGAGCATACAAAATTTTAGCGGCTTGAAACTCGGCAATAGCTTCGGGAGTAGATGGCATGTTTGCTCCTTCCGAAACAGCGATACAGCCGTTTGCCAAAAGCGTTTTCGCATCATCGCCATTTAATTCGTTTTGTGTTGCAGAAGGTAACGCGATGTCTCCTTTTTCCGACCAAACACGGCCTCCGTCAACATATTTGCATCCGTATTTTTCAGCGTATTCTTTGATACGTCCACGGTTAATATTTTTAAGTTCCATGATATAATCCAGTTTCTCACGGGTAATTCCGTCCACGTCGTAAATATAACCGTTAGAATCCGATAATGTTACAGGAATAGCGCCTAATTCGATTAGCTTTTCGCATGTGTATTGAGCTACGTTTCCTGAACCTGAAACCAAACATTTTTTTCCTTTGATGTCGATGTTTTTGGTTTTCAACATTTGCAGCAAGAAATAAATATTACCATATCCGGTAGCTTCGGGACGAATCAGAGAGCCTCCGAATTCGATGCCCTTTCCGGTGAATGTCCCGGTATTTTCACGCGCTAATTTTTTATACATGCCATACATGTATGCGACTTCGCGTCCGCCAACTCCGATGTCTCCGGCCGGAACATCCGTATCCGGTCCAATATGACGCCACAATTCTAGTATGAAAGCCTGGCAAAAACGCATGATTTCGGCGGTTGATTTTCCTCTTGGAGAGAAATCCGAACCTCCTTTACCACCACCCATAGGCAAGGTTGTTAAGGAGTTTTTAAATGTTTGTTCGAACGCCAAAAATTTCAAAATAGAAGGATTTACCGAAGAGTGAAAACGAACGCCTCCTTTATATGGACCAATCGCGTTGTTGTGTTGTACGCGGTAACCCATGTTGGTTTGTACTTTCCCTTTGTCATCAACCCATGTAACGCGGAATGTGAAAATACGGTCTGCGATACATAGCCTTTCTATAAGGTTTGCTTTTTCGAATTCAGGATGTTGGTTATATACATCCTCAATTGATTCTAATACTTCTGTTACGGCTTGAAGGTATTCCGGTTCGTTTGGAAATCTTCTTTTTAAGTCATTTAGTACTTCTTGAACTTTCATTTGGTAAAACACTTTAAATTTTAAAAAACTTTAATATTTCGCACAAAAGTAAATATTTTATTTGATAAATAAGTAAAAAAGAAATTTTTTTTGACAAAAATGTGTAAAAATGATATTTTCAATTCAACGAAATTTCTTCCGGATATCCGGGTGTAAAGTTGGGAGAAACTGTAGGATCTGTTGTTTTTATATTGAAATATTCAGTGAAATTTCCCTGATTGAATTTCGGATAAATTCCTAATTTTATGTCAATTGTCTTGAAAACGAGCAAATCATTACGTATCCTGATTCCAACGCCTAATCCGTAATTGAAATTTTGTGAATTGAAAAGTTCTTTTTCATAAGACGTTATCCACCCGGAATCTAAAAAACCATAAAACAAAAACCGGAATCCGGCGAGTTTAATGGCCGAAAACATGTCGCTTTCCAGATTCATTGAAAAACGTTCGGTTCCTTTGGCTTCATTCCTGAAATGATTGGTATTTAAGGTGCTTATGTCACTGAAATACATAACGTTTTCAAATGTTCGTATCGGGGTCATCAACCGGTTGTAAGAAATATTCGCGAATTGGCGAAACCTGTTTTTCCCGATTTTTATCAACGGAGAAAAATATTTTCCTTCTAACTTAAGTATTCCTTCAAAGGCTTCATCCTTATCAAAAAAAGAAGATAAAGAACCCGCGAAAAAGTAATTTCCTGTTTTGTAATTATTACCGAACGAAGCGCTGACCGAGCCGTACATTCCATCTTTAAAATCTGAAAAACGGCTGTAACCGATTTGTGTGGAAATATTATATCCATGCGCGATGTCTTCGGTAATTCCGAAATTATGAATCAGATGCTGGCGGTAATAGGCTTGTTTGTAAATACTTGTTTGCAACAGCCAGATTTGTTTTTTTACATACGAATAAGGCAAAAGCCTGGATTGCAGCAACAAAACATTGCGGTATTCGGGCGATTTTTGCTGATACCTTCCGGCGATTACAAATCTCTTAACAGCATGTTTGTCGGGTATTTTTATTGATTTTCCGAAAGAAACGGAAAATTCATTGTTGAAGTCGGGAGAAATGGAATCCCATCCCGCGATATCTATTTTATTAGCATTGTATAAATAACTAATTTGCCCGAAATATTCTATTTTGGATTGTAAATTACGTTCGGCCGAAAGATATACTTTCTGATTGGTAATATTATCCAAATACGATCCTTCAACATCTATAAATGTCCCGGCAAGATTTTGATACGCGCATCCCAATCCATATCCCCATTGGGGGTCGTATTTTTTTTTATGTATGACTTGAAATTCAACGCGGCTTCCGGTTCCGAGTAAATTGCGGTGAAAAATTTCCACATCAGATGATGTGCCGGATAAACTATGAATGTTGAATCCGAACGCGAAAACATCGCGGACAATCACTGTAATATCTACCATATCGGAAGAGGGAACAGGGATTATGTTGATACGGGCATCGTTGATGTATCCGGCGTTGCGCAAAAAAGCTTCGGTTTCGGCAATAACAAAAGGATCGACCGTTTCTCCTTCTTTGAATTGCAAATTATTGCGTATAACGTAATGTTTTGTAGAAAAATGTAAATTATTGAGTGATTCATTAAACGTATCTTCGTTGAATGTAGAATCGGGATGATTAATGTCTGTTCCGAATGGTTTCAGGACGACAATTTCTATATTCCGTATCTTTTTTCCTTTGTATGAAGCGTATTCTTTTTCTATCGAAATATTTTCGGGAAAATTAGCCGGGTTTTGAGGTTCTTTAATTATGGCTTGGTATAAACGCTTTCCAAATTTTGTTTTTCCCATTTTTTTATTCAATTCTTTATAAGAATCCGGAAGTGTTTCAATGATTGTATCAGTTGGTTCGATGTTTTCAAGACCATATTCCATCCCTCCGGTATATGAATCTTGTCCTATCAACCGGTTATGAGTAAAAATTAACAGGATAACTACGATTGTTAATTTTAAGTAAGCGTTCAATGTTGAGTTATTCAATTTTTTCAAATAAAATAGAGTGTTGATTTACAAAAAAAATATGCTGCGATATAAAGATACAACAACTATTTTTAGAAACTGTTTAAAAATTTATAATTGACACCCCTCTCCAAACCTCTCCCCGCAAGGGAGAGGCTTAACTGATACCCGAAGTCAGGCGCAAGCAGCTCCCTCTCTTGTGGAAAGGGCGGGAGGAGAGGCCAGAAAGAATTACAGGAAGTTACAGGAAGTTAGAAGAATCACTCTCAATTCTCAATTCTCCACTTTCAATTGTTAATTGTTAATTAAAATATAGTGTGTTTCCCCGAAGAGTTGTTGCTTCGGGGATTTTTTATATTGAAGTCAAGACAAATTTGTTGTTAAATATATTGGCAAACGAGTTAGGGAGGATTATTTTAACGATTCAATCTGTTCTAAAGTCAATCCTGTCAGTTTTGATATTATTTCAATAGA
>JAVBKZ010000095.1:0-47450 GCA_031553755.1 Bacteroidales bacterium | reverse complement strand
CAGCTTCGGAAAGAATCAATATTAGTATTAGTAGTGTTAGTAGCAACAATTTGCGTCTCAATGCCGCTCTCGCAGCTTCGGAAAGAATCAATTATAATTTTAGTAGTGTTAGTAGCAACAATTATGTCTCAATGCCGCTCTCGCAGCTTCGGAAAGAATCCAAAATGTTATGAAAACGTTAAATGATGAGAACGTGTCTCAATGCCGCTCTCGCAGCTTCGGAAAGAATCTTTATTGCAGCAATCTGTGTATCAGCTGCATTGTCTCAATGCCGCTCTCGCAGCTTCGGAAAGAATCAAAATGAAAAATTTAAACAGCTTGATCAACACTTTGATCGTCTCAATGCCGCTCTCGCAGCTTCGGAAAGAATCAGCTCAAAATTCAAGTATTGCAATGGAGAACTTAGAAAAGTCTCAATGCCGCTCTCGCAGCTTCGGAAAGAATCCCCCAACGACCAAGATGTTGTCATAACGCTTGAAGATGGAACGTCTCAATGCCGCTCTCGCAGCTTCGGAAAGAATCAAATTTTTTTATTAATATTAATTATAAATTATGAAAACGTCTCAATGCCGCTCTCGCAGCTTCGGAAAGAATCATCTATGATTGTTGGTCAATATATTTCTTTGTCTGTTGTCTCAATGCCGCTCTCGCAGCTTCGGAAAGAATCGTATTGGCGAAAAAATGCGGAGCCGATGGTAACGTGTCTCAATGCCGCTCTCGCAGCTTCGGAAAGAATCATGTTGATTAAAGGTGCTAAACGTATTAATGGAGTTGTCTCAATGCCGCTCTCGCAGCTTCGGAAAGAATCACTATAAAGTAACTATTGAAACATTCTGTATCAAAAAGTCTCAATGCCGCTCTCGCAGCTTCGGAAAGAATCAACTTCTATATCAATAAGATACAAAAATCAATTCTTTTCGTTCATTCCAATACGCTTTCTGTCTCAACAACTTAGATTCTTTCCGAGAAATTTTCGCAAATGTAGGTATTATTTTCCTTCAAACAATACAAAATCAGTTTCTTTTTTCTTACTAAATTCTCATTTTCAGACAATTACAGGATTAAAAATTTTCGCAAACCCAACAACCAAAACATTCATTTCGGAGATTTGCGAAAAAAACATTTTTCCTCATAACGCTAATCATTTAATTATCAAAGCAATACGTCAATGAACTTTTTATCAAATTTAGTTAATTTTCGCAAACCTCCAAAGAAATTCACGCAATAGATAGGTTTGCGAAAATTTTTGAATCATTCAAAAATTCCAAAAACAACTTAATTTCCTAAAAATCAAACAATTAATGAATTTTTAAATTTTCGCAAATGTTTTTGCAATATAACTCAAATATACATTAAAATAAATTCAACATTTCCTATAGAAGTTATTTAATAAACCAATCGTCAACTACATGTAATTTTTCTTTTGCCCGGGTGATAGCAGTATACCACCATTGGTAAATTCCGGGTTTACTCAATGACTGAATTTGTTTATTCATATACAAAAATACTTCCAGCCACTCTCCTCCCTGACTTTTATGGCAAGTGATGGCATACCCATAAGAGGCTCTTAACGCATTCAGGTATGGGTCTTTTAACATCTCTTCTTTGAATCTTGAACTTTTTTGAGAAATATTTCGGTCTTTCATCCGTAGATAAAAATCAACATATAAGCTTTTATGTTGGTTGGAATTTAAATTAACTTGATAAGAGTTTAACAGATTTTCAACTAATAATAGCCTAAAAATCTTTTTCGAAGATAACTCTTCTACCTCAACATGAATAAAAGCAAGTCCTGCTCGATATTGTCTACCTCCTACTTGTAACACTTTTACTAAATCACCATTAACCAAATCGGCCAAATAATTGTTTTGGGTAACCATCAACAAGTCTCCGGGCAGCAATCCGACGGGATTGTTATGAATGGTTTTTCGAATAATTTCATTGAAACTAGCGCATATCTTGTTGGTTTGACAAATCAGGGTACTGTATTCATAGCCTTTTTCCTGTAATAAAGCAATATAGCGATTCAACATTTCCATATCCGAAGCATACCTTACAACATCATTAAATCCTTTCAATGGCAAATAAGTAAAACTGAATTTACTTTCCGGTTTGCGAATCGCATTGGAAAAAAGCGCCCGTAAACCCATCGAAATTTTAAGTATGCCACTTTCTTCTTTTTGGCGGACAATTTTACGTAATTCAAATCCAACACAATCAACATCGTATTTTTGAGCGATATAACGCGGAAATAATGCCGGTGAATAGTTTAATCCTACCGGTGGAAGTTGGCACGGGTCGCCTACAAATACAAATTTTCCTTTTGAATCGTATTCTAACAAATCGCCCAATAAATCTCCGGAACCAAATTCGGCAAATGAATTTTTGTGTTCAGTTCTATCGGCAATCATCGATGCTTCATCAACAATGTAGATCGTTTCATTTTCGGATTGTATAGGTGTCAAATCAAAAAGCAAACGGAGTTGTCCATGACTATCTACAGAAAGAGTTTGATCTAATTTTGACAATTCCTCCAAATCCCTGTTAAGATCGGTAAATCCAAAAATACAACTATGTATGGTTGTTGCAATAATATTGGTTTTATCTGAAAGAATTTTCGCCGCTCGTCCGGTTGTCGCCAACAACACATAAGGCAGTTCCATTTCGGCTAATTTGCGGATAAATCCACTCATAAGGCTTGTTTTACCGGTTCCTGCATAACCTCTCAAAATAAATATTTTATTTTCCTTGCTTGCCGCAAAATTGCACAAGGCATCAAATGCCCGCTGTTGGTTGGGCAAAAGAGAAAAGGGGAAGTAGGAGGTAAGGGTGGGCATGGTGGTTAATCTGTTAATTCTGAGAAAATATCTTTGATTTTAAATACATCCAATTCTTCAACTTCTAATGGACTTCCTTCTTTTTGTTGGATATAGCAAGTTCTTCTTTTACCTTGAATAGAATTTAATGCTAAAGCTATTGAAATATTTTTATTACCAGGGGTCAAGTTGAATATTAAATGCTCATCTTTATATTTATCAAACAATAAGCTATTTACCTCAATAGAAATCTTATCAAATGCGTTTTGAATCTTTTCATAGGAGCATTCAATTACTTGCAGATCAATTTTTCTTTTGGTAATATAGAAGATCATATCTCCTAATGCATTTTTTATTGCATCTATGCGATCTTCATTTTTGGCGAAATCTTTCGATAGAAGTTGATTCCAGTTTTCACTTGATACCCCAAGCCTATCAATATCGTCTGTTTTTAGAATTTCTATATTCGAATCAATAAACACAAATATCTTTTCTATTTCACGACAGTCATACTCCTTTTTTGTCCTTTCGTAAACCAAGGTGTCTAAAATTGTAAAAATGGTATTAGGATACTTTCCTCTTTTATCAATACTGCTGATTCCTGTGAATAACACTAATGGATTTAGGGTTTCTTTTTTTGAAATTTCAGGTTTAAATAAGACTCCAATAAATAGTCCTGAGATGAAAATGAGGGGATGCAGAATATTGTACTCTCCTTTAACATAATCAAAGATAGAGTCTGGCACCCACGTTAAATGGAGTAAAAAAAATAAAACAAATAATAAGTCCAAAAAATTCCCTGTAACAGAGTTTTTTATCAATGTCTTTAAAATATTTTTCAACTTATTGAAATAAGGAATAATTCCTCGATTTTTTTTGTGTGTGAGTTCGTTTTTACTGAACAAAAAAAGTCTGTTATAATACCAAGAAACAGAGAACCCTAATATCCCAGTAGACAAAATAAGAACTTTCCATTTGAAAGTACGACTCTCCAAATTAACATGAGTTACTAGGATATTATCAAGAACTAACTCTATCAATACAACCGATAACAATGATATTATTCCGAAAATCTTCACTTTGCGATGTGTTGCCGTGTTCATAATTCAATCAATTTATAATTTCTGAATCTTACAAATTCAAACTTTGAGATTTTTTCTCCATTTTCTTCTTTTACGATTCTTTTGGAGGTTGATGTTACACATATTACTCCCGCTTTTAAGAACATTTGTGCCAGAAGAAAACAAAAAATAAATTCTCCCGCTAAATGCACAGCATTTTGACTTCCTTTCGGAAGTTTCTCCAAACATCGAGTATAATAGTCAATAACAAGAGTTTCCACTTCGGCGTCATCCCAATCGGGTAAAATATTCGGGAAAGGCATATCTACAATTTCCCCGTATTTTGATGCCGCTTCCAATTGCAGCTTTTCCCATTTATCAGATGGATGGTTGGATAGGTTGATTAGCATAATTTTATGTTTAATAATTGAGCAATTGAAGTATCAGGTGTTAAATCTTCTCTTGTAAAAACATTGATATTAAACAATTTTCCTCTTT
The DNA here is from genome assembly GCA_031553755.1 of Bacteroidales bacterium. Taxonomy (GTDB): domain Bacteria; phylum Bacteroidota; class Bacteroidia; order Bacteroidales; family Azobacteroidaceae; genus JAIRVZ01. The sequence goes on along the minus strand of JAVBKZ010000095.1, from coordinate 43,075 downwards.
TTAAATGTACTTCCCTAATTTCATCATTTTCTTTTGAACTCAATGTAAATATTGCAAACTTGGAAAACAATCCAAAATTCTTTTGCAAGGCTGCCGCTTTATATATAGTTTCAGTAATTAAATTTTGAGGCTTTGCTTTAGGGTCTCCTCCACGATTCACAATTGAAGTTTTACATTCAATTGTGTACAAGGTCCCTTTATACAAGAAGATCACATCAAATTCATTGGGAGTGTTGTTTTTTCGCAAAATAGCTCCATTCTTAATATTTTCATCATGAATAGATAATTCTTCTTTCAAACGGTAGTAAATGTACTCTTCGAACCATTCGCCTGTAAGAAATTTTATCTCTGCTTTCTTCAATATTTTTCTTTCTATATCGGATAAAGGAAAATCTATTTCAGCCAAAAAAGCAGACAAACCTGTAACTTGGCTAATCAAAAGTATTTTGCTATCCCTATATTTTCGCAAATCGGAAATAATAGACTTATGAGTGGTATTTCTGTCTTGTAAAAACCATGAGAAAAAACGTTTGATATATTCATAATTGACTCCACTTAAGCTACTTTCCTGCATCAAAAATCCGTAACCCGAAATATATTCGGGCAACAAAATTTCGTGTTTAATATTGGTTTCGACAACTGATGACTTTGGGTGTATCTTCAAAATCGTTCCATCAACTCCGGTTACATAATAGATTTCAGCTTTGAAATCCCTGAAATAATCGGTTGCCGTTAACGACATAACTTTTGTTCCACCGGTTACATTCACCAGAATTCGATCAAATTCATCGAAGTTTTTTATTCCATCTAATTTTTCACGAATATCAATGATTGAGTATTCTTTTACTTCAACTACTGTTTGGAGTGATTTTTCAATTTTACAAGCATCCACAATCCATGCAAATTCATTTTCCATTTTTTTTGTACTCAAAAAAAGATACTGCGTATTCTCATCACGCATTTCTTTTATGAACTGAATGTTCGGAATGGTCTGATTACTAACTAATGTTACTAATAGTGTTTTCATAATTATCAATACTTTGGGGGATAAATTTTTATTATGTCTATATCTACTGATTCATCATTGACTTTGATGATTTTTACATCAACCATGTTTCCATCAATCACATTTTGATCTTGCCTTGATAAGTTATACTTGCATCTCAGGTATTTTTTTCGTTCTCTGTCCTTATCCCACAAGCAGACAATATTATCAGCATTAATAAATGCTCGGTATGCTTCATGCGCAATAATCTTCCATCCTACTTTATTTTCTATTTTACTAATTTCAGTATCTCGATTCTGTATCCTCTCTTTTGTGTTCTTAATAATTTGAGTGAATGATTGTAAATAATCACTTTCTGAATCATATAGTTGTTTAGCTTTTTTAAATTGATTCTCCTCTGGCTTATTTGACATCACAAGATATTCAAACTCATTATCTCTTCCTGTTGGAATTCCCTTAGCCATAGCCAGTAATTCGGAAATTTGAGGAGAATTAATCCAACTTGATTTCAGAAATGAATTCATTTCATTTTCAAATACTTGAATATATGATTTTTCTTTCTCTGCTGTATTATTCATTAATTTAGCTTCTATCTTCACCTTTCCATAGCCAAGCGGTTTCCCGTATCCGAGACTATGAAAACAGTCAGGAATACCGTGAAATTTTATCGCCGAGAGTAATGCCCCAATTTCAACAGGTCGAAGATTATGAAAACGAATCTTACCTGAGAATTCTGCTCCTTTTTTTAGCATAATTAGAGGAACTGACATGTTTTCTGTGCCACTATCGTTTTTTAACAAAGTATTACGAATGGGATATCTTTTTCTTCCAGCAATTCTTTCTGCATTATTCCAATTCTGTAATTTTCCATTAAATAAACCAAGATATAATGGATAAAACGAAGCATGTGGTGTTGAAGAAACCGTATTGGTAGGTACATCTTCTTTGCAAGTATTTAATACACTCATTCCATGGCTAAATTGTACTCTACCCTTCAATGGAGAAGAATAAATGTGTCCAAAAATCGCTTCACAAGTATCTATGTAAATAGTATCTCGATTCTTCAATTCATCAGGAATCCCATCATAAACAGATTTTTTAAATGGATATTTGTACAAATAGGATAATCCTATACTATGGATCTTTGAATTATTTTCTAGATCAAACTGAAAAAATACAGGTATTTCTTCTCCTTTTTTTAATCTAATTCCCCAAAACTCGTCATAATCAGGCGAGTTTTTATGAACTGTTTTAAATTTTTTTATTATTTTGTCATTCTCTTCAAAAGAAAGCTCTTTCATTATTTTGTCAAAAAAAACAAATTCATAGAATTTCCCCGTCCACTTTAGTTTTCCTGTTTTCTTGTCATAAACCTGTTTTCGTTCCCCAGATTGTCCTGTAAGTACAATAGTACCTTTTTTTTCTTTTCCAAATCTCACAAAAAGACGATTGTCAACAGGATTCTTTTTTTTCATCGCATCAGATAAATCTTCGTCATTTTCAAAAAATCCATCCAAAGGCACATTGCCCATTTTAATATATTTTGCTTTTGCTGTTCTTCCTGAATCTTTTCTGAAATTTTGTTTTTCTTTTACAAATTCTTCTAATTTTGTTTTTAACTCTTCATCTATTGTCCTCAAAGAAATTCTTCCAGGTTCGCCACAATCGCTTAAAGTATATTTGCCATTTTTTAACTGAAGCCAACCACAGTGTTGCTTTTTCATCAGATTACGGTACTGCTTCCCTTCCGAAGAGGGGCTCAAATCTCGCAACCCAAAATTATCATCTTCAACTTGAGTCATCTTCCCAAAACTTATGATCTCCAACACATTCCGGATAGCTCCTTTGATGGATGTGGCGGGAATAAAATATTTCCCATCAATATTGCTGAATGATTTATAGGTTTCATTTTTGTTTTGGGCATCATCTTTTGTATGTCCATTGCGAACAAATATAGGGCTTTCAGCTGTTATTTTTAATTCGATTGTTCCGCTTTCGCCATCTTCAAACGGGATATCTTGTGATATTTTATCCGCCCAATCAGGGAAAAATACTTTTTCGGACAGTGGCACAAAATTGAAAGGTGCTTTTATTGTTGTCATTTTATTTTCCCTCCTTTTCTTTTTTAGTTTCATATTCAAATCCTACAAATGCCAAAGCAGCAGGTTGTAAAACCTCCATATTCAGGCAAAATTCATCTTTTACAGGTTCCCAAAATTGTAGAAACACAATTTTAGATGCAGCTATACGATTGGGAATAAATTTCTTTAGATCTTTTTCTTTCAAGTTCGCCCAATCGTTTGGGGTATTTTTCAGACCGTATTCAACAATAATATAATTTCCGTCCACATACTTAATGCTATATGATTTTTTTGCGACTTCACTATACAATTGTCCTTCAATGATAAACGGATTTTTATCATCCGCAAAATCCTTCAAAAAGACACTCACATCTGAGGGATTATGGTATTCTTTAGGCTCTTTCTTGTCGCTTACCCATAAATAACCAACGTATTGTTCTTTTTGAGATAATGCTATTAACTCTCTTATTTCAATTTTTCTGTTCATTTTGATTCCTCCTTTATTTTCCAAGTTCCCGAAAACACCCGTGACCGCGATTTACTCCGCCACCTAACGGGAGCATTCCTGATTTAATATCATCCAATGCCGCTTCAAAAGATTCTTTTACCTTCTCTGTTTTGAAAGCTTCATTATGAACTTTAATTAATAATGTGTATTGTTGACTATCTCCACCGTAGATTACTTCTTCGGAAAACAAAGCTCCATCTATGGCTCCACCTGTAAATCGATCAATCGCGACATGATTCAAAACTTTCTTATTTTTTTCACCCAATTGGTATTTAATAATGTCTGAGATTATAACATTGCCTCTTTTTATTTCTTTGCTGTTAATAGCAAAACCAAACAAAGCCCTGACAGCTTCGTTGTCTTCTCCAATTTTAGCATTCTCATTACCAACAAACCAATCATTTAGCTTATTGTAGTAAAAAGCTACTCGATGAGACAATGCGCCTTTTACCGAACTTCCCGGAATTAGAATGTAATTTTCTTTAATTTCAGGATTTCCTGAACTCCAATCTATGACAGATTCGGTTACCGGTGTCATATCTGCATTATCATTGCCGAAACCGGAACCAAATAAAAAGAAATCGTCAGGCTGCAAATCAAATTGATAAATAGTCCATTCCTGATTTTGGGGCTCCAATTCATTTTTTACATCTCCAATATTATTCCAAAATGAATCATTTAAAGAAGAGGTCTTATCAAGATATTTTTGTAACTCTCCGGGTTTAGTCAAATCAAATATCGCTTTTTTACATTCCTGTACACTGCATTCTCCATATCCAGAACGGGTTCCAGAACCAATTGTGAATGAACTTGATACTAATTTGCCTAAGCATTCATTAAATAAATTTTCATTATTTCCTTTTTCCGAAAGCATTTCCATTTCAAAACAAAAACGAGTTCCTTTATATACAACTTCGCCATCGAATTTTCCATGGGCGGCTGCTGTTCCCTTATCCGTCATTCGTACATGTTGCCTTATGGGTAAATTATCAAAATGCTCTAAAAATTCATCCTTATGACCAACCAGCAAAAGCCCTTCGATGGCTTTGTTATCTTTTCCGATGAGTTGGGCTGATGAAAATAAAATTTGAGAACCTTCGCCATCTTTTCCGTCTTTGCCAAAAAACAAATCAGCTTTTTCTTTCCCAATAGCATGTCTAATGATTCCTGCTAATGCCGTTCCCGGAATGTAGGGTAACCCATTTACGTCACGGGCAACTAAATGATCTGTCATAATATCCTTTTCTCCTGACCCTATGGATAAAGGCGTTTCCGCTTGTATAATAATACGAGCTAAAAAACGATGGCTATATTTTACAATATGATCTTTATTTTCCATTTTTCTTTTCCTCCTTATTATTGTTGCTACATATCTTAGCCATTTCGGCAGCTAAATTAATTAATACCAACTGCGCATTTTTTTCAGTTAGTTTTTCTTTAAAGAATTTTTCAAATTCCTCCAAACGTTTGTGTTCATTCCATTTGTCTTTAGCTACTCCATGTTTAAGGTATGCAGTATCAACGGTTTTCCCATTCCTATTTTCCTGTTTTGTAAATAATTCTCGTTCCAATGCTGCTTTCGTTTTGTTTTGCATGGCTATTTGTCGAATAGTTCCCCATTGCGAAGCAAAAGCGGCTTTGGTAAATTTCGCTTCATGGTCGTTAACAAATTCATTAACAAATTTATAAATCTCATTCAGAGCCTCTTGCTCTTTTTCTTTAGCTTTGAGAAATTGAAATAATACATTAGGATGAGAGATTCCTGCATTCTTTTCAACACTTTTCTTATCCTCTTTTTGCAACTTATAAACCGACATCCCTTTTTCGTCTGCATCCAAAAACGCGGGATTGATGATGATTTTTCCAAATCCTTCACTCAAATAACTGCCTACAAATACGTTGTTATTATGGCTGAAATTTAAGGATTCGCTATTTTTTTCTACATAAAACACACTGCCTTTTTCAATACCACAACGGTCGGTATCGCGGGCTTGTCGTTTAAAATTCCAAGGAGCATATTGAAATGTACGGATTTGCGATTTTTCCCAATTGATTTTCCCTCCGGTAAAGCCTAAATCTTCAGCTTTAGGTTGAAAAGTAGGGATTCCATAATCGTCTAAAAAAATCAACCGGGCATCGGCATAAACCAATACATAATCACGTTTTTGGTTTGATTGCTCAATAATTGGAGTATTATTGACTAATTCTATTTGCACCAATCCATATTGGGCTGTACGTGATCGACCAATTCTCTTCCGACCTTCCAACGCTTTTTGAACAGGCTCAATCAGCGTTTCATCTTCAAAAACGACATCGAACAACCATGTACTATTGGGTAATAATGACTGGTAGCCGTACATTTTACCATCTTCTGATCGACGTTTGTTTGAATCATAAGCCGATTTAATAGCAAACGATTTTTCCACATTCACTTCCAATCCTCGATTATTTTCAAATACATAAAACCCTGTTCGGCATTGCTTGGGTTGAAATGATTTAAAATCACTATCATCGGAATTAGCTGTATGATGAACATAAAACCCTTCTTGATTTTTCAATTTCGGATAATACATGGAAGCCGGAACACGAAGAGAACGTTGGTTGTTTTGCTCAGGATGAGCATCGCCAAACCGCACTTTCCCTGCATGAAAAATTTCCAAACATTTTTCCAAATCCAAATGCGTGGGTCTGGGATGTTCTTCATCATAATACAACTCTCCGGCCGCAATGCCTAAAAAATTACTTCCCGGAATAAAATCCAGACTTTCCTGATTACCTTCAGTAGCTGCTTTTTGGTTAAGTACTACATCGGTGAGCAAAGTACATTTGAATGTCAATGTTTTCATGCTTGACCTCCTTTCTCGTTTTCAATAATAGAAAAGGTACATCTTCCCAATCCACGATTACGGTTTTGTCCTAATCGTTTAATATATTTTAATCCATTTTCCAAAAGCAGCTGGCAATCTCCCGGAACATCCAATATCTGCCCTTCCAATTTGCAAGGAACACAGACCTGCATTTTCCGTAAACTATGTGCTTCAGCAATTCCATTTTCATCAATTGCAGTGGAGGCTATCGAATTAAATAAATATTCCTGAATTTGGGCATCTTTAATTGCATTGCCTAGGTCTTCTTTGATAATGGCGTTTGTAAAAAAGCACAATCCTTTCTCTGCCTTTTCCTTTGAATCAAACAAGCCAAATAATTCATTGATTTTAGCTTCATCTCCATTACCCGACAAATTTGCAATATCAACCACAGCTTCCCGAAGCAAACCTTTAATTGTTTTTCCCGGCACAAATGGAAGTCCATTTTGATCTTTGATAACTAATAAATCCAGATCAGCGCCGGAGGATAATCCTGAACCACAATGCCAATCGGAGTAAAAGGTAATTTTATATTTTATATCCATTGTTTTTCCTCCTTTATTTTTTTGATTCTTTTGTTGTAATATTTAATGATGCCAATGAAAGAATATCATAGAATGGTATTTTATTTACATTATTTACAGCCATCACACTTTCATATTTCTCGTCTATGTATTCTTTTGCTTTAGGTGAAACTTTCCTGATACGTTTCATTCGCTGATTTGCCGCTTCCGGATCATCAAACAAAAGACCAATCCATTGTCTCAAGTTAGATTTCACAGCATTGAACTCCTTATCATTTGGATTTTGTAGTTTTTGTACTTCCCCCAGCAAACTTTCAATAGTATTAGAAGTTTTTGAACCAAAGGCATTAGCTCTATCTCCGCAATAATAAGGTCCATATTCAAATGAAAGATTTTCTTGTGGTGTTAATTCTCTTGTCACAATTTCAGAGAAGTCTTCTACAAAACTATCTTGTACCTTATGAAACATCAAACAAGATGGAGGCAACAATTCCGCTTCCGAATTTAATCCTTTAGCCGCTTTTTTTGCACGCCCACAAAGGCTTTCCGCTAAATGTACTGCATAATGAAACGGATAGGAAGATTTGATAAATGCAACTCCGGCACATGCGGTAAGTCCTTTTTCCACAGCTTTTTTACTGGTGTCTTTTTCAAGTTTTAAGTTTTTTAATCCAAGAGATTCTCCTTTGGATGCAGCTTCAAATTCTTCCAAAAAAACTTTGGTGTATTCCATTGCCAAATCGGCACGGCATATCAAGGTTAAATCATCTCCTCCCAACACTACAGGGCGAATAGGAATAATACTTTTATCTGAGAATCTATCTTTAACTGCATTGAAAGCTTGTTGGGCTGCAAATTCTGTTATCCGGTTTACCGCAGGAGAAATCAGTTTCATGTCTTCTTTATGTTTGCCAACTTCTTGAAAAACAGCACCCATTCCGTTGCCATCAGCATGTATCACGGCAATCCAGTTGTTATTATCGGTAATATCTTCGATATCATAAGCAATGTTTTTATCTTGCAATCTTATTCCAAAAGATTTTTCGACTAATTTTTGAGTTGCTTTGTATCGGCTGATTTTTTGAACAGAAGCTGAATCAAGCAACTCTTTTTCCTTTTTATCAGTCTTCTTTTCTTCAATAGCCGGTAATCCAGTTGATGGAGCGCGGCTAATCCCCATCAGTCCTAATGTCATTGATCTCATAGCTTTATTGCGTTGCGCTCGTAGCAACATTTCAAGCTCATTCGATTGTTTTGCATAATCCGACTCATCATTTTTCAATGTGACCACTGCCTGACTGATCGTAATTCCCGGCGCCATACTCATCACTTTTCGGGGAAAGGTTCTTACAGCATTTTTACAATCATCTTCATTTTGAAAAATGTGTTTGATATTTCCGGCAGCTCTTACAATAGATTCTCCATTTGTGGCAAATTCATTAAATGCGGTGGTGCAAATCTCTTCCACCAATTCACTACCGCCAACAATTTCTTTGAGTTTATTTGTCTGAAAAATAAACCCTTGTATCCCCTGAACGGAAGCTCCATAGAGATACTTTGTGTTTTCGTTTTCCATATATTACTAAATTTTAGATATTAATTTTTTATTTTTAATTTCCACTCTATACCTTCCCATTCCATACACCACCTCGTTTCCCACGCCAATTTCTTCCATAAATTTCAATAAAGGCAAATAATCGTTGAAATAACCGGAATAAACCTGCTCACCTATGTAACCGGCCAACGGCATTGTATTAACTCTTTCTTTTTTAAGCGTATTTTGGAGCACAACACGACTGATATTCGCCGATTGAAGAATCGGATATCCTGCTTTTTGAAGAAAAGATTCAATCAGTCCTTCATCCTGCAGATTGGCAGGATAGTCGTTGGCATCAATATATATAACATGTAATTTTGACAACCGAAAAAAGGCCGAACGCACTAATTGATAAAAACCGGGGAAAAGATTGCATTTATCCTGATAACTTAATTGTGTATTTTTTTTGTTGCGAGAACGGAATAAAATAATTGGTGTAGTGTAATGAACGAAAAGTTCGGAACAGATCTCCGTTTTTTCTTCTTGCCAAAAATAATCATCAAAATAGACCGGAAAACGCAATTTATCAATCAGGTTGGTGCGCTCTATTGCCACGATTTGAGATTCGTTATGATTGGAGTGTTCACATACATCAATCAACAAAAACGGATGTTGTGGTTTTCCCAATCCGCGATTGCACATTAACCGGATAGCCTGTATGAAAAAGTGATAATACTCCGACATATTTCCAATCAGTATTAAAGAAAATGACACGATTTCATTTGGAGATAATTTCAACGGAGCATGGTCGAGATTGATATGCGAAAGCAATGATATTTGGTATCCTTTCGGAAATCCGTCTTTCAATGCATTATATAGCGGATGAGATATCAGCAAAGGAAAATCATTGATTGTTTCTCTCAGTGTTTTCTGTGTTTTTTCCACGTAAATCTGCTCTGCTGCATATAACAAATTATTACGGATAATTGCGCCTGACCAAGCATCCCAAATAGTATTTCCAGTAGCAGCAATTCGGATATCTAACCGATGGTAAAAAAGGTTTTTATATAAAAATAAAAAACGATTCATGTGTTTTGTATTGATTTATAGCTTAAAAATTAAAATAGATACTTTCTTCATCGATATTTTACAAATATACTTAAAAATTATTCACAAATAAAAACAAACAATTTTTTCAGAATTAATTATAATCCATATTTTTCTCATAACACTTAAAATTTGTAATTTAGTAGCCTTAAATATCATCTTCAAAAATGTTTTTTACTAAAAAGAAGAAAATAATCGGTTCTATTGTTGTTCCACTGACAACATTATATATTTTTGCCTCCCTAAACAATTATTCAATACTCCTTATTCAACAGTTTTTTGTCATAATTTAAAGACATTGTAGTATTTTTGCAACAAATATTTAACAATAAAAATAAAGTGCTTTAAAACGAAAAACCCACTACCAAATTGGATGCGGGAGCAAATCTATAACAAATATTATCAATTTCGAAGATCAATATTTTTATTATCATTGGAGAATTAATCCGTGAGGTCATTTAGACTTTTCAATTTTTAAATACTAAAAAAGAGAAAGGAACGTTTAGTAAGCAGTAAAACAAAAAAAAATTCCTTTTTCATGTACCAAGTACTGGACAAAGATACGATAAATGCAGAAATCATACCTCATTTATCAAAAGCCAAAAGAAGATATACCACCCAAAGTTGTTTAACAGAAGTTGTCAATGGTTTGCTCATTCAGCTTTTGAGCTATTTCAAATGCTCGAAAGCGGTATTTCAACATTTTATCATAGTCTTCTTTGAATTGATAAATATCAGCAATATCATTCAAAATAAAAACCATAGCGGTACTGTCATTTATCTGTTCGGCATAATGCAGCGATTTAAAATATTTTCCCTGCGATTCATCATATAATTCCTGTTCAAAACAAAGAATGCCCCAATGGTTATAAATCAAGTGAATCAATTTGTTATCGGTGGTTTTTTCCGCTGTATTCGCAGCCTCTCTGTAGTTTTCCCAGGCTGCTTTCGGATTTTTATTCTTTTGATTAATCCGTCCCATGTAATAACATGTGTAAGCCTTGTTCAACAAATCATTTCCCGATAAAAAATAATCGGCAGCAATGTTGATTAATGAGTCGGATTCTACCGGAATACGGTTTTTATAGTACGCTTTTGTGAGTAAAAGCGCATGTAAAGCTTTTTCTTTTTCAGAAAGATTCGCGGTTGATGGAATAGATTGGAGAATGTGAAGAGAACTGTCGGGACAATTGTCCATCAATTCATCGGCCAATAATAATTGTGATGAAATATTAGACTTTTGCTGACATGAAAATAAAATTGCAAATAAAAGAAGCCAAAGGAATTTATTCCCAATCAATTTCATCGTAATTGCCTTCTTCAATGTCAAAATCGTCTTCTTCATCATATTCCGGAACATCATAATCGTAACCATCATCTTCTACTTCAAGATTGATATCCATCGGACGATGAACAATGCTCTCAACATCGTGAAAATCTTGGTTATTCAATTCCCGCCACAACATATCTTTCAACTGTGTGGTATTGAATTGCGTGATAGAAGATATAAAAATATGAGGTATTTCCGGTAAATCTTCGCTAAGTCCTTCCATCAATTCTTCGTCCAACATATCCGATTTAGTGATAGCTAATATTCTTTTTTTATCAACTAATTCGGGATTATATTGAATCAATTCATTCAGAAGTATTTCATATTCTTTTTTAATATCATCGGCATCGGCAGGAACCATAAATAGCAATAGAGAATTACGCTCTATATGTCTTAAAAAACGAAGTCCCAATCCCTTTCCTTCACTCGCTCCTTCGATAATACCGGGAATATCAGCCATGACGAACGACTGGTTATCACGGTAACCGACAATTCCTAAATTGGGTTCTAATGTCGTAAATGGATAATTTGCGATTTTGGGTTTCGCAGCCGAAACAACTGAAAGTAATGTAGATTTTCCGGCATTGGGAAAACCAACCAAACCTACATCGGCAAGTAATTTTAATTGAAGAATAATTTTTCTCTCCTGAAAAGGTTCGCCCGGTTGGGCATAACGCGGAGCCTGATTAGTTGCGGTTTTGAAATGGTTGTTTCCCAAACCGCCTCTTCCTCCTTTCAACAAGATGATTTCTTGTCCGTGTGAAGTTACATCACAAATATATTCTCCGGTTTCGCCGTCAAAGACGACAGTTCCGCAAGGTACTTCAATGATTTTATCTTCTCCGTCTTTGCCATGACACAAGCGTCCGATCCCACCTTCTCCGCTTCCTGCAAGGATATGACGCGCATATTTCAGGTGAAGCAATGTCCAGTAATTCCGGTTACCACGTAAAATAACATGGCCTCCTCTTCCGCCATCTCCTCCATCCGGGCCTCCACGGGGAATGTATTTTTCCCTCCGGAAATGAGAAGAACCTCTCCCACCCTTTCCTGAACGGCAATATATTTTTACGTAATCTACAAAATTAGAATCTGCCACGGTAATAAAACTAAAAAATTATTTTTATCTTTTATCTTTTATCTTATTTAATGATTCTGTCTAAAGTTAAACTTATTCGATCAAAGATCTCTTCAACAGAACCGGTTCCTTTAATATTAATATTTTTCCCTTGTTTTTTATAAAATTCTTTAAGAGGTTCCGTTTGTTTGTGATATACTTTCAATCGGGATTGTATGGTTTCTAAATTATCATCAGCTCTTCCGGTCTGCTCTCCTCTTTTCAAAATACGGTCTACCAATACATCTTCCTCTACTTCAAGGCTTAAAGCTGCTAAGATCGAAGTTTTTCTATCCCGAAGCAATTTATCCAACGCTTCTCCTTGTTCCATTGTCCGGGGAAAACCATCAAATATATATCCTTTTTCGTTTTGAGTCTTACAAAGAATACCATCGAGTACACTAATTATCAGATCATCCGGAACTAACTGTCCTTTAGATATATATCCATCTGCAATTACCCCTAATTCCGTCCTGTTTTTTATTTCTTCCCGGAGAACTTCTCCTGTTGAAATATGATGAAGTCCGTATTTTTTGACAATTAATTCACTTTGTGTTCCCTTTCCAGAGCCGGGAGCACCAAAAATAACCACATTAAACATCTTTTACTTTTGCCTATTATTACTGAGATTTGGAAATTAAATTATATCAACCTTCAATTTCTTTTATCTTATATACATTCCTAAAATTCCTGCCATAACCATTGTAATCCAATCCATAACCGACAATAAATTCATTAGGGATTTTCATTACAACATAATCGACATCTACATCTACTTGTAAAGCTTCCGGTTTTAAAAATAATGTCGCAATACGTAATGATTCCGGTTGTTGAGATAAAATATTTTGCTTTAAATATTGAATGGTATTTCCGGTATCTACAATATCTTCAATAATTACCACATTTCTGCCTTTAACATCTTCAACCAATCCGTTTATTTCTATTATTTTTCCTGAAGAATTTGTTCCCGAATATGATTTCAGACGGATAAATGCCACTTCACAAGGAAATTCAAAACACCTGATCAAATCGGCCGCAAAAATAAAAACCCCATTTAAAACACAAATAATCAATGGATTTTTGTCGTGTAAATCAGAAATCATTCTTTGAGATACTTCTTTGATTGAATTTCGGATTTCATCTTCTGAAATGAATAATTCAAATTGTTTATTTTGAACCTGAATTACGGACATATAAACGATTACTTTTCTAATCAAGCGCGCAAAAGTACAAAAAATAAGACGATATTACTTTCAAAAAAATATTTTTTTCACTGCAATTGTTGATAAATTAATATTACAGAAACAAATATCCATTAAAAAATTCTCTAACTTCGCAAATTAAACAAAAATTAAGAAAAATGAAATTGTTTACTTCCGACAAAATAAAAGAATTGGACACATATACTATCGAAAATGAGCCTATTTCGTCTATTGAATTAATGGAAAGGGCGGCTCGTGTTTTTACCGATGAATTTTGTCCTATTTTTCAGGATTTTTCCGAAATAATTGTTTTTGCAGGTCCGGGAAATAATGGAGGAGACGCATTAGCCATAGCCAGAATATTACATTTAAAAGGCTATATCATAAAGATATATCTATTTAACATTCATGGCAAACTCAGCAGCGACTGCCAGGGGAATAAGGAACGCCTGCTTGAATTACCAAAAATTGATTTCACCGAAATAACAAACGGATTTGACGCTCCCAAATTAAAGGAATCACACATCGTTATAGACGGATTATTCGGTTCCGGCTTAAATAAGCCATTATCGGGTGGTTTTACTTCTCTTGTTAAATATATCAATGAATCATCCGCGACAATTGTTTCTATTGATATTCCTTCCGGTTTATTCGGAGAAGATAATTCTCAAAACAAAGAAAAGATTATTGTGAAAGCGGATTGTACTTTTACATTCCAATTTCCTAAATTGTCATTTCTTTTTCCTGAAAATCAACATTATCTCGGAAAAATAAAAATTCTTGATATAAAACTGCATCCGGATGGAATTGATTCAACAAATACTCCCTATCAAACCATAACACAAAAAAAGATACAATCCATCCATAAAACCCGCGATATTTTTGCCCACAAAGGAAATTTTGGACACGCGTTGTTGATTGCCGGTAGTTTGGGAAAAATGGGAGCCGCGATATTGTCGGCCAAAGCTTGCTTGAAATCCGGAGCGGGATTATTAACAGCGCATATTCCTCAATCAGGAAACCTAATCTTGCAGACGGCTTTTCCCGAAACCATGACAAGTATTGATAAAAACAAATTCGCAATCAGTGATTTTCCGGATACTGAAAACTATAACGCAATCGCCATTGGCCCGGGAATAGGAATGGATGATGTGACAGTTTCCGCATTAAAAAAATTGTTAGAAACAGGAAAACCTTTAATTCTCGATGCCGACGCGCTGAATATTATTTCTTCCGATAAATCGTTGATAGACCTTATACCTCAAAACAGTATATTGACACCTCATCCTAAAGAATTCGACAGATTAAACGGAAATTCAGAATCTTCATACGAACGTTTACAAAATGCTATGGATTTTGCCGTACTTACACAATGTTACATCATTTTAAAAGGAAAATATACAGCAGTTTGCACTCCTGAAAGGGATTGTTATTTCAATACAACCGGCAATGCCGGAATGGCAACCGCGGGAAGCGGAGATGTTTTAACAGGAATTTTACTTGGATTATCCGCTCAATCTTACAGTCCGTTAGATGCCTGTTTGATTGGAGTATACATACATGGATTGGCTGGCAATTTAGCTTTACTTGAAAATTCGGAAGAAAGCCTGATTGCCGGAGATATAATCAAATATTTAGGAAAAGCTTTTAAAGAAATAAAAGTCTAAAAACTACAAACTTTTTTCATTTTTCAAATATTTCATTTAGTTTTGTATCTATATTATTCATTTCTAAATTATATTCTGAGTACATATTAACAGATTAAATACCTAAATTATATATGAAACGTTTATTTATTTTAAAATTTACTCTTTCAGTCTCTCTTTTACTCATAGGTCTATGTCAGATTTCTGCGCAAACAAAAGTTGTAAAAAGAAGCGCGGCAAAGAGCAACAATTACGGCGTAAATTATTTCTTACCAAAATCTGTGTTAACAATCAACGCCCACATTTCAAAGGTTGAAATGAAAGCCGGACCTTATCATAAATACGCTGAAAAATATTTGGGTTTAACCGATGTTGTTACAGAAAACAAGTCATTTTATGAACTTGAAAGTTTGGATGTTATTTCCAATGGAATTCCCGACAAAGACAAATCTTATCTGGTAGAATTAAAATCAGGAACTGTTGCTCCATTTGTTTATTTAACAGAAAATGGACTGATTTGTACAATCAACGCTGAATATGCCCCTGAAGATAATATAGAAAAAAAAGAAACAACAAGCTTTCAGACTGAAAAATTAAATCCGGAAGCTTTGTTCACGGAAGAATATTTACAAGCTGGTTCTACAAATAAAATGGCCGAAGTCGCCGCTAAGCAAATTTATAAAATCAGAGAAAGCCGGATGGATATCCTGACAGGAAATTCAGATAATGCTCCTCGCGATGGCGTTGCCATGAAATTGGTACTTCAACAGTTAGAAGAGCAGGAAAAAGCTTTAGTTGAGTTATTTTCCGGTTCTTCAAGCAAATATACACAAACGGTAAAATTTGAAATCGAACCTAAAGGTGAAATGGACAAAGAAATCGTTTTTCGTTTTTCTAAATATTTAGGAATAGTAGGAGTCGACGATTTATCAGGAGTTCCAGTATATATGAATTTGAAAAAAATTGAATCTTCTGATTTAAATAATTCTACAACACAAACCAATAAAAAAGATAAGTCGAAAGACGGAAAAGAAGGTGTAGTCTACAACATTCCGGGACAAGCATCTACCGAAGTATTCTATGGCGTCAAATCAATCTATAAAGGAACTATCCCGATAACTCAATTCGGAACTACTCAAGTATTAGCCAACCCTATATTCGAAGATAAAAAAGCTCCTGTAAAAGTTTATTTTTACCCCGAAACCGGAGGTATAAAAAAAATAGAACAGTGATAGACTATTATAAAATAAAAAATCCCGATTCATGTCGGGATTTTTTATTTTGATTACCAGTTAATTATTTTATCGACAAGCGCTTGTTGTTCACTTGCCGTACGGCGAAGATATATACGTGTAGTTTCAATACTCTCATGTCCCATCAAATCGGCTAATAAAGCAATATCATTAAATTTTTCCAAAAAATTTTTAGCGAAACGATGCCGGAATGAATGAGGATAAATAACACGTTGATTTAATCCATATTTAGATGCAAAGTGTTTGAGTTGTTGTGAAATACCTCTCGATGTTATTCTTTCTCCAAAACGATTTAGAAATATATATCCTGATTTTAATTCTTTTTTCTCCAACCATATTATCGCTTCCGCCTTTAATTTTTTCGGAATATATAACCGGCGAATTTATAAGTACTTAAATTTATGATGATTATACAAAAATCCATTTATTCTCATAACTATCTGATACATAAATTATTATTTTCTTTTTAGGTATTATTGCGGATATTCATATAAATTATAATAGACTTTATATTGAATAATTAGTTATATCGTTCTTTTACATACATTTGTGAATCACAAAAGGAGATTCACCAATGAAATACGACAAGGTTCGACGTAATCCGAAACAGTTGTTATCACTGACAGGCTTTACCAATACTGAATTTGAAGCATTTATACTCACATTCAAGTACCATTGGGATGACTATTACAGTTGCTTTACATTGAAAGGCAAGCCACGGGAACGGATATCTTATAATCGCACTACCAGTCAGATCCCGATAATAGGGGACAAATTGTTGTTCATATTATCGTATTTGAAAAACAATCCTTTACAGGACTATCATGGAGCGACTTACGGTATGACTCAACCCCAATGTAATGCCTGGGTACATCTGCTTAGTGATATTTTACGCAAGACATTGAAAACTTTAGGGGAATTACCGGATAGGAATCACTTACGGATTCAATATCTGCTGGAACAATGTGAAGAATAACCTGCTTTGTACACCTGAAAAACGGATTTTATGGCTGTATAGAACCTATGACGGGCATGTCCATGATAAACGTATAATGAATGAGCAACCGTTAAATCTACCTTCAGGTATTAATTTATGGCAAGATACCAGATTTTTAGGATATTATCCTGAAAATGTCATAGTAAAAATGCCTGTTAAGAAACCCAAAGGCAAAGAATTATCAAAGGAACAAAAAGAAAGTAATAAAGAGATATCTGCTTTCCGTATCCTTGTTGAACATGCTATCGGTGGTGTCAAAAAATGTCGTATTGTCAAAGAGCGTTTCAGATGCCGCAAGTTTGGATTTGATGACCTGGTCATGTTAATCGCCTGCGGTCTTCATAATTTTAGAATATCATTGAAAATGAGCTATATATAATTTTATTGAATATAATGTCTAATTTCTTTTCTTATAAATAATTTTAAAAAATATTTTTAATCATTTGATTAAATAATTTGTTTTATTCAAAAATACAATTTACATTTGCTGCGCGGTATTGATAGATATTAATGGTTATTAAATGGATATTTGTAGATATTGATTGCAACAAATACCAACAATATCAATGAATATCACAAAGTAAATACCAATGAATATCAACAAATATCACGAAGTAAATATCAACTTAATACCCACTTCATGGAAAAAGACATAACAACAGAAGAAAAAATCAAAGAAGCGGCGAGAAAAATCTTTCTGCAAAAAGGTTTCGCCGGAACGCGCACACGCGACATCGCGGAAGAAGCCGGAATCAATTTGGCTTTGCTGAATTATTACTACAGAAGTAAGGAAAAACTGTTCGAAATCGTTATGGAAGAGAGTCTGAAGCAATTATTCTTAAAAATTATTTTAACTCTCAATGATAAATCTACTGATTTGTCTTCCAAAATTAACATAGCCGTTGATTTATATATTGATATACTTAAAAATAATCCAAATCTTCCTCTCTTTATTTTAAGTGAAATACAGGCCAATCCTGAGAAGTTTAAAAAGAAAATCGGATTTTCAAATGTTTCTTTTCATGATGTGGAAATTATCAAACAAATCAAAATACAGTTAGATTCAATTGGATTGGAAATAAGTCCTCTACATATAGTTGTCAACTTGATTTCCATGACAATTTTTCCTTTCGCCGCAAAACCTTTATTGAAGATTGTTGGTAATATGGATGAAACAGCATTTAATCATTTTTTAGAAGAACGACGTGTATTAATTCCCTTATGGATTAAATCCATACTAAAACTATAAGAAATAATGAAAACAAGTCACATTTTTTCAGTCATTTTATTGATGTTCGCAAACGCGAATTTAATGTCGCAAAATGGCCTGACTCTTGATGAATGTCAACAAAAGGCCAGAGATAATTATCCCTTAATCAAACAGTTCGATTTATTGGAAAAATCAAAAGAATACACACTTTCCAATTTATCGAAAAACTATCTTCCTCAGGTTTCGTTGAACGCGCAAGCTACTTATCAATCGGAAGTTACAGGAATTCCTATCAGTCTTCCCGGAGTCGATATTCCAAGTCTGGACAAAGACCAATACAAAGCAACGATTGATGTCAGTCAAACGATTTGGGACGGAGGAAATATTTCGGCACAACATAAAATTGCCCATGCCAACAACGATGTCGAAAAGCAATCGGCAGAAGTCAACCTTTATGCCATACGCGAACGAGTCAATCAATTGTATTTTGGAGCTTTGACGATTAACGAACAACTGAAACAATTGGATATTCTGGAAGAAAATTTACGAAGCAGCCTGAAAATGGCAGAAGCTTTGTTACGAAACGGAGCCGGAACTCAATCGGATGTCGATGCTGTGAATGTTGAATTGCTGAACGTCAAACAAAACAGGACAGGACTTATTGCTTCGAAAACCGCTTTCTCCGAAATGCTTTCTACAATGATTGGTCTAGAAATTACAGAACAAACTACCTTTGAGAAACCTTCAGAGATTGTTATCAATCCGAATGCGGAAATCCGTCGTCCGGAAATTGATTTGTTCACAAAACAACGTTCTCTTTTCGAAGCGCAGGAAAGCAATATTTCAGCCAAAAACATGCCGAAATTCTCATTATTTGCACAAGGAGGATATGGCAAACCGGGTTTGAATATGTTATCTAATGGATTTGATTTTTTCGGCATCGGAGGAATTCGGATGACTTGGAATTTTGGGAATCTGTACACTAAAAGTAACGAAAAACGCTTGATAAACAACAATAAAAATCTGATTTCGAATCAGGAAGAAGTTTTCCTGTTTAACACGAACTTGCAATTAGATAAATCATTGAACGAAATCAAAAAATCGAAAAAAATGATGTCTGACGATGACGAGATTATCACTCTACGCGGCAGAATAAAAAAAGCTTCGGAAAGTAAATACGAAAACGGCGTTTATACCATCAACGACCTAATTCGTGACATCAATCAGGAAAGTCAATCGCGTCAGGCAAAAATCCTGCACGAAATAGAATATTTGATGAATGTTTATCAGTATAACGATATTCGTGGAAACCCCTAAATCCCCTGAAGGGGACTTTAGAACTCTCTGAATTAAATTTAAAATACAACATATAACAAATTTCCCCTTTAGGGGTTAGGGGTAACAAATATTATAACAACAATGAAAACAAACAAATATCAACTGCTAATTTTAGCAATTTCAATGGCATTTACCGCCTGTAATCGCAACAAATTCGAACACGATGCTTCAGGAACTTTCGAAGCCACAGAAATTATCGTTTCTTCAGAAGTATCAGGTAAAATCGAATCATTCAATATTACCGAAGGAGACGTTTTAACTCAAAATCAATATGTGGGTTATATTGATAGTACACAACTGTTTCTGAAAAAACTGCAATTGCAAACCGTGATGAAATCCGTCAATGTGCGTCGTCCGGATTTGGCTGTCCAAATTTCAGCAACCAAAGAACAAATACGTAAAGCTGAAACCGAAAAAAACAGAGTAGAAAATTTGTTCAAAGACAATGCCGCTACACAAAAACAAGTCGATGACGCTGTCAATCAACTCAACGTTTTGAAACGGAATCTGGATGCTCAAATCAGCTCTTTGTCAAACACAATCAGCGGAATGAACGAAGAAAGCGCTTCCTACGAAATCCAAATCGCTCAAGTAGAAGATCAATTGAGTAAATGTAGAATCATCAATCCTATCAACGGTACGGTTTTGAATAAATATGTTGAAGAAAAAGAAGTTGTTTCTCCCGGAAAACCCATGTATAAAATTGCCGATACAAAGCATATTTTTCTCCGTGTCTATGTCGTTTCAACTCAATTGGAATCCATCAAAATCGGTCAAGAAGCTACCGTTTCCGCCAATTTCGATAAAGGAGAAAAACAATACAAAGGAAAAGTATCGTGGATTTCTGACAAAGCCGAGTTCACTCCAAAAACAATACAAACCAAAGACGAACGTCAGAATTTAGTGTACGCGGTAAAAATTGCCGTCGAAAACACCGATGGATTGTTGAAAATCGGAATGTATGGCGATGTTAACTTTTAAGGCCCCTCCTAAATCCTCCCCCAAAAGGGAGGACTTTCAGCTCCCTCTCCTTGGGAGAGGGCGGGGGGAGAGGCATATTCTCAACTAAATAAAAACAACTATGTCATCAATATCAATCAATAATATTTCAAAAAGTTACGGCAAAGTCAAAGCCTTGGACAACATCTCTTTTGATGTTGAAAAAGGAGAACTTTTCGGATTAATCGGTCCCGATGGAGCCGGAAAAACAAGTTTGTTCCGAATCCTGATTACTTTGTTGTTGGCAGATAGCGGAAACGCGACTGTTGATGGAAATGATGTCGTCAAAGAATACAAACAAATCAGGCAAAAAATAGGCTATATGCCCGGAAAATTCTCCTTGTATCAAGACCTGACAATCGAAGAAAACCTGGAATTTTTCGCGACCATTTTCAACACAACCATCGAAGAAAACTATCATTTGATAGAAGATATATACAAACAAATCGAGCCGTTCAAAAAACGCAAAGCCGGAAAACTTTCCGGAGGAATGAAACAAAAATTGGCTCTATGTTGCGCGTTGATACACAAACCGATAGTGCTATTCCTCGATGAACCGACAACAGGAGTTGACCCGGTGTCGAGAAAAGAATTCTGGGAAATGCTCAAAAGACTGAAAGAGCAAAATATATCCATTTTAGTATCAACTCCTTATATGGACGAAGCCACACTTTGCGACCGGATTGCTTTTATCCAAGACGGAAAAATTTTGGATATAGACGCTCCACAAAATATGATAGCCAAATTCGATAAAAAATTGTGGGCAATCGAAAGCGACAACATGTATCAACTTCTTCTTGATTTACGGAGTAATCAACACATAAAGAGTTGTTTTTCATTCGGAGAAAATCATCACATAACGATAGATGACGATTTGACTACCGAAGAACTCAAAAACTATTTATCAGAAAAAGGTCATACTCACATTTCCATACAGCCTATAACTCCTTCTATTGAAGATTGTTTTATGCAAATAAATAAAAACAAAACAGATGAATGATATCGTTATAAAAGCCAATAATTTGACTAAAAAATTCGGTAACTTTACTGCTGTCGACAACATCAGTTTTGAAGTTGGAAAAGGTGAAATATTCGGTTTTCTGGGAGCCAACGGAGCCGGAAAAACGACCGCTATGCGTATGTTATGCGGATTGAGTCGTCCCACTACCGGAGATGGAATTGTGGCCGGATTCGACATCAATAGAGAACAAGAAAAAATAAAGGCGAATATTGGCTACATGAGTCAAAAATTTTCTTTGTATGAAGATTTGAAAGTATGGGAAAATATACGGCTTTTCGGAGGAATATACGGAATGAAGGAACAAAATATTAAAGCAAAAACAGACCAGATATTGAGTCACTTAGGTTTTGCAGAAGAAAAAAATACGTTGGTTCGTGACCTTCCGTTGGGATGGAAACAAAAATTAGCCTTCTCGGTCTCTATTTTTCATTCACCTAAAATAGTATTCTTAGACGAACCGACCGGAGGAGTCGATCCTGTTGCTCGCAGACAGTTTTGGGAAATGATTTATGAAGCGGTAGAAGACGGAATTACTGTTTTCGTAACCACTCATTACATGGACGAAGCTGAATATTGCAACCGTGTTTCCATCATGGTCGATGGCAGAATTGAAGGTTTGGATTCTCCTGAAAAACTTAAACAACAAACAAATTCAAAAACGATGGACGAAGTTTTCCATAAATTCGCGAGGAAAGCGACGAGAGTGGACAGTTGAAAGTGGAGAATGGACAATTGAGAATTAAATTTTCGATTGACAATTATACATTAAACGACTTCTCTCTCAATTCTCAACTCTCAATTCTCAATTAAAAAAATGAAACAGTTTCTAGCCTTTGTAAAAAAAGAATTTTATCACATATTCAGGGATGTCCGTACAATACTCATATTGTTGGGAATGCCCATTGTGCAAATCATACTTTTCGGATTTGCCATAACGACCGAAGTAAAAAACGCACCGATTGCCGTGTATGACCTGTCAAAAGATGAAAATACACAACAAATCATTCAAAAATTTCAGGCAAATGACTATTTTACATTGGTTGAATATTTAGACAATCCCAATCAAATCGAACAATTCCTGAAAGAAGGCAAAGTGAAGATGGTCGTTGTTTTTGAAAGTAATTTTCAATACAACATGCAACATTCAGGAGAAACAACGGTTCAGATAATTACCGATGCAACCGACCCGAACCAAGCAACCACAATGACAAACTACGCCACCAATATTCTGACGCAATACCAGCAGGAAATTACGACACAGCGTGGTGACGGTTTCATGATTATTCCACAAGTTAAAATGCTCTATAATCCGCAAATGGAAGGAGCATACAACTTCGTTCCGGGCGTGATGGGTTTGATATTGATGCTTATTTGCGCGATGATGACTTCCATTGCGATTGTAAGAGAAAAGGAAAAAGGAAGCATTGAAGTACTCCTCGCCTCTCCTATCAAACCAATATTCATTATTATATCGAAAGCCATTCCCTATTTTACACTGTCGATAGTGAACCTCATCACAATCTTACTCCTATCTACATTTGTGTTGAAAGTTCCCATTGCCGGAAGTTTATTCCTGATTATCCTTGCGTCTTTACTATTTATTTTAGTCGCTCTGCTATTAGGACTTCTTATTTCGAACATTGTAGATACGCAAGTTGCCGCCATGTTGATTTCAGGAATGGGATTAATGATGCCAACCATGATATTATCCGGAATGATGTTTCCCATCGAAAGTATGCCGGCAATTCTGCAATGGTTCTCAAGTATTATACCCGCAAGATGGTATATCCAAATCATTAGAAAACTCATGATACAAGGAGTCGATGGCATATATGTGATAAAAGAGTTTGCGGTCTTACTGGGAATGATGTTTTTTTTATTGATAGTGAGTCTCAAGACATTCAAAAAAAGATTATAATAAACTTAATAATATTCTTATGTTAAAGTTTTTATTAGAAAAAGAATTTAAGCAAATATTCCGGAATCCGTTTATGCCGAGAATGATTCTGTTTATGCCCGTCATGATGTTAGCTATTATGCCTTGGGCTGCCAATCAGGAAATTAAAGGCATAAAATTATCCATTGTAGACAGCGACCATAGCACTTATTCAGAGCGACTGACAAATAAAATCGTCGCTTCCGGATATTTCATTCTTGAGAATGTTTCATCTTCTACCGGAGAAGCATTGAAAAGTGTAGAATCAGGGCATGCTGATATTATTTTGGAAATAACTCCGGAATTCGAACGAAATCTCAAAAAAAATGGAATCGCGAATATAATGATTTCGGCCAATGCCGTTAACGGGACAAAAGGAGGAATAGGAACCGCTTATTTAGGTTCGATTATAAATGATTTCTCAAAAAATCTGACAGCAGAAGCAGGAATCAATACAAAAGCGTCGACAATCAACGTTATTCCAAACAACAAATACAACACACACTTAGATTATAAAGTGTTTATGATTCCCGCATTAGCTGTGATGTTGTTAACAATGCTAACAGGATTTCTTCCCGCGTTGAACATTGTGGGAGAAAAAGAGGCCGGAACTATCGAACAAATCAATGTTACACCTGTAAAACGGATTACATTCATATTAGGAAAATTGATTCCTTATTGGGTTATTGGATTTATCGTAATCAGTATTTGTTTTATTTTGGCCGCTTTGATATACGGACTTTATCCAGAAGGCAATATCTTCACTGTTTATTTGTACGCTAGTGTCTATATTCTTGTTGTATCCGGAATGGGACTTGTCATATCCAACTATTCAGACACGATGCAACAAGCCATGTTTATCATCTTCTTTTTCATGTTAGTTTTGATTCTATTGAGCGGATTATTTACCCCCATAAGCAGTATGCCCGACTGGGCTCAAATGATTACGAAAGTAAATCCGTTGAGCTATTTTATGCAAGTGATGCGTTCCGTTTACCTCAAAGGAAGTGGAATTTTAGACCTTTTACCACAATTTTTCGCCCTGTGCGGATTTGCTGTTGCTATGAATACTTGGGCTGTGCTGAGTTATAAGAAGAGGAGTTAAAAATTATAATACTCTAACAGGGTTCAAAACCCTGTTAGGGTAAATCTATATAAAATTGAAAATTGATTATGATGTTTATTTTCAATGAATTAACAACAAGCTTTGTTCTTTTTTCACAAAGGAAGGCTTGCAAATCTCTTCACCTCTGGGGGGAAGGTTGGAATAGGAGCGTATTCTTTACTTTTATTCTTCTATTAACTTTAGGTTTTGCGATTGATTTATCAGCTCAAACAAAGGAGATGGAAAGTTTGTGGAAAAGCCAAATAGATACAGGTGAGATACGCCTTAATAAATCCAAATACCTCGAAATCAGTGAAGAAAAAGCATTAGAAGTTTTTGATAACCAGCCGAATTTTGGGATGTATCATGACAACTATTTTATCACAGGTGTTCCTACAAATACAGCAATAAACAAACACACTGCAGATGCCAAATTTCAAATAAGCATTCGCCAACGCCTGATGAAAACACACCTTCCATTCAATACCTTTCTGATGTTGACTTATACTCAGAAGTCTTTTTGGAATATTTATGAAAATTCATCTCCTTTTGGTGATAATAATTATAATCCCGGAATTGTACTTACAAAACCCATAATCCGGAACAATAAATTACGAGGAGTGACAGCATTGCCTTCGAACACGAATCAAACGGTAAAGACAGTCTTGATTCGCGCGCATGGAATTATTTCACTTTATCGGGCGTTTATTTCTATAATATGAATTTCTTTTTTCAAGCCAAAATATGGTATGGATGGCTGGAACCGGAAACGTCCGACTTATTTAAATACAAAGGATATGGCTTACTTGCCTTAAATTACAGAAGTTTTAATGACCGGTTCGGAACATCCTTAGTTATAAATCCTTCACAGGCAGCTCTAAATACACAATTAGAACTTACTTTTAAACCAAATAAAAAAGCAAACCAATACCTGTTCCTGCAATGGTATCAAGGCTATGCCGAAAGTCTCTTAGAATACAATCAATATACTTCCATGATACGATTGGGAATTTGTATCAGGCCACCTATGAGGAATTTGTATTAATAGAACTTGTCACTATAACAGAGCTGCAAAAGTTTTCACATATCAGTATCAAGAACCTATTCAGCTTTTATTGTAGCAAAATCTTCGAATCCATCATTGTTTGTACTCGTAGAAAAGGTGTAAAATTGGCCTTTTACCAACAATGGAGAAGAATAAACAAGGGTGCTTATGGCATAAGCCGGAGTTTCGAACCGAGTCACCTCTACACCTTGTGCATCACAGATACGAACATGTTTTTTCACACCTGCCCCCTTCTTGAAATAAAGAGCTGCCTGTATCGACTTATCCGCCTGAGGATAGTCACTCTTAGTTCCGATGCCGATAATTGTTCCGCCATTGACGGTAAAGGTTTTACCATCATTATCGAAAGCGCCCTCATTGGGAGAAGCGCCAATAGCAAAAACAGTACCACCCGTGAACAGAAAATTGCCGTTAGTGTCCATACCATCGTCGACAAGACTGGAGGTAAAGATTTTTCCTCCGCTTACTTCTATCGCATTGATGGCATTGATGGGATCATCAAAGCAAGCTAAACTTATTTCACCCTTACTGATAACAACTTTGTCGATTGCCGCTATGCCTACACCACTACCGTACCCAAGGGTTTTTACACCTATTTTGCCTCCATTAACGTAAACATTTCGACCTCCCAAAATGGCATGTACACCCACTGCGCTGAGTGCGTCATCGGTCTGTGTGCCATCTCCCGCAGTAATAATGTGGATAGAACCACCATCGACAATAACATCTCGATGGGCGTAAAGTCCTTTACCATCAAAACCTGAGGTGAAGAGATTGAGTACGCCTCCTTTGATTTGAATATCAGTATCAGATTTTATCAAAGCCTGTCCTGCCAGTGTTGAAGTCAGTTGAAGCGTTCCTTCACCACAGATAATGGCTTTGTTAGTCGTATGGATGCCGGAAATATAATTGTTCGTGCCCGCCCTTGTGGCGAGTATTAGCGGAGCTGTAACCTCACTTTGAAGGACAGCGCTACTGGGGTTGCTAAGGCGAACGCCATCAAAAGTTACCAAGGCGGGATTCTCTCCGCGTATCACTAAGTGTGCTTGACCGGAAGTTCCACTGACGACATATTGCATTCCTTCAATAGACGAATTAATGGTAAGCGATGCTCCCTGTTGATTTATAGTACATCCTTCGGCATTGCCTACCACAGTAACCATGTCGTTGTCGAATGTGATGCGGAGCGTACGTTGAACTGTGAAAGGTTCAGTCGTAGCGAATACTGATGTATTGTCAGCGTCAGGCATGCCATATTGAGTATCGAAGTCAAAAAGCGACTTGTATTCGGTTGGAATAAAGGCCGTAGTGGCATTGATAGATTCAGTCTGCGTGCGCACCTCCTTTACCCGATCTGTATCATAGGCAGTAGTTCCTGTGGCACGTGTGAGAATCATCTGATGATTAGCGAAATCTATTTTTTGGATACCATCCACCAACTCTCTCACCACTGTTCCCGGTAGTGTAGTCACATTGCCCTCTTGCTCGACTTGCCTGTCGGGAGCCACAATATAGATTGCGCGTTCCTCCGAAATAGTTGGTTCATAAGCAGCGGGATTCCACGAAGCCACTTCCTTATCGAATACAGCATAGTTCTTGGTCAGGAAGTCGCACATGAAGTTTATTTCTTCTCCAAGACTATTAGCCATCTTAACCGTCTTACCAAGTACTTTCGCTTCTTTCTCACGTTCCTCCCGTTCTCGTTCCCAAGCTCCCGAATGATTCAAGAGATCTGCATAACAAGTCATTCTTGCACGCAAACTATCTACAGAGAGAGCATGTGTCTTAAGGTATTGCCAGCGATTATTGAGTTGGGTAGCAAAGTCATTAGGGCGCAAGTGGGAAAGACGAAAGATAAGATGATGAATGCCTCCCAAATTCTCGCCCCACGCCAACCATTTGGGATCATCAGTGAGTTTATCACCTCCGGCATCGCGACCAATTATCGCGTCGAGATCCCATGGAGTAATCAGCATGCGTTGATCACTTTCGGTGACATCACGGATACTGAGGTAATAATTTTTCTGGAGGTTGTCCATCCACTGGAAGGCTTGTGCACAAATGAGGTAGTTAATGACATTATCCATATAGAGTACCTTGTCTAAGTTCTCTGTAAAGTTGTTATTGCTACTATTCTTACCTACTATGTCAATCATATTCGCTATAGGCGTGAAGTTTGCTTGGTCTTGCCTGTCTTCAGGAAAGTGCTGCTCCCAGTATTTTTCCCATACCAATGTATCGTTAGATGGAGCCTTCTCATAACCATAAAGCCTTGTGGCCTCAGTGCTGAACATGGCTTTCCAAAGCAACCCGCGCGTCACCTCAGGGGTTGTGCCTGTAGCTTCTTTTGTTTTTTTCAGGTTGAGTTTCTTGCGATCAATTTTATCGGAGAAGCAATAGAGACCATGGTAGCGTCCTTTCATGAACACCTCCACAAATTCCCCTTGCGTACCGTTACACTGATAATTATTGTCTTTACCGTAAGGCAGATCGTCAATGGCATTCCATACATCCATCATCAAGCGGTTGCGCATACGTGCATAATCATTGAACATCGCATCAAGAATCCAATCACCATCATTTCGATACCCTAACAGATGAATGTCATTTTCGCTTCCATCAACCATTCGCAGTTCTACAGCAAAACTCTTTTTCGCCTTTCCCGCTGAGGTAGCGCCACGTATTCTAATGCCAATAAACGATGAGAAAACAGCTTGCCCTTCTGTTCGGTGGCGAGCATCGATTGCAGTGATGAACGCCGGATGTTTTATATTTTCGTCTATTTTCCACAAATTATACAGTTCTTCCTGATCAGCCTCCAATAAGATGATTGGCAAAGTGGTACAAACGAGCTTCCATTGGCTCTCTTTACCGGCTTTATCTGTGAGTGAAAGAATGTTAGTCAAGTTA
Source organism: Bacteroidales bacterium (assembly GCA_031553755.1). Classification (GTDB taxonomy): domain Bacteria; phylum Bacteroidota; class Bacteroidia; order Bacteroidales; family Azobacteroidaceae; genus JAIRVZ01. The sequence continues at coordinate 14,315 of JAVBKZ010000095.1, read as the reverse complement.
CGCCAGTTGCTTAGAACGAAGTTACCACGACCAGCAGTGAGCGTTGTTCCATTGAGCGACACTTTTTGGAAAATTGTCTCATCCCAACGGAATGTTCCTTTAAGAGAAACGTTAGCCTCAGGTTCGAGAGTGACGTAAAGTTTCTGTGCTGTAGTATCAGCTACAAAAGGGATTTCATTAAGCCAAAGTCCGCATGAGCGCTCCTGTGCCTGAATACCGAAGGTCGCGCTACAGAGAATGATTTGTATGCAAATGTGAGAAAGGAGATGCAAATTTTTCATAAGTAGAATGTTATTGTTTGCTACCTAAAGTAGTCAGTAGATTTGTGGGGGTAAATTCATATTCTGTTGTGGCATTGGTGTATTGTGGCTGTTCTATGACACCTCCAACTTCTTTACCACCGTCAAGAGTATCGAAACTCAGAAGCTTATATGTTTTTCCTACTTGAATATTAGGACTACTAAGGAGTACGCCAAGCGGATTGTAGGTGCCGGGAGTTTTCACTGTGAGGACATTGTTCCCGTCTGCATCAACGAGTGCCACATAGTTAACGGCCTTCTTTAGATAGCAAAGCACAGAAGCCTGATTACTCTTGCTGTCCCAAGGTATAGAAGAGTAGCCACCCACACTCACAACGCTTCCGCCGTTCATACCGAAAGTCTTGCCATCGTTGTCAATACCGGCCTGAGCGCCTGAAGCTCCAATAGCATAAAGCGTACCACCATTTATGTATAAGCCACCATTACAATCATAGCCATCATTGGCCGTGCTACAAACAAAAATATCACCTCCATGAATCTCGGAATTGATAGCATTGGCACCGTCGTCATAGCAGTAAGAACGTAATTTACCTCCCCAGAAGTTGATATCGTGTTTAGCTTCTAATCCTTCAGCTCCATCTCCTCCTGAGCAACGCACATAAATATTCCCGGATTTCACTTCGATATTGTGGCTGGATTTGATACCTTTAGGCGAGGTAGATCCCTGAGTGTCTTGGAGTCGCTCTCCTGAAGTTCGTATATAAAGGTTGACGCCATCGATAATGAGATCGTCGCCTTTCTCATCTTGTTGTCCTACGTTTACACCTTTGCCACCGATACCGGTAGCGAGGACACGGATTTCACCACCTAGTAGATGCATCACGGAGTCTGACTTCACACCACAAGCTGAACTATAATCCTGATCAGCAGCGTCCCAAATGGCGTCACCCGTAACAATAGCCGTCAACTTACCACCTGTAACGGTAACGGTAAATGCGTTTACACCCTTTGCCGCAGTTCCTTGCGCTAAAAGATGAAGCGCTCCGCCACCAAGTATAAAATCATCTTTAATTTTAATAGCATGCCCTTTGTTGGCAGAAGTTGTAACACGGACAAAACCACTGATAACGTGTAAATAGTCGTCAGTAGCTATGCCATTTTTGTATTGCCCGTTGACCGTGAGGGCTCCACTGCCACTCAGGCAGATTTGTCCTTCAGAAAAGATACATCCATCTGCGTCCTCGCCTGTTGTCTTGATATACGTGAAACCATCAGTAAGTACGTTATCGGTTCCATCGGCAAGCACGAGAAAGAGTCGTTTTTTACATTGATTATTGATGGCGGGACCTTTAGTATTAGACAGATGCAAACCATTGAGTACAAGTTTGGCTTTGTCACTACCATAGAGTTTGAATGAGCCATCTTCAGCATTACCCGTTAGGGTGTATTCTACCTCTTGCGCCATGGAGTTCACCACCACATGGTTGCCATCTATTTGTATTTCTACGCCATCAACATTCCCATTTACCGTAGCTGTCTTACCACCATAGGTGATTGTGAGGTGTCGAGTCCAAGCGCTGTTATTCACGAAATCTTCATAAGCTTTGTCTTCGATTTGTGTCACTATAGGCTCAGCTTGTCCTGCCAACATACGGTCAGCATCAGAAAATGTAATATCAAAATCGAAATCAGAACGAAAAGATTCCGGCATTATTTGTTTACGCAACAGATCGTGTTCTTTCCAACCCATCGTATGCACATCTTTGGCATTGAACACTTTACTCAAAGAACCACTGCGAAAAAGGGCTTGACCGTTGGTGAAACAAATGCTGTCGACACCTGCCACAACTGAGGTGGTCTCAGGCGTGGTGGGATGAGTAATATAAATGTTGGTTTGTGCATACATTGCAACACTACAGAGCATTGCTGATGCGAACACAATGTGCCTAAAGTAAGTAAAAACAAGTTTCATAGGCTTAACGAATCATAAATTTAAGAGATGTTGTACCTACATTTACAATATATACTCCCTTAGTAAGGCTTTTCAGGGAAACAGAAATTTCACCGTCATGACCGATGACATGTCGTTCGATTTGCCGTCCATTGATATCGAAGAGAGTCAAGAGAGTCTGTGGCTGCGCATAGGCTATAATCCTATTGCCGTCTACCTCGATGTATGGCAGTTGATCTACGGAAATTAGGCGGATAGCCGTGCTCTTTTCAAATGACCACGACTGTACTGTTGTAAACTCCCATTCTTTAGCTTCCACACCTTGTGCCATGAGGGTGATGGTGTTCTTTCCGAACGTCATCTTCGGTTGACTATCAAAATCACAATTAACAGTAGTTCCGTTGGTCAAAAGAATCTTGAGAACTAGTTTGTTGTTTGCCTCCTGTGCACATATTGTTGCAACAGCAAATATGTATAAACAGGCTACAATAAGAAAGGATTCAATTTTTTTTTTCATACATTTTCTGATAATTATGAAGAACTTATAAAAATTATGCGCTGTAAATTCTTTTTTGAAAGAGCTAAAGTCTATTTCAACCCGCAAAGAGAAAACAAAACAAGTTATTTTTTTTTAGATAAACAATTTTTTTTGTATCATTTTTCTATATAATTCTCTAATCTTATTCCACCAATGCAAAATCCAACTGTTTACGTTCCAGATTGGCATTGGCTACTTTGATGGTTATTGGATCTCCCAAGCTATATTTCTTTTTGTTCCTCCGGCCAATTAAGCAATAACTTTTTTCATCAAATTCATAATAATCATCATCTAAGTCGCGAACAGGAACCAATCCTTCACATTTATTTTCGTTCAACTCAACATATAATCCCCATTCGGTTACACCCGAAATAACTCCATCGAAAACCATTCCTAATTTATCTGACATAAATTCGACTTGCTTGTATTTGATGGAAGCCCTTTCGGCTCCTGCCGCGATATTTTCCATTTCCGAACAATGTTTGCAATCTTCTTCTGTTTTGGCTTCCGGGACAGAACGACCGGCCGAAAGATAGCGTTCGAGCAAACGATGCACCATCATGTCGGGATAACGGCGAATAGGCGATGTAAAATGCGTATAATAATCAAAAGCCAATCCGTAATGACCAATGTTGTGAGTTGAGTATTGCGCCTTAGCCATCGCTCTGACAGCTACGGTTTCGATTAGATTTTGTTCTTTTTTCCCCTGTACATCATCCAATAATTTATTGATACCTTTCGAAACATCGGAATTATTTCCTGTTGTTTTCATTTTATATCCGAAACGGCGAATAAATTCGGCAAAATTTTCCATTTTTTCGGGATTTGGCAAGTCGTGAATACGATATACGAAAGTTTTCGCTTTTTTATTTTTGGATGTTTTTCCTATTTCTTCCGCCACCGTTCTATTGGCAAGCAACATAAATTCTTCAATCAATTTATTCGAATCTTTCGATTCTTTGAAATAAACGCGCAACGGTTTTCCTTTTTCATCAATTTCGAATTTCACTTCATAACGGTCGAAATTAATCGCGCCGGATTTGAAACGCCTGTCTCTTAATAATTTAGCTAATTTATCTAAAATCAGGATTTCTTCTTTAAAATCTCCTTCTCCGGTTTCAATCACTTGTTGCGCTTCTTCATAAGCAAAACGGCGGTCGGAATTAATAACAGTTCTCACGACGCGATAATTTTTAATTTCGGCATCATCATTCAACTCGAAAATAGCGGAAAAACACAACTTATCCTCATTCGGCCGCAAAGAACAAAGTTGATTGCATAGTCTTTCCGGCAACATTGGAATTGTACGGTCGACTAAATAAACCGAAGTTGCCCTGTTATATGCTTCCTTATCAATAATACCTCCTTGTTTCACATAGTATGTTACATCAGCGATATGTACGCCAACTTCCCAAAATTCATTATCCAATTTCCTGACAGACAGGGCATCATCGAAATCTTTCGCGTCTTTCGGATCTATTGTAAAAGTGGTTACTTTCCTGAAGTCTTCCCTGTTTTTTATTTCTGTTTGAGATATTTCGGCAGAAATTTTATCGGCTTCTTTTTCAACTTTTTCAGGATATTTGTAAGGCAACCCAAATTCGGCGAGAATCGCGTGCATTTCCGTGTTGTTATCTCCCGCTTCTCCTAAGATATCGATTACCTCTCCCACCGGATTTTTCGACCGTTCGGGCCATTCGAGGATTTTCACAACCGCCTTTTGACCACTCACTCCTCCTTTTAATTTATCTCTGGGAATAAATATGTCATTCGCTAGAATTTTACTGTCGACGACCAAAAACGCAAACGATTTCTGTACCTCAAGAATACCTACAAAAACCTGTTGCGAACGTTCTAATATCTCTATAATTTCAGCTTCAGGGTCTCTTCCTTTTCTTTTAGCTAATATCTGTACTTTCACTCGATCGCCATTCATGGCATGCATAGAATTGCGTTCAGCTACAAAAATAGGATTTCCTCCATCATCGGAGGCAAACCAGTTTTTACCATTCGAACGCCGTTCGAAACGTCCAGTCGAAATAGTACCGATACCATTCAAACGGTATTTTCCCCGCTCTTCTTCCACCAAAAAATCATCATCTTTTAAGGTTTCCATTATTTCTAAAACCATCAATTTATTGACTTGTGTAGTGGCTCCGATTTCAGCGCTTACTTGTTTATAATTCATCAACTCTTTCGGGTATTGGTTGAATAAATCGACAATCCGTCTGATTATTTCTTGTTTTTTCAATCGTTTGGAAGATTTCATTCCTTTTATTTTTTTCTTACTCATTTTTTACTCGTTTTTAGGTAAATATTCTATACTAAGTAATCGTTCAAAATTAGTTCATACTTTGGATTTGTTTAATGTTTAAAATAAAAGGGTTAAACAAATAAACTAAATCTATGGAGTACTTAATTAATTTATATTATTGTAATATTATAAGCATCCAACAATCCCAATACAGATGGATAAGAAAATTTAGCCTTGTCTATTTTATTTAAATTCGGATTGATAGAATAATTCAACGCGGCCTGAAAATTTACTTTTGAAAGATTATTATCCTCAAAAATTGTCCGGTAAAGATCGCAATTATCAAAAGAAGATTCATTCAAATTACATTCAATAAAATTGGCTTCTTTAATCACGCAATCTTTAAATATCGTTTTCTTTAAATTCATTTTATAAAAAGATGCATAATCTAACTGACACTTATAAAAATTAACAGACAATAGAAATTCCTGACAGACACCAAAATCAATTCCTATTAGTTTGCAATTATAAAATTTGACATCTTTTAATCCTGTTTTTTTCATAACAACATTGCTTAGGTCACAATCTTCGAACCTGCATTCGATAAAATCTATTTCTGAAAAATCACATTCTGAAAAATTACATCTATAAAATTCACAATCGGAATACTCTTTTCCTTGTAAATATTCTCCTGAAAGACTCAATTTTTCAAATTTTTCATTAGCAAAAAAACTGTTATTCATTCTTATTACAGATAAAGGTAGATTTTACAAAATTTTCTATCTCTCGCAAAAGTACTAAGCCTTTACTAAACCATCAACAATTATCCTTAATATTTCAATTTTTTAGATTTTTGTTTTACATGCAATTAAAAATTCAAAAATTGAGTTGTTAAGTAAACGCTAAAAGGCTTTAATACTTGTCTTTTATTTTTTTTATATAGACTCTCATGTGTTCTATGAGATAACACACACAACAATTAAAAATTAAACAACATGAACGCGACAATTAACAACAACAGCAATAACGAAAATCAAAAAAGAATCAACGGACAAATCAAAGTTTTCTCTTTTATGTCCTTACTTATAGGATACGCGGTAGCTTCTCATTTCATGGGAAATTTAGTTACAATCCTACAATAAGAAGAAAAATCAATAAATTTAACAAAACCTCCGGCCTCTCTATTAAATTTTAATTTTTTTATATCATTACAAAATCAATTATCAGAAAAAAATAACTACATTTGCACGCAATAAAATTTAAAGCTTTCTTTAATATGTCATTTATTGCAGACAAAGTTATCATGGACGGATTGACATTCGATGATGTTCTGTTAATCCCCGCTTATTCAGAAGTACTGCCCCGTAACGTCGACCTGACGACAAATTTCTCAAGAAACATTAAGTTAAACATTCCTATGGTTTCAGCGGCAATGGATACCGTTACTGAAGCTACGTTGGCGATTGCGATTGCTCGTGAGGGAGGAATCGGAGTTATTCATAAAAACATGACTATCGAAGAACAAGCCAAACAAGTTCGTTCGGTAAAACGTGCCGAAAACGGAATGATATCTAATCCTGTAAGTATTAAAAGAGGGAAAACCGTAGGAGACGCGTTGGCTTTGATGGCGGAATATCGTATCGGTGGTATACCTGTTGTAGACAACGAACACCATTTAGTAGGTATCGTTACGAATCGCGACCTAAGATTTCAACGCGACATGAATCTGCTGGTCGATGAAGTTATGACAAAAGAGAACCTTGTAACTACCAACCAATCAACCGACCTCGAAGCCGCAGCCGAAATTTTACAACAGTATAAAATTGAAAAACTTCCGGTAGTTGATTCCAATAACAAATTAATCGGATTAATTACTTACAAAGATATTACTAAAGCAAAAGACAAACCTTCGGCATGTAAAGATTCACAAGGACGTTTACGTGTGGCCGCCGGAGTTGGCGTTACAGCCGATACTTTCGACAGGATTGAAGCTTTAGTCGATGCCGGAGTAGACGCGATAGTTATCGATACGGCTCACGGACATTCACAAGGAGTTGTGACCGTATTGAAAGACGCGAAAAAACGATTCCCTGAAATCGACATCGTTGTTGGAAATATCGCGACAGGAGATGCCGCGCTAATGCTTGCAAAAGCCGGAGCGGATGCCGTAAAAGTAGGAATAGGACCAGGTTCTATTTGCACGACACGTGTGATCGCAGGTGTAGGAGTTCCTCAGCTTTCCGCAATATATGAAGTTTCAAAAGTATTAAAAGGTTTGGGAGTTCCCTTGATTGCGGACGGAGGATTACGATATTCAGGAGATATTGTCAAAGCAATCGCCGCCGGCGGTTCATCAGTCATGATGGGTTCTCTATTAGCAGGTGTTGAAGAATCTCCCGGAGAAACAATCATTTACAACGGACGTAAATTTAAATCATACCGTGGAATGGGTTCTTTAGAAGCCATGCAAAAAGGCTCTAAAGACCGCTATTTCCAAGATGTAGAAGACGATATCAAAAAACTCGTTCCCGAAGGAATTGCCGCCCGTGTTCCATTCAAAGGATCTTTATTTGAAGTTATTTACCAAATGGTTGGCGGATTACGCGCCGGAATGGGATATTGCGGAGCTAAAAATATTGAAGAATTGCACAACGCCAAGTTTACAAGAATAACCAACGCAGGGATGGCTGAAAGTCATCCGCACGATGTGGCAATTACCCAAGAAGCTCCTAATTACAGTAGCTATAGACAATAAAATAATTTACAGTTGATAATTTTAAATTTGAATATACAATTTTGTTCAGATTTTTCCGTTTATGAAAGGTAATGTTAATTTTTAGAAACTAAGTAAAATTAGAATAACAAATAGAACATGAAAAAACAAGTTTTTATTTTTGGCTTTTCACTTATTTCCATGATGATGGTTGCACAAACTAACGATCCGGTAATCATGAAAATAAATGGTAAGGATATTAAAAAATCCGAATTCGAATATATCTACAAAAAAAACAACAATGAAGATGTCATTGACAAAAAAACGTTGGAAGAATATGTAGAACTATTCAAAAATTTCAAATTAAAAGTCGCGGAAGCTCAGTTTCAGGGTTTAGACACGACACAAGCCTTTATAAAAGAATTGAACGAATACCGCTCTCAATTGGCAAAGCCTTATTTAACAGACATGCCGGTTAACGAATCTTTAGTTCAAAAAGAATACGAACGTTCGAAAGATTTTTTTGAAATCAGCCATTTAATGTTGAATGTTCCTGAAAAGAAAGAAAACGAAGCCGGATATGGAATGCCAAACGTTTTTCCTTCTGATACGCTTTTAGTGTATAAAAAAGCGGAACAAATTTGTAAAAGGCTTGCTAAAGGAGAAAAATTCGAAAAATTAGTGACTGAATTTTCCGACGATGAACGCTCTAAAGCAGCTCCTAAACCCGGATTATTAGGTTGGGCAAGCGCCATGCAATTACCCGAAACTTTAGAGAACGCGATGTACGCGACACAACCCGGAAAAGTTAGCTATCCCGCATTAAGTCCATTCGGATACCACATTATTAAAGTGAGTCAAAAAAGGCAAGATCCCGGACAAATCAGAGCCGCCCATATATTGGTTATGTGTCAACAAGGTTCTGATACAGTAGCCGTTACTGACGCTATCGCTAAAATCGACTCTCTTTATAAAGTAGCAATTAATGGTGGCGATTTCGCGGAATTGGCAAAAGAATACTCAGATGATAAAGGTTCTGGAAGCCAAGGAGGAGACCTTTCTTGGTTTGGTTTCGGAGCAATGGTTCCTGAATTCCAAGACGCTGCATTCGCGTTAAAAGAACCGGGAGACATTTCAAAACCGGTTCGCTCTCAATTTGGATTCCATATCATCAAATTGATTGATAAAAAAGCCTCTCCAAGTTATGACGAAAAACGAAAAGAATTAATTTCGAGATTAGAACGCAGTGATAAAAGTATCGAATTACATCAACCCGCGATTGACAACATGAAGAAAGAAAGTAACTTTTCTTCCAATTCCATCGCATACAACATGTTATCGGAAAAAGCGAAAACCGTATATCCTTTGGATAGCGCTTTTTTCTCCGCTTTTGAAAATGATGGAACAGTATTATTCAATGCGAGAACACCTTATACGATAGCGGATTTCATTTCATATTTGAAAACAAATACAAACTCTCCATATCGTCTGTCGACTTCATTTTTAAAAGAAAGATTATCTTCTTTCGAATATAAATCGTTGTTGGCAGAAGAAGATAAAAATTTGGAAAACAAATATGCTGATTTCAAAAATTTAATGAACGAATACAGAGACGGAATTCTTTTGTTTGAAGTAAGCAATAACGAAGTATGGGACAAAGCATCCAAAGACACATTGGGACTTGAATCTTTCTTCGACAAAAACAAATCAAATTACACTTGGGAAAAACCCCATTATAAAGGATATATCGTACAATGCAAAGATGAAAAATCTTTGAAAAAAATGAAAAAACAGGTTTCTAAATTGACTCCTGACGCCGCCGCGGAATTCCTTATGAAAACATACAATACAAAAGATACCGTTTTAGTAAAAGTTGAAAAAGGACTATATGTTCAAGGTGACAACAAATTTGTTGATGAATTGGTTTTCAAACAAGGAAAAGCTGAAACTACTGCCGGATTTCCTCAATTCTTCGTTATCGGTAAATTATTGAATGCACCCGAGCAATATACGGATGTAAGAGGACTTGCCATTACCGATTATCAAAATTATCTTGAACAAGAATGGATTAATGAACTCAACAGAAAATATCCCGTTACTATTTATCAAAACGTGGTAGATTCTGTTAAATGAGAATCTAACCTTTAATGAAAGTAATATTTGCTTTTATCTTATTATCTTTGCTCGCTTTCTTCGGTTGTAATCAAAAGCCAGAAGAAGCGGGCAAAGGTGTTATTGTAACTGTCAATAATTCAAAATTAACAAAATCAGAATTAGAAGCTAATATTCAGGATGGAACTTCAAAAGAAGACAGTTTGATTGTAGCGGAAAATTATATTCGTTCGTGGGTTCAGGACATTTTAATGTATGATGTTGCCAAACAAAATGTGGCAGACAAAGCTGAAATAGAAAAATTGGTAGAAAACTACCGGCGTTCATTAATTATTTACCGGTATCAGGAACAATTGGTACAGGAAAAAGTATCGAAAACGATTTCACAAGAAGAAATATCAAAATATTACAAAGAAAATATCAATAATTTTGATTTGGATGTTCCTTTGGTAAAAGGCATTTTATTGAAAATACCAATAAACGCGCCACAAATTAACTATGTAAGGGAATGGTACAAATCAAAAAAACAACAAGATATTGAAAAATTAGACAAATACATTGTCAAAAACGCCGTTAGTTACGATGACTTTCACGAGCGATGGATAGATTGGAATATTATTAAAGATAAATTACCAAACAATAATTTAGACGTAAATATATTGGAAAAAAAATTCATAGAATTACAAGACTCAAGTTTCTGTTATTTTTTAAATATACAATCTTTTCTGCTTCCGGGCAGTACAGAACCCGAAGAATATGCGGAAAATTATATTAGGGAAATTCTTGTCAATCAAAAAAAAGCGAATTTCCTTAAAAATATGGAAAACGATTTATACGAAAACGCGTTAAAAAAAGGAAAAATCAAATTTCAGAATTAAATATATGAAGAAGGTATTTTTTATCATTTGCTGTATGTTATTCATACAATGTTTTTCTTTCATTTCTAAAGCCCAAGACAATGTTATTGATGAAATTGTGTGGGTTGTAGGAGATGAAGCAATCTTGAAATCTGATGTGGAAAATGCAAGATTGCAAATGCAAATGTCGAATGAAAAGGTAAGTGGAGACCCATATTGCACAATTCCCGAACAAATTGCCATCCAAAAACTATATTTACATCAAGCGCAATTAGATAGTATCGTAGCCAATGAATCTCATGTTTTACAGGAAGTGGAACAGCGATTAAATTGGATGATTAATCAAATTGGGTCAAAAGAAAAATTAGAACAATATTACAATAACAAATCAATAAGCGAAATCAGAGAAGAACTAAAACAAACTGTTAGAGACCAACAAATCACGAAAGAAGTACAACGAAAAATCATCGGAAACCTGAAACTAACGCCAGGAGATATCCGTAAATTCTATTCTCGTTTACCACAAGACAGTTTACCCTATATCCCCACCTCTGTAGAGGTTCAAATTGTAACTATTGAACCTAAAATATCAATAGATGAAATCGATAGAGTTAAAAATCGGTTAAGAGAGTTTACAGATCAGGTAAATAAAGGAGAACGTGAGTTTTCTACTTTGGCTCGTTTATGGTCGGAAGATAAAGAATCCGCGAAAATGGGAGGAGAATTAGGATTCATGGGAAAAGGTCAGTTGCTTCCGGAATTCGCATCGGTCGCGTTCTCACTGAATACTCCTAAAAAAGTTTCTAAAATAGTTGAAACCGAATACGGTTATCATATCATCCAGTTGATAGAAAAACGAGGCGATCGTATCAATGTTCGCCACATCCTGTTAAAACCAAAGGTTTCAGAACAGGAACTAAGTGAAGCCTCTTTAAAATTAGATTCAATTTCGAATGATATTAAAAATAATAAATTTACTTTTGAAGATGCCGCGACCTATATCTCTTATGATAAAAATACGAGAAATAACAAAGGATTATTAGTAAATTCGGATCAAAGAAGCTTAAATGGGGGAACTTCCCGTTTCGAAATGCAAGAACTTCCACAAGAAATAGGAAAAGTTGTAAATAACATGAAAGTCGGGGAAATTTCAAACGTTTTCACAATGATTAATACCTCCAATCAAAAAGAAGTTGTCGCTATCGTTAAATTAAAATCCCGGACAGAAGGACACAAAGCTAATCTTTCTGACGACTATCAGATTCTGAAAACAATTGTTGAAAATCAAAAAAGAGAAGAAATTCTCAATAAATGGATTGCCAAAAAACAAAAAGAAACCTACATTAAAATCAACGATAACTGGAAAAATTGTGACTTCCAAAGAGATGGATGGTTGAAATAATAATGAAAAACAAAGCGATAAAAAATTGTAATATGAGGAAAAAATCAATATTTCCCCATAATAAAAACAGGCAAAAAATATCTTTGACAAGTATTTTTTGTCTGTTTTTTATCTCTTTTACCACATTAGGGATGATACAAAGCCCTCTTCAAAAACAACAAACACCTACAAAAATAACTGTAAAAAACGCGGATATTTTAAGTAAAAGACCTACAAGCAACGATATACATATATTTCATGGCAATGTAGTGTTTATACATGATAGCGCATATTTGTATTGTGATAGCGCATACCTTTACGATCAGGCAAATATTCTGGAAGCTTTCGCTAACGTTCGTATTGAACAAGGAGACAGTATTTTCATTTATGGAGATTATCTCATTTACGAAGGAAATAATAACCTCGCGAAAATGAGACACAACGTCAGAATGGAAAACGACAGTGTTACCCTTTTCACAGATAGTTTAAATTACGACAGGAATTTAAATATCGGTTATTATATGGAAGGAGGGATGATTGTCGACCCTCAAAACGAGTTGACCTCTATATACGGCCAATATTCTCCGGAAACCAAACTCGCATATTTCAAAAAAGACGTAAAATTAACGAATCAGCAGTTTGTGTTGACCTCCGACACATTAAAATATTCTACCGAATCAAGAATAGCGACAATACTCGGTCCATCGGTTATTAAATCCGATAGCGGAACCATCTATTCAAGTCGAGGATGGTATAACACTAACACTAACCAATCAATGTTATTTGACCGTTCTGTTATAGAAAACAAAGAAAAAACACAATTCATGACTGCCGATTCGCTGTACCATAACAGGGCTACAGGTTTCTCAGAAGCATTTGGTAATATGTTTTTGAATGATACCGTAAAAAAAATAATTCTTACCGGAAATTATGGATATATGGATCAGACAAATAACATTTCATTCGCAACAGACTCGGCTCAATTCATCGAATATTCTCAACAAGATTCGTTATTCCTTCACGCGGATACATTAAAAATGTTAACAATAGGAGAAGAACGTGAATTAAAAGCATATCATGGTGTACGTATCTACAGAATAGACATGCAAGGCGTGTGTGATTCCCTACAATTCAATACCAAAGATTCTACTCTATATATGTATACAAATCCTATTCTTTGGAATGAAAACAGACAAATAACAGGAGATACTATTGCCATATTTTTCAACGATAGCACAATAGACAGGGCACATATTATTAACTACGCTTTTTCAATCGAAAAAGTAGACACGACCTATTATAATCAATTGAAAGGTACGAATATGAAATTATACTTTTTAGAAAAAGAAATTCGATTGATTGATGTAAGTGGAAATGTTGAAACTATTTTTTATCCGATAGAAGAAAACGGTTCTTTTATCGGACTCAATAAAACTGAAAGTAGTTATTTGACTATACATATTAAAAACAGGAAACCTGCAAAAACAATTTGGAGGCCCGCCTCAAAAGGATCTACCATTCCCCTACCCGATCTAAAACCTGAAGAAAAATTTTTAAAAGATTTTATTGATTTCGAATATCTAAGACCAACCGACAGATTCGACATTTTTATAGCTAAAAAACGAAAAGAAGAAGACACTCCTCCTCCACGAATAAATTTTGATGAATTACTTCAAGAATAAAAACGTCAAAAAAGCCTGAAACATCGAAAAAATAATTTGTATTTCCCCCTGCTGGAATTTTATCTTCTGTGGTAAATTGAAACGTATCGTTACAAACGACTACTTGATATTATGGCATTATGAAAACTGTTCAAATTCTTCCGGATTCAATCCCCCAATGAACTGGAAGTATATGCCGAAGAAATAGCAATACTGAAAAACTCCCGATGGTCAATATAAAATTGAACATTGGGAGTTTTCTGCTTAATATAGATAACAAATAATGAATATCCATTATTTCGCCTCTAATGATTATATTTGCATATAAATCAGAGAGATTATGAATTTATTAAATTTTGGATCCCAATATCCGGACGAAGGCAGTTGCATGTCCAAGTCCAAGTTCAAGGAATATCGGGATAAACAAGGAGTATTTGTCCTCATTGTGGCAGCAAAGACCACTATTGGAAAAAAGACAAAGATAATTATGAATGTAAAAAATGCGGTAAACGTCAAAGTTTACGCGCCAACACAGTCATGCACGGTTCTCAATTACCTTTCCGTTATTGGTTTATCGCTATTCATTTA